>DASQYM010000018.1:0-43346 GCA_035639195.1 Steroidobacteraceae bacterium
CGTGCTCGAGACCGACGTGACGGGGACGGGCGCGGCAGCGCCCGCCAAAGTCGCAAACCCCGCGCCAGCGCCGGCCGCCCCTGCGACGGTTGCCCAGCGCAGCGCCGCGACTGCCTCCCCCACTCCTCCCGCCTCGGGACGCGCCGTTCCCGCGGGCGCCAACGGCGGCGCCGCACCCGCCACGGCGGCGGCACCCAACGTGCGCGTGGCCACCTCGCCGGCCATTCGCCGCCGTGCGCACGAGGCGGGTATCGATCTGCGCCAGGTCGCCGGCTCCGGGCCGAACGGCCGCATCGTGTCGAAGGATCTCGAAGCGCACGTGGCACGGCGTGCGCAGCCGACCCCGCTGCGCAGTGGGCCGAAGCCGGTGCCGGTCCCACGGCCGGCAGCCGCCGTGGCGGCCACCGAGGAGATCAAGGTGATCGGGCTGCGGCGCGTGATCGCGCAGCGCATGAGCGAGGCGAAGCGGACGATCCCTCACTTTGCCTACGTCGAGGAGCTCGACATCACCGAGCTCGAGTCACTGCGCCGTCACCTGAATGCCCGGCTGCCCGATGGTGCGGCGGCGCTTACTTACCTGCCGTTCCTCGCGCTCGGCCTCATCCGGGTACTGCGCGAGTTCCCGCAGTGCAACGCGCACTACGACGCCGAGCGAGGCGTCATCGTGCGCTACTCCGCCGTCCACCTCGGCATCGCCACACAGACTCCGGACGGGCTGAAGGTGCCGGTGGTGCACGATGCCCAGGCTCTCACACTGTGGGAGCTCGCCGCGGCGATGCGCCGGGTGAGCGAGGCGGCTCGCACCAACAAGGCGAAGCGCGAGGAGCTCAGCGGCTCGACGATCACCATCACGAGCCTCGGCAAGCTCGGCGGCATCGCGAGCACCCCCATCATCAACGCGCCGGAGGTGGCCATCGTCGGCGTGAACCGCGCCATCGAGCGGCCGCTGGTGATCGATGGCGCGATCGCGGTGCGTCTCACCATGAATCTGTCCTCCTCCTTCGACCACCGCTTCGTCGATGGTTACGACGCGGCGTCGATGATCCAGGCGCTGCGAGAGTGCCTCGAGCATCCGGCGACGATCTTCATACCCGACTGAGTCGCATGTCCGCGCTCGCTGCGGGGTTGCTCCGTCGATAGTTAACCAAATGGTGAACCATCTGCACGGGGACACTCAGATGCGCGCTCCTCAGATGACATAACGCGACCGTTCCGGCGATCGATTGCCGGCGTGCTACGCTTCGTGCGGGGAAGCGGAGACCAAAGCAAATGGATGCACGGCGCGGCGTAGGGGTCGTTGCGCTCCTGACACTGGTGGCGGCCTGCGGCGGCAGCGGCAGTTCGTCGAACGTCACACCCGTACCACCGGTGCCGCCTTTCACCTCGGTGCAGCAGGTGCAGGTGTCGCAAGCCTCGACCTTCGCGGCGGGATGCGATGGCATCGCGGTGGAGAACGGCACGCTCTATCCGAACACCGCGGTCGAGCCGACGCTGGTCCTCAATCCTTTTAACCCGATGAACCTGATCGCCGCCTGGCAGCAGGACCGCTGGTCGAATGGCGGCTCGCAGGGACTGCTGCTGGCTGCCTCCTTCGATGGCGGCAGCAGCTGGACACTCACGAGCGCGCCGTTCTCGCGCTGCACCGGCGGTAATGCCGGCAATTTCGGCGACTATGCGCGCGCCACCGATCCCTGGCTCACCGTCTCGCCGAACGGCTATGCGTACGCGCTGTCGCTGTCGTTCACCGGCACCACGTTCGCATCCGGCTCATCCAGTGCGATGCTGGTCGCGCGCTCGGCCGATTTCGGGGTGACCTGGCAACTGCCGCACGCGCTCATTCAGGATGGTGCGCAGGTCGCGAATGACAAAGGCTCGATGACTGCGGACCCGATCAATGCCAGCTACGTGTACGCGGTATGGGACCGCTTGACCTCGCAGGTCGCCGGCCCGACCTATTTCGCTGTCAGCGCCGACGGGGGCTCGACCTGGCAGCAGGCGCGTAACATCTACGATCCGGGTACCTCGAGTCAGACCATCGGGAACCAGATCGTGGTGCTGCCGAACGATGTGCTGCTCAACATCTTCACGCAGATCGACACCGCCGCCAACGACACGACCTCCTCATCGGTGCGTGTGATTCGATCGCTCGACAACGGCGCCAACTGGTCGAAGCCGCTCACCATCTCGGCTCTGCAGGCGGTCGGAACCACCAACCCCGCTAACAACGCTCCGGTGCGCGATGGATCGGACATCGTCTCGGTGAGCACCATCTCGCTGGGCGCCGTGGCGGGCGCGGTGTACGTCGCCTGGCAGGAGTCGAGTTTCTCCATGGGCAAGCACGATGGCATTGCGCTGGTGCGCTCGACCGATGGCGGCCAGACCTGGTCGGCGCCGGTGCAGGTGAATGCGGACACGAGCGTGCAGGCCTTCACGCCGACCGTGAGCGTGCGAACCGATGGCGTGCTCGCGGTCACCTATTTCGATCTACGCAACAACACCACTCCGTCGACGACCGCGCTGTATGCCGATTGCTGGATGGTCATTTCGACCGATGGCGGGACAACCTTCGCCGAGCAGCATCTCTCGGGCTCTTTCAATCTTTATCATGCGCCCGACTCCGAGGGGCTTTTCCTCGGCGATTACCAGGCGCTGGTCAACACCGGCAGCGGCGGGACGTTCCTGCCCTTCTACGCGCAGCCGCAGCCGCAGCTGCCAGCCGGCCAGGCCACCAACACCTTCATCTCTTTTCCTCCCACCGTGGCCGCCGCGGCGGCGCTGCCGTTCGTTGCGCCGGCGGCTGCGAGCGGCACCGAGCTGACCGCCGCAGCACGCCAGCGGGTCATGGCGCGTACCCGCCTCGTCCAGTCGCAACGTCTGCGCGGGAAGTAGCGCCATTGCTAGCGCCCGCGGTGTGCCCGGCGGCGTGTCCGCCGGCGTAAGTCTTCTCCCCCGCCTCGACCCTCAGCGCCAGGTGATTCTGCAGCGGCGGCAGCGGACAGGTGGCAAAGTCATTGAGCGCGCACGGCGGGTTGTAGGCCTTGTTGAAGTCGAGCCGCGTGTGGCCGGCGCTCGGCAGTGCGACGTACAGGAAGCTTCCCGGCCCGCTCGATGAGGTAGAAGCGCAGCGTTCCGCTTGCCAGCACCGTGGGATTTTGGGCGCTATCGGCGCTGAGCTCGAGCGAGCTCACCGGTTGTCCCGCCGCGGTGACGCCGCTTCCGGCTGCGGCAGTGAAGCGCACCTTATGGCCGCTCACATTGAAGGTGCCGCAGTGCTCGGCGAGCGCTGGGTGTGCGAGCACCAGGCTGTTGTCGGGCGCACGACCGAAGCTGTTATCTCCCTGCTGCAGCCAGAACAGGCCCGTGAGCGTGAGCCACCCGCTGTCGCTCGTGAGTGCCTCGACCCGCCGGGCACGCCACTCGCTGACATCGGCGCGCTCGGCCTGCGGATCGATGACGGCGTCCGGGCTCGCCAGCGTGCCGGCCGGCCCGAGGGCCAGCGCGATCAACAGTGCGGCGCTGGGGAATGATGCCATCAGGTCTCGCGTCCGAGGATCTCCTCGCGCACGTCCGCGATCTCACGCGCCCGCGAGGGGCGCGCGCCCTCGCAGCGCTCCGGGCGTGGGCAGCGGTTGCTGCGCGGGCAGATGATGCGCGCCGGGGATGCGAGCGCATCGTCGATCCAGGCGATGTTCAGCACGTTGGCGATGGTCCCCAAGGCCTGGCTGGCGGCTTTCGGTATGCGCGCCTCACCGCGACGATGCAGGCATTCGCGAAAGATCGACTCGATTACCGTATCGCTCTCGATGCCATTGGAGAGCAGCGCCGGCGCCAGGTCGACTCCTACCGAGAGCACGTGCGGGTTGCCCGCCATGTCGTGGACGCGCATCGAGTGGCAGCAGTAGAGCAGCGAGCGCTCGCCGTCGCGCAGCACCGAGATCTGCGAGCCGCTCGCGCCGTGCGCACCGTCGATCATGCGGAACACCGCCCAGTTCGGGCACGGATCGCTCACCTGCGCGAGATTTCCCCACGGCAGCGGAATGCCGTTGCCGCGATAGACCGCACGCAGATAACCGGGCGGGTAGGCATCGAAGAAGTGCCAGTAAGGGTAGGGCGACACCTTGGTCATGCGGCGCATCACCACCGCGGGAGTGAGCTCCAGGCGCGCGCCCGCCTCGATGCGGTAACGCTCGCGAGCCAGGAAGCGCCGGAACGGCACCCGCGGTGCAAGCAGCGCACCGGCGAAGAAGCTGCACTCGAAGTCGCGCCACGCGTGCAGCACGTCCTGTGCGTTCATGCCGGCGGCGCCCGAGCCGCCCTCGGGACTGCCGCCCATCTCACCGCCGGTGGCGTGTGCGGACTTCAGTCCATCCCCGCCGTGCAGCACCTTGTGGCCGAGGTGCGCGGCAAGATCGAACTTCAGGCGTGCCGGATCCGACTGCAGCGCACGGTTGGCGTACACGATGCGCGGTGGCTCGAAGAAGGAGCGCACCATGCTGCGCAGCTCGCGGTCCTTGTCGCGTGCGAGTACGGGCTTGCGATCGAACCAGCGGATCTCGAGCCCGTGCCGCCGGGCGAGCCGCGTGAGATCCTCGACCGAGAGCGGGAAACGGCGCTCGCCGATGCGGTCGGCGGCGCGCTCGAGGTCGGGGAAATCGTTGCGCGACACCTCCTGATGCGAGCGGATGAGCAGGTGCGCGAACTGCCGCCCCGTCGTTCCGGTCTGCGCGAGGAGCTCCGGGATCGCCATTTGCAGCAGGCTCTTGGAGAAAAGAAACGCGGGCTCGAGCGGAATGCGCGCAGCCGGCCCCCCGCTGGCCGGCGTCGGCAGATCGAGCTCGGCGTTCTCATCGAGAAACCAGCCTGTCGGCCGCTGAAATATCTGCGCGAGGAGCGCCAGCAACTGCGGCGAGGGCATGCGCTTGCCGCTCTCGATCATGCTCAGGTACGACACCGAGGGAGCGATGTCGGGCTCGTGCTGAATGCAGCGCACCGACAGCTCCTCCAGGGTGAAACCGTTACGCCTGCGTATCGAGCGCAGCTTGGCGCCGAGAAAATGACCCTTGCGCAGCAGCTCTGCCATGTGTTCAGCCCAGGTCCATGCTGTACTAGCACCCAGTAAGTTGTGAAATTAACAGTGTGAAGTTTTCACAGTCAAATTCGCGCGCAGATACCGGGTATGCTGAGGGGGGATGAATGCCGAGACACACGGACGGGTGCATTTGCGCGAACAGCCGGGTCCCAGGGTCGAGATCCTGGGAAGTAAAGTCGAGCGGTCGGACGAGGTGCTGACGCCGCTCGCGCTGCAGCTGCTCGGCAGCCTCCATCGCCGTTTCAACGGGCGCCGCCTGGAGTTGCTCGAGGCGCGTGCCGCCCGGCAGGCCGAATTCGATGACGGCGCGTTGCCGGAGTTTCCGGCGGCGACGGCAAAGCTGCGCGCAGCGGAGTGGCGTGTGGCACCGGTGCCGGCGGACCTCAGCGACCGGCGCGTCGAGATCACCGGTCCCGTCGACCGCAAGATGGTCATCAACGCACTGAACGCGCCGGTGCAGGCGTTCATGGCCGACTTCGAGGACTCCTGCTCGCCCACCTGGAGCAACGTCGTACGCGGGCAGGTGAATCTGTTCGATGCGGTACGTCGCACCATCAGCTACGCGGACCCAGCGACCTCCAGGGTCTACCGGCTCGCCGAGCGCACCGCGACCCTCATCGTGCGTCCGCGTGGCTGGCATCTGCCGGAGAAGCACGTACGCATCAACGGCGAGACGGTCTCGGGCGCGCTGTTCGATTTCGCGCTATTCATCGCCAACAACCACGAAGCGCTCGCCCGGCGCGGCACCGGCCCCTATTTCTACCTGCCGAAGCTCGAGAGTCACCTCGAGGCGCGGCTGTGGAACGAGGTATTCGTAGCGGCGCAGGATGCGCTCGGCATTGCGCGCGGCACCATCAAGGCGACCGTGCTCATCGAAACCATTCTCGCGGCCTTCGAGATGGACGAGATCCTGTACGAGCTGCGCGAGCACTCGGCCGGACTCAACTGTGGGCGCTGGGATTACATCTTCAGTTTCATAAAGAAGTTCCGCAATCGCGCGGACTTCCTGCTGCCCGACCGCGCCGCCGTGACCATGGAGCGGCATTTCCTCAAGTCGTACGTGGACCTGCTCATCCGCACCTGCCACCGTCGCGGCGCGCATGCCATGGGCGGAATGGCCGCGCAGATCCCGATCCGCGATGACGCGCAGGCGAATGCACTGGCGATGGCGCGCGTGCGTGCCGACAAGCTGCGCGAGGCGCGCGCCGGGCACGATGGCACCTGGATCGCGCATCCGGGTCTCGCGGGCATCGCCCGCGAGGCCTTCGATGAGGTCATGAGCGGACCGAATCAGCTCGCGGTAAGGCGCGAGGATGTGAAGGTGAGTGCGCGCGATCTGCTCGCGGTGCCGGAGGGAGCGATCACGGAGGAGGGCGTGCGCGGCTGCATCCGCGTCGGGGTGCAGTATCTCGAGTCATGGCTGCGCGGCAACGGCTGCGTGCCGCTCTATCACCTCATGGAGGATGCGGCAACCGCCGAGATCTGCCGCGCGCAACTGTGGCAGTGGCTGCATCACAGCGCGCGCACGAGCGATGGCGAGCCCGTGAGCGTTGCACGCTTCGATCGCCTGCTCACCGAGGAGCTGAGCCGCATTCACGAGGAAGTCGGCGCCGAGCGCCTTACCGGCGGGGTGTTTCCAACCGCAGCGCGACTATTCGAGCAGATGACCAAGAGCGAGAGCTTCGATGAGTTCCTGACGCTCCCCGCTTACGAGCTGCTCAGTTGACCGCTCAGTTGACCGCAGCAACTTCTCTGGCTCTTGCAACGCGTACAGGATTCCTATGAGCCCGCTCAAGACAGCTCTTTCCGCCGACGATCTGGCGCGCAACTGGCGCGAGAGCCCGCGCTGGCGCGGCATCTCGCGCAGCTATCAGGCCGCCGATGTCGTGCGGCTGCGGGGCACGATTCCCGTCGAGCACTCCATTGCACGCCTGACGGCGGAAAAGCTGTGGCGCTACCTCAATGACATGCCATTCGTGAATGCCCTCGGCGCCCTCACCGGCAACCAGGCCATGCAGCAGGTGAAGGCCGGGCTCGATGCAATCTACCTCTCGGGCTGGCAGGTAGCCGCCGATGCCAATCTGGCCGGCGAGATGTACCCGGATCAGTCGCTGTATCCGGCCGACTCGGTGCCGGCCGTGGTGCGCCGGATCAACAATACGCTGCGCCGCGCGGACGAGATCTGCCATGCCGAGGGCGATGACAGCATCGACTGGCTCAAGCCCGTCGTGGCCGATGCGGAAGCGGGCTTCGGCGGAGTGCTGAACGCCTTCGAGCTGATGAAGCAGCTGATCGATGCGGGAGCGGCAGGCGTGCATTTCGAGGACCAGTTGTCCTCGGCCAAGAAGTGCGGCCACATGGGCGGCAAGGTGCTGGTGCCGACTCAGGAAGCGATCGCAAAGCTCAATGCGGCGCGGCTAGCGGCCGATGTCTCGAACGTGCCGACGGTGCTGATCGCACGCACCGATGCGGAGGGAGCGACACTGCTCACCTCGGACATCGATGAGCGCGACCGGCCCTTCATCGACGGCGCGCGGGAGCGGACCAGCGAGGGCTTCTTCACCGTGAAGGCCGGCATGGCCCAGGCGATCGCTCGCGCACGCGCCTATGCGCCCTATGCGGACCTGCTGTGGTGCGAGACCGCCAAGCCCGATCTCGAGGAAGCGCGCGAGTTCGCGGAGGGCATCCACGCTCAGTACCCCGGAAAGCTCCTCGCCTACAACTGCTCGCCGTCCTTCAACTGGAAGAGAAAGCTCGACGATGCAACCATCGCGAAGTTTCAGCGTGAGCTCGCGGCGATGGGTTATCGCTTCCAGTTCATCACGCTCGCCGGCTTCCATGCGCTCAATTACTCGATGTTCGAGCTCGCGCGCGGCTACAAGTCGCAGCAGATGACCGCCTATGTGAAGCTGCAGCAGGCGGAGTTCGCCGCCGAGCCGTCCGGTTACAGCGCCACCAAGCACCAGCGCGAAGTCGGCGCCGGCTTCTTCGACGCGGTCACTCAGGCGGTGAGTGGCGGCAGCTCCTCGATCACCGCGCTCAGCGGCAGCACCGAGGAGCAACAGTTCGAATCTCCCCGCGAAATCGCGCCCACCGGCACTGGCGCGCGTTGAGCTAACCCGCGGCGGCGCGCGGCGCGCCCGCTGCAGAGGCCGCGGCGCGCGCGGAAACTCGCTCCCAGGTGGTGGCGAGCAGGCTCGGGCGCGATTGCATGCGCGCGAGCCACTGCCGCAGGTTCCCGTGCTGCGAGCTGAGCGCTTCCCACTCCGGCGTCTGCTGCAGGAAATCCAGCTGCGGTGCGACCATCAGATCGGCGAGCGTCACGCGCTCGCCGCTGAGGTACGCCTGTCCGCCGAGCAGCTGCGCGAGCTCCTCGAATACCGTACGCGCCTTGGGGAGCGCGGCAGCGATCGCGCTCTCATCGGGGGTGAGGCCCATGAGGCGCGGCCCGACGATGCGCTGGAAGCCGATGACGGCGCCGGCACCCGGGAACAGGTACCAGTCGTTGATGTTCATCGCCTGATCCATGCGCGCGGCGTGCCGCGGGTCTGCCGGGGTGAGCGGCGGATCCGGCAACAGCCGGTCGAGGTAGCGCAGGATCGCCTGCGTCTCGTACAGGCGAAAGTCTCCATGCTCGAGCACCGGCACGCGCCCGAAGGGATGGCGACTCAAGTGCTGCGGCGAGCGCAGCGTGCCCGGCACGACGCCCGCGAGCCGGTAGGGGGCATTCTTCTCCTCGAGCGTCGCCAGCACGGCGCGCGAGAACGGGCTGCCGGGAACGACGTGAACCAGGTATTCGCTCATCACTTCTTCTCCGCGCGCGCAGCGTGCTGCGCATAAAGATCCAGCAGGCGGGGCCAGCCGCCATCCACGTCCTTGCGCATTTTCTCGCCGGCCGCGGCGCCCATGCGCTCGAAGTTGCGATGCTCGAGATCGACGCGGGTGCGTCCAGCTGTTTCCGCCGTGAAGCGAATCTCGACCTCGGAGCTGAGCGCGGGCCGCGCGTCAGGCTTCCATTCGGCGCTGACTTCCCAGGAGACGACGAGCCGCTCGGCCGGTTGCCAGACGCGCACGTGTCCGATGACCACATCGCTTCCGTCCTCGTGCTGCGTGTACCAGCGGCCACCGACGAAGGGCTCGATGAACGACTGCCTGATGGGCGTTGCACCGATGCCATGGCTCTTCGGCCACCAGCGATCGATACCCGAGGTGAACACTGAAAACGCTTGCGACGGGCTCGCCTCGACGACCACGGACTTGCGGACGGGGGCGATCTCAATCGTGCGATTCATGTCGTTTCCTCCCGGCGGCGGTGCTCGCCGCCACCTCGTTCCGGAAAGACTCGAGCGCGTCGGTCCAAAACGCATCGAGCCAGCGCCGCAGCTCACCGAGCCCCTGCGGATCAATGTAGTAAACGCGGCGCGTCCCTTCGGATCGATGCGTCACGAGTCCAGCACCCTTCAGCGCCTTGAGGTGTTGTGAGACCGCGGGACGGCTGACCGGCAAGCCACGCGCCAGGGCGCCTACCGAGCGCGGACCCCCGCGCAGCCGCTCGAACACCTGGCGGCGCGTCGGATCACTGAGGCACTGGAGCGCTTTGGCGTAGCTTCCGTAAGTCACGACTTACGGTAAGCATATACTAACCGAAAATCAAGATCATCAACCGGGACTCGGACGGAGCAATCCAAACTCGGCCCTGACCAGCGCAATGCGGCTTTCGCCGACAGGGCAGAAGCCATCGTCCGGGTACACTCGCCGTCCCTCAACGGATTTGCAGGGGAGACCTCTTGGTCTCGACGCGCCAGGCTCTGCGCCCGGTACTCACGGCTGCGTCCATTCCCGCTGTCCTTGCCGGCGGCGGTGAAGTCGGGGCGCGTCTGCGCGTGCTCGACTGGAGCGCGACCCCGATCGGTCCGCCGGAGCAGTGGCCGCAGTCGCTCAAGACCATCGTGCGAGTCATGTTGGACTCGCGCTACGCCATGTGGATGCTGTGGGGACCGGACCTCACTTTCTTCTGCAACGACGCCTATTTGCCCACCGTCGGCATCAAGCGCGACTGGGTGCTCGGGGCGCGCGCCGATAGGGTCTGGCAGGAGATCTGGCCCGATATCGGACCGCGCATCAGCCAGGTGCTCGAGCACGGACAGGCGACCTGGGACGAGGGATTGCTGCTGTTTCTCGAGCGCAGCGGCTTCACCGAGGAGACCTACCACACCTTCTCCTACAGCCCGGTGTATGACGACGAAAGCCACATCGCGGGCATGCTGTGCGTGGTCACCGAGGTTACCGAGCGGGTAATCGGTGAGCGGCACCTGCGTGTGCTGCGCGATCTCGCCGCGCGAGCTTCGGGCATGGAGACCGTGCAGCAGGCCTGCGACCGCCTGGTCGCGGTGCTCGCCAGAAATCTGCTCGATGTGCCGTTCTCCTGCCTGTACGTGCTCGATGAGGCGTCGCCGCAGGGACGGCTGGCCCGCCACCACGGCGACATTCCCGCGCGCCTGCGGCCGGCCGCACCGACCCTGAGCGATGATCCCTGGCGGCTCACCGATGCCCCGCGCAACGAAGCGCGCATCGTCTCGCTGTATGAGTTTGGCGAGGCCATTCCTTCTCCGCTGTGGCCGGAGCAGCCGCTGATCCAGGCGGTGGTTCTACCCATACAAGGTCAAGGCTCAGCGGTCCCGATCGCCATGCTCGTGGCCGGGGTGTCTCCGCGCCGGGCGCTCGATGATTCCTATCTTGGGTTTCTCGATCTGGTGGCCGGGCAGTTCGCCGCCGCGATCGCAGATGCGCAGGCTTACGAAGCCGAGCGGCGGCGAGCCGAGGCGCTGGCGGCCATCGACCGCGCCAAGACGATCTTCTTCTCCAATGTCAGTCACGAGTTCCGCACCCCGCTCACACTCATGCTGGGCCCGATCGCAGAAGCGGTCGCACATCCGGCAACGCCCGATCCCGTGCGTACGCAGCTCGAGCTCGCGCACCGTAACTCGCTGCGGCTGTTGAAGCTCGTCAACAGCCTGCTCGACTTCTCCCGCATCGAAGCCGGGCGGGTGCAGGCTTCCTATGAGCCCACCGATATTGCAGCGCTCACGCGTGATCTCGCCAGCACGTTTCGCTCCACCATCGAGCGGGCGGGACTGCGCTTTGCGGTCAGCTGCGCGGAGCTTCCGGAGCTCGTGTATCTCGATCGAGAGATGTGGGAGAAGATCGTACTGAATCTGCTCTCGAACGCCTTCAAGTTCACCCTCGCGGGAGAGATCGGCGTCGCTGTGCGCGCGGATGTGACGGGGGCGATACTCGAAGTCGCTGATACCGGTGTCGGCATTCCGCAGCACGAGCTGCCGAGGCTATTCGAGCGCTTTCACCGCATCGAGGGCACTGCAGGGCGCACGCAGGAAGGATCGGGAATCGGCCTCGCACTGGCTCAGGAGCTCACCCTGCTGCATGGAGGCACGATCGAGGCGCTGAGCGAGCTCGGGCACGGCACGGTATTCCGCGTGCGCATCCCATTCGGCACCGCGCATCTTCCCCCAGAGCGCATCAAGGCGCCGCGCACAGCGAGCTCGACCGCGACGGGTGCGCAGGCCTACGTCCAGGAAGCGCTGCGCTGGCTACCGGAGCCCCCTGACATCAACAGCGCGCACCCCCTGGGGGGCGAGCATACGGCCGCGATCGCTGGAGGGCTGGCGCAGAGCGCCGGCGGTAGCCGCGTGCTGCTGGCGGACGACAACGCGGATATGCGTGCGTATGTCCGTGAGCTGCTTGCACCGCTTTATACGGTCGAGCTCGCTGCCGATGGCGAGCAGGCGCTGGCTGCGGTTCGCCGCGCGCGACCGGATCTGATTCTCTCGGACGCGATGATGCCGCGGCTCGATGGCTTCGGACTGCTGCAGGCGGTGCGCGCAGACGAGAGGCTGCGCGATATTCCCTTCATCCTGCTCACCGCGCGCGCCGGCGAAGAATCGCGCATCGAGGGCCTCGAGGCCGGGGCCGATGATTACCTGGTGAAGCCCTTCATCGCGCGCGAGCTGTTGGCCCGAATCAGCGGCACGCTGACGCTCGCGCGCATGCGTGGAGCGTTGCGCGAAGCGGACCGTCGCAAGGATGAGTTCCTGGCGATGCTCGCTCACGAGCTGCGCAACCCGCTGGCTCCGATACGCAATGCCAACGAGCTGCTCGCCAAGCTGCTCGATGTTTCCGATCCACGCGTGCAGAGCGCGGTCGCAGCGACGCGGCGTCAAATCACCCAGCTCACACGCCTGGTCGATGATCTGCTCGATGTCTCGCGCGTGACTCAGGGACGCATCGAGCTGCAACGGCGGCCGGTCGAGATATCGCACATCGTGATGCAGGCGATCGAGGCGGTGCAGCCGATGCTGCGGGAGAAGACTCACCGGCTGGTCACGGTGCATGCGGCCGAGCCGCGCGAGCTGTATGTCGACGCGGACCCGGCGCGCCTCATGCAATGCGTGGTGAACGTGCTCGGCAATGCGGTGAAGTACACCGATCCGGGCGGACAGATCACAGTGCAGATGCGCGCCGCAGGCGCGAGCGCACTGATCGAGATCTCCGACACCGGCGTGGGCATTCCGCCCGAGCTACTGCCGCGCATGTTCGATCTGTTCGTCCAGGGCGACCGCTCACCGGACCGCTCGCAGGGCGGTCTCGGTGTGGGTCTCGCGGTGGTCAAACGCCTCATCGAGATGCACGCGGGCAGCGTGCGAGCGCGCAGCGGTGGACTCGCGCAGGGCGCGACCTTCGAAATCCGCCTGCCGCTCATCGAGCAGGTGAGGGCGGTGGAAGAGGTGCCGGTTTCCGGAACCACGCCCATGCCGGCGCGCATTCTCATCGTGGACGACAACCGCGACGCCGCCGACTCGCTCGCCGCGCTGCTGGCTCTCGAGGGCCACACCATCGAGTGCGCCTACTCCGCCGCCGAGGCATTGCGGTGCGCGGTGGCGTTTCGAGCGCAGGTTGTGCTGCTGGATATCGGTCTGCCGGGGATGGACGGCTATGAAGTCGCGCGGCGGTTGCGGCTGCTGCCCGAGCTGCGCGCGGCCCGGCTCATCGCAATCACCGGCTATGGCCAGCCGCAGGATCGTGCACGCGCGCAAGCCGCCGGATTCGACGAGCACCTGATCAAACCAGTGAGTGCCGCGGGCGTCGCGCGGGCGCTCGCCGGCATTCCGCAGAAGGTGACGGTCCGCTGAGCGTCCCGCAACCCTCGGCCGTCCGCGGGAAGCAGGCTACTTCGTGGTCGGCATGCTGAATTCGGCCCCCTTCGGCGTGCTCTCCGGCCAACGCTGCATGATCGATTTCTGCCGCGTGTAGAAGCGCACGCCTTCCTCGCCGTAGGCGTGCATATCGCCGTACAAACTCTTCTTCCAACCGCCGAATCCGTGCCAGGCCATGGGCACCGGGATGGGCACATTGATGCCCACCATGCCGACTTCTACGCGGCGCCCGAATTCGCGCGCAACGTTGCCATCGCGCGTGTAGCAGGCGACGCCGTTGGCGAGAGCATGCCCGTTCACGAGCTCCACTGCGGCAGCGAAGTCCGGCACGCGTACGCACGCGAGCACCGGCCCGAAGATCTCCTCGCGGTAGATGCGCATCTGCGGGGTGACATGATCGAACAGCGTGGCGGCGAGCCAGAAGCCCTGCTCGCAACCGGCGACCCCGAACGGCGCACCGGTCAGCGGGTGGCGACGGCCATCCACGACCAGCGTGGCGCCACTGGCGACGCCGTCCGCGATGTAGCCGTGGATGCGCTCGAGCGCCGCCTGACTGATGATCGGGCCCATCTCGGCGTCGCTTTGCATGCCATGGCCGATGCGCAGCCGCCGCGCCCGCTCGGCGAGTTTTGCTATCAGCGTGTCCGCGGTGTTGCCGACCAACACGGCGACCGAGATCGCCATGCAGCGCTCCCCGGCCGAGCCGTACGCCGCGCCAATCAGTGCATCCGCCGCCTGCTCGAGATCGGCATCCGGCATCACCACCATGTGGTTCTTGGCGCCGCCGAGGGCCTGAGCGCGCTTGCCGGCCGCGGCGGCGCGCTGCGCGATGTAGTGCGCGATCGGTGTCGAGCCGACGAAGCTCAGGGCGCGTACGTCGGGATGATCGAGCAATGCGTCGACGGCAGTCTTATCGCCCTGCACGACGTTGAACACGCCGGCCGGCAGGCCAGCCTGCTGCAGCAGCCGCGCCATGAAGATGGAAGCGGACGGGTCACGCTCGCTCGGCTTGAGCACGAAGGCGTTGCCACAGGCGATGGCGAGCGGAAACATCCAGCACGGCACCATGCACGGAAAGTTGAACGGCGTGATGCCCGCGACCACACCGAGCGGCTGGCGCAGCGTCCAGTTGTCGATGCCGGTCGATACCTGCTCGGTGAAAGCGCCCTTGAGGAGCTGCGGAATGCCGCAGGCGAACTCGATGATCTCCATGCCGCGCGCCACCTCACCCTGCGCGTCGGAGAACACCTTGCCATGCTCGCTGGTTATGAGAGCGGCGAGGGCGTCGCGCTGCTCATTGAGGAGTGCGAGAAAGTTAGCGAGCACGCGCGCGCGCCGCAGCGGCGGAGTGTCCGCCCAGGGGCGCCAGGCGCTACGCGCGCTCGCGACCGCAGCATCCACATCCTCCACCCCACCGAGGGCGAGCGCGCGCAGCGTCGCGCCGGTCGCCGGATTGAGCACCGCAAGGCGCGCGCCCGTGCCCTCGAGCGGCTGTCCACCGATCCAGTGGGGCACGAGCTCCGGCGTAGCCGAGCGTGCGGCAAGGGTCGGGTGGCTGAGTGTGGTGACTGCCATGGGAATTGTCCGTTGAGTCTGCGCGGAGGTGCTGCCGCACGATCATAGACCAGTTGCGCACCGCCCCCCATACTGGCGCGCCATTCAATGACTACCGAGCTGCTTTTTCCGACACTGGTCTACCGTGCGCCGCTGCGCAGCCGAGGCGCGCGTGCCACGGCGCTGCTCAACGCGCGACTGCTGCAGGAGTGCCGGCAGCTGCGTCTCGACGATAGCGCGGGCCGGCGCTGGTCGGCGCGTCATTACCGCAACGGCTATACCTCCTACGGCTCGGCCCACCGCATGCAGCGGCTCTCGCCGTCCTTTGCGGCGCTGGCGCAGGAGATCGACCTTCACGTCGCGCGCTTTGCGCACACGCTGCAATTCGCGCTCGGCAAGCGCAGGCTGGCGATGACCGATTGCTGGGTCAACATCATGGGACGCGGCGCGGTGCACGGCCTGCACCTGCACCCGCTTTCGACGCTGAGCGGCGTTTACTACGTCGCGGTGCCTGCGGGCGCGCCGGGCCTGAAGTTAGAAGATCCGCGGCTCGAGCGTTTCATGGCCGCGCCGCTGCGCGTACGTGCCGCGCGGCGCCGCAACCGCCCCTGGGTCACCGTCCCCGTGCGCGCAGGCCAACTGGTGCTGTTCGAGAGTTGGTTGCGCCACGAGGTGCTGCCGCATCGCGCGCTGCGCGAGCGTGTCAGCATCAGTTTCAATTACAGCTGGTTCTGAGGCCTTCAGCGCGCCTCGTCAACGCGCCTCCTGCGCGCACGTTCCAGAAGTGTGGGAAAGCGGCGCACGCCACCGCTACCAGCGATTACCGATTCAGCCGCAGTTCAGGATTCAGCCGCAGTTCAGTGTCGATCGTTCACCGTCTCCACCAACAGGAGGCTCCCATGCGCAACCTCATACGCGCTCTCATCGCTGCCCTGTCACTGACCGCTGTGCCGGTCATATCGCAGGCGGGGTTGGTTGTTGGAGTGTCGGTCGGGATTCCACCTCCGGCCCTGCCCGTGTACGTGCAGCCGCCATGTCCGGAGCCGGGCTATATCTGGATGCCCGGATACTGGGCCTGGGATGAGGGCTACTACTGGGTCCCGGGCACGTGGGTGGTGGCGCCGGCGGTCGGCTTGCTGTGGACGCCGGGATACTGGGGTTGGGCGGATGGAGCATACCTGTGGCACGCCGGTTACTGGGGGCCGCACGTCGGCTTCTACGGCGGCATCAATTATGGCTTCGGCTACACCGGCGTTGGCTACGAGGGCGGTTACTGGCACGGGCGCGAGTTCTACTACAACCGCGCCGTAACCAACATCAACAGCACCCACATCACCAACGTTTACAACCGCACGGTGATCAACAACGTCAACGTGACGCACGTGAGCTTCAACGGTGGGGCAGGCGGCGTCGCAGCCCGACCCACGCCTGCGCAGCTCTCCGCGGAGCACGAGCGGCATCTCGGACTTACACCAGTGCAGCGCCAGCAGCAGCAGCTGGCACACGGCAACTCCACGCTGCGCGCCGCCGTGAACGACGGACGGCCCGCTATCGCGGCCACGCCGCGAGCCGGCGAATTCTCCGGTCATGGAGTCATGCCAGCGCGCGGCGCCGACCATGGCGCAGCGCTGCTCGCAGCGCGCGGCGCGGAGCACACAGGCGGCGCGGAGCACACAGGCGGCGCAGCGCATGTGAGCGAGGAACGGACCACACCCGAGTCAGGCTCGCCGCGATTTGAGCGGCC
The DNA here is from genome assembly GCA_035639195.1 of Steroidobacteraceae bacterium. Taxonomy (GTDB): domain Bacteria; phylum Pseudomonadota; class Gammaproteobacteria; order Steroidobacterales; family Steroidobacteraceae; genus 13-2-20CM-66-19. Next base: position 16,619 of record DASQYM010000018.1, read on the forward strand.
AGCTGCCGAGCAGCACACACCGCCTAAGGCACATGCGAGCGCTCCGGTGGAGCAGCGGGCACCGGGCCACGTGCCGCAATACGCGGCGCGCACACCCGAGCACCAGAGCGGTAACGGCTCCGGGTATCCGGCCCGCACGTATCAGCCGCGATCCGAGGCCCGGCCCGCTCCGCAACCCCCGCCGCGGCCGGCGCCGCAGTATCAGTCACACTCGCAGCCGCAGCATCAGTCGCGGCCGGCACCCCAGCCCCCTGGCCATGCCCCTCAGCAGGCTGCGCGGCCTGAACATGGTGCCGAGCACAACAAGCAGAGCTAGCAGGCAGAGGCAGGCTTGCAGGCGATAGCCTGCCGCGGACAGCTAACGCTTCCCGGCAGGCTGGCCTTCCGGCTCTTTCCGCCAACCAGTCGACAGAATCCGCCCGTTCCGGCTGTCACCCTACGCTTGTAATCATTTGTCGCTTCTTGGGAGCTCCCTGATGCGTTGTGCCCTCTATGCTCTGCTTGCCGTGCTCGGCGGCTGCGTCGTCTACCAGGTGCCACCTACGGCGCCTGCACCCGCAGCTCCCGAGACCCCACCTCAGGCCGAGGCTCCGCCCGCCGACGCACCGGTCGCCGACGCCTCAGAGGATGCGCCCGCACCGGCGGTGAGCGTTTATGTCGAGCCAGCGGTCGTTCAGCCCGCGCCGATTGTCGTGGGCTGGGCCCCGCCCCCCCTGCTGGTCGAGGTCCCTTCGCCGAGCCCGTTCATGGGCGCGGTCTGGGTCGGCGGCTACTGGGTCTGGCAGGGCAACTGGGTCTGGGCGCACGGTCACTGGATGGGGCCGCCGCAGCCGAGCTACGTGTGGGTGCACCCCTACTACGAGCATCGCGGCGATGCGGTGATCTTCATCGACGGTCACTGGTCGGCGCCGGGCGTGGCATTCGTACCGCCGCCACGAAGCCTGCGTCTCGTCGCAGAGCGCCCCGCCTACGGCGTGATCCCGGGTCCCCATCCGGTTGGGCCTGATGGCTGCTTCGTACCGGCGCCGCCCGGCTCCCGAGCGGGCATCATCGTTCCCGCGCCGGTCGGCACGGCCCCCGCCGTCGTCACCAGCGCACCGCCGGTGATCGCTCCGGGCATGCGCATCACGAACAACGTGACGACCGTGAACAACAATGTCAACAACGTGACGAATGTGACCAACGTCACGCGGGTCACCAATGTCACCAACGTGACCATCGTGGCACCGGCAGGTGCGACCAAGAACGGACGCGCTTTCGATACGATGGTACCGGCAGCACCGCATCTCGCTGCGGCCCGGCCCGCACTCGTGCAGGCGCGTGCGCCGGAGCCGGTGAGCTTGAAGCCGTTGCCCGTTTACCGCCCCGGCAGCCAGCCACCGGTGCTGCCGAATCCGCCGCCGGTGCATGCACAGCCGGTAAACGCGGGCCCACCGCCCGCACATCCGGGCGAGGCGTTGGGACACGATTCTGCGCACCCCACGCCCATCGCGTTCGGTCGCGATCCCGCCCATGGGAATCCTGGGTCGGCGCGCTCCGAGCACGCATATCCGGGCGGGTACGAGCACCCGGGGGCCCCGCAGGCACAGGGCGACCACAAAGCGCCGCCGCAGCCGCAAAACGCGAACCGGCCGGCGCAGCCGCAGAACTCTAGCCACCCCGCACCGCAAGCGCAGAACCAGCACCGCAACGCTGCCCCGCAACCGCAGGGCCAGCAGCAGGGCCAGCAGCAGGGCCAGAACCAGGGTCAGCCCGCGCATGCGCAGGGCGACGACCACTCACACAAGACCGAAGCGCAGAACAACCACGACGACAAGCACGGGCAGGGTAACGAGCACTGACCACTGCGCGGAGGACTCGCTCGCTGCAGGGTGCCTGCGGCGATGGTTAACCAAATGGTCAACTATCGCCCGGGAGACCTAGACGAGCGCGTGTCAGGAGTGGCGCGCGTGTCAGGAGGGGCGCCAGGCCCTCAGGGCAACACGCGCCGCAGCCAGGCTGCGATGTCGATCACTTCTTGCTGGCACACCGAGTGCGGCATGCTGTACGCATGCCACTCGACCGTGTAACCCGCTGCCTGCAGCTGGCGGCAAGCGGCCTCGCCCAGCACCGGGATGACCACCGGGTCCTGCAGGCCGTGGGCGAGGAAAATGGGCGTCGCTTGATTGACGGGGCTGCGCTCGGCATCGAGCCGCGCGGCCAACAACTGGTAACAGGAGAGCCCGATGATCCCGGCGAGCCGTTCCGGGTAGCGGGTTCCGCAGAAAAGCGCCATGGCGCCGCCTTGCGAAAACCCGGCAAGCACGATGCGGGAGCTCGGGATGCCGCGTGCGTTCTCGCGGCGGATGAGCTCGGCGAGAAGCGTCTGTGAGGAGCGGATGCCGCGCTCATCCTCCGCTGCGCGGCGATCGATCGCGATGATGTCGTACCAGGCGCGCATGGCGTATCCGCCGTTCAGCGTTACCGGGCGCACCGGCGCATGCGGAAAGACGAAACGCAGTGCAGGGTCGCCGGGGCGCACAAGCTCGGGCACGATCGGCTCGAAATCGTGCCCATCGGCGCCGAGGCCGTGCAGCCAGATGACGGCGGCCTGCGGATTGGCCCCGGTCTCGATTTCCACGGCGTCGGTCGACACGTTCGGCTCCTGTGCTGCGTCCACTCAGACGCGGCATGTTAGTGCAGGCGCGCACCACAGTGGAGACATGAGTGCATGAGCGGCCCTCGGCGCCGGCGCCGCTGGCTGCGCTGGCCAACACGCGCCTCCCGGCGCCGCTGGCTGCGGCGAGCGCGGCGCGCGCCCCTCGCCACTCGGGTGCTGTTCGGGGTGCTGCTCACTGCCGCCACGGCGCTCGCGATCAACGCGATCTACCAGATCGCGCGCAAGCCGACCGAGCTCTTCTTCCCGGTGAGCGGCGTGCTCATCAAGACCCCGCAGGAAACCTGGCGCGAGTACGGCGGCGCATTTCGCCGCTTCGCGACGCCTGCCATCGCTCCGGAGCTGCTGGCGGCGCTCGCCCAGGTCGAGGGCTCCGGAAACCCGCTGGTGCGCACCTATTGGCACTGGTCGTGGGGAATGAAGCCCTTCGAGCTCTATCGACCGGCCTCGAGCGCGGTCGGCATGTACCAGATCACTGACGGCACCTTCGCCGAGGCGCGGCACTACTGCATTCGCCACCATATGCTCGCGCAGGAAGGCGCGTGGGACGACTGGCAATCCTGCTGGTTCAACAGCCTCTACCTGCGCGTGGTACCGCGCGATGCGATCGAGCTGACCGCCGCCTATCTCGATCTGAAGGTGAACGCCATACTGACGCACGACCTGTACCACAGCGCGAGCGCGCTGCAGAGCCAGCACCTGGCGGCCGTGGTGCACCTGTGCGGCGCCGGCGCAGCCGCAAGCTACGCGCAGCGCGGCTTCCGCTTCACGGAGGGTCAGCGCTGCGGCGCTCACGACCCTCGGGAGTATCTCCAGCGCGTCGATGCGATGCGCGCAGTGTTCACGCGCTTGGCACAGGTAGACACACAGACGAGCGTGCGCTGAGTGCTCAATGATGACCGCCCGGGCCGTGCACGTGGCCGTGCGCGAGCTCTTCCTCAGTGGCCGCACGCACTGCTGCCACTTCGATCTCGAAGTGGAGGTTCTTGCCGGCGAGAGGATGGTTGCCATCGAGCGTCACCATGTCGCCCGTGAGCTGTGTGACTGTGACCGCGCGTGGACCGTGCGCCGTCTGCGCCTGCAGGCGCATCCCGACCCGCACGTCGCCGATGCCCTTGAGCGCGCGGCGCGGCACGCGCTGCACGAGCTCGGGGTCATACTCGCCGTAACCTTCGGCCGGGGCGACCGTGACCTGCAGCCGATCGCCGGCGCTGCGCCCCGTCAGCTCACGCTCGAGTCCCGGCACCAGCTGCCCGCGGCCGTGCAGGTAGGCGAGCGGCTTGTCCGCGACAGAGCGATCGATTACCTCGCCCGCATCATCCCGTAGGATGTAGTGGATGCTGACGACCTGGTCCTGAGTGATGCTCATGTGGGCTCCGATCTGCGGGGGAACACGCCCCTCCCGCACCGGGCGGGTCCATGCGCGCGCCAGGCGGGCGCGGAGGATACCATTGCGTCTCGCCCGCAGCTTCCGGCAACTGGCCAACTCGAAGGGATCCGCATGAGAATCATCTGCCTGGGCGTGTTAACCGCCGTGTTCGCCACGACCGCGCTCGCCGCCGCGGATACCCCCGCGGGCGGGCGCCCAAGGACCCCTGCAATGGCCGACAACCCGTTCGCTGCCCCGAGTACGCTCACCTTCCAGCTCCCGCCCTTCGACCGCATACGCGATGGCGACTACCGCCCGGCGTTCGATGCGGGCATGGCCGAGCAGCTGCGCCAGGTCGAGGCCATCGCGCACAACTCCGCCCCGCCGACCTTCGCGAACACGATGGTGGCGCTCGAGCGTTCCGGGAGGATGCTCGAGCGCGTCGAAACCACCTTCTCGAACCTCAATGCCTGCAACACCGACCCGCAGATGCAGCGCATCGACACCGACATGGCACCGCGCCTGACGGCGCAGCGCGATGCGATCCACCTCGATCCAGCGCTCTGGGCCCGTGTCGATGCGCTCTACAACCAGCGCGCGAGTCTGCATCTCGATCCCGAGTCCCTGCAGCTGCTGACCCGCTACCACACGATATTCGTGCGTGCCGGCGCGCGTCTCAGCGCAGACCAGCAGGCGCGTCTGAAGGATCTGAACAAGCAGATCTCCACCCTCACCACACGCTTCAAGCAGAACGTCCTCAAGGCTACCGCCGAGGGCGCCGTGGTAGTCGATGATGCGGCGCAGCTCGATGGACTGACGTCCGAGCAGCTCGGCGCCGCTGCCGCAGCCGCGGCGGGGCGCGGCCTCACGGGCAAGTGGGTGATCGCGCTGCAGAACACCACCAACCAGCCGCTGCTCGCGCGCCTCACCAATCGCGAACTGCGCGAGCGCATCTACAAGGCCTCGACGGGACGCGGTCTCGGGGGTGCGACGGACAACACTGCAGTGATCGCCGAGCTCGTGCGGCTGCGTGCCGAGCGTGCGGCGCTCCTCGGTTATCCCGATCACGCTGCCTATGAGCTCGCGGACGAGTCGGCCGGCACGGTGGAGGCGGTGCGCGGGATGATCGGTCAGGTGGCGCCTGCGGCGCTCGCGCGCGCCCGCGCGGAAGCGACCGATATGCAGAAGCTGATCGATACCGAGGCGGCCGCGGCGGGCAGGCCTTCCTTTGCGCTGCAGCCCTGGGACTGGTTCTACTACTCAGAGAAGGTGCGCAAGACACGCTACGACTTCGATCAGGCAGCCGTCGCTCCGTACTTCGAGCTCGACCACGTCCTGAAGGACGGCGTCTTCTACGCAGCCCATCAGCTCTACGGGCTCAATTTTCGCGAGCGGCACGATCTGCCCGTCTACCACAAGGACGTGCGAGTCTTCGAGGTGTTCGATGCCGATGGCAAGCCGCTCGCGCTGTTTCTCGCCGACTACTTCGCGCGCGACAACAAGCAGGGCGGAGCGTGGATGACGGCGTACGTCAGCCAGTCGCGATTGCTGCAGCAGAAACCGGTGGTGGCCAACCACCTCAACATCCCCCAGCCCCAGCCCGGGCAGCCGGTGTTGCTCACCTTCGATGAGGTGACCACCATGTTCCATGAGTTCGGCCACGCCTTGCACGGGATGCTCTCGGACGTGCACTACCCGTTGCTTTCCGGGACCGCGGTGCCGCGCGTCTTCGTCGAGTACCCGTCCCAGTACAACGAGATGTGGGCGCGTGAGCCACAGGTGGTGGCGCATTACGCGCGGCACTACCAGAGCGGTGCGCCGATGCCCCCGGAACTGCTCGCCAAGGTGCTGGCGGCTCAGAATTTCAACCAGGGCTACGCGACCCTCGAGTACCTCGAGGCGGCCCTGCTCGATCAGTCCTGGCACCAGATCACGGTCGCGCAGGCTCCGAGCGCGCAGCAGGTCGCGGCATTCGAGCGGCAGGCTCTCGTGGCGAGCGGACTCGACTATCCGCCGGTGCCCCCGCGCTATCACTCGACTTACTTCGCGCATATTTTCGAGGGCGGCTATTCGGCGAGCTATTACGCCTACCTGTGGAGCGAGGTGCTGGCGCGCGACACCGGACAGTGGTTCCACAGTCACGGCGGGCTGACGCGCGCCAACGGCGAGTACCTGCGCGCACACGTGCTCGCGCGCGGCCGCACCGAGGATCCCCAGCTGCTGTTCCGCGAGTTCTACGGGCGCGCACCCGAGATCGGACCACTGCTCGAATACCGGGGTCTTGCCGGCGCGGGCGGTGGCACTGGCGTCGGCGTCGCCAACGGCCGTTAGCAGCAGGCGTTAGCGGTCGGGCGCCGTGAGCGCGCTGCGCGTCGTGCGATCGATGGCCGCGAGCAGACGCGTGAACGCGGTGAGCAACGGCAGATCGAGCCCGAGCTCACGCGCCTTGGCCGAGGCGTAGCCGAGCGTTTCGTGCACCTCGAGCGGCCGGCTCGCCTCCACATCCTGCAGCGCCGACATGCGATGGTCGGGGGCGCTGCGGCGATACTCCTCCCCGAGCTGCAGGACCAGTGCCACGGCTTCACTCTCCGCGGCCGCGCACAAGCGCGCGGCCGGCAGCACGGCGCGATCGGACAGTCGGATGCCGAGCGCGCGTGCGAGCGTGCCCATCTCGCGCACCAGCCGCGTGATCAGCAGCGCAGAGTCCGGGTCTGACAGATACTTCCAGGTGGGCGCCCGGGTGACGACCGAGAGCGCCATGAGTCCTACCCAGCCGCAGAACTTGGACCACTCCAGGCTCAGGATGTCCGGGGTCGCCATGGCGCGCAGGCCCGCACGGTCGAGTGCTTGCGCCAGGCGCCGGGCACGCGCGCTTTCGCCGCCGCTGAGCTCGCCCACCAGGATGCCCACGTTGCGGGTGAACAGCACCTGACCGCCGGGCAGCAGCTCGCCGCTCGTGTCCGCCAGCGCCCCGAGCACGCGCTCGGCCCCGAAGGCAGCGGTGAGCAGCTCGTTCTTCAGCGGCCCGTTCTGAATCGACAACGTCACATCGAACTGCGCCGCGCGCAGCGGCTCGAGAGCGGCGGCCGTGCCCGGGGTCTTGGTGGCGATGATGAGCGCGCCTGCACTGCGCAGCGCCTGCGGCTCACGCAGCGTGCGCACCGGGGTCGTGAATTCGATGAGACCGCGGATCGTCAGGCCGTGCCGCTCGAGGTGCGCGGCGCGCGCGCCGCGTGCCAGCATGGCGACGCTGTGTCCGGCGCGCACCAGGTGAGCGCCGATGATCGACCCGATCGCGCCCGCCCCCAGTACCGCGAAATCGAACTCGGGCATGGTGCTGCCCCGCGACGGGGTCAGAGTGCCTCGGCGATGTCCTGCATGAGCGCGTTGTCGCGCGGCTTGGTCTCCGGCGGATAGCGCCGCAGCACCTGTCCGTCCCGACCGATCAGGAATTTCTCGAAGTTCCAGTTGATGTCGCCGGGGATTCCGCCGACGGTGGAGGTGAGGAACTCGTAAACGGCGTGGCGCTGCGGACCGTTGACCTGGAGTTTGGCGCTGAGCGGGAAGGTCACATCGTAGCGGCTGCGGCAGAAGGCGGCGATCTGTGCCTCGCTGCCCGGCTCCTGGCCTGCGAACTGATTGCAGGGAAAGCCGACGACGGTGAAGCCCTCGGGAGCGAGCTCGCGCTGCAGCTCCTCGAGCCCCTGGTACTGCGGCGTGAGTCCGCATTGGCTCGCGACATTGACGGCGAGCGTGACCTTGCCGCGCAGGCCGCCGAGCAGATCCGCCGTGCCATCGATGCTCGTCACCGCGATGTCGTAGAACCCGCTCATCGGTCGCTCCTCAAGGCCTGCCGGCGCCGTGTACGATACACCAGGCAAGGCTTAACATGATCGGCACGACCGCGGCGGGGAGAGAGTGTCATGACCGCTTCCGAGCTCAGCAAGGCAGAAACCACGCGGGTAGTGGAAATTCTCAAGCACATCCTCGAGCTCGAGCTCGCCGGCCTGGTGCGTTATCTGCACTACAGCTTCATGATCTTCGGCCACAATCGCATTCCGATCGTCGCATGGCTGCGCAGCCAGGCGGTCGAGGCGCAGGCACACGCGGTGGAGGCGGGCGAGCACATCACCACGCTCGGCGAGCATCCATCGCTGAAGATCGGGCCGCTTCTGGAAACTCACAAACACAACGTCGACGAGATCCTGCGCGAGGCGCTGTCGCATGAGCAGGAAGGACTAGCCGAGTACCGCAGGCTGCTCGACATCGTCGCCGGGCGCAACATCCTGCTCGAGGAGTACGCGCGCGCGCAGATTGCCGCCGAAGAGGCGCACGCTGCGGAAATCGGCAAGATGCTGCGCAAACCGGGCTCGATCGCCTGAGGCTCGCCGCGCGCCTGCACGAAGCGCAGTGACTCGCGTATGCTCGCGCCGTGCGCATCATCGCGGTCACGAACATCAAGGGCGGAGTCGGCAAGACCACCACTGCGGTGAATCTCGCCTACCTGTGCGCCGCCGGCGGTGCGGCGACGCTCCTGTGGGATCTCGATCCGCAGGGGGCGGCGACCTACGCCCTGCAAGGCGATGCGCAGGAGCACGCCTCGGCGAAGCGGCTACTCGCCGGCAAGGTGGAGTTGGCGGAGCTCATTCTCGCGACCAACTATCCGCACTTCGATCTGCTGCCGGCGGATTTTTCCTACCGCAACTTCGCCGTGCATCTGGCGGCGCGCCGGCACCCGACCGGGCGGCTTCTGAAGATGGTCCGGCCACTGAGCGAGATCTACGATACGTTGTTCCTCGACTGTCCGGCGGGCATCTCGCTGCTTTCGGAGAACGTACTGCGGGCGGCGGACCTCATCATCGTGCCGCTGGTGCCGACACCGCTGTCATTGCGCATGCTCGGGCAGCTGTGCGAGTTCATCGCGCGCGAGGGCTGGACGGATCTCAGGCTTCTGCCGTTCTTCTCGCTCGTCGACCGGCGCCGCTCGCTGCACCGGGATACGATCGCGGCAGCGCGCGGGGACTTTCCGCAGCTGCTCGCTACCGAGGTGCCCTACTGGAGCGAGATCGAGCGCATGAGCGTGCGGCGCGCGCCGCTGCCGGCGAGCGCGCCGGGCGGTGCGGCTGCGCTGATCTATGCGCGGCTGTGGGCGGAGATCCTGGGCGAGGACCGGCGCGGCCGTGCTCAGTCCAGCGGCGCTGCCGTGATCACATCAGCGGCAACGCTTGCCGCGGAACTCGGGAACTCCTCGACCGCGTAGCCGGCCGCAATCCAGGCATCCAGGCCGCCGCGCAGCGGCCGCACCTGCCTGAAGCCCGCGCTGATGAGCACTTTCGCCGCCTGCGCGGCGGACGCTTCGTTCGGGCAGTTGCAGTAGAGGATGATCTCGCGATCGCGCGGCAGGCTGCGCGCCCGACCTTCGACCTCCTGCACGGGTAGCTGCAGTGCACCCGGAATTCGCCGGCGCTCGAGTCCTACCGAAGTCGCTGAGCGCACATCTACGATCAGCGGCAGGCTATCGCCCTGCATACGCTGGTAGAGCTCATCGACGCCGATGCGCGCCATGTCGAGCAGTGCGTAGAAACGGCGTCGCTCCCACCACTTGAAGGCGATATAGGCACCGAGCAGCACGAGCACGATCCCCACTACCGTGCCGCCGATTCCGGCTAGCCGCGGCAGCAACTGCGCGATCTGCGATTTCAACAGCAGACCCGCGATGAGTGCCGCGCCGACCCATAGAGCGGCGCCGGCAGCGCTGAACGAGGCGAAGCGCACGAAGCTCATGCGCGTTGCACCGGCCAGCGGCGGGGCGATCATGGATAGACCGGGGATGAATTTCGCGAGCACGAGTGCGCGCGCACCCCAACGCTCAAAGCTCGCCTGGGTCTGACTGACACACGTGTCGGGTGTGAGCGATATGCGGCACAGGAGTTTCATGACGCGCACGCCATACGCCCGGCCCGCCAGGTACCAGCTGCTATCGCCGATGAGGCTCGCCGCTACCGCCAGGGCAAATACCCCTAGCGCCGGCAGGCGCCCGTTCGCCGCGAGCGCGCCGGCGATTACCAGGGTGGGAGTCGCGGGTACGGGCACGCCGAGCTGCTCGAGCAGCACATTGAGGAATATCAGGCTGAGTCCGAAGGGAGCGCGCACACGCGGATCTTGCCGCGTTCGGCCTGCGACGAACAGCCAGGGTATCGGCGATTCGCCGCCGCACGAGTCTCGCTGAGTGCTGCCTCAGCCGGTGTAGGGATATTTTGTGAAGATGGCGGCGACGGCGGAATCGATGCGCTTCTCGGCTTCCGCCCCGCTCACGCCGAAGAGGCTCTGCTCGATCGAAGCGTGCCACAGCGGCTGCCCGGTGCGCGCGTCGTAGAGATCGACGGCGATGACGCCTTCCGGGTAGGCGTACGGACCGGGCCAGCCGCCGTAGGGATAGCCCCATCCGTACGGATAGTTCCAGGCCCAACCATAGGGGTAGGGATAGCCACCGCTCATCACGTAGTAGCCGCCGATCCCGTAGCCCACCAGGCAATCCGCATTGCCCGGGCCGGTCTGAACCGGGCCGCCGAGGTGGGACGCGATGGCGGCGCGCAGGCGATTCTCATTCACCGGGTTGGCGATCGTGCTGCGCAGCGGGCTGCTGCTGCGGAACGCGCCAGCCCAGGCGAAGCTGCCACAGTGCACCTGCCCGATGAGAGCCGTGTTCACATCCGACCGCACGTATGGCGCGCAGGCCTCGAGCATCAATGCCGGGAGCAACCCCGCGACCACCGCGCATACAACACGCTTCATGCCGTTCCAACCTCGACAGAGCTCAACAGGAGCATCCCAACGCCCAATGCTAACGCATGCGTGCGCACCGGGTTGACCCCGCTCAGAAAGGATCGCCGAGCACCAGTCGCCATCCTGACAGCACTCCGGCCTCGCGCCAGCCGATGCCCAGCCGCGGCAGCGGTACGCCATGAATCTCCCAGCGCGGAGCGAGGCCGAACATCAGCCCGACCTCGTACTGGAAGGTGCGCGGGCTGATGCCCGAGGCAGGTCCGGAGGGCGCCGCGAAGTACACATCGGCGATGGCATAGGGCGCCAGCTGCAGGGCACGCGAGTGCCAGGTGAGGTTCAGAATGCGGCGCAGCTCGACGCCGTTGCGTAATCTGGTGAAGGACTCATTGGGCACAGCGCCCTGGTAATGCGCGCCGGCATAGGCGAGCTGTGCACGCCAGAGTCCGGCGCTCTCGAGCGCCTCGAAGCGAAAATCGCTGCGCACCCCTGCGCCCCAGATGACGGCGTTCGCATCGCTGCTCGATGCGAGCGTGCCGCCCGCCTTCACGTAGGGATACACGTCCCACACATCGTTGATCCAGTAGTCGAGCTCGACGCCTGGCTCGAAGCTGAGTGCGCCGATCGAGTTCGGCAGCTCGAGGTGCACCAGGTCCTTGGTCTGAAAATTAAAGAAGCCGACGGTGAAGGGAAAAATGAGGCGGATGCCGGGGCGGCCGCCGTGCGGCTGCGCGCTGCGCAGGGTGTAGTACGGCTCAAAGGTGTAGACGGTGATGACGCTGCCGGAGATCTCGTAGACGCCCGAGCCGACCTCACTCGCAAAGGCGAAGTTCGCGTACTGGGTGTCGGCGCTGCCGTAGGTCCCGGGGTTCACGGCGTAGGTGCTCGCGGCACGCATGAGCGCGAGAGCGCACAACCATGTGGCCGTCAATGCTCTCACGGTGCCTCCCCGGTGCGAGGAGTCTAGCAGAGAGCTCGCGGCATCCCACCGGTGCCGATTCCAACATCGTAGCGGCGCCCTCAGCCGCGCATCGGCTCGCCGGGCATGCGCGCTTGCAGTGCCCGTGCGCAGCCGAGCGCGATGAGCGCGATGAGCGTCGCAGCGTCGAGGCCCCCGCCACCGCCGCCACCGGCAGGAGCCGCCTGCACGGTAAGCGTCGCAGTCTTCTGCGCCGAGCCGTGCGGGTTGCTGCAGGTGAGCGCGTAGCTCTGGGTGCCGACAGCTGATGGAGTGATGTTGAGCGAGCCCGTCGGCTGCTGCGCGCCACTCCAGCTGCCCGAGGCGTTGCAGCTCGTCACGTTGTAGGCAGCCCAGGTGAGCGAAGTGGAGCCGCCCACCTTCACGGTCGCGGCTGCAAGCGTCATGGTCGGCGGCCCGGGCGGCAGCGAGCCAAGTGCCGCATCCGCCTGAATGAAGCCATATCCGCTCAAATAGTCCGGGGTGACATTGCCCATGGGAAGCGCGGTCTTCTGCAGGGCGTTGAAAATCTGCGCCGGGGTAAGAGCGGAGTTCGCCTGCAGCATGAGTGCCGCGACGGCCGCCACGTGCGGTGTCGCCGCCGACGTGCCGAAGAAATTGTTGTAGGTGGCGGCATTCGCACACTGCCCCACCGCGGACGTGTCGGTTCCCGCAGCAAGTGAGAAACCGAAGAAGGAGGTATTGACTCCGTCCGGTCCGACGAAGTCAGGCTTCTGACGGGGGGGTGGTGCCGGACTGAGCTGGTGGCCGGCGGCGTCGAACAGAATCGCATCACCACCCCAGGAGGAGTACGGGGCGAGTGCAGCCGGAGTTTCTCCGCAGCGCGGCGTCTGCCAGAACCATGACGCACCCACCGCCGCAGCGCCCGCGGCGCCCGGATGGCCCTGGAGTGTAGGGCTTTGTGTGGCGAACTGATCGATGGTGCTGCCGGCGCCATCGTCCGCCACCACCAGCTTGATGAGGCCGGGCGCGGGGCTGCCATTCTTTAGGCCGATGACAATGTTCACCGTCTGCGCGGCCGTGTTGGAGTTGTTGCTGGCCGGATTGCCGAGAATGAGAACCTGAACCGCATCGACACCGAAGGCGTTGGGGCCGGAGCAGGTCACTTGATTGCCATCGAGGTCGAACAGCACAGTGTTTGCCGGCGCACCGGTGACGCACAGATCGATCTGGCTGCTGGCGCCGGGACTGCCGGGCGCGCCGGTGACATACGGCTGGTCCCACTGCACGATGAGCCCCATGAACTCGCCGGGAAACATTGCCGGAACGTCGACCTGCAGAAAAGTCTGCGGAGTCCCACCGTTCATACCGAAGGTCAGCAGCATCTCCCCAGCGTTCGCGCCGGAGCCGGCTGTCGCGAAGCTCGGCGCGTGGTTCTCGTAGGAGAGGTCCGCGTTGTTGCCGGCAGCCGAAAAATAGGCTACGCCCTTGGCGTTAGCGTCGTCGATTGCCTGCGCGACGATGCCGTCCTGAAAGAACGGCTCATCGAAGTATCCGATATCATCCGCGATGACAGTGGCTCCAGCGGTGGCCAGTGCGCCAATACCCGCGGCGAAATCCGCCTCACTGTTGCTCCCGGTGTGGAAGGCGAGCGTCGCGCCGGGCGCAACATCATGCACGATCTGCATCATGGCCCGGCCTTCGTCCGCGAAGGGTAGCTCCCACGGCTGCCCGTACTGCAGGCAGTTCGGTGCTTCCTCCAGCACGTTGACGCTCGCCGGCAGGTAGTCATTGGTCTCATCGAACGCGGCATCGTCCGTCGCGAAGCCGAACGGAGCGTAACCTCGCACCCCGCTCGCCGGGACGCCGCTGCCCGGTTTGTCATAGACGCCATAGCAATCGAAGCTGTCGGAAATAATGCCCACCGTCACGCCGGCACCTGTGAGTCCGGCATTGTTCGCGCGCACGACATCGCTGTACTGTGCGAAATCGCCCTGCGAGCTCGCCTTGACGGCGCGCGCACGCGGCATCGAGGCGCGGATCGAGACCAGCTCCCCGAGCGCGCCGGCGGCGACAATCTGATTTACCGGCAGCCAGCCGCCGACGTCGTTGGCGTAGACCGCCGGGTGCTGCAGGCCAAGAGCGAGCAGAGCTTGCTTGAGACGAGCCGGATCGCCTCGCGTGACTGCATCGACCGCAACGAGCGGGGCAGCGCTGCCGGTGCTCGCCATGAAGCGGGCGGCCGGGCTCAGCGCGTGCAGATCCTCGAGCGCGCGCTCACTGCGCACTCGATTCAGGTGCCGGGACAGATCGGCCAGTGCAGCATCCAGCTTGGCGCTGCTGCCAGTCTCGCGATGCGCGGCGCTGCGTCCGCCAAAGGCCATCAACTGGGCGCCGCCACTCGAGCGTGCCGCCGGCTTCTGTATCGGCACCACCGAGTCCGCGGCGTCGGCGGCGAGCAGGGCCAGGAGCGCGAGCCCACCGACGGCGAAGGGAACGGATTTCTTTCGACTCATCAATACCCCTTGGCGTTATGGCGCAGGATCGCGTGAGCAGGCCACGGCTACGCCCAAGCCGCCACTGTACGTGGTATTGAAGGACAAGTGGCGCTGGGTGAAGGCCTGGAGCCGTGATCGAGGGCGCATTTTGCCAAAAACGCGCTGCAGTCCTGGCGGGTAACGCGGTGACAGCAGGCTATGCGCAGCTCAGCGACCCCTCGGCGTTGCGCGGGCAGCGGTCCTCACGAAAATCCAGCCCGGGCGACGGGCAGGCAGCAGGCACACCGGATATAAACATGTTGATATGTCGGGTATCAACATGTTGAGACTGTCCTCTGCTCACCCCGGGCGATCAGGTGGCTGCGGGGCGGCAGCCCTCAACTTGCACAGCCAGCTTTGAGCTGCACTCTGCGCCGCTGGCGCAGCTGGCGTAGCGCATACAGCCCAATGCCCATCCAGATCACGTTCATTGCGGCGGAGGGCAGCGCGCCATTCCAGCCGCTGTTCACCACGAAACCGGCAGCACCGAAAACATTCATGAGTTGGTACGTGACGGACTGCGCACGCAGCTTGTCGGTGGAGATCAGAGCGTAAGAGCTCAGTATCAGGACCGCACCGATCCAGCCCATCGCTTCGACGGCGACTTTCATATGCCCCTAGCGAATTACGCAGCAGCGGCTGCAGATGTCGGACGTGCGTGCAGCGCCATGAAGATGAGCGCCCAGCCGCCAAAGATGAGGTTTATGCCGAGAAGAAGACCCAGTGCCCACAGCGCGGTGCCTGGCAGGCCGATGAACAGCAGCACACCGAGCCCAACGTCGACGATCCCGCTCGCGAGCATCCATCCCCAGCGCCCCGAGAGCGCATTGCGATGCTCGAGCGCGTACATGATGCTTACCACCCCTTCGGCGAAGAGAAACGCGATCAACACGGCGGTGAGCGACAGCGTGCCGAGTAGCGGCCAGCCAAGCAGCACCACCCCGGCGACGATACCGATCACCGCCGAGAGCATCGACCACCAGAAGCCGGGTGCATGCCGTGCACGGAGGGTCGTAACGAGACCGACGATACCACTCAGTAATAGCAGCCAGCCGAAGAAGGCGGTAGCGGCTACCGAGGCAATGACGGGGGCGAGCAGCGCGAGCGTGCCGAGAATCACGAGCACGATCCCTTCCACGAGGAACAGCACCCAATGGCGGCGCACCGCGCCGCCAATCTGATAGCCGCTTTCCCTGACATCATCGGAGCGTGCTGCTGCCATGAGTGCAGTTCCGTGTTGGAGCCGGGCCGCTGTTGGATGCGTAGTATAACGACGCGCGGCCTGCACGGACCGCCTCCTGCGGCGTGGCTACCGCTCGCGTTGCAACGGACGCGCTACCGCGCTAGGCCGCGATCGGCTCGATGAGCTCCGGCCCGTTGTTGCGCACGGAGTTCACCCGGGTACTGACCGGATGCGCCACCATCAGCTGCGCCGGGTAGGGGGCGAGCGCCGCGCGCGCCTGCGCCATCGTCCCCTTGAGCCAGGCGTCCTGGTCTTCACGGCGCAGAATGGCCGGCATGCGCCGCGGATGATTGCCGCCGTTGTGGATGTCCGCCATCAGCTCGTTGGCGGGCATCGTGATCTGCGCGCAGCTGTCGATGACCGCACCGTCATCACGTACGCTCCAATCCCACACGCCCGCGAATGCGAACAAATCCTGATCGGCGAGCGTGATCAGGTACGGTGTCTTGCGGCCGTGCGCGTCGAGGTGCCACTCATAGAAGCCGGAGGCCGGCTGGAGGCAACGCTGGCCGCGCTTCCATGCTCTGCGGAAGGACGGAGCCGTATCGAGGGTCTCGATGCGCGCGTTGATCGTGCTGAACTTGCCCGGCTGGCCATGGGCGAAGGAGGGGATCAGTCCCCAGCGCACCATGGTGGCCGCAGGCGCACCATTCTCCATGCGCATGATCGGTACCTGCTGCGTCGGAGCGATGTTGTACGAGGTCGTAACCCAGGCGGGGGGGCCGTGAAGATTCCATTCCCGCAGATATCTATCCTGCATTCTCAGGATGTAGCGCCCGCACATACCGGATACTCCTGCCGCTTTCGCTGTTGCTGACTTCAGGCTGCCGAGCGATCGAGCGTCACCCGCTTGACGTGCACCCGGCTCTCGTCGGGCAGCGCGTCATCGATGGCCATGCAGATCTCTGCGACATCATCGCGGATCGGCTCGTCCTCGCCCTCGAACAGGTAATGGCTGAGTACTGTGCGTGCGCGGGTCAGTAGCGCCAGCAATTCATCGTGTGACATCGGATTTCCCCAAAGACGCGCGGACGTGGTCTTTGGAACTCAAGGATACTATAGGTTGTGCTGCTGCAGCACGCTGTGCCACGAGATATGGTGGCCTCGTGATGCCAGCACTTATCTTTCAGTAGCTTACGCGTGAGCCGTGCGCCGCGGGCACGGCGAGCTCATTGAGGCACGTAGATTGCGATGCCGTGCACCGCCTTGTTGGAGATGGCGAACGAGCCTCCGATTCCCACCCCGGTCGAGCTGCCCGACCCGTAGCTCGAGCTACCAACCCCGGTGCCGATCGAGCCGGTCTGCTGGTCCTGGACACCCTGCAGCAGCACGCCGTTCGCCCCGAGCTTTGCGGCTTCCTCCTTCATTCGAGACACGGCCTTGTCCATGTTCTGCTGGCTGGTGACCGCGAAGGAGCCCTGGCTCGTGGCATCGAGGGTGGCAACCTCCTCGTACTGCGGCGGCGGCTGCAAGTAGATTCTGACGCTCTCGGGCGAGATCGCAGGACGGGCTTTTCCGATCATGACGTGAGAAGAGGTCGAGCAGCCGAGCAGACATACGAATGACCCCGCGAGGCTAAAACAAAGCGCGCGATGAAAGCGCGGCATGGTGCAATCTCCCTTGGCTGACCTGTGCGCATCGTACCCTCGCTGGCAGGACGATTCATGAATGCACTTGCGCCCGCACTGCTCACGGATCTGTACCAGTTGACCATGGCGCAGGCCTACTTCGAGCTCGGCATGAACGAGATCGCGGTGTTCGAGCTCTTCGTGCGCCGGATGCCGCAGGCACGTCGTTTCCTCATCACCGCGGGACTCGAGCAGGCGCTCGAGTACATCGGTACGCTGAGGTTCACGGCGCAGGACCAGGCATTCCTATCCGGCCTCGGCATGTTCGGCACGGATTTCCTCGAGCATTTGCGCAGCGTGCGCTTCAGTGGTGCGATCCACGCGATGCCCGAAGGAACACCCTTCTTTGCCGATGAGCCGATCGTGCGCGTCACCGCGCCCATCCTCGAAGCGCAGCTGCTCGAGAGCCGCCTCCTCAACATCCTGCACTTTCAGACCACCATTGCCAGCAAAGCCGCGCGCTGCGTGATCGCCGCGCGTGGCAAACAAGTCGTGGATTTCGGCATGCGGCGCGCGCACGAGGCGGACGCCGCACTCCTCACCGCACGCGCGGCATACCTCGCGGGCTTCGATGCGACGGCAACGGTAGAGGCCGGACGGCGCTTCGGCGTGCCACTCTCGGGCACACTCGCACACTCCTTCATCGAAGCGCACGATGGAGAAGAGCAGGCGTTGCGGAATTTTCTGCTGAGCAGCCGAGCGCCGACCACACTCCTCATCGACACCTATGACAGCTCGCGCGGCCTGCAGCGCGTCATCGCGCTCGCGCGGGAGTTCGCGTACGCGGGGCAGGGGCACGGCGTCGGCGCCATCCGCATCGATAGCGGCGACCTGGCCGCGCAGGCCCAAATGGCGCGCGCGGCGCTGGATGCGCACGATTGTCGCGAGGTGAGGATCGTGCTCAGCGGCAATCTCGATGAGCAGCTGATCGAGAGGCTCGTGAGCAACGGGGTCCCGGCGGATGCGTTCGGTGTCGGAACGTCGCTGGCGGTGCCCGCCGATGTGCCGGCGCTCGACATGGTCTACAAACTTCAGCAATACGCAGGCAAGCCGCGCCGCAAGCGCTCGAGCGGCAAAGCCACGTGGCCGGGAATCAAGCAGGTATTTCGCGAGCGTGCCGGCTCGGGCGAGTACCTGCGTGATCGTGTCGCGCTGCACGATGAGCAGTCGCCGGGTGAGCCGTTGCTCAGCGAAGTGATGCGCAACGGTGCGCGCTTCTCGCCGTCGACGCCGCTGAGCGCCATCCGTGAGCACTGCCGGGCGGAGATGCGGTGTCTGCCGCCACCGCTGCGCACGCTCGGCGCCGGCGGCGAGGCCTACCCGGTGTCGGTGTCGCAGACGCTTCAGGACATGGTGCTGCGACTCGATACACTCGACTGAGGACGGCAGAGCGCCGTCTGCGAACTCGAAGGGCAGCGTTGCACTCAAATGCATAAATTGATATATAACTTGGTATATAAATGGAGACCGTATGGTGGATGACGTGGTGCGGGCGCTCGGGTACCTGGCCCTCGGCAGCCGCCTGAAACGCATCGGCGAGCGCCTGCAGGTCCAAGCGCAGGTGCTGCTCGAGGAGGAGGGCATCGAACTATCCTCCAGCTGCTTTCCGCTGCTCGCCGCACTCGACCGGCTGGGACCGCTGAGCGTCGGTGAGCTGGCCGAGGCAGTCGGTGTCGCGCAGCCGGGCGTGACGCGACTGTTGGCCAGGCTCGAGGCCGAGGGCTTGGTGAAATCGAATCCCCGCGCTCGCGACCGGCGCATTCGGCCGATCGCCCTGACGCGCGTCGGGCGGCAGTTGATCGCGCGCGCCAGGAAGTCCGTCTGGCCAAAGATCGAGGCCGCGGTGGCCGATGCCTGCGCTAATGCCGCTGGGCCGCTGCTCACGCAGTTGAGCGCTCTCGAGGCGGCGTTGGTGGCGACCCCTCTCAGCGTGCGGGCGGCACGTGCCGGTTCATGACATGGCGCCCGTTCCTGACACCACGCCTGACAGCGCGCGCGTGTCGCTCGACCGGCCCATCTGGGCGAGCCTGAACACCGACCACCTGGCGTTATCGATTGGCGATGGGTTGGCGCGCCGCTACCTACGGGACGTCAATGACTTTGCCTCCGCACGCGACGACACGATGCCGGCGCTCGCGGCGCTCGCCGGACTCGTTGGACAGGGCGAACGCGTGTTCGCGCTGCAGGTGCCCGAGATCCTCGTGCCGGGCAGCCTTGCAGCCCTCAAGCAAGCCAAGGGCGTGCAGATGATCGCGACGCGCCGCATACCGCCGCCGGCAACTGACGAGGACATCATCGAGCTCGGGGACGCCGATGCCCCGGAAATGCTGGCTTTGGCAAGGCTCACCGAGCCCGGCCCATTCCTCGCACGCACGCACAGCATGGGAAGGTTTATCGGCATCCGCGTCGGCGGACACCTGGTGGCCATGGCCGGTGAGCGCTTTCGCTTTCCGGGCTACACCGAGGTGAGCGGTGTCTGCACACATCCCGATTTCCGCGGCCGTGGACTGGCGCGCAGGCTTTCGGCGGCCGTGGCCGCGGCCATCGCCGCGCGCGGCGCGCGTCCCTTCCTCCATGCCTGGAAAACGAACCGCGCGGCCATATCGCTGTACGAGTCACTCGGCTTCGAGCTGCGCAGCGAGGTGAACGTCGCAGTGCTCGAACGGCGCGGCTGAGGCGCGGCCAGGAGCTGGCCGGGGAAGCTTCCTCACGAGACCGACGTCGATGCAATCGCGCTGTCCACGGGCTCGAGGTAGAACGCGTACTGCGCGAGGCACAGACGGAGAAAGCTCCGCGCATCGTAGCCGCTGTGCCGCAGCAGCGAGCGGTGCGTCAGCCACACGACCCCCGCGGTGACCGCAAAGAAAGCTCGATGCATCGAGCGCGCGAGCGCCCGCGCCCACCCGGGACGGGTGGCGCGCAGAGCAAGCAGCAGGTGCGACTCGAAGGCGATGTGCGCGAGCTCATCCGCCACGAGTGTGCGACACAGCACTTTCAGGCGTTGGCTGCCGGTGGCTGCCGCGAGCGCGCGGTAGTAGACGTTGCCGATGAGCTCGGCGGTGATGAGCACGCACAGGTAGAGCTCGAGGCCGGCCAGGCGCCGCAGGCGCCGGAACACCTGATCCGTCCAGTCCCTGCGCTTGAGCGGAATGCCGTGATCCTCCATGAAAGCACGCAGCAGCGCGGCGTGCCGCTGTTCCTCACGAATGAAGAGCTCCACGATCCGGAGCAGCGCGCCGAGCTGATGGCGCTGCGCGAAGCGCTGCGCCGCGCACACCAACGTCGCTCCATCCGACTGCTCACCAAGTTGAAACGTCGCGATGGAGCCTGCGACGAGTCGCCGCTCCTCGGGCCTGAGGACATCCTCGAGGCCGTCGGGAATACGCCGCGGGTGCCCGGCGTGATACTCGAAGTGATCGAGCCAGATCTTCAGGTCATCGGGACACATGACACTATCTCCTGTCCTCTGGCGACAGGGAGCAGTGTGCAGATCGTTTCGGCGCGGCCGGTGGCGGCATTCGGGCAAATTGTGGCGCCAGGCGGTGCAGTTGCCGCTTAGCGCGGCATGGCCACCTCGCCGGCCGGCGCCTGCCCGGGCGGCGCAAAAGCGGAGCGCAGCATCGAGACCGCGGCATAGAGAATCACCACTATCACCAGCCAGCGCATCAATGCCAGGTGCTCGGCGAGCGTCCTGATGAGAGGAAAGCCGATGAGTGTGCCAAGCAGGCCGCCGAGCATCAGACCGACCGCGACATCGTGGGCGAAGCGTCCCGAGCGCAAGAACCCGAGCGAGGCGATCGGAATCAACACTCCATCGCTTCCGATCATGATCGGATAGGCCGCGATCGGGTGCATACCGAGAACACCGAGCAGCACCATGCTGGGCGCGTAGTTGCCGATGCCGATGCACATGAGGGCCCCCAGCGCGCAGTTGGCGAGCACCGCGACGACAAAGCGCCAACCGCTGAGTCCCATGGCGGTGCCGCTGGGCGGCAGTACGCCGATCGCGGTCATGGCGAAGAAACCGGCGGCGACGATCAGTGCGGCCCCCATGAACAGCTGAATGCGCCGGCGCGGCCAGCGACTCACCACTCCGGCACCGATCCAGGCGCCCACCCCGGAGCTGATCACCATGCTCGCGAGTAACACCGGCTCGACCGCGATCGCACCGAAGAACAGCAGCGAGCCCAGGAAAGCGGGCACCGTACTGCCGACATTGAGTGTGCCGGGGATCAGCTCATCCGCCGGCTTACCGCGCAGCTTGAAGAGCGCGGTGATCTGCGCATAGGACCCGATCCCGAGAGTATCGAGAAAGTTGGTCACCGTACCGATCATCGTGTCCGCCAAGCCGACGGAGGTGCGTAGTCCGCGCCGCCGCGCGACCGCAATCCAGGCGAGGATGGCCGCAACGTTGACCGTCACCAGGACCGTGTACAGGATCGCGCGTGCGCTCAGCATGCCAAGCTCTCGAGTTCACGACCTTGCACTAACAGTTGCATCAACTCTCAGCGAGCGCGCAGACCTGTTTCAATCGCGGCTGGCTGCAGCGCTACAGGCTCGGTTGCCCGGTTGGCATTGAGTGCCTGTGCTGCGTGCGATAATTCCCTCCAACAATGCACACAGTCGACCCTCTGCTCATCGCGTCGCTGCTCTTCCTAGCCCTCGTCGTGTGGCTCATCCGGCGCGCGCTGCGCCAGAACGCCGTGTTCGCGCGCATCGCGGCGCGCGCCGCGCCGCCCGGTTGCGTGCTTCCCTCGCTCACTGTGGTCGTTCCCGCCCGCAATGAAAGCGCCAATATCGGTCCGTGTCTGCGTTCGCTGCTCGGCCAACAGTACCCTGCGCAGCGACTGCGCTGCGTCGTGATCGATGATGACTCGCACGATGATACCGCCGCAACCGTCGCTTCCCTGGCCCGGAGCGATTCCCGGCTGACGCTGTTGAGCGCACCGCCCCTGCCGGCCGGTTGGAAGGGCAAGCTGCACGCCTGCTGGTACGGCGTGCGCGGATTCAGGCGCCCGAGAGTGACGATGCGCTGTGCACCGTTGCAGTGATCCTTGTCGGCACACACAGACAGCGGGAAGAGGTGGAGGCGGTGGAAACCGCGTGCGCGTGGCGCAAATCTCTTTCGTAGGCCGCCGCCGACGGCTGACAGCAGCAATCGGGAGATAGCTTCGATGTCGCGGGGGTGCCTAGTCTGCCGGGGTGCATCACTACAGGAGGTGTCCAATGAAAGGACCAACGTTGGCTCTGCTTGCGCTCGCGGCTGCAGGCGTCGCAATGGCGCAGACAACGCCCCCGCCGACCACCGCGGAACCCCCAGCACGTGCTACTCCGGAGGAGCAGAGCCAGAGCCCGACGACCCCACCCTCAGACTCGAGCGCCAGTCCCAACAACGCCGATGCGCAGGCGCTGATGAAAGACTGCATGACACAGGTGCAGGCCGCCAACCCGAACGTGCCGGAGAAGGACATCAGAAACTTCTGCGCGAACGAGATCGCCAAATCTGCACAGCCGAGGAGCTGAATGCAGTAGTCATCGCCCATACGGCGGGGCGACTACGTCCGCCGTCTGGGCGATGTTATTTTCGCCGGACGCGCAATTGCCTAACGTGCCGCTTTGAGACGACTCGCCGAAGCGCCAACGCGTTTTCCGGCGCCGCGCGCCGATGCTGACCGGACACACAAACGCGAGAGTTGGATGTCGTTGCGACGGCCTAAGCAGGCCTTGGAGCAGCACCCACGGGACATCGATCTGCCGTGTGCCGGCTCGTTTCGATGCCTCGTCTGAATAGCCATGGAACCCCCCATCCCGTTCCGCGGGCCGCTTGCCTCGAGACCCTCGAGGCACTCCCCACTGCAGCGCAGATCCGACGCTAGCACCGCTCGTCGGACGCATTCCTTGCGTCAACTCACAGATGAAGAGAGCTAGCCGTAGCTCGGGCGTTGCCGTTACGCAGCGGCCGAGGTCTGAGCTCGCGGCGCGGGAGCGTTCGGTGCGGCGCAACCATCAATGTCGAGGCGGTACGGCAGTCCTTTTGTTGGCACTTTCCGTCCTTGCAGCTCGGGCATACGCAGCGCACGCCGACAGCA
Source organism: Steroidobacteraceae bacterium (assembly GCA_035639195.1). GTDB lineage: Bacteria > Pseudomonadota > Gammaproteobacteria > Steroidobacterales > Steroidobacteraceae > 13-2-20CM-66-19. The sequence continues at coordinate 39,843 of DASQYM010000018.1, forward strand.
CGCAACAAGTCCTGGAGCATCATGGAAACGCTGCGCGTTCGGGGTCGTATATCGTGCCAGGGCTCACCTGGGAGTCTGCTGCGCACCTGCACGCAGATCCAGACTTTCACGCTGATATCGCCGGGCCGGTATATGCCCAACCGCTCTATTGGCGAACCCCGGGGACTGACCACGGGCTGGTGTTGGTCGCGACCGAACAGAATCTGGTGTACGCGCTGGATTCGCGCACCGGCGCACTGGCGTGGAAGACCGCCGTGGGAACGGCCGTGCCGCGCTCATCCTTGCCTTGCGGCAACATCGATCCGCTCGGCATCACCGGCACGCCGGCGATCGATGTACGCACGCAGGCTGTCTACCTCGATGCCATGGTGCTCGACAAAGCTTCCAACGAGCCCAGACATCTGATCTTCGCGCTGTCACTCGAAGACGGATCGGTGCTTTCCGGCTGGCCGGTCGATGTTGAAGGGGCACTGAAGGCGAGTGGACAGACGTTCCGTTCTTCGGTCCAGAGCGAGCGCGGCGCGCTCACTCTCGCCGCGAACACGCTCTACGTGGCCTACGGCGGACACTTCGGCGATTGTGGCGATTACCACGGACGGGTCGTGGGCATCTCACTGCAGGCAACGCATGCCGTGCGCAGCTGGTCCACGCGTGCGCGTGGCGGCGGGATATGGGCGTCGGGTGGTATCAGCTCGGACGGCACCGCACTCTACATCGCAACCGGCAACACGATGGGGGCCGCGCGCTGGAGCGACGGCGAGGCCGTCATTCGGCTTGGTCCCGATCTCGGGTTCTCCGGTCAGCCGCGCGATTACTTTGCGCCCTCCGATTGGGCACAGCTCGATGCGAGCGACGCCGATCTCGGCGGGACGAATCCGCTGCCGATCAGTTTGCCCGGTGCGACGCAATCGGAGCTCGTGCTTGCGCTCGGCAAGGACGGCAACGCCTATCTGCTCGACCGGCGCAATCTCGGTGGAATCGGCGGCGCCCTTGCGAGCAGGAAAGTCTCATCGGTAGCCATACGGACCTCACCCGCCTACCTCTCGGCCGGAAATGAAGCGGTGGTTGCGTTTCAGGGCAGGGGCGTCGATTGCCCGCGCGGCACCGACGGGGATCTCGTAGGTCTGAAGATTGCCTCCGGCTCGCCACCGCAAGTTGCGGTGCTGTGGTGTGCCGCCGCGAATGGACGCGGCTCGCCCATCCTCACCACGACCGACGGTCACGCGAATGCGATCGTGTGGATCGTCGGCGCGGAGGACAGCAACCGCTTGCGTGGTTTCCGGGCAGACACTGGCGCGGTAGTGTTTGCCGGCGGGGGGGCCGCGGAAGCGATGCGCGAGGTGCGCAGGTTCCAGACACCCATCGTCATCGGGCGCCACCTGTACGTCGCTGCGGATCAACGACTGTACGCTTTCATTTTCTGACCAAACAGCGCACCTCTCACGCGAGCAGCGCCCACGAGAGGCAGCTGCCCACTAGACATATGGTGCCCAACGGGTCCATGCTTATGTCAGCGTAATCGCGAGACGCAGTCCTCTGCTGGGGTCTCAGACGACTCCAAATGGCGACACTCTCGAACTACGCAAGGGCAAACCCGTTCGAAAGGCGGGGACGCAAAGCTACCGGTCTAAGGGCTCAAGAGCCTACGACAGCGGGGTTGCCACTCACTCCCCAAGTGTGAGCGTGCAAGCTCCGCGTCAGACCAGGCGCTCTCTCCCAGCCGCGATTCGAACGCTCGTTCAGGGAGAGCTTATGACATCAATATCGGCAACGCCCGCTGCGCCGTCCGATACCGATCGGGCCCGAGAGACACAGGTGGGTACCGGCCATTTCATGCTCACGTTGTGCCGGCTGGCTGCGCCTGTGTCCATTCGGCCGCCTCAGTCACCGCGTCTAAAGCCTTACACATTCTTTACGAGCCGGTCGCGCCAGCCCGACGGCAGCGAGCAGCTGTACCTCCACATGGGGTACTTCGAGACTCTGGACGATGCGCAGAAATGGCTGCAGATCGCACGTGCGCGATATCCCGAGGCGATCGCGACCCCGGCACCGACCGTGGTCTCGGCACCCAGTGACGCCGACGCCGATTCGCAGCCTGCTGCTTTTCAGCTGGAGATCGCGCCGAGCGATTCTACCGCGGCTGTGCAGAACGACTCGCTGAGTGACACACAGGTCCTCCGGGTGTTGGAAGCCCGCCGCTCCCCAGATCAGACCGAGGTCGATGGCAAAGATTGCGAGCAGATTGCGTTGCTGCGCCCCGAGGACACGAGTACCCGGCAGGCCTTGAAGGAGGCTGTCGTACAGGGTGCGCCCGTTTCCTTTGCCGTGCAGCTCCACTGGTCAGCGCAGCCGCTCGACCTGCGGCGCGTACCGCCGCTCCCGGTTTTCAAGGAATACACGCTCTACGGCACTGAAACCCGCCGCGAAGGGCGCGCGCGCTATTTTCTCCGGCTGGGGTTCTTCGCAGATCCGGTGTCGGCGAAGCAAGTCGCGGCGCAGGTGCGCTCGACCTTCGCCTCCGCAGCGGTAGTGCCGGTGGCCGAGCAGGAGGTGATGCGTGCACGCGAAGCTTGCATGCACGGCTCCTCGATTCCCTGTCTCACGGAGGAGCGAGCCGAGCTGGTCCCCGATGGCACTGCCCCGCCCGCTGCGACGCCCGAATCGAAATCACCGCAAGCATCGCGGCGCGTCCCCCGAGTCGAGACATTGGAGCAGACACTCCGGCGACTTGCCGCGAGGGAGAAATGGACTGACCCCGACTCACTCAGCGAGAGCGGCGTACGTCATCTGAGAATTGAGGTACAGGAGGGCCGAACCGCGGGCCGTCCACGCGCCACCAAGTGACGCCGGCCATACGCCGGCAGCGTCGCTTATTGTGACAGGGCGCGCGGTGCGCAGTCCGGCAAGGAGCGCACCATGCCATCATGCGTTTGCACGTGGCATTGCTCCTGGTTGGGTTCCTCGCATTGCGCGCGTTGCCGACTGACGGGGACGGCCGCTATGTCGTCCTCGGAATCGGCGCACAGTCCTGCACGTCGTCTGTGGCCGGCCCTGGGGCAGAGATGAATCTCCCTTACCGCCTGTCGCTAGCAGGACTGATTCGGGCTACATGCAATCTCGACGATGCCTTGCTACGCATGCAGAACTACGCTCGCAACAGTCCTGCGGATGATGTGCAGGAGCCCACGGGCGGCTCGATCGGTAAACTGCGAGTAAGCCGACCGAGGTCGCGATCCGGCCGATAACGCCTCGGTCCTGTCGTGTCCACCTCTTGGAGCGTCAGTCACCAATGAGCGACAGCTTGACGCGATATGTTGGTCGGCGATTGAATCGTGCCGTCGCCGCGCTTGCTTGTTGTCGACCAGCTATGCGGTGATGGGGGCCCACCGGCCGACAGGGAATAGCCGCCGGTGGGATCCCCTTGAGGTCAACGCGCGCACCGCGCCGTCGCGTTGTTCATCCTCCTGATATCCCGCTCTGCGGATTTGCCGCCATCCTCAGGCT
>DASQYM010000019.1:0-14708 GCA_035639195.1 Steroidobacteraceae bacterium
GCTCGAGGACCAGGCCGATGGCGCCCGCGTGGTATACCAGGTGGTGGGCGAGGACGAGGCGGATATCCGCGCGGGGCGCATCTCGGTGACCTCGCCCATAGCGCGTGCGCTGGTGGGAAAGGCCCAGGGAGATATCGTCGATGTGGCCGCCCCGGCGGGCACGCGCTCCTACGAAATCGTCGCCGTGCGGCTCGCCTGAGGCGAGTGCGCACACCCTCAGTGATCGGGGATGAGGATGCGCGGCTGCTGCTGGCGCGCGCGGTAGAGCACCGCGACGTTGCCGATGCGCTGCACGAGCGCGCTGCCGGTGTCGCGCGCGAGTGCGGCGAAGAGCTCATCGCGCGCCGCACGATCGCCGCCCGGACCCTGCACCTTGATCAGCTCGTGATCGTGCAGCACACGCGCGGCCTCGGCGGTCACCGCCGCGGTGACTCCTGCGTTGCCGAGACGTATGAGCGGCTTCAGCGCGTGCGCGAGGGCGCGCAGATGTTTCTTCTGACGCTCCGAGAGCGCCGGCGCTGCGCTCGCCGGTGGGTGCGCGCCCTCCTTCATCGGGGCATTGTAGGCGGTGGAACTTATGCCGGGCGGGGAACATCCACATTGATGAGGCGGCCTCTTCGATGAAGCGGCATTCCAGGAGCAGCGCACGCTGGCTGAAGGAGCACTTTGCGGATCCCTTCGTACAGAGGGCGCAGAGCGAGGGCTGGCGGTCGCGCGCGGTGTTCAAGCTCGAGGAGATCGACCGCCGAGCGAAGCTTCTGAAACCTGGCGCCGTGTGCCTCGATCTGGGGGCGGCGCCCGGCGCATGGAGCCAGTACGCCGCGCGCCGCGTAGGTGCGCGCGGGCGTGTGGTGGCGACGGACATCCTGCCGATGCCGGAGCTGCCGGGAGTGGAGTTCGTGCAGGGTGATTTCCGTGAGCCCGAGGTCTTCGACAAGGTCCTGGGCCTGCTCCCGGGACACCAGGTCGATGTGCTGCTTTCGGACATGGCACCCAACCTGAGCGGCGTCGACGCCATCGACCAGCCGCGCTCGCTGCATCTGGCGGAGCTGGCGGTAGAGACGGCCGAGCGCGTCTTGAAGCCGGGCGGGCGCGCCCTGATCAAGGTGTTTCAGGGCTCCGGGTTCGTGGAATTGCTGCAGAGCGTCCGTGGGCGCTTCGGCCGGGTGAAGCTGCTCAAGCCGGAAGCATCGCGCTCCCGCAGCCCCGAGATGTATCTACTAGCGATGCAGTTTCGCTTGGTGTAGGTTCACTTGAAGCTGGAGCCGCGCGCGGCGAAAAAGGACGGAAGCCTTTGAACGATTTGACAAAGAACATCCTGCTCTGGGTGGTCATCGTGCTCGTGTTGCTGGCGGTCTTCAGTCGCTACATGCCGACGGTAGGCCAGCCTCAGGATATTCCCTACAGCACCTTCATCGAGGACGTAAAGAACAGCCGCGTCGAATCGGTGGTGCTGCAGGGGGAGATGGTCTACGGGACCCGCAAGGACAAGTCCACCTTCAAGACCCATAACCCCGAGACCGACTACACCGCGCTCATCGGCACGCTGCTCAAATCGGGGGTGACGCTCGATTCGCGCGAGCCGAAGCAGCCGAATTTCATCGGGCAGCTGTTCCTGCAGATGGCCCCGGCACTGCTATTGATACTGGTGTTCCTGTACATGCTGCGGCAGATGCAGGGGGCCTCCGGCGGACGCGGCGCCATGTCGTTCGGCAAGAGCCGCGCGCGGCTACTGGGCGAGGACCAGGTCAACGTCACCTTCGCCGATGTGGCGGGGGTCGACGAAGCAAAGCAGGAAGTCGGTGAGATCGTCGACTTCCTCAAGGATCCGGGCAAGTTCCAGAAGCTCGGCGGCAAGATCCCCAAGGGCGTGCTCATGGTCGGCTCGCCCGGCACCGGCAAGACGCTGCTCGCGCGCGCCATCGCCGGTGAAGCCAAGGTTCCATTCTTCACCATCTCCGGCTCGGACTTCGTCGAGATGTTCGTCGGCGTCGGCGCCTCGCGCGTGCGCGACATGTTCGAGCAGGCGAAGAAGCACGCCCCGTGCATCATCTTCATCGATGAGATCGACGCCGTTGGCCGGCACCGCGGTGCGGGGCTCGGCGGTGGCCACGATGAGCGTGAGCAGACCCTCAACCAGCTGCTCGTGGAAATGGACGGCTTCGAGGGGAACGAGGGCATCATCGTCATCGCGGCGACCAACCGCCCGGACGTGCTCGACCCGGCCCTGCTGCGACCGGGGCGCTTCGACCGCCAGGTCGTCGTGCCGCTGCCCGATGTGCGCGGCCGCGAGCAGATCTTGCGTGTGCACATGCGGCGCGTCCCGCTGGCGGACGATGTCAAGCCTGCGCTGATTGCGCGCGGCACTCCCGGCTTCTCCGGCGCCGATCTCGCCAACCTCGTGAACGAGGCGGCGCTTTTCGCCGCGCGCGCCAACAAGCGCATCGTCGGAATGGAGGAATTCGAGCGCGCCAAGGACAAGATCATGATGGGCACCGAGCGGCGCTCCATGGTCATGAGCGAGGCGGAAAAGCGCATGACCGCCTATCACGAGGCAGGACATGCGATCGTCGGCATGACGGTTCCCGAGCACGACCCGGTCTACAAGGTGACGATCATTCCGCGCGGGCGGGCGCTCGGGGTAACGCAGTTCCTGCCCGAGCAGGACCGCTACAGTTTCTCCAAGCGCCGTCTGGAGAGCGCCATCGCGACGCTCTTCGGTGGGCGCATCGCGGAAGAGCTGATCTTCGGCCCGGAATCGGTGACCACCGGCGCATCGAATGACATCGAGCGCGCCACCGAGCTTGCACGCAACATGGTCACGAAGTGGGGGCTGTCGGACAAGCTCGGGCCACTCACCTACTCGGAGGAGACCGGGGAAGTGTTCCTCGGGCGCAGCGTGACGCAGCACAAGCAGGTCTCCGATGTCACCGCGCATGCCATCGATGAGGAAGTGCGCCGGGTCATCGAGGGCAACTATCAGCGTGCGCGCCAGATCCTCACTACCTCGCTCGAGAAGCTGCACGCGATGGCCGATGCGCTCATGAAGTACGAGACCATCGATGAGGAGCAGCTGAAGGACATCATGGCGGGGCGGACGCCGAAGCCGCCCGCAGGGTGGGATGACTCCCTGTCCAACAGGCCGCCCACCGCGCCCGCACCCGCGGGCACCCCGGTGATACCGGCCGGACAGCACTGAGCCTCGGCGGGGCGGGGTGCGCTGCCTGGTGGCAGTGGCTGCACGGTGTCTTTCACGATAGTTCACCATTTGGTCAACTATTGCGAAAACGTGTCCTGAGCGCGTGCACGCGGCGGTACAGCCTTCTGCGATGTCCTCTCCGCCGGTCCTGCTGCGCTGCGCCGACAAGACGCTCGATCTGAGCCGCCCGGTCGTCATGGGTGTGCTCAATGTCACGCCCGACTCCTTCTCCGACGGCGGCAGCTTTGCTCACCACGATGCGGCCATCGAGCAGGGGCTGCGCATGGCGGCGGAAGGCGCCGCGCTCATCGATGTCGGCGGGGAGTCCACCCGTCCCGGTGCACAGCCGGTAGCACTGCAGGAGGAGTTGCGGCGCGTCCTCCCGGTCATCGAGCAGCTGCGCCGCGCGACCACGGCCATTATCTCCGTCGACACCAGCAAGCCCGAGGTCATCCGCGCCGCCGCGGCGGCGGGCGTCGGGTTCATCAATGACGTGCGGGCGCTGCGCGAGCCCGGAGCGCTCGAGGCAGCCGCCGCGAGCGGCTGCGGGCTATGTCTCATGCACATGCAGGGGGAGCCCCGCACCATGCAGGCGGCACCGCATTACCAGGACGTGGTGGCCGAGGTGCGTGCCTTCCTCGCCGCCCGCGTCGCGGCGTGCCGCAGCGCCGGAATCGATCCGCTGCGGCTCAGCGTCGACCCGGGATTCGGCTTCGGCAAGAACCTGGAGCACAATCTGATGCTGTTGCGGCACCTGCCCGAGCTGGTTGCGGACGGGCGGCCGGTGTTGGTTGGGTTGTCGCGCAAGTCGACCGTCGGCAAACTGACCGGGCGGGAGCCGGGCGAGCGCCTCTACGGCAGCGTGGCGCTTGCGGTCATCGCCGCACTCAAGGGCGCGCGCATCATCCGCGCGCATGATGTGGCCGCGACGGTCGATGCCCTGCAGGTGACCGCGGCCGTTGCCGCAGAAGGTGGAGATTGATGGAGCGTCGTTATTTCGGCACCGATGGCGTCAGGGGACGCGTTGGCGAACACCCGATGACGGTCGATTTTGCGCTGAAGCTCGCGAGCGCCGCTGCGCGCGTGCTCGCGCCGGACGGTGGCACGGTGCTGATCGGCAAGGACACACGGCTTTCGGGCTATATGTTCGAATCGGCGCTCGAGGCCGGCTTCGTGGCCGCCGGGGTGAACGCCATGCTGATCGGGCCGCTGCCGACTCCGGGCATCGCCTACATGACGCGACGCTTCAACTGCGACTTCGGAGTCGTGATCAGCGCCTCGCACAATCTCTATGACGACAACGGCATCAAGTTCTTCGATGCCTCCGGGGCCAAGCTCTCCGATGCGCTCGAGGAGCGCATCGAGGCGGAGCTCGCGCAGCCCCCGCTCACGTGCGCCTCGCGCGATCTCGGCCGCGCAACACGCGTGGACCGCTCGCGCACGCTGTACCAGGAGTTCTGTGCCTCGACGCTGCCCGCAGGAGTCGACCTGTCGGGATTGAAGATCGTGGTGGACTGCGCGAACGGCGCGGCCTACAAGGTGGGGCCGCGCATCCTCGCGGACCTCGGCGCCGAGATCGTGCCGATCGGCTGCTCCCCCAACGGTCGTAACATCAACGACGGCTGCGGCTCGACCGCTCCGGACCTGCTGCAGCTCACCGTGCCTGGCGTGCGTGCCAACGTGGGACTCGCGCTGGATGGGGATGGCGACCGGCTGGTCATGGTGGATCACCTGGGCAGGATCGTCGACGGGGACCAGCTCCTTTACGTCATCGCGCGTTCGCTACAGCGTTCCGGCACGCTGCGCGGGCCGGTGGTCGGCACGGTGATGAGCAATCTGGGCCTTGAGCTGGCGCTGCACTCGGCCGGCATCGAATTCCGCCGCGCTGCGGTCGGCGATCGCTACGTGCTGTCGATGCTGCGCGAGAGCCAGGGGATCCTCGGTGGCGAGGCCTCGGGTCACATTCTGTGCCTCGACAAGACGACGACCGGCGATGGCCTCGTGGTGGCACTGCAGGTGCTCGCGGTGATCAAGCAGACCGGCCGCTCACTCGCGGAGCTCACTTCCGCGATGCGCAAGTTTCCGCAGATTCTCCTGAACGTAAAGGTGGCGAGCCGCTTCGATCCCACCGACGTCCCCGTTATCCAGCAGGCGGTCGCGCGCATCGAGCAGCAGCTCGGTAGCGAAGGCCGCGTGGTGCTGCGCGCGTCGGGTACCGAGTCGGTGATCCGGGTGATGGTCGAAGGCCGCGAAGAAGCGGAGACCCGCGCCGCCGCGACCGAGCTCGCCGAGATCGTGAAACGCACCGCCGCCTGATCCGTTGCGTCACCTGCCATGCATCGCTATCATCGCGCGCCATTTTGAACCGACAGGCTGAGGGCAGTCCGCTCCATGCGCCGTCCCATCGTTGCCGGAAACTGGAAGATGCATGGCTCGCGCAGCGAGACCGCGGCACTCATCGAGGAGCTGCTCGCCGGCGCTCCGGCGAAGCCCGCCGCGGCCTCCATCGTCTGTCCGCCTTTCGTCTACCTGTACGAGGCAGCGCGCTTGCTGCGTGACTCGATCTTCAGTCTGGGCGCGCAGGATGTGTGCGCCGACGCACACGGTGCCTTCACCGGCGAGGTCTCGGCCGCCATGCTCAAGGATGTCGGCTGTGAGTACGTGATCGTCGGGCACTCCGAGCGACGGCTGCTGTATCGCGAGAACGACCAGCTGGTGGCGCGCAAATTCGCAGCTGCACACTCCAAGGGACTCGTGCCGATCCTGTGCCTCGGCGAGCAACTTGCCGAGCGCGAGGCCGGACGTACCAACGAAGTGATCGCGCGCCAGCTCGATGCGGTGCTCGAGCTCTGTGGTGCCGGCGCGCTCGCCCGGGGCGTCATTGCATATGAGCCCGTGTGGGCGATCGGTACCGGGCGCAATGCGACGCCCGAGCAGGCGCAGGAGGTGCATGCCTTCATACGGGCGCGGGTCGGCGAGCGGGATGCTAGAATTGCGGGCGCGACCCGCATCCTCTACGGCGGCAGCGTCAAGGCGGGTAATGCCGCGGACCTGTTCGCCATGCCGGACGTTGATGGCGGACTCGTGGGTGGCGCGTCGCTCAAGGCGAACGAATTTTTGACGATCCTGGCCGCTGCGCGGTGACGGGACGAGTGAGCTTTTCAGATGCTGCATGCGATTTTGAGCGTCATACAGGTGATCTCTTCGGTGGGGATCGTCGGCCTCGTGCTCCTCCAGCGCGGTAAGGGGGCGGAGGCGGGCGCGGGCTTCGGTGCCGGCGCCTCCGGAACGGTATTCGGCGCACGCGGCGCGACCACCGCGCTGTCGCGCGCAACCGCGGTGTTTGCCGCGATCTTCATGCTCAACAGCCTGGCACTCGCGTACCTCGGCACCACCAGCAGCAAGCAGGAAGAGGCGCAGAAGACGATCCTCGATCAGGCCGCGGCGCCGCCCGCTAAATCCGCGCCCAACGGACTCAGCTCAGCGCCGGCGCCAGCTCCCGCCACCCCTGCGCCGGCGACGCCCGCGCCAACGCCGGCGCCGAGTCCGGCGCCTGCGCCAAAGTGATCACGGTCCGAAGCCGACGTGGTGGAATTGGTAGACACACTAGCTTGAGGGGCTAGCGCCGCAAGGCGTGTCGGTTCGAATCCGACCGTCGGCACCAACGATGGGTCACTGCTCGGCGCGCTGCTCGCGGCGTCCCGCTGCGAGCAGCGCGCCTCCCCCGGTCAGCGCCGGGCCGCTTGCAAGCGGTCGCCGTCGCTCCTGCCAGCGCTGCAGCACGACGAAGAACGAGGGAACGAACAGCACTGCGAGGCAGGTCGAGGCGAGCATGCCGCTGAACACGGCGATGCCGATCGAAGCGCGCGCGTTCGCGCCGGCGCCGCGCGCCAGCACGAGCGGCACCACCCCGAGTATGAACGCGAAGGAAGTCATGACGATCGGGCGGAAGCGCTTGCGCGCCGCCTCGACCGCAGCGTCGGCGATACCGTGGCCGTCGGCGTGCAGCTCGCGAGCCACCTCGACGATGAGGATGGCGTTCTTGGCCGAGAGCGCGATGAGGAGCACCAGCCCGATCTGTGTGTAGAGATTGTTGGCTATCCCGAGCGCCCACAGCGCTCCTGCCGTACCGAGTAGCGCCAGTGGCACCCCGAAGATGACTGCCCCCGGCGTTACCCAGCTGCCGTACTGGCCGGCAAGCACCAGATAAACGAGCACCATGGCGAGCGCAAAGACGAGGTAAGCCGAGCTGCCGGCGAGCTTCTCCTGGTAGGACATCGCGGTCCACTCGCTGCTCATGCCGGGCGGGAGCGAACGTGCGGAGAGATCCTCCATCGTCTCGAGCGCCTGCCCCGAGCTGTAGCCGTTTGCGGCGATGCCGGTGATCGTGCTCGAGGGGTAGAGGTTGTAGAGGCTCACGAGCGCCGGTCCCTGGTCGTAATCGACATCGGCCAGCGTACCGATCGGCACCATGTCTCCGCTGCTGCTGCGCACGTAATAGCGGCGCAGGTCCTGCGGCGTGATGCGGTAGGCGCTGTCGGCCTGCACGAACACCGGGAAAACACGGCCGAACTTGGTGATCTGAGTGGTGTAGGTGGAGCCGAGATAGCTCTGCAGGGTGTTGAAGACGTTGCCCACCGGCACGTCGAGCGATTGCGCCTTGGCACGGTTGATGTCGGCGGCGAGCTGCGGCACCTCCGCCCGGAAGGTGGTCATCACATGCTCCAGTCCGCTCTGCGTGTTGGCGTGCCCGACGAGGAGATCCGTCACGCGCTGGAGCTTGCGGTAATCGAAGCTGCCGTCGGTGAGCTCAACCTGCAGCTGAAAGCCGCCAGAATTGCCGATGCCCTGGATGGGAGGCGGCGGCACCACCAGCACGTGTGCGTCCTCCATGTGCGCCATCGCTGCAGTCAGCTTCGCGTACAGCGAGCGCAGGTCCTGGCCCTTCGCCTTGTAGCGCTCGTCCCAGTCGCGCAGCGTGAGGTAGACCACCCCGGCGTTGGCGAGTGAGGCGCTGTTGTCGAGCACCGAGACTCCGCCCACCGAGATGGCGTGCTCCACACCCGGAACCTGCAAGGCGCGGGCGGTGATGCGCTTCAACACCTCCTGCGTGCGCTCGAGCGAGGCGGCATCGGGCAGCTGCGCGGCGAGCAGCAGGTAACCCTGGTCCTCGAGCGGGATGAAGCTCGTCGGAATGCGTGACAGGGCGAAGACCGCACAGCCGATGAGCACCGTCGCCACGCCGACCATCAGGCCGCTGCGGGCCACCATGCGCGCGATGAGTCGTGTATAGGCCCGCTCGAGCGGCTCGTATAGCGCATCGAAACCGCGATAGAACCAGTTCTTGCGCGCCGTCGGATCGACCGCGCGAAGCCACAGCGCGCACTGCGTCGGCTTGAGAGTGACCGCGTTGATCGCGCTGATCACCGCGGTGGCGGCAATCACCAGGGCGAACTGCCGGTACATCTGGCCGGTGATGCCGGGCATGAACGCCGCCGGCAGGAACACCGCCATGAGGACGAGCGTGATGCCCATGATCGGACCCATGAGCTCGCGCATCGCGGCGATGGCGCCAGCGTGCGGCGACTGGCCGTGCTCGATGTGGCGGCTCACTCCTTCGACTACCACGATGGCGTCATCCACCACGATGCCGATCGCCAGCACGAGCGACAGCAGCGTCAGGGTATTCACCGAGAAGCCCATCGCCGCCATGGCGGCGAAGGCGCCGATGATCGTCACCGGTACGGTCGTGGCCGGCACCAGCGTTGCGCGCCAGTTCTGCAGAAACACCACGATCACGATGAGCACCAGGATCCCAGCTTCGATGAGCGTGCGGTACACCTCGTGGATCGAGGCGGAGACGAACCGCGTGGTGTCGAAGGGGATGTTGTACTCGAGGCCCTTGGGGAAATCGCGCGACATAGCGCCGAGCTTCGCCTGCACCAGCTGCGCGACATCGAGCGCGTTCGCCTCCGGCAGCTGGAAGATGGCGATGCCCGCCGCGGGCTTGCCGTCCATGGTGAAGAACTGGCTGTAGGTCTGCGCACCGAGCTCGACGCGCGCCACATCGCGCAGCCGGGTGATCGCGCGGCTGCCACCGGCGGCGGAGTCGGTCTTGACGATGATGTCCTCGAACTCCTCGACCTTGCTGAATGCGCCGGCGACGTTGACGGTGAGCTGAAAGTCCTGACCTCCGCTCACCGGGGGGGTGCCGATCTGGCCCGCCGCGACTTCCTGGCTCTGCTGCCGGATCGCGTTGATCACATCCCCGGGGGTGAGCGAGCGCGCCAGCAGCTGCTGGGGATTCAGCCACACGCGCATGGCGTACTGGCCGATGCCGAAGATGTTCACATCGCCCACACCGGGCAGCCGCGCGAGCACATCGCGCATGCGGATGGAGGCGAAATTGCTGAGGAACAGGCTGTCGTAGCGCGGCTCGCTGCTCGTCAGCGTGATGATCTGCAGGATGGCGGTAGATTTCTTCTTCGTGACCACACCGTTGCTCTGCACCGCATCCGGGAGCGAGGCGATCGCTGCGGCGACGCGGTTCTGCACCAGCACCTGCGCGAAATCCAGGTCGGTCCCGACTTTGAAGGTCACCGTCAGGGTGTAGTTGCCGTCGTTGGTGCTGGTCGACTGCATGTACAGCATGTTCTGTACACCGTTCACCTGCTGCTCGATGGGCAGCGCCACGGTGTTGATGAGCGTGCGGGCATTGGCGCCCGGATAACGTGTCGTCACCTGGACGGTGGGCGGGGTGATCGGCGGGTACTGGGCGACCGGCAGCGCGAAGATCGCCACGAACCCGAGCAGCATGATGAGCAGCGCGATGACGTTCGCGAGCACCGGCCGTTCGATGAAGAATTTCGCGAGCATGCTGCGGGCTGCGCCTCAGCGCGAGGCAGCCGCCGCCACCGCGGGAGGAGTGAGCGGACGCTCGTTCGGGGTCACGGCGTTTCCGGGCACGGCGTTCTGCAGCCCATCGACGATCACCTCGCTCTCGGGGTCGAGCCCGGAGACGATGGCGCGCAGGCCATCCTGTACCGGTCCGACCTCGACGCGCCGCTGCTGCACCTTGTGATCGGCTGCGACCAGCATCACGTAGCTGCCGACCTGATCATTCCCCACCACGCGGTCGGGGACCATCAGCCGCGCAGCAGGCTCATCGCGCGCAATGCGCACGCGCGCGAACAGGCCCGGCAGGAATACCCGCTGAGGATTCGTTACCAGCGCGCGCAGTTGCAGCGTGCCGCTGCCGGTATCGAGGCCGGTATTGGCAAAGTCGAGCGTGCCCTGATGCGGGTAGCCCTCCTCGGTCTGGAGACCCAGGTACACCGGCACTGCCGGCACCTGACCATTGGGCAAAGGGTAGTGGTAGCGGGCCTGTACCGCGGCGCGCACGCGCAGCACATCGCGTTCATTCACGCTGAAGTAGACGAAGGCAGGATCGATCTCCTCGAGCGTCGCGAGCTTGGTGGCCGCGCCGCTTGCGCCGACGAGGTTTCCCGGGTCGACGAGGTGACGGCCGATGCGGCCGGCGAAGGGCGCGGTGATGCGTGTATAGCCGAGGTTGATCTTGGCGAGTGCCACGTTCGCCTGCGCCTCGTCGCGTTGCGAGCGCCATTTGTCGACGTTGGCCTGCGAAGTGGCGTTCTCCTTGATCAGACGGAGCTGGCGGTCGTACTCCGACTGCGCATCGAGCAGCTGCGCCTCCTGCGAGGCGAGCTTCGCCTGGTAAGGCTCGGGCTCGATGACGAACAGCAGCTGCCCGGCCTTGACGAGGCTGCCGTCCTGAAAGTCCACGGTGCGCAGGTATCCCTCGACGCGCGCGACCAGATCCACCGTCTTGGAAGCCGCCACGCTGCCGGTCGTCTCGAGATAGTCGGCGACTAATAATTTAAGAGGCTGGCTCACCGTCACCGGTGGCGGAGGTGGCGGCTCATAGCGGTTGCGCTTGCCACAGGCCGCGAGACCGATCGCGGCGAGGGCCGCGAGGACGAAGGCGGCGAGGCATGTCCGACTGTGCTCAGCGTGCCGTAGTCTCACCATGGTTTCCCTGCGGTTCCTCTTCCGGCACGGGCAAGCGCGGCCCTTCATCGGGCAATCTTCCCCAGTTAGTACGGTCCTCCATTTCCTTGCGGGCCGCCGCAGGCAGCAGCTCCTGCCCGCTGCGCAGCTGCCAGCCGCCGCCGAGCGCGCGGTACACCGAAACCAGCGCGAGCGGAACGCCCCCGCGAGCACTCGCCAGCGCATCCTGAATCTGCAGCAGCAGCTGCTGAGCGGTGAGCACGGTGGTGTAGTCGCTGGCGCCCTCCTTGTAGCGCACGATGGCAAGCTCCACGCTGCGCTGCGCGGCGGCTGCAGCATCGTTGAGGCTCGCCAACGTCTCCTGTGCGGCGGCGAACGCCGCGCGCGCGTCCTCGACCTCCTGCTGGGCCTGCAGCACGGTGTTCTGATAGCTGAACACTGCCTGCTGGAACGCGGCATCCTGCACGCGCACCGAGTTCACGATCCGTCCATAGTTGAGAATCGGAAAGACGAAGGATCCGCTGGCGGTCGCGGCGCGATTGTCCCAGTTGAAGAGATCCCCGAGCGATCCTTTGCGCAGCGTGGTGGACACGAAGCCGAAGCTGCCGCCGAGGGAGAAAGAGGGGAAGAGCTCCGCCTTCGCCACGCCGATGCCCGCCGATTGGGCTGCGGCGGCGAGCTCCGCCTGCAGCACGTCGGGACGCCGCCGCAGCAGATCGCGCGGCATACCGGTGGCGACTGCGGCCGGTGCGCTCGGGATGGGACCCGGCGCACCGAGATGCGCCGCTACCGCATCCGGGGTGGTGCCGAGCAGCACGGCGAGCGAATCCTCGGTCGAGTGGAGCGAGCTTTCGAGGCTGGGGATCGCGGCCAGGGTCTGCGCGAGCTGCGTGAGCGCCTGCTGCACATCGAGCTCGCTGGTCTCGCCGTACTCGAATTGCGCCCGCGCGATCCGCAGGCTCTCCTGCTGGGTCTTCACATTGCCCTGCGCGAACTCGATGCGCTCTTGCAGCGTGCGGATGTTGAGATAGGCGCTCGCGACCCCGGCGGTGAGACTCACGAGCGCGCTGTCATAGGCTGCGACCGAGGCGAGCATCGCGGCGCGATCCGACTCGATGGCACGGCGATACTTTCCCCAGAAGTCGAGCTCCCAGGTGGCGCTCAGGCCGAGTTGGGCCGAGCTGAGGACCGGATCCGCCTGCGGCAGCAGCAGCGTGGCGTGGCTCTGCCGCTGGTACTGCGCGCCACCGACGAGCGCCTGCTGCTGCGGGAAGAGCTCGCCCACAGCGACATTCAGCTGCGCCTGCGCCTGCAGGATGCGCGCCGCGGCAATCTGCAGGGAAAGATTGTTGTGATAGGCCGTGTCGATGAGCGCATCGAGCGTCGGATCCTTGAAAACGCGCCACCACCCGGCCGTGTCGGCGGCGGCGGTCGCGCCGGCTGCGGCCCCGGCCGGCTCGGAGATCCAGTGCTCGGCTACCGCGGAGGAGGGACGCGCGAAGTCCGGCCCGACCTTGCAGCCATGCAATGCGAGCGGTGCGCACGCCACCGCTGTGATGCGTAATCGATCGAGCCTCATCACTTGCCCCGCCAGACGAGCTCGGAGAGCTCTCGAGGATGCGTGTTGGAAGCAATTCTCTCGAGGAGCAGCAGCGCTAGTTTAATGCATGACTGCCGTCATCAGCGTCCAGCACGAAACGCGGCTGAGGTCAAGTCAGAGGTGCGCGCGCGGACGCGATGCGACTGATGCGGCGATTCGTGCAGCGACGATCGGCCTCGGCGCATCACTCGCGCGCGCGCGCGCCGTCGCGCGCCGGCTGATGTTTTGCGTACGCGCCGCGCACGGGCGCCGGGCACCAAAAGCAACCATGGCGCTGCTACAATGCGGCCCCCTGAAGGGGGGCAGGTCACGGTCGGATCTGCCTTTTTTACGCACTCAGGTCGCATGCTGTCCAATTACCTGCCGATTCTCATTTTCCTGGTCGTCGCCTCGGGCCTGGCAATGGTCTTGCTGGTGCTTGGTACGGGCCTCGGCCGCTACTTCTCGCGCTTTCATGATGACCCGGCCAAGCTCGCGCCCTACGAGTGCGGCTTCGAGGCGTTCGCGGATGCCCGCGCGAAATTTGACGTGCGCTACTACCTGGTGGCGATCGTATTCATCGTGTTCGATCTGGAGATCGCGTTCCTGTTTCCCTGGGCGGTTGCCCTCGGCCGGATCGGGACGCTCGGCCTCGCCTCGATGGGCATCTTCCTCGGCATCCTCGTGGTCGGCTTCATCTACGAGTGGAAGAAGGGAGCGCTCGAGTGGGATTAGCGGCGGAGAACCTCGAGGGCTTCGCGCAGCGCGGCTTTCTCACTACCCGCGTCGATGATCTCATCAACTGGGCGCGCACCGGATCGCTGTGGCCGGTGACCTTCGGCCTCGCTTGCTGCGCGGTGGAGATGATGCATGCCGGCGCGTCGCGCTACGACCTCGACCGCTTCGGCGTGATCTTTCGCCCGAGTCCACGGCAATCGGATGTCATGATCGTGGCCGGCACGTTGGTGAACAAGATGGCTCCGGCGCTGCGCAAGGTGTACGACCAGATGGCCGAGCCGCGCTGGGTCATCTCCATGGGCTCGTGCGCCAATGGCGGCGGCTACTATCACTATTCGTACTCGGTGGTGCGCGGTTGCGACCGCATCGTGCCGGTGGATATCTACGTCCCGGGGTGCCCGCCGACCGCGGAGGCGCTGTTTTACGGCATCCTGCAGCTGCAGAAGAAGATCGCCCGTACCAGCACCATCGCCAGATAAGCGTACATGAGGTGGTTGGAGAGGTGAGCGAGCGCATCGAAGCTCTCGCAGGCAAGGTCGACGCGCAGCTGAAAGGCAGCGTGCGCCGCCTGCCGTCGCTCGCGCGGGAGCTCGCCTACGAGGTGGAGCCTGCGGCGCTGCTCGGCGTGTGCCGTACTCTGCGCGATCGCGAGGAGCTGAAGTTCGAGATGCTCATGGACCTCGCCGGCGTCGACTACCTGGATTACCGGGCCGACGACTGGCAGACCTTCAGCGCCACCCGCTCGGGCTTCAGCCGCGCCCGGGTGGCAGAGGGCGCTGCACCCGAGCCCGGCGCGCCCGGCCGCTTCGCGGTGGTCTACAACCTGCTCTCCATCTCCCGCAACCAGCGCGTGCGCCTGGTCACGAAATGCCCCGACACGGCCGAGCCGGTGGTCGATTCGGTCGTGGACATCTGGGCGAGCGCCAACTGGTTCGAGCGCGAGGCGTTCGACCTCTTCGGCATTCTCTTCCGCGGCCACCCGGACCTGCGCCGCATCCTCACCGATTACGGCTTCATCGGGCACCCCTTCCGTAAAGACTTCCCGCTCATCGGCAACGTCGAGGTGCAGTACGACCCGGAGAGGCAGCGCGTGGTGTATCAGCCGGTGAGCATCAGCCCGCGGGTGCTCGTGCCGAAGGTGATACGCCACGATCACCGCTACGA
>DASQYM010000020.1:0-87676 GCA_035639195.1 Steroidobacteraceae bacterium
GATGGTGATGCCTGGGGACAACATCAAGATGACGATCGAGCTGATCAGTCCGATTGCGATGGAGGAGGGCTTGAGGTTTGCGATCCGCGAGGGTGGCAAGACCGTCGGCGCCGGTGTGGTCGCCAAGATCCTCAAGTAGGCAGTGATCGCCGGCAGGCAGTGATAGATCGATTTGGCAATGGTTGATTAAACGGTTAACTGTCCCGCGCAGGCACAGCATGCAAGCGTGTCGCGGGACGTGCAGAGCGACGGCTCGAGAGGCTAGGCGATGGCAAACCAGAATATCCGTATCCGCTTGAAGGCGTTCGACCATCGCCTGATCGACAGCTCCGCGCGCGAGATCGTGGAGACTGCCAAGCGCACCGGCGCGACCGTGAAGGGTCCGGTGCCGCTGCCCACCAAGATGGAGCGCTTCACCATGCTCGTCTCGCCGCACGCCGACAAGGACGCCCGCGACCAGTTCGAGCTGCGCACTCACAAGCGCCTCATGGACATCGTGAACCCCACCGATAAGACGGTCGATGCTCTCATGAAGCTCGAGCTGCCGGCGGGCGTGGACGTGCAGATCAAACTGAACTGAGCGGGGTCGAGCGGTACCGCCAAGGCAGCGCCAACGCTTGCGGTGGCGGGCGCCCGCACGGCCGTTCGTCAGACTGCATTGACGATCGGCGAGCACGCACGAATACTCCGCGCCTGCGCAAAAAGAAAGTGCGCCACGGATCAGGGCGCAGCGCGCGGGCGGGGAGCAACATGATTCAGCGTAGCGTCGGCCTGCTTGCGGCTGTTGGCGTAATCACCCTGTTGGTTTTGTCGTCCACGGCGCGGGGCGCCGCGGCGCCGCCATTCAACGATCTCCCCTCGTACGTGAAGTGGGTTCAAAAGAGCCACAAGGCGCCATTTGATCGCGACGGCGCCGCGATGCCGCCGGGCGGCGTACAGGAGCTGATACGCGAGCAGGCCGCGCGCTCAGCGCGCGCGTTGCCGTCGGTGTCCACGACCGCGCATCACAATGTGAAAGTCAACCAGGACCGCAATCCCTGGCCGAAGGCCGAAATCGGTGCGGCCATCGATCCGGTCGGCGGAGCCTGGGTGGTAATGAGCAACGACTTCCGGCGCAATTTCGACCAGATGTTCTTTCATGTCTCGACCGATGGCGGCGTCAAGTGGACCGACGACGCGCTGGTCGGAGGCAGCGATCCCTTCACCGGGTTCATTCCTTCTACCTTCCAGAGCGATCCGGGCGTGTCGTTCGACAGCTCGGGAAATAGCTATCTGTCCTCGATCACCGGCAACCTGATCTTCGATGGCACGAATGGCTACCTCAACACGGACACCGAGATCGATGTCGTCCAGGGCTTCGCCGATGGGATCTATGCGAGTCTGCTGCCCACACCGGTCGACGTACAGCCGTGCAACGGTACTTTTACCGGCACGTTCACCTGCGATATGACGCTCGACAAGCCGCTCGTTACCACCGATTCCAACCTCAACAGTCCGAAGTACGGCACGACCTACGTCTACTACACCGTCTTCTGCAACCTGCCGACCGCTTGCACCGACGGTCACGCGAGTATCCCCGCCTTCTCGTCCGCGATCGTGGAAGTGCATTCACCAGGACCAAACGAGCCCTTCAGTGCTCCCGCGCTGGTGAGCGGCCGGCTGCACCAGACTCAGTTCTCCAGCATGGTGATCGACGCTGCCGGCACGCCGCACGTGTTCTTCGATGACTTCACCGATCCCGCTGCCGTCCACATGTGGCAAGCCACGCTCCACGGCACGACCTGGCTGGTCGGGGCCGCGCCGGTGGTGTCTTTCGCCTTCAACGGCCTTTCCAACATAAACTGGACGTTCCGCGATGCTGGCGCAGAGGCGCCGGGCTGTGGAATTCATAAGTTCACTGCTTATTGCGCGTTCTCGGCCAATCAAGTTGACAAGGGCCGTATGGAGAGTACCCCATCGGTCTATCTCGCCAGCGTCCCCCTCGGCGGGCAGGCGGTGACGGTCGCGCGCGTCAACAACGATGTGATCCTCGGCCAGAAGCATCACTTCTTTGCCTGGGCCACCGCGACTCCGAGCGGCGCAGTGTATGTGGGCTGGTACGACGATCGCCGCGACCCATTCAATACGCGCGTCGATTACTTCGTCGGCAAGTCGACCGACGGCGGCAAGACGTTCCCCGTGCAGCAACCGGTCAACGACGTCTCGTTCAATCCCTGTACCGGGTTCCCAGGATGCGCCTTCTTCGGTGACTACACGCAGCTGGTCTCGGGCACCGATGGAGTCGTACGTGCGGCCTGGTCGGATACGCGCGATGCGGCCAGCATGCAGATCTGGTCGCAGGTGGTCGGCTTCTAAGGATGCCGGGGGATCCGGCGAAGGCGATGGTGGCTGCGAGGCCGATGTGGTACTGGGCGTGAGCCTGCGGTAGCCGTTATCCGAGGCCGCCGTAAACCATCCTACTGCCGTCGCCAGATCCTTCGGACCGCCCTGTCCCTGCATGGCCATGGCACCCAGGTTGAACTGCGATGCCGGGTCGCCGAGCGTGGCGAGCGCCATAATTTGCGCGCGCCGATTCATAATGGCCCGCGTTGTAATCGGTCATGGCCGCCGGAAAGTCAGCGTAGGCGAGCGCGCTCAGCGACACGCCGAGCACAACCGATGCCCGTCGGCACCCAGCCGCGGACAGTGCCCGAAACCCTGGGGAAACAGGGTTGCGAGAAGGTGGCCGTGGCGCCTATACTGCGCGCCCTTTTTGGGCCCCCTGCAAAAGGCGGGCCGGTCGCGTAAAGCGGCATCGGGCGAGGTTGGGGCAGGCTCTGGGCCTTGCGCTCCAAGACCACTCGAGACTTTGGCGCACTCCCTGGCCGTGTGCGCGAATCTCCTGTTGTCTCAAACACTTAGCTCGATGCCATTGGTTCGCTGGGCAGGCTGCGCAGTGCCCGGGCGTGGAAGGACACAAATGGCTATCGGACTCGTCGGCCGTAAGGCCGGCATGACACGTGTGTTTACCGACGGCGGGGAGACTGTCCCGGTGACCGTGATCGAGGTCCTCCCGAACCGGGTCGCGCAGGTCAAGACGCAAGAGAAGGACGGCTATCGCGCGGTGCAGGTCACCTACGGTACCCGCCGGCCGCAGCTGTACTCCAAGGCAGTGAACGGTCATTACGCGCGCGCGAACGTCGCCCCGGGCCGGTCGCTCGTGGAGTTTCGGCTGCGCGATTCCGAGCAGGCGGATGTGACGGCGGGCGCTGAGATCAAGGCGGACCTGTTCAAGGAAGGCGAGGCGGTCGACGTCACCGGCACCACCATCGGCAAGGGCTTCGCCGGCACCATGAAGCGCCACAACTTTGCCGGCGGTTATGCGAGCCATGGCAATTCGGTGTCGCATCGCGCGCCGGGCTCCATCGGCCAGCGTCAGACTCCGGGCCGCGTGTTCAAGGGTCGGCGCATGTCCGGCCACATGGGGGTCGTGCGGCGCACCACCGAGAACCTGCGCGTGGTGCAGGTCGATCTCGAGCGGAATCTCTTGCTCATCAGCGGCGCGGTTCCGGGCGCGGAAGGCGGTCAGGTGATCGTGCGCTCCTCGCTCAAGGCGGCACGACGTGCGCACCGCAAGACGACCGCTCCGAGCAAGGGCGGCTCGGGCGCGAAAGATGCGGCGAAGGCGGCAAAGAAGTAAACCGTCATGAAACTGAAGTCAGTCAGCGGCGGCAGCACGCTGCAGGTGTCGGAAGCGGCGTTCGGCCACAAGTTCAACGAGCCGCTCGTGCACCAGGTGCTGACCGCCTATCGCAACGCTGGGCGAGCGGGCACCAAGGCGCAGAAATCGCGCGCCGAAGTGCGCGGTGGCGGCCGCAAGCCGTACGCACAGAAAGGCACCGGCCAGGCCCGCGCAGGGTCCAGTCGGTCACCCATCTGGGTCGGCGGCGGCAAGACCTTCGCCGCAAAGCCACGTGATTTTGCGCAGAAGGTGAATCGCAAGATGTACCGTGCTGCGATCCGCGCGATGCTCTCCGAGCTCGCACGCACCGAGCGGCTGCTGGTTACCGACGGTATCCCGCTGGAAAGTCCAAAGACCAAGCTGCTCGCGAGCCAACTGAAGGCCTGGTCGCTTCCTTCGGTGTTGATCGTGGTGGAGGCGACCGATGAGAAGCTCGTGCTTGCCGCGCGCAACCTGCCGCACGTCGAGGTCATCGAAGTGCCGGCCCTCAATCCACTGTCGCTCGCCGCGTACGACAAAGTGCTGATGACGGTGGCGGCAGTGAAGTTGATCGAGGAGCGCCTCCAGTGATTTCGCCTCTTAGCTTAATGGTCGGGGCTCGCGCAGCGAGCCCCGTAGAGCCCCGACCGGAGGTCGTGGCATGAACCGCGAGCAGCTGATGAGCGTACTG
Organism: Steroidobacteraceae bacterium; assembly: GCA_035639195.1. GTDB lineage: Bacteria > Pseudomonadota > Gammaproteobacteria > Steroidobacterales > Steroidobacteraceae > 13-2-20CM-66-19. Next base: position 4,392 of record DASQYM010000020.1, read on the forward strand.
ATCGCTCCGCACGTGACCGAGAAGACCTCGCTCGCCATGCAGAACCACAATCAGTACACGTTCCGGGTGCGGCGCGAGGCCACGAAGACGGACGTCAGAAAAGCGGTGGAGCTGATGTTCGATGTGAAGGTCACGGGTGTGCAGGTGGTGAACGAGCCCGGCAAGGCCCGTCGCTTCGGGCGCACGAGCGGGCGCACGCAGGACTGGAAGAAGGCTTACGTCAGCCTCAGCCCCGGTCAGACCATAGATTACGAGGCCCGCGCCAAGACCTGACAGGAACGCCCATGGCTCTCATCAAATACAAGCCAAGAACTCCCGGCACTCGCGCGGTGGTCAAGGTCGACCGCTCGCACCTGCACAAGGGCGGTCCGCGCATCGATCTCACCGCCCACCAAAGCAAGACCGGCGGCCGCAACCACTTCGGCCGCATCACCACGCGCCATCACGGCGGCGGCACGCGTCAGAAGTACCGCATCATCGACTTCAAGCGCGACAAGGACGGCATCACCGGCATCGTCGAGCGCCTCGAGTACGACCCGAACCGTACCGGCCACATCGCGCTCGTCAAATATCCCGACGGCGAGTGGCGCTACATACTCGCCCCCAAGGGACTGAAGCCCGGCGATGAAGTGCGCTCGGGCGCGGATGCGCCGATCAAATCCGGTAACGCCATGTCGCTGCGCCACGTCCCAGTGGGCTCGCTCATCCACAACGTGGAGATGAAGCCCGGCCGCGGGGGGCAGCTGGCGCGCAGCGCCGGCTCGTCGGTGTCCTTCACGGCGCGCGAGGGGATCTACGCCTACCTGCGGCTGAAGTCCGGCGAGACGCGCAAGGTGCACATCGACTGCCGCGCCACGATCGGCGAGGTGGGGAACGACGAGCACAACCTGCGCAGCTACGGCAAGGCCGGTGCCAAGCGCTGGAAGGGGGTGCGGCCGACGGTGCGTGGACTCGCCATGAACCCGGTCGACCATCCGCACGGCGGCGGCGAGGGCAAGTCCGGCCAGGGCAACCCCCACCCGGTGTCGCCATGGGGTTGGAACACCAAGGGGCTCAAGACCCGCCACAACAAGCGCACGGACAACATGATCGTCCAGCGCCGCAAGAACCGCATCCGCTGATCGGGAGGCGCCGAGATCCTATGCCACGCTCACTGAAGAAAGGTCCGTTTGTCGATCTGCACCTGGCGAAGAAGGTGCAGGTGGCTGCCGCCAGGAACGACCGCAAGCCCATCAAGACCTGGTCGCGTCGCTCGATGGTAGTGCCGGAGATGGTGGGGCTCACCATCGCCGTGCACAACGGACGCCAGCACATTCCGGTGCTCATCACCGAGAACATGGTCGGTCACAAACTCGGCGAGTTCGCTCCGACGCGCACGTTCAAGGCGCACTCCGGTGACCGTAAGGTCGAAGCGGCGAGCACCTGAGGCGCCGGGAGAGAGCTGCATGCAGGTGACTTCCAAACTCCGCTACGCGCGCATCTCGCCGCAGAAGTGCCGGCTGGTGGCCGATGTGGTGCGCGGTCAGAGCGTCGGCAACGCGATCGCGACTCTGAAGTTCATGCCGAAGAAGGGTGCCGCGCTGGTGCGCAAAGTGCTCGAGTCCGCGGTTGCCAATGCCGAGCACAATCACGGCGCCGACATCGATGAGCTGAAGATAGCGCTCATCCAGGTCGATGCCGCTCCGGTGCTGAAGCGTTTCGCCGCACGCGCCAAGGGACGCGGCACGCGCATCGTCAAGCGCAACAGCCACATCACCGTCGGCGTAAGCGACGGCAAAAAGGATTAACGCATGGGTCAGAAGGTCAATCCGCTCGGCATGCGGCTCGGTATCACCCGTGACTGGACCAGCCGCTGGTACGCGGGCAAGAAGCAGTTTCCCGTGCACGTGCACACCGATTTCCGCGTGCGCGAGTTCCTCAAGGACAAGCTCAAGGATGCCTCCGTGAGCCGCATCCTCATCGAGCGCGCCGCGAAGAAGGTGAACATCACCATCCAGACTGCGCGCCCGGGCATCGTGATCGGCAAGAAGGGTGAGGACATCGAGAAGCTGCGCCAGGAGACCGCGGCGCTGCTCGGCATGAGCGTAAACGACGTGCGCCTCAACATCGCCGAGATCAGAAAGCCCGAGCTCGATGCGCAGCTGGTAGCGGATTCCATCGCGCAGCAGATCGAGAAGCGCGTGATGTTTCGCCGCGCCATGAAGCGCGCAGTGATGAGCACGATGCGCTCGGGCGCGCTCGGGGTGAAAGTGCGCGTGTCCGGGCGTTTGAACGGCTCGGAGATTGCGCGCACCGAGTGGTACCGCGAGGGGCGCATACCGCTGCATACCTTCCGCGCCGATATCGATTACGGCCTTTCCGAGTCGCGCACCACCTACGGGGTGATCGGCGTGAAGGTGTGGATCTTCAAGGGCGAAGTGTTCGACAAGAGCGATCTCGAGAAGCCTGCCGCGGAGGGCGAGAGCGCTCCCGCTGCTGCAACGCCGGCCGCGGCTGCGCCGGTGCCCGTGACCGCCACCGCGACCGCCGCTGCGGCTGCGCCGGGTGCCGCGCCGGACGCACCCGCACAGGCCTGATGGCAGGGAAGTAAGTGCATGCTGCAGCCCAAACGCACCAAATACCGCAAGCAGTTCAAGGGTCGCAACGCCGGGTTCGCGACGCGCGGCAGTCACGTCTCCTTCGGCGAGTTCGGCCTCAAGGCGACCAGCCGCGCGCGCATGACGGCGCGCGAGATCGAAGCGGCGCGGCGCGCCATGGCGCGCTACGTGAAGCGCGGCGGGCAGATCTGGATCCGGGTTTTTCCGGACGTGCCGATTTCCAAGAAACCGCTCGAGGTTCGCATGGGCTCCGGCAAGGGCAACGTCGAGTACTACGTGGCGCGCGTGCAGCCGGGCAAGGTGTTGTTCGAGATGGAGGGCGTGGATGAGCCTACCGCGCGCGAGGCCTTCCGACTCGCCGGCTCGAAGCTCTCGGTGTCCACGTCTTTCGTGAAACGGCAGGTTCGCTAGATGGACGTCAAAGAGTTGCGCAGCCGCGATGTGGCCGAGCTCGCCGATGAGCTCATCAAGCTTCGCAAGGAGCAGTTCGCGCTGCGCATGCAGCGCGCCACCGGGCAGCAGCCGAAGCCCGACCAGTTCGGCAAGGTGCGCCGCAATATCGCGCGCCTTAAGACCGTGCTGCGCGAGAAGCACGCGGCTGCCGGCGGAGGTAACGAGAAATGAGCGCGACGAAGGCGAAGGCGAAGGCGAAAACGAAGGCCAAGAAGAGCGGCGCGAAGGCGAAGGCGCAGCCGTCGGCGCCGGCCGAGGTCGCAGCCAGCGTCGAATCGCCCCCGAACGAGGCAGCCGCGGGCGTGCAGGCGAAGGGCGCCCGCACGCTCACCGGGCGCGTGGTCAGCAACAAGATGCAGAAGACCATTGCGGTCGAGATCGAGCGGCTCGTGCGGCATCCGACCTACGGCAAGTACATCCGCCGCACCACCAAGCTCCTGGCGCACGATGAGCACGATGCCTCGCGCGAGGGTGATCTGGTGATCCTAACGCCGTGCCGCCCGCTCTCGCGGCGCAAGTCGTGGCGGCTGCTCGGGGTGGTGCAGAAGGCCGCCGCGCGTTGAAAGCAGGTTGAATCATGATCCAGTTGCGCACAATGCTGAATGCCGCGGACAACAGCGGCGCGCGCACCCTGATGTGCATCAAGGTGCTCGGCGGCACGCGCCGCCGCTATGCCACCGTCGGCGATGTCATCAAGGTGAGCGTCAAGGACGCGATTCCGCGCGGCAAGGTGAAGAAGGGTGAGGTTTATGACGCGGTGGTGGTGCGCACCAGGCGCGGCGTGCGTCGCCCCGATGGTTCGTTGATCCGCTTCGACGGCAACGCTGCGGTGCTGCTCACCAACAAGCTCGAACCGATCGGCACGCGCATCTTCGGGCCGGTGACGCGCGAGCTGCGCAACCAGCAGTTCATGAAGATCATCTCACTGGCCCCCGAGGTGCTGTGACATGAGGAAGATCCGCAAGGGCGATCAGGTGATCGTGCGCTCGGGGCGCGACAAGGGCCGGCGCGGCGCGGTGCTGCAGGTGCTCGCCGATGGCCGCGTGCTCATCGAGAGCGTGAACATGCTGAAGAAGCACACCAAGCCCAATCCGCAAGCCGGCAAGCAGGGCGGCATCATCGAGAAGGAGATGCCGCTCGCCATCTCCAAGGTGGCCATCTGGAACCCGGGCGCGAAGAAGGCCGACCGTATCGGCATCAAGACCCTCGCCGACGGCAAGCGCGTGCGCTTCTTCAAATCGAACGGAGAAATGCTCGATGTCTGAGGCAGCTCCAGGGAAAGAGGCCGGCAAACAAGCCGGTAAACACTCCGGTAAACAGGCCGGCAAGCAGAAGTCCGCGGACAAGCACGCCGAGAAGCCGACGGACCACGCTGGCAAGGAGGCGGCACCGGCGCACCGTGCGGCGGATGAGCGGCCGTCCGGGCCGCCGCGCCTGCAGCAGTACTACCGCGAGCAGGTCATCCCGCGCCTGCGCTCGGAGCTGAAGATCGACAACCTGATGCAGGTGCCGCGTATCAGCAAGATCACGGTCAACATGGGCGTCGGCGAGGCGGTGGCGGACAAGAAGGTGATGGATGCGGCAGTGGCCGATCTCATCAAGATCACCGGGCAGAAGCCGTTGATCACCAAATCGCGCAAGGCGATCGCCTCTTTCAAGATACGTGCGGGGTTGGCGGTAGGCGCCAAGGTGACGCTGCGCGGCATGCGCATGTACGAGTTTCTCGATCGCCTGATCAACATCGCCATGCCGCGTATCCGCGACTTCCGTGGCGTGTCACCGCGCGCCTTCGACGGCCAGGGCAATTATTCCCTCGGCGTCAAGGAGCAGATCATTTTCCCCGAGATCCAGTACGACCAGATCGATCAGGTGCGGGGCATGGACATCACCATCACTACGACGGCCAGGGATGACCGTCACGGCCGAGCGTTGCTCGAGGCATTCAACTTCCCGTTCCGGAAGTAAGCAGGAATCGTAAAGTCTATGGCGAAGACGAGCATGGTCGAGCGCGAGAAGCGTCGCGCCGGTATCGTGAAGAAATACGCGGCCAAGCGCGCGAAACTCAAGGAGCTGATTCGCAGCCCCAAGAGTTCGCCCGGGGAACGTGCGGCTGCGCAGGCGGCGCTGCAGGCGATGCCGCGCGATGCGAGTCCCTCGAGGCAGCGCAAGCGCTGCGCCATCACCGGACGCTCGCGCGGCGTGTACCGCAAGTTCGGGCTCGCGCGGGTGAAAATCCGCGAGGTCGCAAGCCGTGGCGAGATTCCGGGCCTCGCCAAGGGCAGCTGGTGAGGGCTGCAGCATGAGCATGACCGACCCTATTGCCGACCTGCTGACCCGCATCCGCAACGGCCAGACCGCCGGCAAGAACGAGGTGCAGCTCGCCTCCTCGCGCCTGAAGGCCGCCATCGTGAAAGTGCTGAAGGAGGAGGGCTACATCAGTGACTTTCATCTGGACGCCGACGGTGGCAAGCCGCGCCTGACGATCGGGTTGAAATATTTCGAGGGCCGCCCGGTCATCGACCGCCTCGAGCGCGTCAGCCGTCCCGGACTGCGGATTTATCGCGGCAAGGATGAGCTGCCGAAGATTCTCGGCGGCATGGGCACCGTGATCGTTTCGACTCCGAAGGGCGTGATGACCGACCGCCAGGCGCGCGCCGCCGGCCAGGGCGGCGAGGTGCTGTGCATCGTCGCCTGAGGCGGCGGTGCGGGCAGGAGTCAGCAGAGAACTCACTATGTCAAGAATTGCCAAAGCTCCGGTCGAATTGCCGCAGGGCGTGACTGCGACCGTTGCGCCGGACTCGGTCACCATCAAGGGCGCGAAGGGATCATTGCGCCTGCCGCTCGCCACGGGCGTATCGGTGGTGCAGAGCGAGAAGAAGCTCGAGATCAAATTCTCCGAGCCCGGGCTCGCGCGCACGCGCGCCGGGGCCACGCGCGCGCATCTCGCCAACATGGTGCGCGGCGTCACCAAGGGCTACGAGAAGAAGCTCGAGCTGGTCGGCGTCGGCTTCCGCGCGCAGGTGCAGGGCAAGAGCCTCAATCTGACGCTCGGTTTCTCGCATCCGGTGAACGTAGCGATTCCGGAGGGGATCAGCATCGAGACGCCGAGCCAGACCGAGATTGTCGTAAAGGGTATCGATCGGCAGAAGGTGGGTCAGACGGCAGCCGAGATCCGCGACATCCGCCCGCCCGAACCCTACAAGGGTAAGGGTGTGCGTTATGCCGGGGAACAGATCACGCTCAAAGAGGGCAAGAAGAAATGATCGTCACCAAGAAGGAGCGGCGGTTGCGCCGCGCGGTGCGAACCCGCGCACACATCCGCGATCTCGGCATGGCGCGTCTGACGGTGTACCGCACCCCGAACCACATCTATGCGCAGGTGACCGACCCGGCGGGCGCCAAGGTGATCGCCGCCGCCTCGACCACGCAGAAGGACGTTCGCCAGGGGCTGAAAACCACTGGCAACGTCGAGGCGGCCAAGGCCGTAGGGCGGGTGATTGCCACGCGTGCCAAGGCGGCGGGTGTCAGCAAGGTGGCCTTCGACCGCTCCGGTTTCCAGTTCCACGGGCGCGTCAAGGCGCTTGCGGATGCAGCCCGCGAAGCGGGACTTGAGTTCTAGGCAGGACGGACATACATGGCAAGACCAGAGAAGGGCCAGCCGGCAGACGAGTTCGTCGAGAAGCTCGTCTCCGTCAACCGCACCGCCAAGGTGGTCAAGGGTGGCCGACAGTTCGGCTTCACCGCGCTCACCGTCGTGGGTGACACCGCCGGCCGGGTGGGCTACGGCTTCGGCAAGGCGCGCGAGGTCCCGGTGGCGATCTCCAAGGCGATGACCCAGGCGCGCAAGAACCTGATCAACGTGGCGCTGCGCAACGATTCGCTGCACTACGCCGTGACCGGCACGCACGGCGCGACGCGGGTGTACATGCAGCCGGCTTCGGACGGTACCGGTGTCATCGCCGGCGGCGGCATGCGTGCGGTGCTCGAGTGTGCGGGAGTGCGCAACGTGCTCGCCAAGAGCTACGGCTCGCGCAACCCGATCAACGTGGTGCGTGCGACCATCAATGCGCTCGCCAAGATTCGCTCTCCCGAGGAGATCGCCGCCAAGCGTGGCAAGAGCCTCGAAGAGATCACGGGCTGACGATCGTGGCAGAACAGCAGCTCAAAGTGACGCTGGTGAGGAGCCTGAACGGCCAGCTGAAGAACATCGTCGCATCCGCGCGTGGCCTGGGCTTGCGGCGCCGGCATCAGACCGTGACGGTGCGCGACACGCGCGAGAACCGCGGCATGATCCAGACGGCGGCGCATCTGCTGCGCATCGAGAAGGACGCCTAAACCATGCGACTGAACACTCTCAAGCCCGCTCCCGGCAGCCGCCGCACGCGACTGCGCGTCGGCCGGGGCGCTTCTGCCGGCCAGGGCAAGACCTGCGGTCGCGGTACCAAGGGCCAGCGCGCGCGTAAGGGCGGCTACCACAAGGTCGGGTTCGAGGGCGGCCAGATGCCGCTGCAGCGGCGGATGCCGAAGGTCGGCTTCCGCTCGGATATCAAGCGCTCGCGCGCCGAGGTGCGCCTGCACGAGCTCGCCAAGGTCGACGCAAGCGTGGTCGACCTCGCGGCACTCCTGCAGGCGGGCGTTGTCCCACCGGGCACCGAGCGAGCCAAGGTGGTGCTGTCGGGTGAGATCAAGAAGGCGGTGACGCTCAAGGGCGTTTCCGCCACCAAGGGCGCGCGCGCCGCCATCGAGGCGGCGGGCGGCAAGATCGAGGCCTGAGGGCTCCTTCACGCAGCGCAAGACAGGACGGGCATGGCGAACACCACCATCAGCAATCCGGCCGCAGCCTTCAGCGAAGCTGCCCGCTTCGGGGAGATTCGCAGCCGGCTGTTGTTCCTGATCGGCGCGCTCATCGTTTACCGCATCGGCACCTTCATACCCGTGCCGGGCGTGAACCCCGCGGAAGTGGCGCGTTTCTTCGCCGACCGTTCCAACACCATCCTCGGTATCGTCAACACGTTCTCGGGCGGAGCGCTGTCGCGCCTGTCGATCTTCGCCATGGGCGTGATGCCCTACATCTCTGCCTCGATCATCATCCAGATGATGTCGATGGTGGTGCCGACGCTCATGGAGCTGCGCAAGGAAGGCGAATCCGGGCGGCGCAAGATCACGCAGTACACCCGCTACGGCACGGTGCTGCTCGCGCTGGTGCAATCCTTCGCCGCCGCCGGCGCGCTGGACAAAGGTGGCCTCACGCTCTACCACGGGTTTCCGTTCCTGTTCACCGCCACGATCACCATGACCACCGGAACGATGTTCCTCATGTGGCTCGGTGAGCAGATCACCGAACGTGGCGTCGGCAACGGTATCTCCATGATCATCCTCTCGGGCATCGTGGCGGGCCTGCCGGGAGCTGTGGGTGGTACCATCGATCAGGTGAGCTCGGGTGAGATGCAGGGGCCGGTGGCGCTCGGCATCCTGTTCCTCGTCGTCGTGGTAACGGCCTTCGTCGTCTACGTCGAGCGTGCGCAGCGGCGCATTCCGGTCGACTACGCCAAGCGGCAGGTGGGACGGCGGATGTACGCCGGTCAGTCGAGCCACCTGCCCTTCAAGATCAACATGTCGGGCGTGATCCCGCCGATCTTCGCCTCGAGCCTGCTGCTGTTCCCCGCGACACTCGCGAGCTTCTTCGGCACCAACGCCGAGGGGCCGGTGTCGAACTTCATGCAGAACATGGCCGCCGCGCTCGGCTACGGACAGCCGCTGCACCTGGTGATCTACGCGGTGCTGATCATCTTCTTCTGCTTCTTCTACACCGCGCTGGTATTCAACGCGCGCGACACCGCGGACAATCTCAAGAAGTCCGGTGCCTTCGTACGCGGCATCCGCCCCGGTCAGCAGACCGCGGAATACATCGATCAGGTGCTGACGCGCCTGACACTGTGGGGCGCACTGTACGTCACGGCGGTGTGCCTGATACCGGAGATTCTCGCGACCTGGGCCGGGGTGCCGTTCCGCTTCGGCGGCACCTCGCTCCTCATCGTAGTGGTGGTCGTGATGGACTTCATGGCGCAGCTGCACGCCCACACGATGTCGCATCACTATCCGGGATTGCTCAAGAAGGCGAACCTGCTCGGCTACGGCCGCGGTTCGGGTGGTTAACCATGAAAGTACGTCCGTCGGTCAAGAAGATCTGCAAGAACTGCAAGATCGTGCGCCGCCGGCGCGTGGTCTACGTCATCTGCACGGACCCGCGCCACAAGCAGCGCCAGGGTTGAGGTAAGCATCATGGCACGTATTGCCGGTATCAACATTCCGATGAACAAGCACGTGTGGATCGGGCTCACCCACATTTATGGTGTGGGCCGCTCACGTGCGCACGCCGCCTGCGAAGGTGCGGGCGTCAATCCCACAACCAAGGTGAAGGACCTCACCGAGAGCGAGATCAACGCCATCCGCTCGCAGATCGCGAAGTTCGCGGTCGAGGGCGACTTGCGCCGCGAGACCTCGATGAATATCAAGCGTTTGATGGACCTCGGCGCCTGGCGCGGCATCCGTCACCGGCGCGGACTGCCGGTGCGCGGGCAGCGCACGCGCACCAATGCACGCACCCGCAAGGGCCCGCGCAAGCAGGCGGTGAAGCTGAACGCACCTCCCGGAAAGGCATGACGAATGGCTGAGCAAAAACCGCAGACTGGTGCCGCCGCGGGCGCGGCGCAGAAGAAGCCCAAGAAGGCGCGCAAGAACGTACTGGACGCGATCGCGCACGTGCACGCCTCCTTCAACAACACGATCATTACCATCACCGATCGTCAGGGCAACACGCTCTCGTGGGCGACCGCAGGCGGCTGCGGCTTCCGCGGCTCGCGCAAGTCGACGCCGTTTGCCGCGCAGGTGGCGGCCGAGAAGGCCGGGGTCGCCGCGCAGGAGCATGGCGTGAAGAATGTCGAAGTGCGCGTCGGTGGCCCGGGTCCCGGGCGCGAGTCCGCGGTGCGCGCACTCAACAACTGTGGCTTGAAGATCACCAGCATCTCCGATGTGACGCCGATCCCGCACAACGGATGCCGTCCGCCGAAGAAGCGGCGCGTGTAATAGAGGTAGACTTAAGATGGCGCGTTACACCGGTCCCACGTGCAAGCTCGCGCGTCGCGAGGGCACCGACCTGTTCCTGAAGAGCGGCGCGAAGCCGCTGGAAAACAAGTGCAAGCTCACCGTGCCCCCGGGCGGCCTGAAGAGCGAGCGCCGCCAGCGGCTATCCGACTACGGCTTGCAGCTGCGCGAGAAGCAGAAGCTGCGGCGCATGTACGGGGTGCTCGAGCGGCAGTTCGGCAATTACTACGTGGAAGCGGCGCGCAAATCCGGCGCCACCGGTGAGAATCTGCTGCGGCTGCTCGAGTGCCGCCTGGACAACGTCGTGTACCGCATGGGCTTTGCGGCGACGCGCGCCGAGGCGCGCCAGCTCGTGAGCCACAAGGCGATCAGCGTGAATGAGAAGCCGGTCAGCATCGCCTCCTACCAGGTGAAAGCCGGCGACATCGTGCAGGTGCGCGAGAAGTCGCGCAAACAGCTGCGCATCCAGAGCGCCCTGAACGTGGCCCAGCAGGTGGGGCTGCCCGAGTGGGTCGAGGTGAACGACAAGGAGTTCCGCGGCGTGTTCAAGTCGGCGCCGGGCCGGGACGACATCCTGCCCGACATCAACGAGAACCTGGTCGTCGAGCTGTATTCGAAGTAGCCGCATCCGCTTGAATTTGCGGGGCTGTGCCCCCATGTCAGCGGGTCCGCCCGTGTTTCTTTTGCGCCGGTCCTGTGAGCCGGCAAGGTGAGACTGCAATGCAGGGTTCCGTGAGCGAGTTTTTGCGACCCCGTGTGGTGAAGGTGCAGCCGATCGCTCCGCGCCAGGCGCGCGTGGTGATCGAGCCTTTCGAGCGCGGCTTCGGCCATACCCTCGGCAACGCGCTGCGCCGCGTGCTGCTGTCCTCCATGCCAGGCAGCGCCGTCACCGAGGTGGAGATCGATGGCGTGCTGCACGAGTACACGAGCATCGAGGGGGTGCAGGAGGATGTGGTCGACATCCTGCTGAATCTCAAGTCGGTAGCCTTGCGCATGCATTCGCGCGATTCCGCGGAACTGCGGCTGCACAAGAAGGGCCCAGGCCCGGTGACCGCCGGTGACATTCAGGTCGATCACGACATCGAGGTGGTGAACCCCGAGCTGGTGATCGCCAATCTGACCAAGGCGGGTGAGCTCGCCATGACGCTGCGCGTCGAGCGCGGCCGCGGTTATCGTCCGGCGGCCTCGCGCCTGGCGTTCGAGGAGCAGACGCGCCCCATCGGACGGCTGCAGCTCGATGCCTCCTTCTCGCCGGTGCGGCGCGTGACCTACTCGGTCGATGCGGCGCGCGTCGAGCAGCGCACCGACCTCGACAAGCTGGTGATCGACATCGAGACCAACGGCACCATCGATGCGGAGGAGGCGATCCGCCGCGCCGGCAGCATTCTCAAGGACCAGCTGTCGGTGTTCGTGGACCTTCAGGGCGAGGAGGAGGCCGCGACCAAGGTCTCGGAGATGCAGTTCGATCCGATTCTGCTGCGCCCGGTGGACGAGCTCGAGCTGACCGTGCGCAGTGCCAACTGCCTCAAGGCCGAGAACATCCACTACATCGGCGACCTCGTGCAGCGCACCGAGGTGGAGCTGTTGCGCACTCCCAACCTCGGCAAGAAATCGCTTACCGAGATCAAGGAAGTGCTGCAGAGTCATGGGCTGATGCTCGGCATGCGCCTCGACGGCTGGCCGCCTGCGGGTCTCAAGCACGACGAAGAGCGCGACGTGATCTGAAGGTTCCTTTATGCGTCATCATCTCTCCGGCCGACAGCTCTCGCGTAGCAGCTCGCATCGTCACGCACTGATGCGCAATCTGTCGGTGTCGCTGTTGCGGCACGAGACGATCCGCACGACGCTCCCGAAAGCCAAGGAGCTGCGTCGCGTGGTCGAGCCGCTGATCACACTCGCCAAGAGCGACGGCGAGGCCAACCGCCGCGTCGCCTTTTCACGGCTACGCGATGCGGAGGTCGTCGAGAAGCTGTTCGCCGACTTAGGCCCGCGCTTCAAGGCGCGTCCTGGTGGGTACACGCGCATCCTGCGGATGCTGCCCCGTCCCGGCGACTCGGCCCCCATGGCACTCATGCAGCTCGTGGAGGGTGTGGTGCCCGCCGCGGCCGAGGAACCGACCGAGGATAAGAAGAAACGCACCGCGGCCGGCAAGGCGCGCGCCAAGGCCAAGGGCAAAGCCAAGCCGGAAGCCGCCGAGGCGGCACCCGCCGAGGCCCCGAAGAAGCGTACGCGCAAGAAGAAGGCGGCGGCGTAACTGCGCTGGAGCCGCCTTGGGGCGCGGTTGCGCTGCATCAAGTTGAGATGGGCGGCTGCGCCGCATCGGGCTCGTGCGAACACGTGTTTGGGCAACAGTTGACCAAACAGTCAACCGTTGCTCGAAGCACCTGCAAGCGCGCGCACGGGCTCGGCGCACGTTTGCCTTCGGCTGAGTGCTTCCGCTAGGCTCCAGGATGCAAACCGGCATTCGAACCGGTAGCGCTTCGGGCAGGAGCCAACCATGAGTTTCGCTTCCGAATTCAAAGAATTTGCCATGCGGGGCAATGTCATCGACCTGGCGGTCGGTGTGGTCATCGGCGCGGCCTTTGGCAAGATCGTCTCCTCACTTGTAGGCGATGTGATCATGCCGGCACTCTCACCGGTGCTGGGCAGCGTCAATTTCAGCGAGCTGGCTGTCAGGATCTCGACCGATGCTCAGGGAAGGGCGGTGTTGCTCAAGTACGGCGGCTTCCTGCAGACCATCTTCGAATTCATCATCATTGCGTTCTCGATCTTCGTGGTGCTGAAGGGCATCAATCGGCTCAAGCGCCCACCGGCACCCTCCGCAGCGGCACCTCCGCCACCGACGAAAACGGAGGCATTGTTGCAGGAAATAAGGGATTTACTCGCCAGAAAGTAACTTTTGTCTCGTAATGGGGACAAAGTCGGAGCTGAGGTTACGGCGTCGCGGCCAACAGCGAGCGGAACGCCTCGCGTGTCAGGTTCTCACATCCGCTCGCCGTGACGGCGAGATCATCTTCGATGCGGATGCCTCCAAAGCGGGCGAGCGGCTCTATGCGCGACCAGTTGATGTGTCGCCCGCGGCCGTCCGCGCGGGCCTGCGCGAGCAGTTGGGGGATGAAGTAGACGCCAGGCTCCATCGTGACTACGAAACCCGGCTCGAGCACCCGCGTGAGCCGCAGGTGAGGATGACCTTCGGGCTTTTCGATCTCTCCCCCGTCCTCGGCGCTCATGAAGCCGCCGACGTCGTGTACCTCGAGGCCGAGCAGATGCCCGATGCCATGCGGCAGAAAGACGCGCGTCACCCCAGCAATCACCGCCTCCTCCGCACTGCAGCGAATGAGTTCCGCATCGCGCAACAGCCCGGCGAGGAGCTCGTGCGCACGGAGCTGCACGCTGCGCCAGTCCACTCCTGCCCGCACTCCCGCGCACAGCGACTGCTGCATCTCGTCCATGCGCGCAATGAGCGCCGCGAAGTCCTGATCCGCCCGCGAGTGCGTGCGCGTGATGTCGCTCGCGTAGCCGGCGAACTCCGCGCCGGCATCGATCAGCAGCGAGTGGCGCTCGCGGGGTGAGTCCTTCTCCAGCACCTGGTAGTGGAGCACCGCGCCGGCGCCGTTCAGCGCGATGATGGGGTTGTACGGCAGCTCCTGCTCACGCAATCCACACGCCTCGAGGAAGGCCAGTTCGATCTCGAACTCCGATGCGCCGGCAGCGAAGGCTGCGGCTGCCGCCACGTGGCCGAGCGCGCCAAGCCGGTTCGCCTCGCGCAGGCAAACGAGCTCGTACGGGGTCTTCGCCGCCCGTACATAGTCGAGCCGCTGCATCAGAGCGCGGGGGTTTAGAGCCCCGAGGCCGAAGTCGCCGAGTCCCTCGAAGGCATCGCCGATGTAGGCAGCGCGTGACAGGTCAGCCGGCAACAGGGTGCGCACTGCTGCACGCTCGGCGATCGTGTGCACATCGAAGTGCCGCACCCAGTAACCCTGCGGCAGGTCGGTCGGCCTGTACCAGTAATCCTCCGGCCGCTCGATGATCAGGCGTGGTACTGACCCCGATGCGAACCAAACAAAGCTGCCCGGTGCATCCGAAAGCGGAACCCACACCTTGAAAGGAGCGTTCGCCTCGAACGGGTAGGTGCGGTCATCCTCGAATATCGGCAGGAGCGAGCCGGCATAGACGAGGAGCCCCGAGTAACCGCTGGCTTCGAGAGCCCGCGCGGTGCGTGCGCAGATGGTTTCGATATGCAGCCCGAAGGTGTTCTGGAGGTTCTTCTCCACCTGGCGTTGCGCTTCGACGCGTGTCATTCCCAACCCTCCCATCCAACCGGCTGTCGCACCTGACAGACACCGCCGCGCTGGCGCGCGGGTTGGCGCGCGCGGGCAGTTTCCAATCGTACCGGGACTTCTATAGAATTTGCCGTCCGCACTGCCCCTTCGGGGTGCGGAACGGCTCCAACCGGTCGTAGTCAATACAACTCTTGCTTCCACTCGGGGTACCGATCGATGAATACCAAACTTGCTCTTAGCGCTGTTGTTGCCGCGCTGATGCTGACGGCCTGCGCGAAGCAGGAATCCGCAGGCACTGAACAGGCGGCGACTCCTCCTCCGGCTGCACCGGCCGCCGACCAGGCCTCGGGCGCTGCTGCTGACGCCAAGGCGGCTGCGGATTCCGCTGCCCAGGCTGCTCAGCAGGCCGGCCAGGCCGCGGGCGCCGCCGCTGACGCTTCCAAGTCTGCAGAAGGCACCGCGCCGGCGACGCCGCCGGCCGAGAATCCGCCGAAGCAGTAAGACGCGCTCAGGCTGAAGTACACGGCCCGGACGGTTCGCCTAGCGCGAGCCGGCCGGGCCGTTTCATTTGAGCAACGTGCACGGGACTTGAGATGACAAAAAGCTAAGGTGACGAAAGCTGCGCTGCGCGCGTACCGTTGAGGCGGGGAATTGGACCATGGCTGCAGTGAGTGTCAGTGTGCGCGATGCGCGATCGGCGCCCGCCGACCGGCTGTGGATTCAGAGCGTGTATCGCGATTACCTGGACGATCTCAATCCGGGGACCGGGATCTTCCCCGCGCTCGGTGAGGTCGGCCACCGCGAGCCGGACCAGATCGCGCACTGGTTCGGGGACCCCAACACCTATCCGCTGGTCATCGTGAAGGGCAGCGAGCCGGTCGGCTTCGCGCGCGTACTGCGCGCAATGGCCGGCGGTGCGGCGCCGCGCATCGACTATCGCATGGCAGAGTTCTTCGTGCTGCGCACGCGGCGCCGGCTCGGCATCGGCCAGACCGCCGTGCAGCTGATCCTCAACCGCTTCGCCGGCCGCTGGGAGATCAATGAGTACTTGCGCAACGCGGCGGCGGTCAGCTTTTGGCGCCGAGTGGTCGCCAGCTACACCCGTGGCACGTACCAGGAACGTATCGTCAACGGCGAAGTGCGCCAGGTGTTCGATTCGGTGCGTCCTCGCCCGGCGTAGGATGATGGGCGCGAGCGGCGCCGGCACAGCCGCCGCAGGCGCGCAACTGCTGAGCGAGGGTGCGATCTTGCAGCCGAGCAAGCCAGGAAGCGCGACGCAGCAGCGGTAATTCAGCGAGACTCTCGAGAGCTCGCAGACGCAGGCGTACGGAGGAAAGACGCCAGGCACCGAAGAGTGCGCAGGCAATCACCAGCGCACCGGCCAACAGCTGCTGCAGTAGCAGATTCATGCTCTCACCGTGTGCGCGGGTTTCAGATGCCACCTCCGAGCCGCAGAGCCAGGTGGTAGGTGATGAAGGCACCCACATATGCGAGCGCGAACAGATAACCCGCCATGTAAAGCGGATAGCGCCAGGAGTTGGTCTCGCGCTTCACCACGGCGAGTGTCGACATGCACTGTGGTGCAAACACGTACCAGGCGAGCAGCGACAACCCGGTAGCGAGGCTCCAGCCCTGCGCGATCACCGGA
Organism: Steroidobacteraceae bacterium; assembly: GCA_035639195.1. GTDB lineage: Bacteria > Pseudomonadota > Gammaproteobacteria > Steroidobacterales > Steroidobacteraceae > 13-2-20CM-66-19. The sequence continues at coordinate 20,477 of DASQYM010000020.1, forward strand.
GTCAGCGCGCCCGCCACATCGTTCGAGCCCGACATGGCGTACACCGTGCCGAGCGCGCTCACGGCCACCTCGCGGGCCGCAAGTCCCGGAACCAGCGCGATCGAGATCTGCCAGTTGAAGCCGATGGGGGCGAACAGGAACTGCAGCCCACGTCCCAGCAGACCCGCGACGCTGTACTGAATGGCGGGTCCGGTCGCGCCCGCGGGCGGAGCGGGGAAGCTCGCGAGGAACCACAGCACGACCATCAGCGAGAGGATGATGGTGCCGACGCGAGTGAGGAAGATGCGCGTCCGCTCCCACAGGCCGAGCACGAGGTTGGAGAGGTGCGGCAGACGATATTCCGGCAGCTCGAGCAGCAGCGGCCGGTACTCGCCGCGCATCACGGTGCGTTTCAGCACGAAGGCCACAGCGAGCGCGCCGACGATGCCCGCCAGGTAAAGCACAAACAACACCAGTCCGCGCAGGTTGAACACACCACCGACCGCGCGCTGCGGGATGAAGGCGCCGATCAGCAGAGCGTACACCGGCAGCCGTGCCGAGCAGGTCATGAGGGGCGCGATCATGATGGTGGCCAGACGATCGCGGGCCGAGGGGATGGTACGCGTCGCCATGATGCCCGGGATCGCACAGGCGAAGCTCGAGAGCAGCGGGATGAATGCACGTCCCGACAATCCGACCCGGCCCATCAGACGATCGAGCATGAAAGCCGCGCGCGGCAGGTAACCGGAGTCCTCGAGTGCCAGAATGAACAGGAACAGGATCAGGATCTGCGGCAGGAACACCAGCACGCTGCCGACACCGGCTACTACGCCATCGAGCAGCAGACCTCGCAGCGGACCCTCAGGCAGCACACCCGCGAGCCCGGCGCCCAGTTGTTGCACGCCGAGGTTGATCAGGTTCTGCGGCGCCTTCGCCCAGCTGAATACCGCCTGGAACATGAGGAACAGCAGGGAGCCGAGCAGCAGGGGCCCCACGAACGGATGCAGCACGATGGCGTCGAGTTGCGCGAGCGCCTTGATGCGTGCCGGCACGCGGTAACCGCTGTCGCTGAGCACGCGGCGCACCTCACGCTGCGTCGCCTCGATTTCCGCGCCTGTCGGCGGCGCGGGCGCTGCGAGCGGCGCGCGTGGCTGAGCGAGAGCGCGCTCCGCGAAGCCGTATGCATCGATCGCTTCGACCAGCTCGCGCTCGCCACCGGCGCGCACTGCGACGGTCGGGACCACGGGCACCCCAAGCGCCCGCTCGAGTGCGGTGCGGTCGAGCTGATAGCCGCGCTGTGCGGCGACATCGCTCATGTTGAGTGCGACGATCATCGGCCGACCGAGTCTCTTCAGCTCGAGTACCAGCCGGAGGTTGAGCCGCAGATTGGTAGCATCGACCACACACACGAGCAGGTCCGGCGCCGGCTCGCTGGCGTGGCGTCCGAGCACGACGTCGCGCGCGATAGCCTCATCGAGCGTGGCGGGCTCGAGACTGTAGGCTCCCGGCAGATCGACTACGCGGAAGGTGCGGCCCGTGCGCGGGCCGATCAATCTCCCTTCCTTGCGCTCGACGGTGACGCCGGGGTAATTGGCGACCTTTTGTCGACTACCTGTGAGCCGGTTGAAGAGGGCGGTTTTGCCGCAGTTGGGGACGCCGATGAGCGAGAGGCTGAGCTGCGGCGCGGCCACCGCCGCGGCCGCGTTCATGGCGCGGGTCCGGTTCCGTTCGAGTGATGCAACTCGACCCCATTTGCTCTGTTAGTTGCTTGCCCTTGGGGTGGTGACCCCGATCCAGCGTGATGCAACTCGACCCACACCCCCTGCGCCTCGCGCCGTCGCAATGCGAGCGTGGTATGGCCGACGCGTACGACGAAGGGGTCGCGGCCGGGCCGCGCCTCGGCGAGGATCTCGACCTGTTCGCCATGCACGAAGCCGAACTCGAGGAGCCGGCGCTCGAGAGCCGACAAGGGGTGGGCGCTCGAGCCGACGCTGACAACCGATCCCTTCGTGCCCGGCGGCATCGCCGCCAGGCTCACGAATCCGGGCACACAGCGCACCCCTTCTGGGCTGGTCACAGCATCCATGGCTACAAGTATGGATGAGAACGGTTCGCATTTGCAATCAGGGACTGTGCGGATTGCGGTGGGTCCATAACGGCGAACATGGCCCGACGCGCTGAGGAAGCTAAATGCTTTCAAAGACTTGAGAGCACCTCAGGTAACATATTCAGTGAGCTCACGCGGCCGGAGCGCTAGGGCGACGCTCCTTGCCCGACAGCAGAGGCGACAGGAACCGGCCCGTCCAGGAGGACGCCGAAGCGGCGATGTCCTCGGGTGTGCCTACGGCGATGATCTCGCCGCCACCTTCACCGCCTTCCGGACCTAAGTCGATCACCCAGTCGGCTGTCTTGATGACATCGAGGTTGTGCTCGATCACCACGACGGTGTTGCCTTCATCGCGCAGACGATGCAGCACGTGCAGAAGCTGCTCGACGTCGTGGAAGTGCAGCCCCGTCGTCGGCTCATCGAGGATGTAGAGCGTCCGGCCCGTCGCACGCTTGGCCAGCTCGCGTGCGAGTTTCACCCGCTGTGCCTCGCCACCGGAAAGAGTAGTGGCGTTCTGCCCCAGCCGTACGTAGGACAGCCCCACATCCGTCAACGTCTGCAGCTTGCCACTGGCCGCCGGCACGTTCTGGAAGAAGCGCGCCGCTTCCTCGACCGTCATCTCCAGGACCTCGTGGATGTTCTTGCCACGGTAGCGGATCTCGAGGGTCTCCCGGTTGTAACGTCTGCCCTGGCATACGTCGCAGGGAACGTAAACATCCGGCAGGAAGTGCATCTCGACGCGGATGACTCCATCGCCCTGACAGGCCTCGCAGCGGCCACCCTTGACGTTGAAGCTGAAACGACCGGCGTCGTAGCCCCGTGCGCGCGCCTCGGGCACGGACGCGAACAGCTCGCGCAGCGGCGCGAACAGCCCGGTATAGGTCGCGGGATTGGAGCGCGGAGTACGGCCGATGGGGCTCTGATCGATGTCGATGACACGATCGATGTGCTCGAGCCCCTCGATGCGCTCGGCCGGCGCGGCGTCGACGCGCACGCCGCTCAAGCGCGCAGCGGCATGGCCGAAGAGCGTGTCAACGATCAGCGTCGACTTGCCGGAGCCGGACACACCCGTGACACAGGTAAACAGGCCCAGCGGGATGTGTGCGCTGATAGCTCTCAGGTTGTTGCCGCGTGCACCGACGATGCTCAGCTGCCGCGCCGGATCGGGGCGCAGGCGAAGCGTCGGCAGCTCGATGCGTCGCCTGCCGGACAGATACTGTCCGGTGATCGAGGCGGGGTTCGCCTTGATGTCCCGAGGGGTGCCCTGCGCCACCAGATGGCCGCCGTGCGCGCCGGCACCTGGCCCGAGGTCCACCACGTGGTCGGCAGCCTCGATCGCCTCCTCGTCGTGCTCGACCACGATGACGGTGTTGCCGAGGTCCCGCAGGTGCTTGAGCGTGGTGAGCAGGCGTCGGTTGTCGCGCTGGTGTAGACCAATCGACGGCTCATCGAGAATGTACATCACTCCGGTGAGCCCGGAGCCCACCTGGCTCGCGAGACGAATGCGCTGCGACTCTCCTCCGGAAAGCGTCTCGGCGCTGCGATCGAGTGTCAGATAGTCGAGCCCGACATCGCTGAGGAAACGCAGCCGCTCGGCCACCCCCTTGACGATCTTACTGGCCACTTCGCCGCGCCAACCGCTGAGGGTGAGCTCGCTGAAGAACTCCAGCGCCCGCTCGACTGTAAGATGGGTAACCTCCGGCAACGTGCGGTCCGCGACGTACACGAAGCGCGCCGCGCGGTTGAGGCGCGTTCCGTGGCACTCTGGACAGGGACGTACGCCGAGGTAGCGGGCGAGCTCCTCGCGCACCATGGACGATTCGGTCTCGCGATAGCGCCGCGTGAGATTCGGGAGGATTCCTTCGAAGGGGTGCCGTTTGCGCGATCTGCGTCCCGCGCTCTCGCGGTAGCTGAACTCAATCGCTTCCTCGCCGCTGCCGTTGAGCAGCACGTGGCGCACGTGCTCGGGAAGCTCCGTCCATGGCGTCTCGATATCGAAGGAATAGTGGCGCGCGAGGGACTGAATGAGCTGAAAGTAGTGCTCGTTACGGCGGTCCCAGCCCCGTACCGCACCGCCCGCGAGTGAGAGATGCGGGTGCACGACCACCCGCTGGGGGTCGAAGAACTCCTGCACACCAAGTCCGTCGCAGGTCGGGCAGGCACCGGCGGGATTGTTGAACGAGAAGAGCTTCGGCTCGAGCGGCGGAACGCTGTAGCCGCATACCGGGCAGGCATGACGGCTCGAGAACACCGGCTCTTCCTTCCCCGGATCATCGAGGAACACGAGCCGGGCGAGGCCCCCCGAGAGCCGCAGCGCCGTCTCGAACGATTCGGCGAGGCGCTGCGCGCTGTCGGGCCGCACGCGCAGGCGATCGACCACCGCTTCGATGGTGTGCTTCTTCTTGCCCTCGAGCGCAGGCAATGCCTCCATCTCGTGGATGCGCCCATCGATGCGCACGCGGACGAATCCCTGTGCGGTCAGGTCCTCGAGTAGCTCGTGGTGCTCGCCCTTGCGCTCGCTGACAACCGGTGCCAGCAGCGCTACCGCGGTGCCCTCGGGAAGCGCCAGCACCTGATCCACCATCTGGCTCACCGTTTGCGCGGTGAGCTCGATAGCGTGGTCGGGGCAGCGGGGAATTCCCGCGCGGGCGTACAGCAGACGCAGGTAATCGTAGATCTCGGTGACCGTGCCCACGGTCGAGCGCGGGTTGTGCGAGCTCGCTTTCTGCTCGATGGCGATCGAGGGTGACAGCCCTTCGATGCTGTCAACGTCGGGCTTGTCCATCGTGGAGAGGAACTGCCGCGCATAGGCGGAGAGCGACTCGACGTAGCGACGCTGGCCTTCGGCGTAGAGCGTATCGAAAGTAAGTGAGGACTTCCCCGAGCCGGAAAGGCCCGTGACCACGATCAGCCGCTCGCGTGGCAAGTCGAGGCTGAGGTTCTTGAGATTGTGGGTGCGCGCACCGCGCACGCGAATGTTCTGCATCGAACCCTAAATGGTACGCGTTCGGGCCACTTCGAGGGGTCGGGTGGCGACACCGGCACTTCGTCCGGAGCGGAGGAGGATGCGTACGCTTGATTATCGGTAAATATATCTTAAAATATATCTGAAGTAACTTGGGGTGACGTATGAGTACTCCATTCGACCGCGATCAGTGGCGCCGCTTCGGCGGCTTCGCGGCGGGGTTTGGCGATGGTCTCGGCATGATCGGCAAGGCTCTTCTCGCCGGTCGCCGGCTAGCATCCGGGGAGCTGCAGCTCGTGCTGCTCGCGCAGCTCGCCGAGCGTGCGCGTCACGGTTACGAGCTCATCAAGGCGCTCGAGGAGCGCTCGGGCGGTTTCTACAGCCCGAGCCCCGGCATGGTCTATCCAGCGCTTTCGTGGCTCGAGGAAATGGGCTATGCGAGCGTAGTTGCCGAAGGATCCAGAAAGCTCTACAGCATCACCGACGGCGGGCGGACCTATCTCAAGGAGAACCGGGAAGCGGCGGACGCCATGCTGCGCCAGCTCGAGTACATCGGGCGCAGGATGGGGCGCGTCCGTGAGATTTTCGGTGGCTTGGATGATGAGGATGAGCTCGGGGAGCACGGTATCGGCGCCGCGCGTCGCGAGTTGAGGCGCGCGCTGCGCGAGAAGCACGGCGCCTCCAGCGAGGAAAAGGACCGGGTTGCGAAAATCCTCAGGGAAGCCGCCGCGCGCATCCGCGGTGCGGGGTAATGAGCGAGCGCGCGGGCATCTTACATCTCGGCGCTAAGCTCGTCTCCAGCCGCATCGTAGACCAGACGCGCGGTAGCGACGTCCTCGACCGCAAGGCCAAGTGACTTGAACACGGTGGTCGACCCACGCGGCACGTGTCGCGTGCCAGCGAACACCTCACCCGCTTCGGCGAAGATCGGCGCCTGCGAGAGAATCACGTCCCCGGACTCGCGCAACGCCGCTTCGCGCGAGTCGACGATGAGAATGCTCCCTCTCATGGCGACATCGTCGAGCTCGCGCCAGGTCGGCAGACACGCTCCCACGGCATTGACATGCGCGCCGGGCTTGAGCCACTCGCCGCGCAGCACCGCGTGCGGCGAACTGGTCGCCGTGACGATGACGTCGGCACCGCGCACTGCGGCATGAGCCTCCATCGCCCGCGCCCCGTTGCGGGCGGCAAACTGCTGCGCGTGGGCGGTATTGCGGCTCCACACCCGCACTTCCTCGAAGCGGCACACCTGGGCGAGCGCCTCGAGATGTGCCTGGGCTTGCACCCCGCTACCCAGCAGGGCCAAGACTCGTGCGTCCGGAGGCGCGAGATGGCGCGTGATGGCTGCCGAGACGGCCGCGGTGCGCATCTCGGTAATGCGACGCCCATCGAGGAAGGCGAGCGGCAGGCCCGTGCCGCTCTCGAACAGTACGATGGTCGCCAGATGTGTCGGCACGTTGCCGCCGGCGTTCTTCGGGTAGAAGCACACGAGCTTCGCACCCATGCTCTCGCGCATCACCGCGGGCATCACCCCGAGGTAACGCTGTTCGGGCTCGACGGTGATCATGGTGCGCACCGGCTGCGTCACCTCACCCCCCGAGAAGGCGGCGAGTGCCTGCTCCATGGCGGGGATCAGTCTCTTGTAGGTCAGGACCCGGGCGATTACCGAGTCATTCAGCATACGGACCATGCGCGCCTCGCGGCCACCGGGGCGATCTGTGCCCACCGGCTAGAGTAGCCGAGCGGGTCTTTCTGGCGCATCGCGCCGTGAACTCCGTTCGCGCATGGCGCCGCCCTACACTAGAATGCGCAGCTTATCCGGCAGGCGCAGCCGTCGCCCTGCCCGACTTCCCCAGAATTCGAGGAACGCACCATGGCGCGTGGCATCAACAAGGTCATTCTCATCGGCAACCTCGGCGCGGATCCGGAGACACGTGCCATGCCCTCGGGCACGACCGTAGCGAATCTGCGTGTGGCGACCAGCGAAAGCTGGCGTGACAAGCAGACCGGTGAGCAGCAGGAGCGCACCGAGTGGCATCGCGTGGCGCTTTTTGGTCGCCTCGCGGAGATTGCCGGTGAGTACCTGCGCAAGGGCTCGCAGGTTTACATCGAGGGAAGCCTGCGGACACGCAAATGGCAGGACAAGCAGGGCAATGAGCGCTATTCGACCGAGGTCGTGGGCAACGACCTGCAGATGCTCGGGGGTCGCGGCGGCGCGGCCGCCGGAGCGAGCCCTGCATCATCCAGCGCCGCAGGGGCCGGTACGCCTTCCTATGCGGAGGAGTCCGCGGGCGGAGGATCACGCAGCGAGGAGTTCGACGACGACATCCCGTTCTGAGCGCGCAGCGGCTCAGAAGGAGAAACCGAGGCCGAGCATCGCCACGTCGGTATCGCGGCCGTTCGTCGTCAGAGTTCGATACCAGTAGAGGCGTGTCTTCAAGACCCGCGACCAGTGCCAGGTCGCAGTCATGGTGAGGATGCCGAGCCCTTTCGTGCGCTGCCCGCTCTCGTCCTCGTCCCGTGCGTAGTAGAGCCCGGCGGCCACGCCGACGTCGGCTTGGTGATGCAGAAATTCGCGCTTGAGTCCGAGCTGCCCCGCGACTCCATGACGCTTCACGACGTGCGTATCACCTTCATCGAGATACGTGAGCGTGCCGTCGACGTACGGGCTGAACCGGCGGCGATATTCGGCTGCCCACGCTACTCCGCGCGGTGACTGGAAGTTGTTCTGCACGCTGTAGCCGGTTTGACCGTTGATCTCGTTTTTCCCACTCGAGACGGTGCTGTACTGCTCGGCCTGCACGGGACCCGCGCGCTGGGCGGCTTCGAACTGATAACCGAAGCCGATGAGCACGGTGTGCGTCTCGATGCTGGTCGAGGTCTGCGTGTAGTTGTAGCGCAGCTGCAGCACCCACGGCGCATGAAAGTACCAGGACGCCGAGGCGCTATAGAGCGCGCCCCAGTCATGTGCGTCCGTAACGGAGCCGGTGGTCGTCGAGTACGTCGTGTCGTAGTAGCGCCACGGGCCGACCCCGAGCGCCAGGACCAGCCTGCGCTGCGGGCTCAGCCAGCGCACCCACAATTGCGGACTCAACCCGTCGCGGTGGTGGTCCGTCACATGCCCTTCATTCAGCCAGGTGAAGCTCGCGAAGAAGTGCTCGCTGAGGTTGTGCTGATACACCCCTGAGTAGGAATAGGTGCTTTCCTTCAGGCTCGGAGTGTATTGCCCGCCGGCGAGGAGATAGAGCTCCTGCCCGAGCGCGGGCGAGCACAGGGCGGGGAACCAGGCCAGCGCCGCGAGGCGGCGCCACACTTTGATCACGCCGTTCATGACCGTCCTTGGTCGGCAGCGGACTCGGGGCAGGCTTCAGCCCCCAACAGATCATTTCATGGGATGTTACGAAGCGCCAACCCGCCCCTGCGTCGGTGCTCGCCGACACGCTTGAGCTGGGCGTTGACTCAGAACAGGTAGTCCGCGCCGAAGCGGTAGCCCGCGCTGCATGAAGGTGTTTTTTGAGAGAGTCGACGCTTTGGTCAAGTATCGACAGGCGGACAGGTAAGTGCGCCTGACAGCCCCTATCGGGCTCGGGCGATGTGTAAGTGGTTGGCACAATTGGCTTTGCGTCCGACCGGGTGCGGTGCGGAGCGACGACTATGGCGTCCGCGACGGACCTGGGAAGGCGCCGCTAGGGTAGAATTTCCCTCTGCAGATGCCCGCCCGCTACTTCATCAAGACCTTCGGTTGCCAGATGAACGAGTACGACTCCGCCCGCATGGGTGACGTGCTGCGGGATGGCGCTGGACTTACCTCTACCAATGATCCCGAAGCGGCGGACGTGCTGCTGATGAATACCTGCTCCGTGCGAGAGAAGGCGCAGGAGAAGGTGTTCTCACTCCTCGGCGAGTGGCGCCGCCTGAAGGCGCGCCGGCCCGGAGTGATCATCGGCGTCGGCGGCTGCGTTGCCAGCCAGGAGGGCGAGGCCATCACCGTGCGTGCGCCGTTCGTCGACCTGGTGTTCGGGCCGCAGACGTTGCACCGACTGCCGCAGATGATCGCGGAGCGGCGCCGCAGCGGGCGCGCGGTGGTCGATGTGAGCTTTCCCGAGATCGAGAAGTTCGATCGACTGCCGGCACCGCGCGCTGAGGGCGCCCGCGCCTACGTGTCGGTCATGGAGGGCTGCAGCAAGTACTGCAGCTTCTGCATCGTTCCATACACGCGCGGGGAGGAGATGAGCCGCTCCTTCGACTCGGTGCTCGATGAGGTCCAGCGGCTCGCCGCCCAGGGTGTCGTGGAGGTGACGCTGCTGGGGCAGAACGTCAACGCGTATCGGGGGGCCATGGCGGATGGCGAGCTCGCGGATCTCGCCACGCTGATTCATCACGTTGCCCGCGTGCCGGGCATCGAGCGGGTGCGCTTCACCACTTCGCACCCGCTCGAGTTCGACGACAGCCTCATTGAAGCCTTCGCCAGCGTCCCGCAGCTGGCCAACCATCTCCACTTGCCCGTGCAGAGTGGCTCCGATCGCGTGCTCGCTCTCATGAAGCGCGGCTACACGACGCTCGAGTTCAAGGACAAAGTGCGGCGGCTGCGCGCCGTGCGGCCGGACATTTCGATCTCTTCGGACTTCATCGTCGGGTTCCCGGGTGAGAGCGAGCGCGACTTCTGCGCAACGCTCGCACTCGTCGCCGAGGTCGGATTCGACCAGTCCTTCAGCTTCATCTACAGCCGCCGCCCCGGCACCCCGGCGGCGGCACTGCCGGATGAGGTCGAGCCTGCCGTCAAGCACGAGCGGCTCGCGCGGCTGCAGGCGCAGCTCGAGAGGCAAGGTCACACCATCAGCGAGTCGATGGTTGGCACGCATCAGCGCGTGCTGGTCGAGCGGCACGCGCGCAAGGATGCCCGGGAGCTCGCGGGCCGCACGGCCAACAACCGCTGGGTGAACTTCGCAGGTCCTGCCGCGCTCATGGGGCGCTTCATCGACGTGACCGTCACGGCAGCACTCGCGCACAGCCTGCGCGGGCGCCTGGCGGAGCCCGCACCCGACATGCAGGCGCCACGGCTCGCCGTGGCGGGTGGCTGATCCAATGGTCGCTCCTGCATCCGAGCCACGGCGCGAATTCGAGCTCGGTCCGTGCGACAACGCACGGCTAGCCAACCTTTGCGGGCCGCTCGATGAGAATCTGCGTCTGCTCGAGACGCGGCTCGACGTGCGCATCCAGCGTCGCGGCGACACCTTCCGCGTGAGCGGTGCGCAGGCGTTGCACGCCGAAAATTTGCTGCGCGAGCTGTTTGCACTCACGCAGAGCGAGGACATCACCCCCGAGCGCGTGCATCTCGCACTGCGCGAGCGCGAGTCGGGCCTGCCGGACGCGGAGGACGTGCGCGAGCACGGCGTGCGCGTGCCGCGCGGCGGCATCCGCGCGCGCGGTGCGCACCAGCGCGACTATCTCGAGCACATTCGCACGCGCGACCTCACCTTCGGCATCGGGCCGGCGGGCACGGGCAAGACCTACCTCGCCGTCGCCTGTGCGGTGGAGGCGCTGCAGGCCGACCGGGTGCGGCGGCTGATTCTCGTGCGCCCGGCGGTGGAGGCCGGTGAGCGCCTCGGGTTCCTGCCCGGCGATCTGACCCAGAAGGTCGACCCGTACCTGCGACCGATGTATGACGCGCTCTACGAGATGATGGGCTTCGATCGGGTCGCGCGCTTCATCGAGCGTAATGTCATCGAGGTCGCGCCGCTTGCCTTCATGCGCGGCCGTTCGCTGAACGACTCCTTCATCATTCTCGATGAGGCGCAGAACACGACCATCGAGCAGATGAAGATGTTTCTCACCCGCATCGGCTTCGGCTCCAAAGCGGTGGTGACCGGTGATGTGACGCAGACCGACCTGCCGGCCGGCAAGCAGTCGGGTCTGTCCCACGTGATCGATGTGCTGCGCTCGGTGGAGGGTGTGGCGTTCACCTTCTTCGACGCCCACGATGTCGTACGGCACCCGCTGGTACAGCGCATCGTGCAGGCTTATGAGTCGCGCGGGGGCTCCTCGTGAGCACGCGTCGCGCGGCGGCGGGTGCGCCGCATCCGATACGGCTCGAGCTGCAGCGGCGGGTGCGCAGCTGGTCGCCAGCGCGAGGCGACCTCGCACAGTGGGCGAGCGCAGCGCTCGGCCGCGGCGGCTACGGCCGCGAGCTCGCCGTGTGCACGGTCGGCGAGGCGGAGAGTGCCCGGCTGAATGCCCGCTTTCGCGGCCGCGACAAAGCGACGAACGTGCTGTCGTTTCCAGCGGCGCGGCTGCCGCATGCACCGCACGGTGCCCCGCCACCGCTCGGGGAACTGGTGATCTGTCCGCGCGTGCTCCAGGCGGAGGCGCGCGCCCAGGACAAGACGCTGCGCGCGCACTGGGCACACCTAGTGGTGCACGGCACGCTGCACCTCCTCGGCTACGACCACGAGCACGCCGCGGATGCACGGCGCATGGAACGGCGCGAGATCGCCGTGCTGCGCCGCCTCGGGTTCGCCAACCCGTACCGGAGCTGAAGGTCATGGCGAAGGATCTCAACACGACGGGACGCTGGCTGCGGCGGCTGACGCACGGGCTCGCCGCCGAGCCGCAGGACCGCAAGGCGCTTACTGCCGTACTGCGCGAGGCTGCGGACCGCTCCGTGATCGACAGCGATGCACTCACCATGCTCGAGGGCGTGCTCGAGGTCGGCGACCTGCAGGTGCGCGACATCATGGTGCCGCGGGCACAGATGGTGTTCGTGCGCCGGGACGAGCCGGCGGCACGCATTCTGCCGGTGGTGGTGGAGTCGGGGCACTCGCGATTTCCGGTGATGGACGAAGACCGCGACGACATCGTCGGCATCCTGCTCGCCAAGGATCTGCTGCGCCTCACCACGGCGCACGCGCGCGAGCGCTTCGATATTCGCGAGTACATGCGCCCGGCGGTGTTCGTGCCGGAATCCAAGCGACTCAACGTGCTGCTCAAGGAATTCCGGCGCAACCGCAATCACATGGCGATCGTGGTCGATGAGTATGGCGGCGTCTCGGGTCTGTGCACCATCGAGGATGTCATCGAGCAGATCGTCGGGGAGATCGACGATGAGTTCGACGTCGAAGACGATCAGAACATCCGACGCGACGCCGAGGCGCAGTTCACCGTGCGCGGTGTGACGCGCATCGAGGAGTTCAATCAGTTCTTCAGCGCGCATCTGCCCGAGGGGCAGGGCGTCGACACCATCGCGGGACTGCTGCTGAAACAGCTGGGACGTCTCCCACGCCGCGGTGAGTCCGCCACCATCGACGGCTTCGAGTTTCGCGTGCTGCGTGCCGACCGGCGGCGGATCGATGCACTGCGCGTGCTCGCGCCCCACGATGTGCTGCCATCGGGCGATGAGCGGTCCGCCGGCGGGACCTCCTGACGCCGGCCATGCGTGCCGTATCCGCCGAGAGCGCCGTCGCTGCGGCGAGGGGCGCGCGCTACTCCCTGGTGCGCCCTGCCTCCGCACTCGCGCGCGCCCTGCTCGCGCTCCTTGCCGGCGCCGCGCTCGCCGCAGCGTTCGCGCCGCTCGACCTCTGGCCGCTCGCCGTGCTCTCGCCGGCGCTGCTCATGTGGCTGTGGCAGGGGGCGACACCGCGCGAGGCTGCGCGTCTTGGCTTCTGGTTCAGCTTCGCCACCTTCGCCGCCGGTACCTACTGGCTGTACATCAGCATCCACGGCTTCGGCGGCGCCCCCGTCTGGCTGGCCGGCACGCTGATGCTGGGGCTCGTGAGCATCATGGGGCTGTATCACGCCGCGCTCGGCTACGTTGCAGCACGCTGGCTGCCGGCGGAGGGCGCGCTGCGCTGGCTCGTGGCTCTGCCCGCTGCGTGGCTGCTGATGGAATGGTGGCGCGGCTGGTTCCTCTCGGGCTTCTCCTGGTTGTCACTCGGTTATTCGCAAACGGACACCTGGCTCGCAGCGTTTGCGCCGCTCGCCGGTGTCTACGGCATCAGCGCGTTGCTCCTGCTTGGTGCGGGTGCCCTCACGATGCTCGCCTGCGCAGGACCGCGCACGCGTATCTGCGCGCTCCTGGCACTCCTCGTTCCGTGGGCCGCGGGAGCGGCGCTCCATCACCACTCCTGGACGCACGCGAGCGGGCCCGCGGTCTCGGTAGCGGTGGTGCAGGGCGCCATTCCGCAGGATGAGAAGTGGCTCGAGAGCAATCGTGACACGACGCTGCACCTGTACCGGACCCTCACCGAGCGGGTGCTCGGCAATGCAATCATCGTCTGGCCGGAGTCCGCGCCCGCCGACATCGCCAACGACATCGCCCCCTACATCAACAGCCTGTACCGCGACGCACGCGCCCACGGCTCGGCAGTCGTCATGGGCGTGTTGCGTGCCGAGCAGAGCCCCGCTGGCGGCACGCGCTACTTCAACTCGGTGCTGGCACTCGATGCCCGGCAAGTCAACTGGTACGACAAGCACCACCTGGTGCCGTTTGCCGAGTTCTTCCCGGTGCCGCAGTTCGTGCGCAGCTGGATGCGCCTGATGAGCCTGCCGTACTCGGACTTCACCCGCGGCGCCGCCGACCAGCCTCCGCTGCCCGCCGCGCACCTGCAGCTCGGCACCACCGTGTGCTACGAGGACGCCTACGGCAGCTCGATGCTCGAGGTGTTGCCGCACGCCGACGCCCTGGTCAATGTGACCAACGATGCCTGGTTCGGCCATTCGAGCGCGCGACATCAGCACCTGCAGATCGCGCGCATGCGGGCGCTGGAGGAGGGGCGTTTCCTGGTACGCGCGGCGAACGACGGCATTTCCGCGGTCATCGGGCCCCACGGCGAAGTCATCGCCCGGGCCCCGGAATTCGTACCTGCGACGCTGGTCTCAGCTATTGTGCCCTACGCGGGCCTCCCGCCCTACGCGCATGTTGGAAACTGGCTGGTTGTGAGCCTGGCTACCGTGGCGCTGGCATACGGGCTGGCGGTGCGGAATGATAGGAGGCTCCGCCGCCGGCAGTACCGGTAGCGATGGAAGTGCTGCCATGAACACCAGCTGCGAATCCCCCCAGGTTCTGTTCAATGGGGCGCCATGGCGCTCGGTGGCAGCCTGTACCATGGTGCTGCTGCTCAGCGGCTGTTCCCGGGGTTTCTCGGCCCAGTCCGGGCGCGCCGATGTGCCGGTTTCCCCAGCGAGCCCATCGGCCGGAGCCGCAACGGTGGCGGCCGCAGCTGCACCGCCGCCGGCGCCGGGCGAGGCGGTCGGGCGCGCCCTGCCGGATTTCTCACAACTCGTCGAGCACTACGGTCCCGCGGTCGTGAATGTCGAGGTAGTGGAGAAGGCGCAACCGCGGGCGGGGGTTCCCGGCCTCTCGCCGGACGATCCCTTCTATGACTTTTTCCGTCGCTTCGGCATCCCGACGCCCGACCAGGGACAGCAGGGCCGCCAGGCGCCGGTGCGCGGTGCGGGTTCGGGCTTCATCGTCAACTCCGACGGCTACATCCTCACCAACACCCATGTCGTCGCGAACGCCGATGAGGTGACGGTGCGGCTCACCGACCGCCGCGAGTTTCCGGCCAAGGTGATCGGCGCGGATGAGCGCACCGATGTGGCGGTGATCAAGATCAACGGCGCGAATCTGCCAATCGTGAAGCTCGGCGATCCCGCGCGCCTCAAGCCCGGCCAGTGGGTGCTCGCCATCGGCTCGCCGTTCGGGTTCGAGAACAGCGCCACGGCGGGCATCGTGAGCGCAACCGCGCGTTCGGTACCGGGCGAGAACTACGTGCCCTTCATCCAGACGGACGTCCCGGTGAACCCCGGCAATTCCGGCGGCCCGCTGTTCAACATGGCCGGCGAGGTGATCGGCATCAACTCGCAGATCTTCAGCCGCACCGGCGGCTTCATGGGCGTCTCCTTCGCGATTCCGATCGATGTGGCGCGCAACGTCGAAGAGCAGCTCATCAAGACCGGTCATGTGGTGCGCGGCCGCATCGGCGTCACCATCCAGGATGTCAACGCGCAGCTGGCCGAGTCCTTCGGGCTCGATCGACCGCGCGGCGCGCTCGTCTCCTCCGTGGAAAAGGACGGACCCGCCGCGCACGCCGGCGTCGCACCGGGTGATGTGATTCTCGCCGTCGACGGCCGTCCGATAGAGCGCTATGGCGAGCTCTCGAGTCAGGTCGCCGCGATGCGTCCCGGCTCGGACGCGAGTCTGGGGGTGTGGCGCAACGGCAAGGAGCAGACGCTCACCGTCAAGGTCGCGGAGCTCAAGGAGCAACCCCAGAACGTTGCCTACCGCGGCGGCAAGTCCAAGCAGCCATCATCCGGGCAGCCGAGCGCGCTCGGCCTCACCGTGCGCCCGCTCGAGCCGCGCGAGAAGGAGCAGGCGAACACCCAGGGAAGCCTGCTGGTGGAGGAGGTCTCAGGACCCGCGCAGGCGGCGGAGATCCAGCCGGGCGATATCATCCTCGGCATCAACGGCAAGCGCGTGCACTCAGTGAAAGAGCTCGAGGACGCGGCGCGCGCCGCGGGCAAGAACGTAGCGCTGCTGATACAACGTGAGGACGCGCAGATCTTCGTACCGTTGCGTCTCCCATAACAGGTAATGCACGAGAGCTATGACCCCGCGGCGGTCGAGCACGCCGCGCAGCAGTATTGGAAAGAGCGACGTGCCTTCGAAGTGCGCGAGGATCCTGCGCGCACGAAGTTCTATTGCCTGTCGATGCTGCCTTACCCCTCCGGCAGGCTGCACATGGGGCACGTGCGCAACTACACCATCGGCGATGTGCTCGCGCGCTTCCTGCGCATGCAGGGCCACAACGTACTGCAACCGATGGGTTGGGACGCCTTCGGGCTGCCGGCCGAGAACGCCGCTACAGCCAACGGCGTGCCGCCGGCGAAGTGGACGCGGGAAAACATTGCGCACATGCGCGCGCAGCTCAAGTCGCTCGGCTTTGCCATCGACTGGAGCCGCGAAATCGCGACCTGCGACCCCGGCTACTACCGCTGGAACCAGTGGCTGTTTCTGCGCATGCTGGAAAAGGGACTCGCCTATCGCAAGACCGGAGTCGTGAACTGGGATCCGGTCGATCAGACCGTGCTCGCCAACGAGCAGGTGATCGAGGGACGTGGCTGGCGCACCGGTGCGTTGGTGGAAAAGCGCGAGATCCCGATGTACTACCTCAACATCACGCGCTACGCGGATGAGCTGCTCGAGTCGCTCGATGCGCTCCCCGGCTGGCCGGAGCGCGTGCGGGTGATGCAGGCGAACTGGATAGGGCGCAGCGCGGGCTGTGAGATCGCCTTTCCCTACGCCCCCGACGCCGCCGGCGTGGCCGGCGCGGGCGGCGTGGTCAAGGTATTCACGACTCGCGCCGACACGCTCTTCGGCGCCACCTTTCTCGCCGTTGCCGCGGAACATCCACTGGCGCTCGCCGCGGCGCGCAGCGAGCCGCGCCTTGCGGCGTTCATCGAGGAATGCCGACGTGGCAGCGTCATCGAGGCGGAGGTCGCGACGCAGGTGAAGAAGGGGATGGCGACCGGGCTGCACGTGCTGCATCCCTTCACCGGCGCGCCGCTGCCGATCTGGGTCGCCAACTACGTGCTCATGGCTTACGGCGAGGGCGCCGTCATGGGCGTGCCCGCACACGATGAGCGGGACTTCGAATTTGCCCTCGGCCATGAGCTGGCGGTGACCACCGTCGTGCGCTCGCTGAGCGATGCGTATATCGAAGTGCGCGCGCCCTGGATCGCCGCATACGGCGAATACGGCGTGACGGTGGACTCCGGGGAGTTCTCGGGGCTTCCCTCGCGGGTGGCCATGGATGCGATCGCTACCGCACTCGAGCAGAAGGGGCTCGGCAGGAAGCGCGTACAGTACCGCTTGCGCGATTGGGGCATCTCCCGCCAGCGCTACTGGGGTTGCCCGATTCCTATCATTCATTGCAGCGCCTGCGGCGTCGTCCCGGTGCCCGACGATCAGCTGCCGGTGCGCCTGCCCGAGGACCTCGTTCCCGATGGCAGCGGTAATCCGCTCGCCAAGTCGGCCGCGTTCTATGAATGCGAGTGTCCGCGGTGCCGCGGGCCGGCACGGCGCGAAACGGACACCATGGACACTTTCGTGGACTCGTCCTGGTACTTCCTGCGTTACGCCTGCCCGGATGCCGCGAACATGGTGGACGCGCGGGTGGACTACTGGCTGCCGGTCGATCAGTACATCGGCGGCATCGAGCACGCGATCCTGCACCTGCTGTATGCGCGCTTCTGGACCAAGGTAATGCGCGATCTCGGGCTACTGAGCTTCGGCGAGCCCTTCAGCAATCTGCTCACCCAGGGCATGGTCCTGAACCACGTCTACTCGTACCAGGGCGAAGGCGGCCGCAAGCGCTACTTCAACCCGGCCGAGGTCAGCACGCGTCGCGGTGCGGACGGGAGCGAGGTAAACGAGGTGGTGACGCGCGAGCTCGGCAAGATACGGGTGACGCACGAGGGTCTCGGCAAGATGTCGAAGTCCGAGGGCAACGGTGTCGACCCGGAAGGACTCGTGGAGCGCTTCGGTGCCGACACCGCGCGGCTGTTCATCATGTTCGCCTCGCCGCCGGAGCAGACCCTCGAATGGTCGGACGAGGGCGTGCAGGGCGCGTGGCGCTTCATTCGCCGGTTGTGGACCGCGGTGTACGAGCATCTCCTCAGCGGCACGCCTCCCGCACTCGAGCCGCGCTCGCTCACCCCCGGGGAGCGCGATCTGCGGCGCGCAGCGCACCAGGCACTCGCCAAGGCGACCGACGACATTGGCCGCCGGCGCAATTTCAACACCGCCATCGCCGCGGTCATGGAGCTGCTGAACGCGGTGCAACGCTTCCAGGCGATGACTCCCCAGGGACGCGCGGTGCGCCAGGAAGCGCTCGGACTTGCGGTGCTCATGCTCTCGCCGATCACGCCGCACGTATGCCACGTGCTGTGGCTCGCGCTCGGGCACGTGACGGCGCCGATCGATGAGCGCTGGCCGGTGCCCGACAGCCAGGCGCTTGCCCAGGAAACGCACGCCATCGTCGTGCAGGTGAACGGCAAGCTGCGTGGCCACATCCATGTGCCGGTGAGCGCCGATGATGCTGCGGTGCGCGCCGCGGCACTTGCCGATAACAACGTCAGGAAGTTCGTCGCCGACCGGCCGGTGCGCCGCGTCATCATCGTGCCGGGCAAGCTCGTCAACGTGGTCGTATGACCACCCCGGAAAATCGTGCCCGCCACACGCAGTGGCGCTCACCGGTCGGCAAGACGCGCGATTTCCCGGGGACTCCGGTGTGAAGCACGCCGGCAATTTGCGCGCGCCGCGAGTAGCGAGCGCTCCCCGGCGAGTAAGCTGCGCAATTTGCCGGGGACCTCGCCCGCAGGCCGAGGCGCAGATGGGTGCGTGGCGCGCAATGCTTGCGGACGTTGTGCTGATTGCGGCACTGCTCGCCGGTTGCGGATTCCATCTGCAGGGACGCACCCCGCTGCCGGCGGTGGTGCGCACTCCATACGTCGAGGCTCCCGACAGTCAGAGCGATTTCGTGCAGTATCTGCGGCACGCTCTGCTGTCGAACGGTGCACAGCTGACTCCGCAGAAGGAGCGGGCCTCGGCCGTGGTGAGCATTCTGCGCGACAGCGTAGCGCGGCGCGTGCTGGGGGTGTCGGCGACCAACCAGCCGAACGAGTACGAGGTGACCTATACGGTTGGATTCTCCGTAAACGCTGCCGGCAAGGAGCTGCTGCCCCCTCAGGAGCTGACCGCCACGCGCACCTACAGCTTCGATGAGCGGCTGCTGCTCGCCAAGAATCACGAGGAGGAGATCCTGCGCCAGGACATGGCGCACGACCTTGCCGACATGGTCATGCGACGCCTGGCGAGTCTTTGAAGTTGGCCGCTGGGCACTCGATCCTCATGCCAGCGCCGCTCACAGTTCCCTCGCCCACTCCCGCAGTGCTGCTGCTGAACGCCGTCGATCGCGTGGCGATCGCGCTGCTGCTCGCACGCTATGGCCTGACGCTCACGTTGGTGGCGTCCGCGGAGGCAATCCCGGGGTCGTACTGGGGTGACAGCGAGGCGGGTCTTCAGGGGGATACGCTCTTTGCGCGGCTCGATACTCCGCTGCACTCGGTGCTGCACGAGGCGGGTCATTACGTCTGCATGAGCCCGGAGCGTCGCGCCGGACTCGACCGCGATGCCGGTGGGGATGACATCGAGGAGTCCGCCGTGTGTTATCTGCAGGTGCTGTTTGCAGATGAGCTGCCTCACGTCGGGCGCGCGCGGCTGTTCACCGACATGGATGCCTGGGGCTACAGCTTCCGTCTCGGCAGCACCCGCGCATGGTTCGAAGGGGACGCGCAGGACGCGCGCGCCTGGCTGCGCCTGCACGGCATAATCGACCCGGACGACCTGCTGACGGGCGCGCCGCGCGCCGACTAGGCCACCGGGCTCAGCGCACTGCTGCCGCGCCGGCGAGCGCGAATGAATGGACGATCGCGAGGACCAGCGCGAGCGCGAGCAGCACGAGGAGGGTGAGCGCGATGCGCTGGGTCCGATCCATGGGCTGCCAGGAGACCGCCACCGCATCTGCGGGTGCAACGAAACTCGGCACCGCCTGGCGATACGCTCGCCACATCAGCAGGAACGGCAGCCCCACGACCAGAGCGTAGGCGGCGAGGAAAAAGCCACCGCGCATGAGTTCCCGCTCGAGCGTAGGTCTGCCGGCTGAGCCAAACACGCTCGAGAGCCACGCCGCCACCAGCAGCGTGCCGAGCAATTGAATCGCCAACTCGGCAGATACATACATCCTGAGGAAGGCTCGTATCCTCTGCTCATCGCCCATCGAGCGCAGCAGATACCCGCGTCCTCGGCCGATACCGTCGAAAACGACTACCCGCCCCGCCTGCTCGTCCCTGAAGGACCTGTTGACAAGAAGGTCAATGAAACCCATGCGACCCTTATAGGAGAGCCGGTGCGTCCTGACCGTCGATTGGTTCGCAAACTCGGCTGAAAACGCCGCCGCAGTCGTGCCTGAGCGCACCGGCATGCGGAAAAGCCTGGAGGAGCGGCCTGGAAAGCGGCGGCCGCGACACGCTAGACTCCGCCCGGCCTCGCGGCCTGAGCACCCCATGATCCGCCGACCCTCGCTGGTACTGCTGCTGTCGTTCCTGCTGGTGTTCGTCCAGCAGGGAGCGGTGCTGCATGAGCTCGGGCATCTGAGCGGCGGCGCTCACGGTGCCGGGGCGACCCTGCGCGCCGACGTGCACCCCTCCAGCGGCGGTGTCTGCCAGAGCTGCGAGGCGTACGCACAAGTTGCCAACCCGGCAGCTGGTTCGACGGCAACTCTGCCGCTGGACGTCGCTGCCCTCATGCCGGTTCCCGATCCGTGTTACGCGATCGTCGCCGCCGACACCCCGACACCCCGCAGCCGGGGCCCTCCGCAAGCCTGAACCGACCACTCGATTCACAGTCGCCCTCGAGCCATCGCGGGCGGCGTGAGGTTGCAGCTTTTTTGCGGAGCTTTTATGGTCAATCCCTGTTTGTGGACCGCCACGCCGGCCATGGCGGGCGCGGTGTTCCTGTTCCTTGCCGGCGTGCTGACTGTGCCGGCTACTTACGCTGCGGATGCCGGCCCGAGCAGCGCGGGCGATGCCACGGGCGCTGCCGACAGTGCAGCGGGCACCGCGGCATCCACCGATGGAAGCCTCGCGCCGATCGTCGTCACCGCTCAGCGCCTGAATGAGGCGCGCCTCGGCATCGAGACGCAGACCGGGGCCTCTAGCTACATCATCGACAATCAGGCGATCGAAGCGCAGCCGGGCGGTGGGAATCAGTCCCTCAACCAGGTATTGCTGCAGGCGCCGGATGTGGTGCAGGACTCCTTCGGGCAGCTGCACGTCCGTGGCGATCATAACGGCCTGCAGTACCGCCTCAACGGCGTAATACTGCCCGAGGGCATCAGCGTCTTCAGCCAGAGCCTCAGTCCGCGCCTGGTCTCTTCAGTGAGCCTCCTCACGGGCGCACTCCCCGCGGAATATGGCCTGCGAACAGCGGGGGTCATCGATATGACGAGCAACAGCGGCCTGCTGAATCCCGGCGGCTACGTATCGGTGTACGGCGGCAGCTACGGCACGCTGCAACCCTCCTTCGAGTACGGCGGCAGCAACGGCAGCTTCAGCTACTACGCCACCGGTGATTACAAGCAGAGCGATGTCGGCATCGACTCACCGGACGGTACTTCCCCACCGCTGCACGATCACACCAGGCAGGTACACGCCTTTGGCTACCTCGAGAAGATTCTCGATCAGAATGACCGACTGTCGCTGATTCTCGGGCTCTCCGACGGCAAGTACCAGATTCCGAACCAGCGCGGACTGCAGCCGACGCTCGGTCTCGACGTGCACGGGGTGACGGAGTTTCTCAGTGATGATCTCGATGAGAACCAGCGTGAGCTCACCGAGTACGCGATCCTGAGCTGGCAGCGCTCTGCCGGCCCGCTCGATTTTGTGAGCTCGGTTGCCGTCCGCTACACGAGCCTGCATTTCTCGCCCGATTACTTGGGTGATCTGCTCTACAACGGCATCGGGCAGGACGCCTTCAAGGACGACACGGCCGTCAGCTGGCAGACCGATGCGGCCTACAAGCTCTCCTCCACCCACACGGTGCGCGCTGGATTTTACCTGCAGCACGACAACTCCGAGAGCACTACCAGCTCGCAGGTGCTGCCCGTCGACCCCGTAACCGGCATGCAGACCAGCAACATTCCGCTCACCATCCCCGATAACGGCACGCAGGCGCAGGAGATCGAGAGCTTCTACCTGCAGGACGAGTGGCGGGTGTGGGCGCCGTTCACCCTCAACTACGGGGTGCGCTTCGACCATTACAGCGCGTATTCGAGCGGCAGCCTGCTGCAACCGCGCATCAATTTCGTCTGGCAGGTGGGCTCCGGCACCACCTTGCATGGCGGCTACTCGCGGTATTTCATCCCGCCGCCCTTCGAGCTGATCGCGAGTACTTCGATCGGCAAGTTCGTCAATACGACGGCGGCGCCGCCCATTACGCAGGACACGCCGCCCTTCGGCGAGAAGGACAATTACTACGACCTCGGCGTGCAGCAGAAGCTGTTGAGCAACAGCCTCACCCTCGGTGTCGACGGCTTCTACAAGCAGTCGCAGCACCTGATCGATGAAGGCCAGTTCGGCGCGCCGATCATTCTTACGCCTTTCAATTATCGTTATGGCCTCATCGGCGGGGTCGAGCTCATCGCCAACTACTCGGTGCGCAACTTCTCCGCCTACGGCAACGTGTCTTTTCAGGCTGCGCACGGCAAGCAGTGGGAGTCGGCGGAATTCAACTTCGACCCGGCCGACTTTGCCTACGTTGCCGACCACTACATCCATCTCGATCACGAGGGGCGGGTGGCGGCCTCGGGGGGTGTCTCCTACCTCTGGCAGGGCACACGCGCCAGCGCCGACTTCATCTTCGGTACCGGCTTGCGCCAGGACCTGACGCTCCCCGACGGCAGTGGTGTACCGAATGGCGATCATTTACCGAGTTACACGCAGGTGAACCTCGGGCTCAGCCACGATTTCCGTCTTTCCGGCTCGAGCGTCCTCAGCGCACGTTTCGATGTGATCAACCTGTTCGACAAGGTGTATCAGATCCGCAGCGGCTCGGGTGTCGGGGTGTTCGCCTCACAGTACGGGCCGCGCCGAGGCTTCTACGGCGGGCTGGCCTGGCAGTTCTGAGCGGCGCGCATCCGCCGACGGGCGGGGTCCGCTCGCCTGCAGGACGCCAGCCAGATACCATACCCCAGTATAGTTGGAGACTGGTCATGAGCCATACCGTCCGCAACAAGACCAGCCTGCTCGCACGCGTGCGGCGGATACGCGGCCAGGTGGAGGCATTGGAGCGTGCGCTCGAGGCAGAAAAGGGCTGCGCCGAAATCTTGCAGCAAATTGCCGCATTCCGCGGCGCCGCCAATGGGCTCATGACGGAAATGATCGAGGAGCACCTTCGCACCCACGTGGCGAGTGCGTCGATCACGAGCCACGCCAGTCGCGCCCGGGGTGCCGACGAGCTCATCGAGATCGTCCGCGCCTATCTGCGCTAGCAGCGCCATCGACCGGCCCGGCGCAGCCGCGCATATGAGCACACAGGAACGCGTGTCCTCGCCCGATGTGGCGCAGGGAGCGCTACCGCATACGATCTCTACCGCGCCCGAGCAGGCGTCGCACGCCACAGCTCAATGTGTGCAAGGTGAGCACGAGCACGAGACAGCGCACCCCCATGCATCGCACCGGGCCGAGATGCTGCGCATCGGTCTGGTGGCCATCGCCGCGGCGGCGGTCTTCTGGCACCTGTGGGAACCATTCCCCGCCGGCAGCCTGATTGGAGCGCTGGGCCTCCTGGTCGGCGGTTGGCCCATCTACCGGGAAGCACTCGAGAACCTGTTCGCGAGGCGAATGACGATGGAGCTGTCGATGTCCATCGCCATCATCGCCGCGGCTGCAATCTCCGAGTTCTTCACTGCGCTCGTCATCACCTTGTTCGTGCTGGTGGCCGAGGTGCTCGAGCACATGACTGTTGCTCGCGGGCGGCGCGCCATCCGCGAACTGCTGGACTTGCTGCCGCGCGCGGTAAGCGTGCGCCGCGCGGGCGCTGTCACGCAGGTCGATGCCCGGGCGCTCGCCATCGGCGATGCCGTGCTGGTGAACCCAGGTGGTCGCATCCCGGTGGATGGCACGGTGATCTCGGGACACTCCTTCGTCGATCAGGCACGCATCACGGGGGAATCTCTGCCGATCGAGAAGAGGGTCGGCGCGAGCGTCTTCGCCGGGTCCATCAACCAGTCCGGCACGCTCGAGATCCGGGCCGAGCGGCTCGGGCGCGATACCAGTTACGGCAAGATCATCGAGACGGTGGAGCAGGCCGAACGCTCGCGTGCTCCGGTGCAGCGCCTGGCGGATCGCCTCGCTGGGTACCTGGTGTATCTCGCACTCGCTGCGGCCGTCCTCACGCTCCTGCTGACGCGCGACACCCGCTCGACCATCTCGGTGGTCATCGTGGCCGGCGCCTGTGGTGTTGCCGCCGGCACGCCGCTCGCCATCCTCGGCGCCATCGGTCGCGCGGCGCGTGCAGGAGCCATCATCAAGGGGGGACTGTACCTCGAGCTGCTGGGCAGAGTGGATACGGTGGTGCTCGACAAGACTGGCACGCTCACCTTCGGGCAGCCGGAGGTCCGCGCGGCCATCCCGGCTCGGGACACCGATACCGCGTGGCTTCTCACCAGCGCGGGATCCGCCGAGCTTCACTCCGAGCATCCGCTCGGCAAGACCATCGTCGCGTACGCCCGCGCGCACGGCTGTCTGCTGAAAGAGCCCGCGCGCTTCGGCTACACGCCCGGACTCGGCATCGACGCCGCGATCGATGCGGATCTTGTGCTCATCGGCAACCAGGCGCTGATGCGCGCTCACGATATCGCGCTGCCCGCGGAGCTCGTGCCACGGCACTGCGGCGCCTCGGAGGCGTTCGTTGCACGCGGCGGGAAGCTGCTCGGCGCGATCACCATCGCCGACACGACACGCCCCGAGGCGCGTGAGGCGATCGACGCGATTCAAGGCATGGGGCTGCGTACTCTGCTGTTGACCGGTGACTCCAGGGCCGTGGCCGAGGCCATTGCCCGCGAGCTCGGCATCCACGAGTTCGCCGCGGATCTGCTGCCCGATGACAAACAGAGGCACGTCCGGCAACTGGTGGCGCAGGGTCGGACCGTGGCCATGGTGGGCGATGGCATCAACGATGCGCCGGCGCTGATCGAAGCTCACGTGGGCGTCGCGATGGGTTCAGGTACCGATGTGGCGCGCGAAAGCGCCGCTGTGGTGCTGCTCGGCAATGATCTGTTGAAGTTTTCGCAGACGCTGGCGATCGCGCGCCGCACGCGCCGAATCATCTGGGCCAACTTCGCCGGAACCATCGCGGTGGACACGGTGGGCATCACCCTGGCCGCATTCGGCCTGCTGAGTCCCCTGTTCGCCGCGTTCATTCATGTGGCTTCCGAGCTCGCGTTCATTCTGAACTCCGCGCGGCTGCTGCCGCGCGATCGGCAGTCTCGGCTGGCAGTTCTGAGCATGTCACGCCGAGGAGTGTGACTGGTAGGCGCAGCATGCCACTGCCGGCGGCCGGGACCGCGCAGCGACGCGAAGGACGGCGAGAAGCCGCCTGTCTGCTTGCGATCACGCTGCTGACGACGGCCCTGTTCGCGAGCGGCGCTCTCGACATCGCTGTGGCGCACGTGTTCTATCGCGCCGCGCCGACCGACCATTGGCCGCTGGCGCACGAGCTGCCGTGGTCGCTGCTCTATCGGGCCGCCCCCTGGGTGACCGCGATGCTGGTGCTCGCCGGACTGGTTGTGCTCGCTGCGGCCTTTGCCGGGCGCCGCGACGTGCGCGGCGCCGCGGTGCTGGTGCTGCTTGGTGTAGCAATCGGTCCCGGCCTGCTGGCCAACCTGGTCTTCAAGGATCATTGGCAGCACCCACGGCCGCGTGACCTCATCGAGTTCGGCGGACCGCTGCACTACGTGCCTTCGCCACTCATCGGGTCCGAGGGCGGCGCGTCATTCCCCTGCGGTCATTGCAGCGTCGGCTTCATGTGTGCTGCCGGGTGGTGGGTGTGGAGGCGCCGCCGCCCAGCCTTGGCGGCGGCCTCGCTCGCCGGTGGACTGACACTCGGCTTCCTCCTTGGCGTGGGCCGTATGGCGGCTGGTGCGCACTTCTTCTCCGACATCCTGTGGTCGGCCTTGCTCGCTTTCGGGGTACTGCACCTGCTCTGGTACCGGGTGCTCCCCGTGCTGGCGGTAGACGATCCAGCGGTTGCCCTGGGCGCGCCGATCACAGCGCCACCCTTGGCCGAAGCCGCCAGGAGGGGGCACCTGCGACGACTGAGTACGCTGGTGGCCCTTCTTGCACTGCTGGCGGGTAGCGCTGTGCTACTAGCGCTTTTCGTCACGCCGCACGGCACCGCACTCATGGAGCGGGTGGCGCTGAGTGACAGCTCGCCGCGATTGCTCGAGGTCGAGGCCGACACGGCCAACGTGACTCTGATGCTGCTCGATGCTCCTGACGACGAGCTCGCCATCGCTGGTGAGCTGCACGGCTTTGGACTTCCGGGGAGCCGCCTGGAGGCACACGTTGTGGTTGTCTCGCAACCGCATCCCGCACTGCGTTATCGCATCGAAAGCCGGGGCTGGATCACCGATGTCGACGGCACTGCCACCCTGAGCGTGCCGGCGGCCGCCTTCGATCAAATCGTCGTCAGCCTTGGCGCGGGCAACATAACGGTGAGCGACCTGACACGCGGCCACGAGGCTGCCGCGGGGAACATTCATCTGGTGCTGCGTACAGCCCGTGGGCACATACAGCAATCCGTGCGAGTCGCCGGCAGCGAGCGGCGCTAGAGATCCTGCATCACCATGAGCTTGATGACCCAGGTGTGAGGGCGGGTGTGAGTCCCCGGCCGATCTCGAACTCGAGTCCGTTTCGGCTGCCGCCGTAGTCGATCACAGCGAGGGCCAACGCAAGCTTCGCGTTCGCGCTCCATGCGGCGCGCAGCGCCGGATCGGAGCCACGGCCTGGTCAAGCTGCCGTACGGTCCTGCGCGGGCGCCTTTGCAAGGGGCAGCGTCACGGTGACGATGAGCCCCGTGCCGCTCGCGGGAGCCGAGAGCTCGATATGCCCGGAGAGCAACTCCACGACACGGCCGACGATCGACAGGCCTAGCCCGCTACCTCCTGCGGGGCTGCCCGGGATGCGGTAGAAGCGCTCGAACGCACGCACGCGCTCATGCAGCGCGATTCCCGGTCCATCATCGCTGATCGAAAGGACGGCGCGCTGGCCCTGCGTGCTCACCGCGAGCGCCACGCGGCCGCCCGCACCGACGTTACTGATGGAGTTGTCCAGCAGGTTTCGCAGCAGCAGGTACAGTAGCTCGCTGGAACCCGGCAGCTGCTGCTGGTAGCCCGCGACCGTGATCTCCACCCGCTTGTCACGGGCAGCTTGCGCCAGATCCTCCATCACCAGATCGATGACCCGCTGCGCCGCGGTTGCCTCTCCGCGAACGTACGACGATCCGGGCTCGAGCCGCGCCAGTGACAGCAGTTGACTCATGAGGTGGGTCGTACGGTCGATGTTCACCTGCAGCTTGTCGAGGGCACCGCGCGTTTCCGCTGGCGTGCTTGCGCGCGCCGCGACCTTTGCCTGCACGCGCAGCGCAGCGAGCGGAGTGCGTAACTCGTGTGCAGCGTCGGCGGTGAAGCGCCGTTCGCGCCCCAGAACCTCAGCCTGTCGCGCCAGCAGGCCGTTGAGGGCAACACCGAGCGCATGTGTTTCCACAGGCATCTCCGCAGTGTTCACTGGCGAGAGATCCTCATCGTGGCGGCCGGCGAGATCTGCGGCGATGCGGCGCACCGGGCGAAAGGCGCGTTCCGTGACGAGGCCGATTAGCGCCGTAAGCAGTACCAGAGCAAACAACAGCGGCAGCGCCACCGCGCGCATCGTTCGCGCAAGCAGCGTGGCGCGGTATCCGAGCGGCTCGGCCACGTGGATGACAAGCGGCGTGGAGACCGAGCTCAGCGTGCAGGCTCGCCAGGAGCGCTCACCGAGACCTATGTTGGTGCAGCCGGGACCTTCACCGGGGGCGAGCGCTGCCCGTGGCGCGCCGGCAGAGCGGTACAGGACTTGACCGGAACGAGTGCCGATCTGGTAGAGCACGTCGAACGGCATGGCCAGCGCAGCCGCCGGTGGCACTAGCGTCTCTCCTTCTCCATATTCGTGATCGGCATAGCGCAGCGCCAGTGCCGCCTGCTGTTGCAGCAGCTCATCGAACTGCACGGCCGTGCTCGCCGCCACTGCCCGGTAGACCAGCAAGCCGAGCAGCAGGAACACCGCGCAGGCCGCGCTCGCCACGGCGATCGCCATGCGCCGGCGCAGTGACCAGGGATGCTCGCTGCTAGCGGACGTTCCCGATGCGATAGCCGCGTCCCTTGAGGTTGGTGATGAAGCCCGGACCGAGCTTGCGGCGCAGATTGTGGATGTGGACCTCGATCGCGTTGCTCGCGATGCAATCGTCGAATCCATACAGCTCCTCCTCTATCTCTGCACGGGTCACCAGGCATCCGGCCTTGCGCATCAGTAATTCGACCAGCGCGTATTCGCGCGCGGTGAGCGGCGCCGGCGCTCCCTGGCAGGTGACCGTGCGCTGACGCATGTCGAGTACCACCTCACCGACGCTGAGCAGCGACTCGGCACAACCATCTACCCGGCGTGTTATGGCGCGCAGCCGCGCACTGAGCTCGTCGATGTCGAAGGGCTTGATGAGGTAGTCATCCGCACCCGCATCAAGACCTCCGATGCGATCGCTCACGCGGTCGCGTGCCGTCACGATGACGACCGGGGTGGACTGTTTATCCTGCCGCAGGTGACGCAGCACGCTCCGGCCGTCGCCATCGGGCAAGCCGAGGTCGAGCACCAGTGCACTGAAGCTCGAGGTCGACAAGGCGGCGAGCGCCGCGCCGGTGTCCTGCACCCAATCGACTACATAACCTTCCTGACGCAGCCCATCGCGCACTGCCTCGCCCAGCATTTGATCGTCTTCGACCAGTAGAATCCGCACGGCCAATATCCTCGGGCGGCTAGCCTATCCCAGACCGCGGCGTTCGATGCACTTTGGCGCTCTTAACTCAGCCTTAAGCGCCCGCGCCCTATTCTCCGGCAATTTGGCACTCGGACAGCGCACACCATGAGAGTTCACGCCAAGGCCGCCGGACATCCGCTCCACGCTCGCCCGAAGGCGGCGCCAGTCATGGCAGCCGCCGCGCTCGTGCTATTCGCGGCCGCACCCAGGTGCCGCGCCGGCGTCGATCACATGCTGCCCTATGACAACAGCGGCATCTGGAAGCGCAACTACCAGGAATTCCTCGAATACGGGCTCATTGCCGCCGAGGTCGGCGGAGCCGTCTGGGAGGGCGGTGAAACGCGCCTCGGCCGCACGTTCTGGAGATCGATCGACTCCTCGGTGGCTGCCGGGTTGGTAGCCCAGGTCATGAAGGTGGCCTTCTCGCGTGTGCGGCCGCGCGACAGTGGGCCCTATCCAGGCGATCCCAATCTTTGGTTCCAGGGCCATGGCAATCAGAGCTTTCCGAGCGGCGAAGTGACCGCGGTGAGCTCGATCGTCAATCCCTTCGTGTTCGAATATGCTCACGAGTATCCGGCCGTGTATGCGCTCGAGCTGCTGCCAGTTTACGACGGGATCGCGCGCATGAAGCAGCAGGCCCACTGGCAGACCGATGTGCTCGCGGGCTTTGCGCTCGGCGCCGGGAGCGCCTGGTTGATTCATAACAGTCCAAACTCGCCCTTTATCCTCAAGATCATGCCGCATGCCATCTATGTTGGGATCGGCAAGAAGTTCTGACACCGTAAGGCATCCTTGCGGGCTGCTGCCGGCCGCGGACCTGCGCTGGCGCGCGCCCCTCGCGCCAGCGGTCCTGCTGCTGCTCGCCCGCCGGTTGGCCCGTTGCCTTTCTGGATAGCCAGGGCGTGCGTTATTGGTGTTTGCGCTAGCTGAGTTGCACCCGGGGTACTCCCGTGGTTAATAATGACCCGGTGCGCTGACCGCATCGCCGCGCCGCACAGTGCGGTGGCCACAGCGCTGACGAGGTCAGTTGAAGCTCACGTCCGACTCACTCGCCACGCAGCTCGCGCAGCGGCTCTTTCCGGCATACCTGATATCGGGTGATGAGCCGTTGCTGAGCGGCGAGGCGGCGGATGCCGTGCGGGCGCGCGCCCGCGCCGTCGGTTTCACCGAGCGCGAGGTGCACTTCATCGAGCGCAACGCCGACTGGGACGAGGTGCGCGCCTCGGCCGCAAATCTCTCGCTGTTCGGCGCACGCCGCCTTCTCGAGATACGGCTCGCCAGCGCCCGTCCCGGGGCGGCGGGCAACGCTGCGCTGGTGGCCCTGCTCGAGGCCCCGGATCCGGACTTATTGCTGCTCGTGCTCGCTCCACGCCTGGATCGCGAGGCACAGGGCGCCGAATGGGTGCGCGCGCTCGAAGCTCGCGGCGCCTGGGTACAGGTATGGCCGGTCGATCCGGGGCGGCTCGCTGCATGGCTGCGTGGCCGCTGCCGCGGACTCGGGCTCGAGGCGAGCGATGAGGCGCTCGAGGTGCTCGCCGCGCGCACCGAAGGGAACCTGCTCGCGGCCCACCAGGAGCTGAGCAAGCTGGTGTGGCTCGCGAGCGGCGGCACGCTCGATGCCGCCACCGTCCTCGCCAGCGTCGCCGATAGCGCGCGCTTCGATGTCTTTCAGCTCGCTGAGGCGGTGCTGGCCGGCGACAGCGCGCGCGCGCTGCGCATGCTCGCGGGGCTGCGCGCAGAGGGCACCGAGGCGACGCTCGCGCTGTGGGCGCTGGCGCGCGCGTTGCGGGATCTGTGGGCGGCGTCTTCCGGCGGCGCTGCGCCGCCGAGCTGGCAGCGGCGCAGCGCCGCCCTCGCCAAAGGCCTGCAGCGTGCACCACGTTTGTCGTTCGCGAACCTGGCCGCGCGCGCGGTGCGCGTGGATCGCATGATCAAGGGACGCCTGAGCGGCGATGCGTGGGACGAGCTGGCACTGCTCACCGCAGAGCTTTGCGGGCAAGGCATGCGCGCGCCCGATGGCGCGCTCGCACGCGCGTCCTAGAGACGGCATGCAGCCGATCGGTCTTTTTGGGGGCACCTTTGATCCGATCCACTGCGGGCATCTGCGCACTGCGTTCGAGCTGTGGCAGGAGCTCGGTCTCGCCGAGGTGCGTTTCCTGCCGACCGGCAGTCCGCCCCACCGGGCACAGCTGTATGCGAGCCCCGAGTTGCGGCTGAAAATGGTCGCGGCGGCGGTGGCGGATCAGCCCGGCTTCATCGTCGATGACCGCGAGGTACGCCGCAGCGGTGTGTCGTACTCGGTCGATACGCTGACGGAGCTGCGGCGCGAATATCCGCAGCGTTCGCTGTGCCTGCTGCTCGGCATGGACGCGTTCCTCGGTTTGCCGAATTGGCACCGCTGGCGCCAGCTGCTCGCGCTCGCACACATCATCGTCGCCCATCGTCCCGGCTGGCGAGCTCCGACCACCGGACCTTTGGGTGAAGTCATGGTCGATCACGGCACCGGATCGATCCGCGTGCTGCACGAGGAGGCAGCCGGCCGAGTGTATGTGCGCGCCGTGACGCAGCTCGAGATTTCCTCCACCGAGCTGCGCGCGCTCATCATCGCCGGCCGTGATCCGCGCTATCTCGTTCCCGATGCCGTGAGGCAGATCATCCTCGAGACGAGGTGCTATGCTCCGCGGCAGGAACTAGGTGCACCCTAGACTGCGCTTCAGGAGAAACCGCTTAAGCACATGACAACCCGCACACGTCTGCGCCCCACGGAAGAGCGCGCCTCGCCACTGCAGCAAGCCGTGACGGCCGCGCTCGATGACATGAAGGCCGTCAATGTCAGGGTGCTCGACGTTCGGGGGCTCACCGACATTGCCGACACCATGGTCATTGCCTCCGGCAACTCCGACCGTCATGTGCGCTCGATCGCCGAGCGGGTGGTGGAAAGGTCCAAGGCGGCAGGGTTCCGGCCACTCGGCACCGAAGGCGAGCGTGACGGGGAATGGGTGCTCGTCGACCTGCAGGACGTCGTGGTGCACGTTATGTTGCCTCGGGTGCGGGAGTTCTATGGTCTCGAGCGGCTCTGGGACTCGGGTCCTGCGCTGCCGGCGGTCGCCGTGCCGGCGGCACCGCGCGTAGCCGGACGGCGGCGGCCCACAGCGCGGTGAGCTTTCAGGATGCGTGTGCGCGTGATTGCCGTCGGCACGCGCATGCCTCCCTGGGTACGCAGCGCCTGCACTGAGTATCTGCAGCGGCTGCGCAGCGGTTTCCCGCTCGAGCTCGAGGAAATCGACACAGCTTCGCGACGCGCGGGCGGCGCGCCGCGCGCGCTCGCACGCGAAGGCGAGCGGCTGCTCGCAGCGCTCGAGCAACGCGATTACGTAATCGCGCTCGATGAGCGCGGCCGCGAGCTCACTACGCACGAGCTCTCGCGCTGGCTCAGTGTCCGCATGCAGCAGGGTGAGGACCTGGCTTTTGTCATCGGCGGTCCCGATGGCCTCGCCCCCGCAGTGCTGGCGCGCAGCAATTTCACGCTCGCCCTGTCGCGGCTCACGCTTCCGCATGCACTCGCTCGGGTACTCTTGGCCGAGCAGCTCTACCGCGCCCACTGCATCCTCGCCAATCACCCGTATCATCGCGACTGATGCCGGCATCCTCGTTCCATGCGCCGCTCCTGTGCCTCGCCTCGGCGTCGCCGCGGCGCCGCGAGCTGCTCGAGCAGCTCGGCGTGCCATACGTATCTGCCGTGCCGGATATCGATGAAGCCGTGCTGCCCGGGGAGTCTGCGCTGGATTATGTCGTGCGCATGGCGCGTGCCAAGGCGCGCATCGTCCATCCGCACGGCGCGGGCCTTCCCGTGCTCGCTGCCGACACTATCGTGCTCATCGACCAGCTCATTTGCGGCAAGCCTGCCGGCGCCGAGGACGGTATCGCCCTGCTCCTCAGGCTATCTGGCCGCAGCCACCAGGTATTCACCGCGGTGGCGCTCGCGGCGGCCGGAGAGGTGAACTATCGCGTGAGCCGCAGCGAGGTGCGTTTCCGGCACCTGACTGTTGCCGAGGCGCTCGCGTACTGGAATACCGGCGAGCCGCACGACAAGGCCGGCGGGTATGCCGTGCAGGGCCATGGCGCCGTGTTCGTCGAGCGCCTCTCGGGCAGCTACTCCGGTGTCATGGGACTACCGCTGTTCGAGACGGCGGAACTCCTGGCCGGCGCCGGCGTCTCGTACTGGCTCGACCGCTCCTCCGGCGGGGCCGTGCCGTGAGCATCGAGATTCTGGTGAACGTGGCGCCGAGCGAGACGCGTGCGGCGATTCTCGAGAGCGGAGTGCTCCAGGAGCTGCACATCGAGCGTACCAGCCGCCGCGGGCTGGTGAGCAATCTCTACAAGGGGCGCGTGTCGCGTGTGCTGCCCGGGATGCAGGCGGCGTTCGTGGAGATCGGCCTGGGGCGTACCGCTTTCCTGCATGCGGCCGACATCGCGCACAGCTCTGCTACGGACACGCTGGTCAATTCCGCCCCAGCGAGCCTGCCTCAGGTCGAGGACATCCGGCGGCTGGTGAACTGCGGCGATGACATCCTGGTGCAGGTGATCAAGGACCCGATCGGCACCAAGGGTGCGCGACTCACCACCTTCGTCGCGCTGCCCTCGCGCTACCTGGTGTACATGCCGCGCGGAATGGGCGTGGGTGTGTCGGCGCGCATCGAGGAGGAGTCGGAGCGCACGCGCCTCAAGAGCATGCTCACCGAGCTCACCGGCGCAGACCCGGCGGGCGGCGGCTACATCGTGCGCACGGCGGCGCAGGGGGCTACTGCCGAAAACCTGCGCGAGGACATGAGCTATCTCGCCAAGCTGTGGGAGCACGTGCGCACGCGCGCCGCGCAGGTGCCGGCCGGCAGCGTGGTACACGAGGATCTGCCACTCATGCTGCGGGTGCTGCGCGATGAGCTCGCGCGCGGCGTCACGCGCGTGCTGGTCGATTCGTCGCGCGAGCACGAGCGCATGCACGAGTTCGCCGCCACCTTCATGCCGCAGGGTGCGCCGGTCATCGAGCTGTACTCAGGCTCCCGGCCGATATTCGATCTAAGCGGGATCGAGGAGGAGATCGCCAAGGCGCTCGATCGCAAGGTGCCGCTCAAATCCGGCGGGCACCTGGTGATCGACCAGACCGAGGCGATGACGACCATCGATGTCAACACCGGCGCCTACGTAGGCCA
Organism: Steroidobacteraceae bacterium; assembly: GCA_035639195.1. Classification (GTDB taxonomy): domain Bacteria; phylum Pseudomonadota; class Gammaproteobacteria; order Steroidobacterales; family Steroidobacteraceae; genus 13-2-20CM-66-19. Next base: position 54,418 of record DASQYM010000020.1, read on the forward strand.
TCGCAACCTCGAGGAAACCATCTTCCGCACCAATCTCGAGGCGGCGGTGAGCATTGCGCGGCAACTGCGGCTGCGTAACCTCGGTGGCATCATCATCATCGACTTCATCGACATGCGTGACGAGCCGCACCGGCGCGCAGTGTTGAGCGCGCTCGAGCGCGCGCTCGCCGGCGACCGGGCCCAGACGCACATCGTCAGTCTCTCGCCGCTCGGCCTCGTCGAGATGACCCGCAAGCGCACGCGTGAGAGCCTGGAACACCTGCTGTGCAAGCCTTGTCCAAGCTGCGAGGGCCGTGGCTTCGTGCGCACTCCGGAAACGGTGTGCAACGAGATCTTTCGCGAGATTGTGCGACAGAGCCGGCAGTTTGCCAGCCGTGAGCTGCTGATACTGGCACATCAGGACGTGGTGGATCGGCTCCTCGATGAGGAATCAGCCACGCTCGGAGAGCTGGAAGCGCAGGTAGCGCGGCCGATTCGCCTGCAAGTCGAGGCGCTCTACGGCGTTGACCAGTACGACGTGGTGCTCGTCTGAGGTTGTTCGATTGCTCGGTGGTATGTCAGGTGAGCCGGCTGTCGCGGCGTCTACCGTCGGCGGCGTCCCGCGGACTGCCGCGCGCGCTGCCGCCAGGCAGCTGCGCTTTGCTCTACTCGCGCTCGCTGTGGCACTTACGCTGCTCATCGCGTTGCTGGCGGCGTACGAACTGGCCGCGGCGCGTGTGCCCCAACATCGCGCTGCGCTCGAGGAGCTGATTCGTTACCAGACCGGACTCGAGGTGCGCTTCGGCGGCCTGCGGGTGCGTTGGGGATGGTACGGTCCGGAAGCGCTGTTCGAGGACGTCGAGCTCGGCGAGTCGCCGGGCCGGGGCATGCTGTTGCGAGCGCCGCGGCTGATCGTCAGTCTGGACGCCTGGCGGATGGTGCGCAGCGGTCACCTCGAAGCCCGGCGCATTACTCTCGAGGATCCCAGCATCGATCTCGCCGGCGAAAGCCAAGCCGGACAGGGCGCGGCGAGGCGCAGCTCCCTGGAGGCGCGCGGCGATGCGGGCGCGAGCATCCTGGCACGCTGGCGCGGCGGGCAGATAAATATCTCGGGCGGCACTCTGCGCACGGTGCTGCCGGGCGGCACCGATGCGGTGACGCTCGGCATATCGCATGCAGAGCTGCAGCGGCTCGATGCGAATTGGAGTGCCGAGGCTCAGGTCCTGCTTCCGAGGACACTGGGTGCCAGCATGCATGTCACGCTGCGGATGCGTGCCAGAGCGGATCTACAGGACATCTCGAGCGCCGCCGTGAGTGTCGAAGGACATCACCTCGAGCTCGCCGCGTGGGCGGCTCTCGCCGCTGGCGGCGCACGGAGTGAACTCCCGCGATCAGGAAACGGTGACCTGCAGATACAGGCCGCGTTCGTACATGGGCGCCTGCACGCGGCTTCAGGACGTATCGCTGCGGAGTCGCTCGGGTGGCGAGCACCTGGCGACTCTGATACGGGTTTCGCACTCGAACGTGTGCGCGGTAAGTGGCAGCTCATGCGTCGCGGTACGTCCTGGCGTCTGCGCATCGACGCGCTCGAGCTCGAGCCCCTTGCGGGAAGTCCGCTCGGGTCGATCTCCGCCTCGGGTACCGTCGCATCCGTAGCAGCGGCGGTACCCGCCTCGGTCGTCGTGGACTTCACGCCGGACGGTAGCGAGGCCCGCGGCCGCGCACAGCACGCACCGCTCGCTCCGCTGCTCTCGTTGGTGCGTTGGTACGTTCCCCAGTTACCGCGCCATGGGCTCATGGTTCGGGGCGAAGCGCGCGAGCTGAGCTTCGACTGGAATTCACATCGTGCGCCGGGTGCGCGTCTCGCCGCGTGGGCAGACCTTCAAGCCCTGGCGCTGGCGGATGACTCGGGTGCGATCGAGCTCACCGGCCTTACCGCGCGAGCATCGGCCGCGCAGAGCTCGGTCGTGCTTGCACTACATGCGGGTGCGGCACGGCTCGTACCACGCGAGGCGCCCGCACCCCTCGAGAATCTCGAGATCGACGCACAGCTGAAGGCGACGGCGAGCGCTCACGGAACGTGGCAGCTCGAGGCGCAGGACCTGCGTATCCGTCGGCACGGTCTGAGCCTCAGTGCAAGCGGGGCGATCAGCATCCCGGCGCCAGGCGCTCCACCGCTCATCGATGCCCGGCTCTCCATGAAGGAGGCCGACGCCGGCCTGCTTGGGACCCTGCTCGCCTCGTGCACGACCGTCGCCTGCGGTGAGGTGGCCGCTGCGCTCGGCAGCGGCCGCGTAGAGAGCGGCGAGCTCAACTGGCGTGGCCCACTCATCGGCCTTCCATGGAGCGCACCGGGCGCACGCTTCAGCGGCTCGCTCGTAGTGCGCGATGCCACGCTGCGCGAAAGCGCGAACTGGCCCGCGGTCGCTGATCTCTCGGCGCGCATCGATTGGCGTGGCGCGCAATTTCGGGCCCTGATCGAGCGCGCGCGTCTCGCGCGCTTCGCGCTCACCGACGCGCGCGCCGACTGGGATGGACGCGCCGGCGGCGTGGCACGCTTCAGGGGTCGCCTGGCTGGCGATGCCGAGCAGATGCTCGCTTGGCTGCAGTCCCATCCACAGGCGGCGGCGTGGGCGCCGGGCCTCGAGCACCTCGATTTGCGCGGAAACACGCTGCTCGATCTCGACTTTGCGCTACCGGTCGCGTCCGTCTCGGATGCACTGCCCCCCGCGCCGCGTCTGCGGATCGCTGCGCAGCTCGATGGGGCGCAACTGCGCCCGCTTCCCGGTCTGCCTCCGCTTGAGGCCCTCCGCGGTACGCTGGCCTTTGCAGGGGGTCAGCTGCAGCGCTCCACGCTGACGGCGCGCTGGCTCGGAGGTGCTGCGAGCCTGACCGTCGCCGAGCGTCGCGAGCAGGGCCTGAACGTGCTCGTGGTATCCGGTCGCGGTGTGATGGATGCACACGCAGCAGTCGAGGCCGCGTCCGCGAATGTCGCTGAAGCAGGCCTCAGCGGCAGCGCCGATTGGAGCGCACTTCTTACGCTCGTGCCCGGCGGCGCTGCGCCGCACTGGCAGCTGCATGCAGACTCGAGTCTCGCGGGCATCGCGAGTGCTCTGCCGGAGCCCTTTGCCAAGCCAGCCGGCCCTGCACTGCCACTGCATGTCGATTTGAATGCCCAGAGCGAAGGCGCGCAGCTGCGAATCGCTCTTGGTGAGCGGCTCGCTGCAGTGGCGGCCCTCGTCCGCAGCGGCGACAGCTGGCGGATCGATCGCGGTGCCGTGCGGCTCGGTGGCGCTACCCCTGCGCTTCCGGTGGAGCCGGTGCTGGTGCTCGATGGTAGTGTGAGCCGCCTCGATCTCGCCGCATGCCTCGCGTTGTTGCGACAGGCCGCGCGCGATGCTGCGCTCCCCAGGCTCGAGGGACACCTGAGCGCGACGGAGCTCACCGCCGGTGAGCGCCGCTTCAGCGAGGTCGGTCTCGCCGCGGACATTGCCGGTGGCGCCGGAGCGTTGCGCATCGAGTCTTCGGAGCTTTCGAGCAGCGCACGCTGGCCGGCGGCAATCGATGCCAGTCAGCCTGCTGTGCTGCACCTGACGCGCTTCAACATCGTCCAGCCCGGCGATGCCTCGATCGTGGCGCAGCTCGCCGCGGCGCTGGCTCCGGCCGTGCGGCTGGCTGTCGATGACCTGCAGTGGCAGGGGCGCTCTCTCGGCACCTTCTCTGGAACTTTGGCCCTGCATGGCGAGGAGGTGGAGGCGAGTGATCTGATCCTCTCGGCCGCGAACGCGGAAGCGCGTGCCAGTGCGCGCTGTCTGCAGGCAGGCTGCAACCTTGCCTTCAGCTTCGATAGCGGTGATCCGGCAGCGACGCTGGCCGCTTTGGGGTTGGCGCCGGAGCTCACCGCGCGCCACGCACACCTCGAGGGTCAGCTGCGCTTCCCCGCATCCGCATCCCTTGCAACGCTCGGCGGAAGCCTCCATATGCGCTTGGAGGATGGTGCCATGGGCCCGGCAGCGGACGGTGCTGGGGCGCCTTCCGCACTGCTGTCGGTCCCCGCTCTGCTCGGTGGGTTGAGTCCCGTGTCGTCGCAGGCGTCGCCGGCGCTGCGCTTTGCGCAGTTCAGCGCCGACTACGAGCTGCTCGATGGACAGGCTGTGACCTCCGACCTGCACTTTGATGGCGACGCCGAGATACTGGTGCGTGGTCGTGTCGGCCTCGCGCGCGGCGACTATGACGAGCGCGCGTGGATCTTACGTGGTGAGGACAGGCTGCCGGCCGCGCTCCGACGCCTCGGCCCCGGCCCGGGCGTCGCGGCAGTCTGGCTGTCGCTGCGCGATCTGCTGGGCAGTGACGGCAGCGAGCACTCACACGCCGCACTGCATCTGCAAGGGCCATGGACTCACCCGGTGGTGGCGCTGGTGGAATGAGGTAGAGCATGAGGGTTGCGGCGATACAGATGACCTCGGGGCCGGAAGTGCAGGCCAATCTCGAGCAGGCCCGCGAACTGCTCGAGGAAGCGGCCGCACTTGGCGCGCGCCTAGCCGCGCTGCCGGAGAATTTCTCCTTCATGGGGCTGAAGGACGCCGACAAGCGCGCAGTGGCGGAGTCTCAGGGCCACGGCCAGGCCCAGGATTTCCTGGCGGCCAGCGCGCGGCGACTGCGTCTGTGGATCGTCGGCGGCACGCTACCGCTCGTGTCCGGACCCGACGGGCGTGTCGCTGCGTCTTCGCTGGTGTATGACAGCGACGGCGTCTGCGTGGCGCGTTACGACAAGATCCATCTTTTCGATGTCGACCTGCCGGGACGTACCGAGAGCTACCGTGAATCGGCGCACGTCGCGCCGGGCTCGCGCGCGGCGCTGCTCGAGACCCCCGTAGGGCGGCTCGGGCTGTCGGTGTGCTATGACGTGCGCTTTCCCGAGCTCTACCGCTATCTCAGTGCGGGTGGGGCGCAGCTGTTTTCGGTGCCCTCCGCCTTCACGAGCCCGACGGGGCGTGCCCATTGGGAGACCTTGCTGCGCGCACGCGCGATCGAGAATCTCTGTTATGTTGTGGCGCCCGCCCAGTCGGGCTTCCATGCGAGCGGACGTGAGACTTACGGTGACAGCATGATCGTGGATTATTGGGGACGGATACTGCAGCGCCTGCCGCGCGGCCGCGGCTGCGCGGTGGCGGACATCGATGTTGCCGCGCAGACGAGCGTGCGCGAGAGCTTTCCGGCGCTCGGACACCGCGCCTTTGCACCGCAAGTGGACACAGGAAAGTGACATGACTGATAACGTGGCTGCCGATCCGCTCGAGCTCGCGCGCGATCTCATCCTGCGGCCGAGCGGTCTAGACGATCACCGCTTGGATCACGTGTTCGGTGAGGTGCTCACGCACTCGGTGGATTTTGCCGACCTGTACTTCCAGCTGAGCCACCAGGAGTCCTGGTCGCTGGAAGACGGCATGGTGAAGGACGGCACTGCCAGCATCGAGCAGGGTGTCGGTGTGCGTGCACTCGCCGGCGAGAAGACCGGCTTCGCCTATTCGGATGAGATCCTGCTGCCGGCACTCACCGAGGCGTCACGTGCGGCGCGCGCCATTGCGGTGCAGGGCGGCGAGCGGCGCGTCGCCGCCTGGCATCCGCGCAGCGGCCATCGGCTGTACCTGCCGGCAGATCCGGCGGCGGATCTCGAGACCTCCGCAAAGGTGGCGTGGCTCGAGCGGGTCGACCGCGAGGCGCGGCGCATCGATCCGCGCGTGGTGCACGTCAGTGCGAGCCTCGTCGCCGTGCACGAGGTGGTGCTCATCGCCACGAGCGACGGTGAGCTCGCCGCGGATGTGCGGCCGCTGGTGCGCTTCAACGTGTCCGCGCTGGTCGAGCAGGATGGACGCCGCGAGCAGGGCTACGTCGGCGCCGGCGGCCGTTTCTCCCTCGCCGAGCTGGTCGCGGGTGAGCGCCCGCTTGCGCTCGCGCGTGAAGCCGTGCGCCAGGCGCTCGTCAACCTCGCAGCGCAGCCGGCGCCAGCGGGCACCATGACGGTGGTACTGGGTCCCGGCTGGCCGGGAATACTGCTGCACGAGGCGATCGGTCACGGCCTCGAGGGTGACTTCAACCGCAAGGGGACCTCCGCGTTTGCGAACCGCATCGGCGAGCGGGTCGCGGCCGCGGAATGCACCGTGGTCGATGACGGCACACTCGCGCGGCGGCGCGGCTCGCTCAACATCGACGACGAAGGCACGCCGACCCAGTGCACGATGCTCATTGAGAACGGTGTGCTGCGCGGTTACATGCAGGACCGCCTGAACGCGCACCTCATGGGGGTCGCGCCCACAGGCAATGGCCGGCGCGAGTCGTTTGCGCACATGACGCTGCCGCGTATGACCAATACGTACATGCGCGCGGGCCCGCACGCTCCGGAGGAGATCATCCGCTCGGTGGAGCGCGGCATCTACGCCGTCAATTTCGGCGGCGGTCAGGTGGACATTACCTCGGGCAAGTTCGTGTTTTCAGCAAGCGAGGCGTACGCCATCGAGAAGGGCCGCATCGGCGCACCGCTGAAGGGCGCGACGCTGATCGGCAATGGTCCGGATGTGCTCACGCGGGTCTCGATGGTCGGTAACGATCTGAAGCTCGATGACGGGGTCGGCACCTGCGGCAAGGACGGCCAGAGCGTTCCGGTCGGTGTCGGACAGCCGACCCTCAGGATTGATGGACTTACGGTCGGCGGCACCGGCTGAACCGGAAAGAAACTGCACAGGCCTGCGCGGCGAGCGCATATCGGCGCTGCCGTGCGCGCTCTGTGGGGCAGACTCGATGGCGCAGCGCAAGCGCCCGCTTCACGGCGCCGCCGAATCCGCCGTTGTCGCCAAATACGCACGTCGTTCCAAGGCAACCCCCGGTCGTCACTCCGCGACATAATGACGAACGGTGGCGAAGGTGTGATTCTTCTCTCGCTCGGGAAGCCCGCGAGCTTCTAACGTACATCGGGCGCACCTTGAGTCTTACGCGGAAGGAAATGCGATGCTGTCAGAAGAAGTCACTGCCGAGGTTCCCAAGCTCCACCTGCCACCCGAGCTGCTGGCGGAAGTTGCCCGCCGCAACCATGGCAAGCGCCAGCCGGACTTCCGCGTCGAAGGCCTGAAGCCATCGCTGTTCGAGCGCCTCGCGAGAATGTTGGGTCTGAGCTGATTTCCAACTCGAGCGTTGCCGGCGTTGGTCCGCCGGATTGCGCCGCTTGCCGGGTGTAGTGCGTTGCTCAGCGCGCTGAGCGAAATTTCCTGAGGTGCTTTAGGATGGGATGCCATGCAACGTCCCAGTCCGCACCTGTCCCGTCCGCTGTATGAGGGGCTACCCTGGATTTACATAATCTTTGGGCTGGCCGCGCTCACCGCCAGCTACCTGCTGGCCGCGCGCGGCGCACTCAGTCTGACCGTCGGCGTGCTCGGGCTCGCGTGCATCGTGGGAGGCTTCGTGCTGCTGCTGCGCCGCCGTGACTACCGTGCGCTGCGCTCACGGTACGCCGATCCCGAGTCCCTCAGCGGCCACGAGGAGCGCTGACCGCCGGCGTCGCATCGCGCCGGTCGCCTCGATAGAGCCGCTCATCCGGGGCCGGTAGCCTCCAGATCCTCGTCGTCCGCCTCCTCGGCTTCCTCGAGGCTCGGCACCTGCGGGGCAGCCTCCACGGTCCTCTCGAGCGCCGGCACATTGTCGGTGAGTGCGCTGCGGTGCCGCCCGGCGCGCTCATCGACATAGATCAGCTCGTGCTTGCCGACCAGCACCACATCACCGTCGTTGAGATAGTGGCGGCGCACGCGGTTGGATTTCACGTAGATGCCGTTGGTGCTGTTGAGGTCCTCGACCACGCACGAGTTCAGCGTGGTGATCACCTGGCAGTGGTGGCGGCTGATGAAGCGGCTGTCGATCTGCACGTCGTTGTCGGGTGTGCGGCCGATGATCAGCCGCCCGAGCCGCAGCGGCACTTCCTGCACCGTGCGCCCATCGGCTGCCACCAGCACGCGACCGAGCACCCGCGCGCCGGCGTGCGCGGCCGCAGCGCGGGCCGTCGGCGTGGGTTCGACAGCGCGCTCCTCGTGGCGGTAGCGGTGCGGTCGCGCCGCGTACTCCGTCCACTGCAGCTCGGCGATCGCGTTCGCGATGTCCTCGCGCGTCACCACGCCGCGATCGGCGGTGTAGGCGGCCATCATCGCGGTATCGCACAGCGTGTTGACCAGACGCGGCACCCCGCCGGTGTAGCGGTAGATCTCCGGGAAGGTGTCGGGGGTGAACAGCTCCCGATCGCCCGCGCCGGCGACATCCAGGCGGTGCTGGGTGTAGCTCTGGGTTTCGGCCTCGCTCAGGTTTTGCAGGTGAAAACGCAGGCGCACACGCTGCGCCAACTGCTCCAGTGCCGGGTCATCGAGCTTGCTGTTGAGCTCGGGCTGGCCGGCGAGAATGATGCGCAGCACCTTCTCCTTGGTGGTCTCGACGCCCGAGAGCATGCGGATCTCTTCCAGCACCCGCATGGACAGGTTTTGCGCCTCATCGACGATCAGCAGCACCTTGCGCCCGGCGGCGTACTGCTCGATGAGGAAATTGTTGAGCGTGCTGATCAGCTCGCCCTTGCGCATCTTGAAGGGCGAGAAGCCAAACTGCACCAATACCGCCTGCAGAAAATCGATCGCCGAGACCTGGGTCTGGTTGATCTGGGCCACCACCACATCGGCCGGGACTTCCTTGAGGAAGGACTCGATGAGCGTGGTCTTGCCCGAGCCGATCTCGCCGGTGATCACCACGAACCCGTCGGTGAACCAGATGGTCGACTCCATGTACGCCTTGGCGCGGGCGTGCTGCTTGGAGAGGTACAGGAATTGCGGATCCGGACTTAAGCGGAACGGCAATTCCTTGAGTTTGAAGGGTTCGAGGTACATGGCTGTTGGCTCTCAGCCGATGTTACGGGATGCGAACGTCGACCCTCAAATCCTTCAGCAGAGCCCGTGCGCGGGCGTCCCGGGCCGCCGCGGTCCGCTCGACCACGGTGCAATGGCCCATCTTGCGCCCCGGACGGGGGCGCTTGCCGTAATCGTGTAAGTGGGCTCCGGCAAACGCCAGCAACCGCCGGCGTGGCGGCCGCGCTCCTATCAGATTGATCATGGCGCTGAAACCGCGAGCGTCCGTCGCGCCGAGCGGCAGCCCCAGGATCGCGCGCAGATGATTCTCGAACTGGCTGGTGGTTGCGCCCTCGATGGTCCAGTGACCGGAGTTGTGCACGCGCGGCGCCATCTCGTTGGCGATCAGCCGTCCGCGACGCACGAAGAACTCGATGGTCAGTACACCGCTGTAGCGGAAGTGCGCGAGCACACGTTCGAGGTAACCGGTCGCTCGTCGCTGCCAGCGCGCCGGCCCATAGGGCGCCCGCGTGAGGCGCAGGACGCCCGCTCCATGGACGTTTCCACACAGGGGGTACACGGCGATCTCACCCAGGAGACTGCGGGCGCCGATGATCGACACTTCGCAGTCGAAAGGCACGTATTCCTCGTACAGCAGCGGCACGCGGCCGAGCTCGCCCCACGCGCGCTCAGCGTCAGCCGCCGTGCGAACGACAGCCTGGCCTTTGCCGTCATAGCCCATGCGGCGAGTCTTGAGTACACCGGGGATACCGACCACGGCCATGGCGCGTGCGAGCTCGCGCTGGGACTCGACAGCTCGATAGCGCGTGGTTGGAATCCGCAAGCGCTCGAACAGGCGTTTCTCCTTGAGGCGGTCCTGTCCGGTTTCGAGTGCGGCGACCGGCGGGCAGATACGCACCCGGCGGCGCTGCGCGATGCCGGCCAGGCCGCTCACCGGGACGTTTTCCCAGTCGAAGGTGATGACTTCGCACTGCCGCGCAAGCCGCGACAGCAGTCGCCTGTCGGTGAAAGCGCCGTGCAGCAGCGGCGCCACCTGACCGGCCGGTGCGTCGGCCGAGGGGTCCAGGCAGAGGAAATCGAGTCCGAGCGGATAACCCGCCAAAGCGAGCATGCGGCCGAGCTGGCCGGCGCCCACGATGCCGACCGTCATGTGCGCGGGGGTGTGCGCGGATCTGGGTTGCCGAGCACCCCCGCGGTCTGACGCTCGCGAAACGCCTCCAGCGCACTCGCGATCGCAGGGTGCTTGTTGGCCAGGATGGCTGCGGCGCACAGCGCCGCATTGGCGGCGCCTGCCGTGCCGATCGCGAAAGTCGCGACCGGCACCCCGACCGGCATTTGCACGATCGACAGCAGCGAATCGAGTCCGCCGAGTGACTTCGACTGCACCGGTACGCCGAGCACCGGCAATATGGTTTTGGCGGCGGTCATGCCGGGAAGGTGTGCCGCGCCTCCCGCGCCGGCGATCAGCACCTCGAGGCCGCGCGCGCGGCTGCCGCTCGCGTACTCGAACAGCAGGTCAGGAGTGCGGTGTGCCGAGACGACACGCACCTCGTAGGGGATTGCGAGTTGGTCCAACATCTCCGCCGCGGCGCGCATGGTCTCCCAGTCGGATGAGGAGCCCATGATGATGCCGACCAGCGGTTTCACCGCTCCATTGTAGCGAACAATGCGCGCAGCGCGCGAAACAGCTCGCGCGATGCCGGGTTGCCGGCTGCGGTGCGTTGGCGCTCCGCGCGGGCGGCACTGATGCGTTGGCGCCATGCACGCGCGTCGATTGCCGGATACCAGCGCGCGAGCTCCGCGAGCGCGGCGTCGCCCTCGGTAATGAGCCGCTCGCGCCAGTTCTCGATGCGGCGGAACAACTCGGTCGCGCGCGCGTCGCGGGCACCGCGCGCAGCAAGCGCTGCACGGATCGGCTGCGGGTCGACTTCACGCATCAGCTTGCCGATGTACTGCCGCTGCCGCGCGCCGGCGGCGCGGCTGCTGATGCGGCGCGCCGCGCGGATGGCCTCGAGCAGCGCCTCCGGCAGCGCAAGTGCGTCCAGTTCGGTATCGGGCAGGGCGAGCAACGCTTCGCCAAGATCCTGCGCGGCGTGTGCCGCGCGCTTGCGCGCGCTCTTGCTGGCACGCTCTGTGCCCCCATCATGTTCCTCATCGTCGTCCCGCCGGGCGATCATGGGCGCTGCCTCCGCACCGCCTGCCGGCCTGCGCTGCGGCGGCGGCTGCTAGAATTTAAGCGCAATGATGAGCCCAAGCCCAACACGGGAACCAACGCCCATGCCAGCCAGCGATTCTGCGATCGGCTCTCTCAGCGATGTGGCGACGCTGGCACTGGAGGAGGCGCGGCGTCAGGGCGCCTCGCAGTGCGAGACCGACGTCTCCGTGAGCCAGGGGCTGTCCGTGAGCGTGCGGCTCGGCGAGGTCGACACCATCGAGTATCAGCGCGACCGGGGCCTTGGGGTGACCGTGTACTTCGGGCTTCGCAAGGGGGCGGCCAGCACCGCCGACCTCACTCCCGCCGCCGTACGCGAAACCGTTGCCAAGGCGTGCGCCATTGCGCGTTACACCGCCGAAGACCCCTACGCGGGTCTCATCGAGCCGGAAGCGCTGGCGCGGGAGATCCCGGATCTCGATCTCGATCACCCCTGGTTGCTCACCCCCGAAGCGGCCATCGAGCTGGCCCGCGTCTGCGAGGGCGAGGGGCTCGCCCTCGATCCGCGCCTCAGCAACTCCGAAGGGAGCGCGGTGGGCAGTCAGCGTCATACGGGCGTCTACGGCAACTCCCTGGGGTTCCTCGGCGGCTACTCCTCCACCAGTCACTCGATGAGCTGCACCCTGATCGCACAGCAGGGCGATGACATGCAGCGCGACTACTGGTGGAGCGTCGCACGCGATCCCGCCGAGCTCGAGGCCGCAGCCTCGATCGGCCGCACCGCGGGGGAGCGCGCCCTCGCACGGCTGGGCGCGCGGCGACTCACGACGCGACGGGCACCGGTCGCCTATTCGCCCGAGATGGCGCGCGGGCTGTTCCGACACTTCATCGGCGCCATCAGTGGGCCGAGCCAATACCGCAAATCCTCGTTCCTGCTGAACGCCGTGGGCGAGCAGGTATTTCCGGATTTCATCAGCATGCACGAGCGGCCGCACATTCCCAAGGCCCTTGCCAGCAGCCCGTTCGATCATGAGGGTGCGGCAACTCATGATCGCGAGCTCGTGCGCACGGGCGTGCTCGAGGGTTACGTCCTCGGCAGCTACTCCGCGCGCCGGCTCGGACTGAAGAGCACCGGCAACGCCGGAGGAATTCACAACCTGCTGGTGAGTGCGGCGCCGGGCGGCCTGGAGCGGACGGACTTCCTCCAGCGTCTCAACACCGGGCTGCTCGTCACCGAGCTCATGGGGCAGGGTGTGAACGGCGTTACCGGAGATTATTCGCGTGGCGCGAGCGGATTCTGGGTCGAGAACGGTGTCATCGCCTACCCGGTGCACGAGATCACCATCGCCGGGAATCTGCGCTCCATGTATCGCGACATCGCGGCCATCGGCAGCGATGTCGATGCTCGCGGCGGCATCCGCACCGGCTCGGTGCTCATTGCCGAGATGACCATCGCGGGGGAGTAGCCGCGCGTTGGCTCCTCAGCCCGAGGAGGACTGCCTTGGTGTGATCAGCGCCGGTCGTGGCACCTCGTCGATGAGGTCGCGCAGCGTCAGCCCGGCGCAACGCGTACGGCGCGCCTCCTCCAGTCCCGCCAGCAGGCGGTCGACGGGTGGCACGGGAACCTCGCGCGGTGCGAGATGACCGCTGCGCTGATTGCGCGCGATGTCGAGGATCTCGGACACGCCGATGCCGCCGATGTCGCGTGCCGGCACGAGCTCATCGTCCTCGGTGACGATCACGAGGCCGGCGCGCTCGAGCGCGGTCGCCATCTGCGCAACGGCGATGCCAGGCAGCCCGAGCTCGTTGGCGAGCCGGTTGACGCTCCACAATCGGCCGCCGCTGACATAGCTGCGTCCGACGAAGTACATGAGCTTCAGCGCCAGCTGCTCGAGCTCCACGCTCGAGAGCCGCAGTTGCTGCAGACCGAGGCGCAGATATGCGGGATTCTGCACGTAGAACGACAGTTGCGCGCCGGCGAGCAGAATCAGCCAGCCGAAGTAGGTCCACAGCAGCGCCGCCACCACGAACGCGAATCCCGCATACACGATCGTGAGTCGCGTGGAGTACACGACGAAGGCGGTGAACATCTTGCCGATCGCGGCCCACAGCACTCCGCCGACGAGTGCCCCGACGAGCGCCGCGCGCCACTGCACGCGGGTGTTGGGGACCATCATGTAGAGTGCGGTGAAGAAGGCGGTCACCATGGCGTAAGGCGCGAGCGCGATGCCGGTACCGCTCAGCCGGCGCAGCAGCGGCAGGCGCACGACCTCCTGCACCGGCGCGCTGCTGAGCGCCGCGTGCGTAAGCCCGAGAAAGCCCACGAGCAGCAGCGGACCTGCGATCAGGAGCGTGGTGTACTCGGCCAATCGCCGGGCGAAGCTGCGCGGCTGCTCCACGTGCCAGACGAAGTTGAAGCTGTCCTCGACCTTCTTGATGGTGCCGATCAGCGTCCAGGCGAGCAGCGCGAGACCCACCGAACCGACCACGCCGCTGCTCACGCGGCTGGCAAACTGCATCACGCGATTGGTGAGCTCGGTGGCCGCAGCGCCGCCGACCGGACGAAAGAACTCGTACACGATGGGCTGAAAATCGCGGTGGCCGCCGAAGAGCTTGAGAATCGCGAAGCTGAAAGCGAGCAGCGGAATGAGCGAAAGCAGCGTGGTGTACACGAGCCCCATCGCGCGCAGGTTGATCTCCCCGCGGGACAAATCGCGCACCACTGCATACGGATAGCGAAGCACGCGCAGCGTCGCTGCGAGAGCCCCGGAACGCGCCGAGGCGGAGCCGAAGAAGCAACGGTCGAGAAACGCCCAGATGCGCAGCCACATCCCTTAAGGATACAGTGCCCGCGATTGGGCTGTGTGACATGAGCCGAGCGACAGGTTTCCCAGAGCGCATCGTGTGCCTCACCGAGGAGACGACCGAGACGCTTTATCTTCTGCAGGAGGACTGGCGGATCGTCGGCATCTCCGGCTTCACCGTGCGTCCCGCGCGCGCCCGGCGCGAGAAGCCGCGCGTCTCCGCCTTCCTGAGCGCCCGTACCGATCGCATCCGCGAACTGCGGCCCGATCTGGTGCTGGGGTTCTCGGATCTGCAGGCCGACATCGCCGCGGAGCTCGTACGCGCCGGCCTGGAGGTGCACGTGTTCAACCATCGCAGTGTCGCCGACATCCTGCGCATGGTCCGCACGCTCGGCGGCATGATCGGCTGCGAAGTGCGCGCGCGCGCACTGGCCGATCAGCTCCAGGCCGGACTCGAGCAGGTGCGCGCACGTGCCGCGGCGCTGGCACGGCGTCCGCGCGTGTATTTCGAAGAATGGGACGATCCGCTCATCAGCGGCATCGGCTGGGTGTCGGAGCTCATCGAGCTCGCGGGCGGTGAGGACTGCTTCCCCGAGCTCGCGCGCGAGCCGCTCGGACGCGACCGTATCATCGCGGACTCCCTCGAGGTGCCGCGGCGCGCGCCGGACATCGTGCTCGGGTCGTGGTGCGGCAAGAAGTTCCGCCCGGAGCGCGTCGCGGCACGACCGGGGTGGCACGAGGTTCCAGCCGTGCGCGCCGGCTATCTGCGGGAGATCAAGTCCTCGATCATCCTCCAGCCGGGACCGGCGGCCCTAACCGATGGGGTTCGCGCCATACAGGCGGTGATCGAGGAGTGGGCCGCGCAACCTGCTGATTGAAGCGCCGGCGGGGTCCGCCGCCGGAGTCCCGGACTTCCTCGGGCCGCTCAGCGAATGCCGCGGCGCTCACGCACGATCTCCCAGGCTTCGATGATCTGCTGCGTACGTTGCTTGGCGTGCGCCAACATGGACTCGGGCAGCCCGTGCGCCTTGAGCTTGTCGGGGTGATGGCGCTGCAGCTGCCGCCGGTAGGCCTTGGCCAGCTCCTCGTTGCTCGCCGCGGCACTCGTCTCCAGCACCCGATACGCTTCCGCCAGCTCGCCCTCGCCCGCCACGGCGCTCGCTGCGCCCGCAGCGCGAAAGCCGCCGCGCTGGATGCGCAGCACCGCCTCGATGTGCATGACCTCGAGTGCCGAGACTTCGAGCGCTGAGGCAAGGGGGGCGATGAGCAGCCGCACCGGTCCCGCGAGGTCGTTGCCCTCGAGGGCCGCACGCATCTGGATCTCGAGGAACACGCGTGCAATGTCCGGCCGTCCACGGCAGAGAGCGGCGAGCTGCGTGAGCTCTGCGCGGTAGTCATACGCGGGCTGCTTGCCAGCGGTGAAGCAGGCGATCGCCTCGCGCACCTGCGTGGCATCGAGCCGCAGCTCCTGCATGAGCGCACGCGCCGCGTCGATCTCCCGCTCGGAGACGCGACCATCGGACTTGGCGAGGTAACCCATGACCTGAAAGCTCGCGCGGAAGAAGCGCGCGCCGATGGCTGCCAGCTCCTCGGCAGAGGGCGACGTCTGGTCCTGCGGGGTCGTCTCATCGAACTGATGACCCAGCAGCACGCCGAGCGCGGCGCCGATCGGCCCGAGCACCAGCCCGCCGAGCAGTCCGCCGGTGACCTTACCGATCCATTTCATGGCCATGTGGCGCGTCGGGCTCACCGGGTGTCCCGGGCTCGAAGGGCCGCTATAGTAGCAAGTGCATGCCGGCACCCCCCGTCTACCGCACCGCATTGCGCGGGCTCGAGCGCCTGCACGAAGGCAAGGTGCGCGACATCTACGCTCTGGATGCAACGACGATGCTGATCGTAACCACCGATCGACTGTCGGCGTTCGATGTCGTGTTACCCGATCCCATTCCCGATAAGGGGCGCGTACTCAACGGCATCTCCAACTTCTGGTTCGCGCGTACGCAACATCTGGTGCCGAATCACCTCACCGGCCGCGAGCTTGCCAGCGTGATCAAGGATGAGGACGAGCGCGTGCTGCTCGAGGGACGCGCCGTGATCGTGCGGCGCCTGCAGGCACTGCCGATCGAGGCGGTGGTACGTGGCTATCTGATCGGCTCGGGATGGAAGGACTACCAGGCGAGCGGGCAGCTATGCGGCATCGCGCTTCCGCCGGGACTTGCACTCGCGGCGCAGCTGCCGCAGCCGCTGTTCACGCCGGCAACCAAAGCGAAACTTGGCGCGCACGATCAGAACATCGCCTTCGGTGAGGTCGCCGCGCTCCTCGGTTCCGAGCTCGCCGCGGCGGTGCGCGACACGGCGCTCGAGCTCTATGGGTTCGCCGCCGAGCACGCGCGCCGCCGGGGCATCATCATCGCCGACACCAAGTTCGAGTTCGGCGTCGACGCCGCCGGCCGCCTCACGCTGATCGATGAAGTACTGACGCCCGATTCCTCGCGCTTCTGGCCCGCAGACAGCTACCGCACGGGCATCAGCCCGCCGAGCTTCGACAAGCAGTTCGTGCGCGACTACCTCGAGACGCTTCCCTGGAACAAGCAGCCGCCGGGCCCGACGCTGCCGCCGGAGGTGATCGCGCGCACCAGCGAGAAATACCGCGAAGCGTTGGCGCGGCTGACCGGCTGAGGCTCATCGGGTACGCGCCAGGGGCTGATCGCGATCGGTTAGACTGTAATCATGCCCGAGTGCTGGATAGCGCCCTCGATCCTGTCGGCCGATTTCGCCTGTCTCGGCGATGAGGTCGATGCGGTGCTCGAGGCAGGTGCCGACCTGATTCACTTCGATGTGATGGACAACCATTACGTGCCGAATCTCACCATCGGCCCGCTGGTATGCGAGGCGTTGCGCCGGCACGGCGTCAAGGCGCCGATCGATGTGCACCTGATGGTGCGGCCGGTCGATCGTATCGTGCCGGACTTCGCGGCCGCTGGTGCGACCTACATCACTTTTCATCCGGAGGCGTCCGAGCACATCGACCGCACCATTGCGCTGATCCGCGAGCATGGCTGCTCGCCGGGACTGGTCTTCAACCCCGCAACGCCGCTCGATTACCTCGATTACACACTCGACCTCATCGACATGGTGCTCATCATGTCGGTGAACCCCGGATTCGCCGGGCAGCAGTTCATCCCGACCAGTCTGCGCAAGCTCGCCGATGCGCGCGCGCGCATCGTGGCAAGTGGGCGCGATGTGCGCCTGGAGATCGACGGGGGCATCAAGGTCAGCAACATTCGCGCCGCAGCCCAGAACGGGGCGGACACCTTCGTTGCCGGGTCGGCGATCTTCGGCAGTCCCGACTACGCCCAGACCATTCGCGAGATGCGTGCGCAGATCGAAGGCGCCGCCTCCGGTGCGCAACGCTGATCAGGGGCCGCCGCCGTAGAGATTCAGCGCGCCGGCAGGCGTACGCGGAAGCCGAGTGCTACTCGTCTTCGTCTTCTTCGTCTTCGTCGTCCTCGATCTCGACCGGACTCACCGCGCGTGCGGCGCCGCCTGCGGCGGGCTTTGCCGGCACGATGACCGGACGGGTCTTCATCTTCGGACGCGCATTGAACACGACGATGGTCTTGCCGGTGGCGCGCAGCAGTCCCTGCTCCTCGAGCACCTTCAACACACGGCCCGCCATCTCGCGCGAACAGCCGACGAGGCGCGACAGCTCCTGGCGGCTCACCTTGATCTGCATGCCCTCCGGATGCGTCATGGCGTCGGGTTCGCCGCACAGGTCCATGATGGCGTGCGCCACCCGCCCGGTGACATCGACGAAGGCGAGATCGCCGAGCTTGCGATTGGTGCGATCGAGGCGCGTGGCAAGCTGCGTCGCGAGCTCGAATACGAGCCCCGGGCTCTCGGCCGCGATCTGACGGAAGCGCGGATAGGTCATCTCGGCGAGCTCGCACTGGTTGCGGGTACGCACCCAGGCGCTGCGCGTCGGTTGCTCGTAGAACAGGCCCATTTCCCCGAAGAACTGCCCGCGATTGAGATATGCGAGCACCATTTCATTGCCTTCCTCGTCCTCGATCATGACCTCCACCGACCCGCTGATGATGTAGTAGAGGACATCCGGCAGGTCCCCGGCATGGATCACCACAGTCTTGGAGGGCACCGCCCTTATACGGCAATAACTCAGGAACCGGTTGATTGCGGGAATCTCGCTCAGCGGCTTGATCGTCTCTTCCATACCGGCTCCCCTTGACACGTTTCTAATATACAACCTTCCGGAATGGTCAAATCCAGTAGGCGCTGCCTGTCATGATGCGGGCGGTGCGACGCATCAACGCGCACACCAAGGCCGGTGGACGCACGCCGCCGGCAGCTGCAGCGGCCGCCCCGTGTTCGATTTCCTCCGCCCTCATGGCTTCAAGTATGGCACGGCTGCGGCTATCGCCTGGCGGAAGTCTGCTCAGATGCGCATCGAGATGCCCCTCGACCTGTCGCTCGGTCTCAGCGACGAACCCCAGGCTGGCACGGTCGCCCAGCAGCGCGGTGCCTGCGCCTATCAGGAACGAGCCCGCGTACCACAGTGGATTGAGCAGGCTCGGGCGCGAGGCCAGCTCGGTCAGCCGGCTCTCGCACCATGCCAGATGGTCGGACTCTGCGCGCGCCGCGGCGAGCAGCATCTCGCGTGTGCCAGCCGAGCGGGCAATGAGTGCCTGGCCGTGGTACAGCGCCTGCGCAGCCACTTCCCCGGCATGGTTCACTCGCATTAGCGCCGCGCTGGCGCGCCGGTCACTGTCGGACAAGCGCTGGGCGCCTACAGTGTCCGCGCCCGGAATGGCTCGGCTGGTGCGGGCCGGCGCAAGCACCGCGCGCAGGGCGCGGTCGAGGGCGGCGATGCTCGAGTCGAGAAGACGGCCTGACCCCATAGATTGGGGCGGTATTATAGTGGTAATCGCGGCAAGCGCCGGGGCGCGGGTCACGGAAAGCCCACAAGTGCCCGTGGCGAGTGCCCGTGGCTTTGCAATGCCTCACCTGCTTGAGTACACTTCCCCGCCTTTTTTGGCCTGGCCGCCCGGCATCGCTTCCGCACGGGCGCCGGTACATGCACGAGTGAGCTATGAAGACCGTATTTGCCAAGCCCGGCAGCATCCGCGGCGATTGGTTCATCGTCGATGCGAGCGATCAGACACTCGGTCGTCTCGCCTCGCAGATTGCCCATCGCCTCAAAGGCAAGCACAAGGCCGATTACAGCCCGCACGTGGACATGGGTGATCACATCGTCGTGGTGAACGCGCAGAAGATCCGCGTCACCGGGCGCAAGCTCAGCGATAAGATCTACTATCACCACACCGGTCATATCGGCGGCATCAAGTCGATCGCGCTGGAGAAGCTCCTCAACGAGCATCCCGAGCGCGTGATCGAGTTCGCGGTGAAAGGGATGTTGCCCAAGAACCCGCTCGGCCGGCGCATGTTCAAGAAGCTTCATGTATTTGCCGGAAGTGAGCACCCCCACCAGGCACAGCAGCCCAAGCCGCTCAAGCTTCAATAGGACCGCACGCGATGGCAGCGACTCAGCAGAATCACTACGGCACCGGACGGCGCAAGACCGCCACGGCGCGCGTCTATCTGAAACCCGGCAGCGGTCGCATCACGGTGAACGAGCGCTCCCTGGATCAGTTCTTCGGGCGCGAGACCGGGCGCATGATCGTGCGCCAGCCGCTCGAGGCGGTGAAGCTCGTGGACAAGTTCGATATCGCCGTGACCGTGGGCGGCGGGGGAATCACCGGTCAGGCGGGCGCTATCCGCCATGGCATCACCCGCGCGCTCATCGAATACGACGAGAGCCTGCGCAAGCCGCTGCGCGACGCCGGCTTCGTTACCCGCGATGCGCGCGAGGTCGAGCGCAAGAAAGTTGGCCGCCGCAAAGCGCGCCGCGGTCCGCAGTACTCGAAGCGCTAAAATAGGGGTCGGACCGGCGGCGGATACGAGCCGAGGCCGTGGGTGGTTCTTTGGGGGATCGTCTAGCGGTAGGACAACGGACTCTGACTCCGTTTACCTAGGTTCGAATCCTAGTCCCCCAGCCAATTCAAAGGGGCCCGTCATGTAGACGGGCCTCTTTGTTTTTCTGGGTTCGAGTTACGGTCGAGGACTGGGATGAGAACCGTAGGTTCGACAGGAGAGCGAGTCTTCGAGCTCGACTGGACGATGGCTTCGCGAAGCGAAGCTGTCGGGGGCGTACCGTGCTCGAGGAGCATGCCTCACTCTGGCTCTGAGCCGCGATGAAGCGATGAAGCCGCCGGCGCCGCGCTCAGCTCGACAGATTCGCCCCAACGAACGCCCAGTTGACCAGCGGCCAGAAGTTTTTCAGGTACGCCGCGCGGTCGTTGCGGTGGTCGATGTAGTACGCATGCTCCCACACGTCGCAGGTGAGCAGCGCGATATGGCCGTCGCGTACCGGGGTGTTGGCATTCGGAGTCGTCATGATGCTCAGCGTGCCGCGCGCATCCTTCACCAGCCAGGTCCAGCCTGAGCCGAACAGACCGCTCGCCGCCTGGTCGAACTGCTTCTGAAACTCTTCGAAGCCGCCGAGGCCTTCCAGCGCCTGACTGACCGCGTTGCTCGGGCTCTGACGCCGTGGTGACAGACAATTCCAGAAGAAAGTGTGATTCCATACCTGAGCGGCGTTGTTGAAAATCTCGCCGGTGGACTCCGCCACCATCTCCTCGAGCGAAGCGTCCTCGAACTCGGTTCCGCGGATCAGACCGTTGATCTTATCGACGTACGCCTTGTGGTGTTTGCCGTAGTGATACTCGAGGGTCTCGCGCGACATGTACGGCTCGAGCGCATCCTTCGCGTAAGGCAGCGGGGGCAGCACGATCGCGGTTTGAGTGGTCGCCATGCTCGGGTTCCTCCATGGATGGTGTAGTGACGCCGCAGGTTGCGTATCTGAGACGACAATCACCTTATCGGACCACGAACAGGCGGCTAAGTGCCCGAGCCGCGGCAGCCGTGTGCGTGGACGCAGCGGTCGACCCCGATGCGGCGTGTTGGATTGACGCGGACTTCAGGCGCGGCCGCCTGAAGTGCCTGCCCCCCAGGGAGAACGCGTGCGTGCGCGAGCGGGCGCGGCACGCGACGCCACGCCGATTCAACGGTCGACGATGATGATCGGATCGAGGTCGGCGCAACCGGCGGCCTTGATGGTGTACTTGAAGTACGCCGGCCGGAGCGGGACGTTGAGGGTGAGCAAACGGGTGTCGGTTACCGGCCAGTTCGGCTGCGACTCGAGGAACGGCCATGCCGCCGCCCCGGTGTCGAGATCCGTCACGACCAAGGTGAAGGGGGCATCGTTGCTGTCCCAGCGCAGCTGATCACCACTGGGGGCGTGCACGTGGCCACCCTTCGGCGTGCACCTGATGATCGGAGTCTGGATGTGAACGTCGAACTTCCTTACTTCTGGCATGGTGCGGTCTCCTGTGGAGCGATTGTCCCTGTCGGTTCCGGCGCTTCATCCGGCGGGAGGCACGTCAGCCTGCGCCAGCAGCTGCCGGAAGCGCGCATCGCGGCGCAGGCTTGCAAAATCGGGAGCGGCCCGCACGAGTTGCAGCGGATAACCGAGCTCCACGGCGCGGCTCAGCGATTCCAGCGCCGCGGCCCGGTCGCCGAGCTCGAGAGCGGTGAGGGCCACGTAATAACGCACATTGGGATCATCTGGGCTCAGCTGCAGCGCCTGGCGGACATACCGCGAGACGTCCGACCCATCGCGCGTTCGGGCACTGTAGTGGCCGAGCTGGCTCCAGGTGATGGCGTCGCGGGCGTTGACTGCCAGGCTCTTCTGCGCAAGTTCGATCGCCCGGCGGTAATTGCGTTGCGCCTCGGCACGGCTGCCCTCGGTCTGCCACAGCGCGTCTGCGAGGTTGCCCCACATGCGGTGGTCCTGTGTGGCCAGCTCGGTGGCGCGGATGAACATTCGGGCGGCATCCGCATAGCGCCCGAGAAAGTAGTAGACCGTCCCGGAATTGGAGTACGCGCTGCTGCTTGGCTCGAGCGAAAGTGAGCGGTCGAAGGCCGTCGCGGCGCCCTGGAAATCACCGGAGAATTCGAGTGCTGCGCCGAGGTTGTTGAAGGCGAGGGCGCTCGCTGGGATCAGCGAGGTGACGCGGCGGTAAGTGGCGATGGCGCTGCTCGTCCGACCATGGCGGAATAGAAAATTGCCGAGCGCGTTCTGTGCGACCCAGTAAGTAGGCTCCACCTCGACGGCTTTGCGGAAAGCGCGCTCGGCGTCCGTGCTGCGGTGCTGAGCATCCAGAGCTTCGCCCAGGCCGACGTAGCCGTCGGCGTTGTCCGGATCGCTGCCGATGGCGTCACGATAAATCGCGGCAGCCTGTTCGTAGCGGCCACTGACGAAGTAAAGCTGACCGAGCGCCGCTGATACCTCGCGCAGCGAAGGATCGAGCTTCAGGGCGTCGCCGCACGCACTCTCCGCCTGCGGAATCAGCGCAGCATCGCGCTTCTTGTCGTAGCCCAGAGCATAGCGTTCGCAGAGTCCCGCATAGGCCAGCGCAAACTTCGGGTCCTCGACGAGCGCGCGGCGAAAGCTATCGCCGGCCTCATCGAGCGCGGCAGCTCCGCCCGCGCCCTGCAGCTGCGCAAGGCCGGCGAGGTACAGATCGAACGCCCGGGGCTGGGTAGTAGGCGGCTGCGCAGTGCGCAGGGCCAGATCGCTGGAGAGCACCACGCGCAGCGAGCTGATGATCGAGCGTGCCAGCTCGTCCTCGATCGCCATCAGGTCCTGCCAGGTGCGGTTATAGGTCTGTGACCACACATCGTATCCGGAGATCCCATCGATGAGCTGCGCGGTCACGCGCAGCCGCTCTCCCTCGCGATGCACGCTGCCTTCGAGGATGTGCCGCACGCCGAGCGTTTGCGCGATGGTGCGCACATCGGTGCTGCGATTGCGAAACGCGAACGCCGAGGTGCGCGCCGCGACCCGCACGCCGGGCAGTCGCGCCAGGCGCGCTGAGAGCTCCTGTGCCAATCCGTCCCCGAGATAGGCGCTGCTGCCATCAGGACTCATATCGAGCAGCGGCAGTACGGCGATCGTGCGCGGAGGCTGCACGACCACGACGCCTGGTCCGCGCTCGAGGCCATCGGCGCGCTTGGGAGCCCGCAAGTAGCGGTTAATGGTCCATGGTGCGGCGAGCAGCACGGCGATGACGAGGAGTGCTCCGATCCACGCCAAGGGATGCGGCTTCGAGGCGCTGACGGAGGCGACCGAAGCAGCCGGCGGGGATGCGTGAGCCGTGTTGCCGACAGCCGCGGAAGCGGCCGCGCCAGGATCGGCATCCTGCGGCTTGATCCAGTACGGCAGCTCCTGGCCAGGGACCGAACGCCGTCGGTCCTTCAGCGGCCGCACGGTTGCGACCATGCGGTAGCCGCTGCCTCGCACCCCCGCGATGTAGCGTGGCGCCTGAGGATCATCGCCGAGCGCATCGCGCACCAGCTTGACGCGCTGACTGATCGTTTCCGGAGAGATCACCAGGTCGGGCCAGACTCGCGCGGTGAGCTGATCGAATGTCACCACATCCGGCGCGCTGCGCGCGAGCGTCACCAGCAGCTGGAACGACAGATGCGGCAGCGGAATGTCGTTGCCGCCCCGCGTTACACGCCGCTGGCCGAGGTCGATGATGAGGTCATCGACCTGGTACCCCGCTGACTCCGGGGCCGTTACGGCTGGGTCGTTGGTTTCCATCCCCGGTGCCATCTTTCCGGGTGGGCGCACACTAAGAGGGGGTGTCGCCTCGATCTTACGCCGGAACACGCCGGCACGCGCTTCCGGCCGGCCATGGCTGCGCCACCCGCCCGGGGCAAATCCCCAGGCGGGTGCGCGCTCTGCCATATGCGCGACGAAGCTCACTTGGTGAGCATGGCGATACTGGTCGCGTCTTTGTTGGGACCGCGGTGCACGGCGGTGAGCAGGGGATTGTTCACCTTGGCAACCGCATCGGCCATCGCCGCGTCATAGCAGCTTCTCCACTCCTGGTACGCAGCGACGCCGCTGAGCGGGCCATCGCACACCGTGCGGGCGGCGCCCTTGAGCCGCTGATACAGCGTGACCGCACCATCGATGGTCGAGAGGTTCAGGTCACGATAGTTCACCGTGACGTTGCGGCCGTCGGCGGGCGGTCCGGCGGGCGCCTCGGAGGAGCCAACCAGGCAGACCACCGAGGTGAACGCGACAGACCAGAGCGAGGAATAGCGAATCGACTTCAGTTTCATGGCGGTTCTCCCGTTTTCAGTGAGGGGGATGCCCCCTCGGACCGCAGGCAAGGTATGCACCCGCGCGCCGCCGCGCATGAAACTCGTCTGAAGCAGCGTGAAGCTTCCGTGATGATTGGCGCGGGCGCGCAAAACCTGCTTGAAGATCGGACCGGAAGCGCGCGTCTGTGGGCCCTCGGGAAATCCGCGCCTCAAAATGGGGCACTCAGCGCGTCTCGACTCCCTGCGCCGTACCGATCAGCAGCACATCCGCTGGCCGCACCGCGAACAGGCCTACGGTGACCACCCCCGCGATCTGGTTGAGCTCACGCTCGAGGGCCGGGGGGTCCTCGATGACGAGCCCATGGACATCGAGGATGTGGTTGCCGTTATCGGTGATGAAGCCCTCGCGCCACACGGGCCGGCCGCCGCACGCGGTCAGTGCGCGCGCCACCAGAGCCCGCGCCATCGGGATCACCTCGACGGGCAGCGGAAAACGTCCGAGTGTGGCGGCTAGCTTGCCGTCATCGATGATGCAGACGAAGCGTCGCGCCGCTGCGGCGATGATCTTCTCCCGCGTCAATGCGCCACCGCCGCCCTTGGTCAGCTGCCGCGCCGGAGTCGCCTCGTCGGCGCCATCGATGTAGAGAGAAAGCTCCGTGAGGTCGTTCAGATCGGCGAGCGCTACCCCCGCAGCGTGCAGCCGCGCGCTGCTCTCTGTAGAGCTCGATACCACCGCGCGCAGCAGCCCCGGCCGCGAGGCGAGTCCTTCGATGAGGAAGTTGACGGTGGAACCGGTGCCGATGCCGATGATCGTGTCCGGCGGGACCAATTCCAGTGCTGCGAGTGCCGCGCGCCGCTTCTTCGCATCCGTATCCGCGGTCATCGTGCGTCCATCAGCCGTCTTGCGAGTCCCAGAAACGACTGTGCCCGCCATGGTGTGCGGGCACAGTCTTCGGATTCGACTCGGCGGCCACATCGGTGGCCGCCGAGTTAAGGCCTATTTCTTCTTGGCAGCTTTCTTCTTGGCCTTCTTCTTTGCCTTCGCCATGTTGGCTCTCCAATTGACGGGTTAGTCCGGGGTCCGAGTATATACACGGGAATCTAAATTACAAGCGAGCGCAACGCGCATCGCGCGGACAGGAGTGGCGCTGAAGTCTCGCACGCATGCGGTGCGAGTGCACTCGCGCGCGGATCACCATGCAACGCGCATCACTCGAGCGACAAGATGAAGTTCCACTGCGCGGCTTCCACCGGCGTCACGGACAAGCGGTTACCGGGACGCAGCAACACCATGCCTTTGAGCTCCTTGCGAGCATGCGCGCGCAGCTCCTCGAGGGTGATCGTGCGCGCCAGGCGGCGTTTCAGCTGCACGTCCACCATGAACCAGCGCGGGTCGCGCCGATCGCTCGCCGGGTCGTAGTGATGGTGCTTGCGATCGAAGGCCGTAGGGTCGGGATAGCCTTCCTTCACGATCTGCATGATCGCGACGATGCCGGGTGTCTCGGTGCTCGAGTAGTAGAGAAACGCCTGGTCGCCCCGTCGCATCTGGTCCCGGAGCATGTTGCGTGCCTGGTAGTTGCGCACCCCGTCCCAGCTGCTCGTGCGGCGCGGGGCGGCCGCGAGGTCCTCGACGCCGAAGCTCGCAGGCTCGGTCTTCATCAACCAGTAGTGCATCGAATGAACCCCTCTTCGGTCACGACCGCGTCCATCAGTACGTCGTGCGCGGCCGCTTCGATGCGCGCGACTTCCTGAAATGCATATGCGAGGCCAACCAGGCGCGGTGCGTGCCACACTTCGCGCAGATGCCGGAAGGCAAAGGCACGATCGTAAAAGCCTCCTCCGGTACCGAGTCGCACCCCGCGACGGTCGAAACCCACCAGCGGCAGGAACACCATGTCGAGCCAACGGGCCGCGAGCGATTCACGGCCCTGCGGCTCGGCGATGCCCAGGCGGTTGTAGCTCCAGCGGCCTTGCTTCGGCACGAAGCGCATGGCGCCAGACTCCCTGCGCCGATCGATACGCGGCAGGAACACCTGGCAGCCCCGGCTCGCGGCGAGGGCTATCAACGGCGCAGCATCGAGCTCCCAGGGAAGCGCCGCGTACACGGCGATACGCCAGTCGCTCTGCAGGTGGAGGAAGCGATCCGCATTGCGCGCCACGCAGCGTGCGATGTGTGCGCGCTGCTGCGGCGGTACCTGGCGGCGGCGTGCACCGAGGCTCGCCCGCAGCGCTCTGCGGGCGGTACTCGATGAGGAGGAATCAGGTAGCGCCACCCGCGGGTGCCGGTGCGAACCGTTGCTCTCGAACCAGAGCAACAAGTGGGACGAACTGCGGCAGGTAAGGCTTTCCGCTCGAGGGCGGACTTGCACAGCGCTGCGCGCAAGCCTGAAGTCCCGAGGGTGTTTCAATTAGGGTCCGAGGTAACCCGGCCCGCTTGTCGAACACCGCAGGCGACGCCAGAAGCACTCTACACCAATTACTCGACCCTTAGGCGCTCGAGCGCGTCACAGCTCGAGCTGCTGGCCCTTCCCCAGCGCGCCCTCGACGCGCTCGCGCAGCGCTCGCACCCGCAGACCCACGCCGTTGTCGAGCCGCGACTCGCGGTCCTTGCCCTTGAGGTATTCGTGCGCGAGGTTGAGCGCGGCCATCACGGCAATGCGGTCGATGCCGACCACCCGCCCGCTGTCGCGTATCTCGCGCATGCGCGCATTGAGGAACTCAGCCGCATCGAGCAGGGCAGAACGGTCATCGTAGGGGCAGGCGATGACGTACTCCTTCTCCATGATGCGCACGCTGACCCGGGCCTGGTCGGGCTGCGTCATGCTCCGTGCTCCAGAGTCTTCAGCCGTCCGATCATGGCCTCGACGCGGGTGCGCACCTGCTCGTTCTTGTGCATGAGCGCGGCACGCTCGCCGGCGAGTGATTCGTGACGGGAGCGCAACGCACGATTCTCCTCGCGCAGGTGTTCCACCATGGTGAGGAGCTCCTCGATACGTTTGCCAAGGCGCGTGAGCTCGAGATCAAGTTGTGTTCTTGTGGTGTCGCTCATGGCAGGACTATAGAGCCCCGTTCTCGACGGGGTCAATTGCGGGCAGCGATTATATAATGCCCTCGCTCATGATGATCGCGCCGGACTATCACCACATCGAGCAGCTGCTGCGGCAGGAGCGCTCACTCGCCGACGCCGCTGAGGCGCACGGCACGCTGGCCGGGTGCCTGTGCGCCACGGCGGGCTATCGGCTCGAGGATTGGTTGCGCGAGATCCTGCCGGAGGGACGGGCCGCGCCGGAAAGCACTGCCGCCCTCGGGGAGTTGTTCACGGCGACCACCGCCGCGCTGGTGCAGCCTGACATGGAGTTCGAGCTGCTGCTGCCTGCGGACGAGGAGCCTATCGATGTGCGTACCGCAGCGCTTGCCCAATGGTGCCAGGGTTTTCTCTACGGCCTCGGCGCGGGCGCGATTACCGATGCGACCGGATTGCCGGGGGATGCGGGCGAGATCGTGCGCGACTTCACCGAGATCAGCCGTGCCGGAGTCGATGCGACGCAGGAGGCGGAATCGAACGAGGCGGCGTACGCGGAGCTGGTCGAGTTCGTGCGCGTCGGTGTGCAGCTGTTGTTCGAAGAGCTCGGCGCGCTGCGGCCGCCATCGGCGCCGGCGGCTACGCCGCTCCACTGAGGGACTGCATCGCGCATGGCGAGGGATGAATTCGCGCGCCGACGTCGCCAGCTGATGCGCCTCATGGGACGCGACTCGATCGCGGTCCTTCCGGCAGCGCCCGTCAGGCATCGCAACGGCGATGTCGAATACGCCTTCCGTCAGGACAGCGACTTCCACTATCTCACCGGTTTCGGTGAGTCCGAGGCGGTGGCGGTGCTCGTGCCCGGCCGCGCGCAGGCGGAATACATCCTGTTCGTGCGCGAGCGCGACCCGGCCCGCGAGACCTGGGACGGACGGCGCGCCGGTCCCGCGGGCGCAGCCCGCGACTACGGCGCGGACGACGCCTTCCCAGTGACGGACATCGATGAGATTCTCCCGGGGCTTCTCGAGAACCGCGCCCGGGTCTACTACACCATGGGTGTCTACGCGGACTTCGATCAGCGCGTGCTCGGCTGGGTCAACGGCCTGCGCACCCAGGCGAAGAACGGACGCCATCCGCCGCAGGAGCTCGTGACGCTCGATCACCTGCTGCACGACATGCGGCTATACAAGTCACGCGGCGAGCTCGAGCTGCTGCGCCGTGCGGCGCACATCGCCACGCAGGCGCACCTGCGCGCCATGCGCTTCTGTCGACCCGGAGCCACCGAGTACCAGGTCATGGCGGAGCTGCTGCACGAGTTCCGGCGGCACAATGCCGACACCGCCTATCAGCCGATCGTGGGAGGCGGGGCCAACAGCTGCATCCTGCACTACCGCGAGAACGATCAGCCGCTTGCGAGCGGTGATCTGCTACTCATCGATGCGGGCTGCGAGTTCGAGTGTTATGCCTCGGACGTCACCCGCACCTTCCCGGTCAATGGTCGGTTCACGCCGCCGCAGCGCGCGGTTTACGAGATCGTACTGGAGGCCAACCGCGCGGCCATCGCCTGCGTGCGCCCGGGTAATCACTGGAACGCGCCGCACGAGGCCGCGGTGCGGGTGATCACGCAGGGGCTCGTGAAGCTCGGCCTGCTCAAGGGCCGCCTGCCCACGCTCATCAAGAGCGGCGCGTACCGGCGCTTCTTCATGCACCGCACCGGCCATTGGCTGGGCCTCGATGTACACGATGTCGGCGACTACAAGATCGGCGATGAATGGCGCGTGCTCGAGCCGGGAATGGCGCTGACCATCGAGCCGGGAATCTACCTGCCGGCCGGCGCCCGCGGCGTACCGCGCCGCTTGCGCAACATCGGTATTCGCATCGAGGATGATGTGGTGGTCACGAAGCGCGGAGCGGAGGTGCTCACCGCACGCATTCCCAAGGAGCCCGATCAGATCGAAGCGCTCATGGCGCGCCGCGCCGCGTGAAGCATGTGCGCGGCAGCCGCTGACCCGCAGCTCGATGTGGATGTCGCCATCGTCGGGGGGGGCATGGTCGGAGCGAGCCTCGCCGCCGCACTCGCAGGAATCGGTCGGCGGCTGCTCCTAATCGAGAGCATCCCCTTCGGGGCGGCCGGGCAACCGAGCTTCGATGAGCGCACGACCGCGCTTGGCAACGCGAGCCGGCGCATTTTTGAGGGCCTGGGCGTGTGGACCAGTATCGCGCCCGAGGCAGCCGCCATCCGCAGCATTCATGTCTCCGATGCAGGGCGTTTCGGCTTCGCCCGCCTCAACGCCGCAGAGCAGGGGATCGACGCATTCGGCTACGTGGTGGCGAATCGTTGCATCGGCGCGGCGCTCTGGCGCGGGCTGAGCGCGGCGCCGGAGCTGAGCATGCAGGTCCCCGCGCGGGTCGAGGACCTCGTTGTCACCTCCGAGTGCGTGCGTTTCACCGTGGTGAACGACTCAGGTCCTGCGATCGCGGTGCGCACCCGGCTGCTCGTAGCTGCCGATGGGGCGCATTCACAGGTGCGCGCTGCCAGCGGCATCGCGGCAGATGTGGTGGACTATCAGCAGGTGGCGGTGGTGGCGAATGTCGCCATCGATCGTCCCCATGAGGGTCGGGCTTTCGAGCGCTTTACACCTTGCGGCCCGCTTGCCGTGCTGCCACGGCACGATGGTGGGGTCGCGGTCATCTGGGCCTGTCGCCCGCAGCAGGCGCGCGAGCTGCTCGCGCTCGATGAGCGGTCGTACCTGTCGCAACTGCAGGCGCAGTTTGGCTGGCGTACCGGAAGATTCGTGCGTGCCGGGCACCGCAGTTCCTATCCGCTGAGGCTCACGCGTGCCATGGCGGGAACCGCGGCGCGCACCGTGCTCATTGGTAACGCCGCCCAGTCGCTGCACCCAGTCGCCGGCCAGGGCTTCAATCTCGGGCTGCGCGATGCGGCGATGCTCGCAGAAGTGATCGCCGCTACCGGCGGCGATGTAGGGGCTCCTGCGGTACTTCGTCAATTCATCGAATGGCGCATGCACGATCGCCGCGGAGTAGTCGGTTTCACCGACGGGCTCATCCGACTCTTTGGCGATTCACGCCCGGGGGTCGCGCTGCTGCGCAACCTCGGGCTGCTCGTGTTCGATCTTGCGCCCCCGGCCAAGGATGCCCTGGCGCGCGTCAGCGCGGGCTTCGGCGGCCCGACGCCGCGCCTCGCGCGCGGCCTCTCACTTCGTCATGTTTGACGTCATCGTAGTAGGCGGCGGCCCGGTCGGGGCGTGCGCCGGCGCATTGCTCGCCCGTGGTGCACCAGGGGTCGCCGGACTGTCGGTAGCGCTGCTCGAGCCCCGCCCTCCAGCGGTGGCGCCGGCAAATGCGCGCATCGATCCACGCGTCGTGGCGCTGTCGCGCGCCAGCGAGCGGCTGCTGAGACGCGCGGGTGCCTGGACGCAGATACCCGCCGAGCGGCTGTCAGCTTACGAGCGCATGCGTATTTGGCACGAGAGCATTGCCCCCACCAGCGGCGATGTGCTCGTGTTCGATGCTGCGGATGTGGCTGAGCCGAACCTCGGTTACATCGCCGAGAATCGCGCACTGCAGACGGCGCTGCTCGCTGCGTTCGCCGAGGCCGGCGGTCACCTCGAGCCCGCGCCCTTCAGCTCGCTCTCGATTGGGGCGGAGGAGGTCACGGTGAGCACGCCGCAGGGCGTGCTCGAGGGGCGACTGGTGATCGGAGCCGACGGCGCGCAATCGGTGCTGCGTGCCGCTGCGGGACTCGCGGTAGAGGTGCGCGCCTACGGACAGACGGCCATCGTCGCCAACGTCGCAACCGAAAGACCGCATCAGTCGACCGCCTGGCAGCGCTTCATGCGTGATGGCACGCTCGCGTTTCTTCCTCTCGCCGATGGCACGAGCTCGATCGTGTGGTCGGCGGACGATGCGCGCGCCGCCAGGCTCGTGAGCCTGAGCGATGCGGCTTTCGCGGCGGAGCTCGAGCGCGCTGCCGATGGCGCGCTCGGGAGCACGCGTCTCCTGAGCGAACGCCTGTCGTTCCCGCTGATGCGACTTGCGGCGCAGCGCTACGTCACGCAGCGCGTCGCACTCATCGGTGATGCGGCGCACGTGGTCCATCCTCTTGCAGGCCAGGGGATGAACCTCGGGCTGCTCGATGCCGCCGCACTCGCGCAACAGGTCAAGGCGGCCGTTGCGACGCGTGAGGATCCGGGGGCGTTGCGGGCACTGCGCGCATACGAGCGCTGGCGCAAGAGCGAGGTCGCCGCCATGGCAGTCTCGATCGATACTTTCGACCGGCTGCTCGCGCACGGTGCGGGCCCGGTGGCGCGCCTGGCGCAGCGTGGACTCTCCTGGGTCAATGCCAGTCAGGAGCTGCGGCGATTTTTCATCCGTCGCGCGCTCGGCCTCAGCGGCGAGCTGCCGGAGGCGGCGCGCTGAAGTCGGCAGGCGGGGCGTCGCGGACTGCAGCGGGGGCGACTTTTTAAAGTGTTTATTCGAATAGTGGACTATTTGGTTAACTATTCCCGAAACATGTATTGATCGCGCGCCTCCCGCTTCTACAGTAAGACCGGATGCTCAACTACGTCGCGCTCGACAAGGTCTTCAAGTCCCTCGGCCACCCGTGGCGCAGACATATGATCGAGTGTCTCTGCGGCGGAGAGGAATCCGCGAGCAGGCTGGCAGAGCATCTGCCGCTGAGCCTCTCGGCGATTCTCAAGCACCTGAAGGCTCTGGAGAGGAACGGTCTGATTCACACGGAGAAAGTCGGCCGCGACCGCATCTGCCGGCTCGAGCCGCGGGCGCTCGAGCTGCTCGACCACTGGGTCGCCCCGCGACGCAAGATATGGGACCGGCGTTTGCAACGGCTCCTCGCTGCTGGGGCGGGGGCGGCCGAGCACGACCCTGGCTATCGCGGTTCAGGCTAGCGGTATCAGATCGACCTTCGCCGCGCACACGAAGTCGTTCTCGGAGAGTCCGCGGATGGCGTGCGTCGTGTAGGTCACTCGGCAGTAGTTGTAACCGACCTCGAGGTCCGGGTGATGGTCCTCGATGTTCGCGATATGCGCGAGTGCGTTGACGAAGCTCATGGTGCGGTAGAAGTCGCGGAACTTGAACTCGCGCCGCAGTGCATCGGCATTCTCCGTCAGAGTCCAGGCGCTGGAGATCTCCGCGAGCAGCCGCTTCGCCTCGGCGGGGCTGAGCGGTGGGATGCCACCTTCGCAGGGCGTACAGCGCCGTGTCGCGAGCTCGCTCATGCATCGGCCTCCCGGCGTGCATAGTGCCGCGCCACGTAGTGCTCGACAATCTCCTGAAACTCCTCGGCGATGCGCTCACCTTTCAGCGTCACGGTCTTGGCGCCATCTTCGTACACGGGTGCTACCGGTCGCTCGCCGGTCCCAGGCAGGCTGATGCCTACGTTGGCGTGCTTGCTCTCGCCCGGTCCATTCACGACGCAACCCATCACCGCTACGGTCATGTCCTCGACGCCCTGGTACTCGCGCCGCCACTGCGGCATGCGCGTACGGATGTGCGACTGGATACGCGCGGCAAGCTCCTGGAAGAGGGTGCTGGTCGTGCGCCCGCATCCGGGGCACGCGACCACGAGCGGCGTGAAGGATCGCAGCCCCATGGTTTGCAGGATCTCCTGCGCCACGATCACTTCCTGGGTGCGGTCACCGTTGGGCTCGGGAGTGAGCGAGACGCGTATGGTGTCGCCGATCCCCTCCTGCAGCAGCACTGCCATGCCGGCGGTGGATGCGACGATGCCCTTCGACCCCATCCCGGCCTCCGTGAGCCCGAGGTGCAGCGGATAGTCGCAGCGCGCGGCAAGGTCCCGGTAGATGGCAATCAGGTCCTGCACGCCGCTTACCTTGGCGGAGAGCACGATGCGATCGTGCGGCAGTCCGAGCTGTTCGGCCCGCTGCGCGCTGCCGAGCGCCGAGAGCACCACTGCGCTGCGCATCACCTGCTGTGCATCCAGCGGCTCGGCGCGCGCCGAGTTCTCGTCCATGAGCCGCGTCAGGAGGTCCGAGTCGAGGCTGCCCCAGTTCACACCGATACGTACCGGCTTCCCGTAGCGGCACGCCACTTCGATCATCTCGGCAAACTGCGGATCGCGCTTGCTGCCACGGCCGACGTTGCCGGGATTGATGCGGTA
>DASQYM010000021.1:0-30945 GCA_035639195.1 Steroidobacteraceae bacterium
ACTTCCAGGGCGTCGAGATCGATGGCCAGTACGGACTGAATTACCACGACAACCACAACAAGGACATGCAGGGCCTGCTCTCGCAGGCTGGGTTCGAAGTGCCCAGCAGCAGCGTCACCGACGGACGCAACCGTGCCTTCACCATCGTGATGGGGACGAATTCCTCCGACGGCAAAGGCAATGTCACCGGTTACTTCACCTATCGCAGCGCCGATCCGGTGTCGCAGGGCAGCCGCGACTTCGCCGCCTGCCTGCTCAACACGACCAGCAAGTTCACATCATTCTGCAATGGTTCACCGAACTCCAATCTGTTCATCGCCGGCGTCGGCACCGCGAACGAGGGGGACTTCAGCGTGGTTGGCAGCCAGCTGCTGCCCTACCCGCAGAACGGCTCGGTGCCGCCGCCGCTGTTCAATTCCAGTCCGTTCCAGTACTTCTCGCAGGAGAGCCAGCGCTACATGGGTGGCGTGTTCGCGCACTACGACGTCGAAAACTGGCTCAAGCCGTACTTCGAGTTCAACTACATGAACGACAAGTCGACGGCGGCAACTGCGCCCTCGGGATTGTTTCTCGCTTCCGACCCGAAGTCGCCGGTGACTTTCCCCGCCGGCCAGAGTGCGGATGGCGCGAGCGTCTACATGCCGTGTAACAGCGCGCTGTTGAGTGCACAGGAGGTCACCACACTGACCCCGTACTGCGGGTTGTATGGCGCTCCGCCGGGATATGTGTCGCTGTGGATCGGGCGGCGCAACATCGAGGGTGGCCCGCGCTCGACCCAGTGGGAGCACAACAACTATCGCGTCGTCGGTGGTGTGAGCGGCAATCTCGGAGATGCCTGGAACTACGACGCTTACTTCTCCAACTACTACACCAGTCTGCAACAGACCAATACCAACTTCCTGAGTTGGGATGCGATCAACAACGCCTTGAATGTCGGCCCGAGCGGGCAGTGCCTCACCGGAGGCAGCAGCTGCGTTCCCTACCAGGTGTTCAAGCAGGGGGCGGTCACGCCCGCGCAGGTCGCCTACTTGAACAGCCTCGGTACCGAATCAGGCTGGGTGCGGGAGTCGATCATCTCGGGCAGCATCACTGGAGATCTCGGCAAGTACGGCGTGACGATTCCGCTCGCCAGCGACGGCGTGGCGCTCAACGTCGGTGCGGAACACCGCCTGGACGAGTTGAACTTCCAGCCCGACGCGGCCTCGATATCCAACGATCTCGCGGGCTTCAGCGGCGCTTCGGTCGCGATCCATGACCAGGATACGAGCGTCACCGAGGAGTTCGCGGAGCTGCGCGTGCCGATCGTGCAAAACCAACCCTGGAGCCGGGAGCTCGTGTTCGATACCGGCTACCGGCATTCGAGCTACACGCCCGCGGGATCGGCAAATACCTACAAGTTCGAGATGCAGTGGGCGCCGATACACGACATTCGCTTCCGCGGCTCGTATCAGCACGCGCTGCGTGCGCCGAACATCATCGAGCTTTACAGTCCGCAGACGGTCACCAATACCAGCGTCGTGTCGAGCGACCCCTGCGCCGGACTTACGCCCTCGGCACCACTGTCAGAGTGTGAGCACACCGGCGTGACCCAGGCGCAGTACGGCCATATCCCGCAGTGTCCGGCGAGCCAATGCGCAACGCTCCTCGGGGGCAACCCGGAGCTCAAGCCGGAAACGGCGGATACCGCCTCGGCCGGTGTGACGTTGACGCCGAGCTTCATCTCCGACTTCGAGCTGAGCGTCGACTACTACCGCATCCTCATCAAGCAGGAGGTCGGCACCATACCGATCAGCACTTCGCTGCAGCAGTGCCTGACCAGCGGCGATCCGGCTTTCTGCAGCCTGGTGGTGCGTGCTCGCTCCGGTGCCCTGTTCGGCACGACCATTGCCGGCGGCGGCTACATCGCCGGCACGAACATCAACGTCGCCGAGGCTAACCAGCGGGGTGTCGATCTTCAGGGCGCATACCGCCTCGGCGTGGGCAGCACGGGCTCGCTGACCTTCACCCTGAACGGCAGCTACACCTCGGTTGCCTCGACCACCCCGCTGCCGGGCTTCGGCAGTTACAACTGTGCCGGTCTCTACGGTGCAACGTGCGGCAGCGTGTTCCCGAAGTGGCGCAGCAACTTCCGCACCTCGTGGGAGTTGCCGCGGATCAACGTGCTGCTTTCGGCGCAATGGCGTTACATCGGCTCGACGGAGCTCGACAGCAACACTTCGAACCCGCTGCTCAGCAACGGTGCGTACAACACCCTGAACGCCAGGGTGGGGAGCGTGAGCTACCTCGACCTGTCGGCCATCTGGACGGTCAACAAGACACTCGAGCTGCGTGCCGGAGTCAACAACGTGCTCGACCGGGATCCGCCGGTCATCCCCGCCGAGATCACCGGCACGGGCAGCGGCAATGTCTATGCGAATTACGACACTCTCGGCCGGGAAATGTTCGTGGGCTTCACCGCGAGGTTGTGAGCGGCAAGGTCGTGAGTCGGCTCGCGAGGGTGGCGTGCGCTCCAAGGCCCAGGTGGCAGCCCAATTTCTGCAACGGGAAACCGTGCACCGGCTTGTGAGGACTGCTAGCGGCTCGCGATCCGTGGCTTGCCGAGGACGCTTGGGACGGGGAGAGTTGGGTCGCGCAGATACAGCGCTTGTCCCGGTTCGGCCGCGGCACACTCGCTCGGACTCAAGGGAATTCGCGTTGCGGTTTGCGCCACGCATCTGGCCGGCGACCGATTCGCAGCAGAATGCACCGCAACGGGCGTGACCGGCGAGCTTGCGCACGCCACCACACACAGGCTCAGGCCAGCACCGATAACGGCCTTGTGGATCATGCTAACCACCCCGCTGCCATCGTAAGTTCGCCGTCGAGGGTCAGCAAGCGCATAACCCGTGAGGCGGACCTTGCACGCGAGCGGGGCCGTGCGCGCTAGTTCGGCACGCGCCGGATCTGCGCGCCGAGCTGCGCGAGCTTCTCTTCGATGGCCTCGTAGCCCCGGTCGATGTGGTAGATGCGCTCGACCTCCGTGCGCCCCTCGGCGACCAGCCCCGCGAGCACCAGGCTAGCCGAGGCGCGCAGGTCGGTCGCCATCACCGGCGCTGCGGTGAGCTTGTCGACGCCGTGGATGATGGCGGTATTGCCCTCGAGGCGGATCTCCGCCCCCATGCGCCGCATCTCCAGCATGTGCATGAAGCGGTTCTCGAAGATCGTCTCGGTGATCGTGCCGACGCCGCTCGCCACGGTGTTGAGCGCGGCAAACTGCGCCTGCATGTCGGTCGGGAACGCCGGATAAGGTGCAGTTCTGACATCGACCGCGCGCAGCGCGCGAGCGCGCATGTCCACCTCGATCCAGTTCTCGCCCACGCCGAGCTTCGCGCCCGCTTCCTGCAGCTTCGCGAGCACCGCATCGAGGTGGTCGGGGCGGGTGTTCTTGATGCGCACGTGGCCGCGGCTGATGGCGCCCGCGACCAGGTAAGTGCCGCTCTCGATGCGATCGGGAAGCACCTCATAACTCGTGCCGCGCAGCTTCTCGACACCGCTCACGATGATCTTGTCCGTGCCCGCGCCCTGGATGTGCGCACCCATGGCGATGAGAAAATTCGCCAGGTCGACCACCTCCGGCTCGCGCGCCGCGTTCTCGATCACGGTCTCGCCCTTGGCGAGCGTCGCCGCCATCATCAGATTTTCCGTGCCGGTGACCGTCACCGTCTCGAGCACCAGGCGTGCACCGCGCAGGCGCGCGG
Organism: Steroidobacteraceae bacterium; assembly: GCA_035639195.1. Lineage (GTDB taxonomy): Bacteria > Pseudomonadota > Gammaproteobacteria > Steroidobacterales > Steroidobacteraceae > 13-2-20CM-66-19. The sequence goes on from DASQYM010000021.1 coordinate 3,738, forward strand.
CACGTGCCCGGATGTAGCCACCTTCGATGGTGATGTCGGCCCCCATCGCCTGGAGGCCCGCGACGTGGATGTTGACGGGGCGCGCACCGATGGCGCAGCCGCCGGGTAGCGACACATCCGCATGCCCGTAGCGCGCAACCAGTGGGCCGAGCACCAGGATGGACGCGCGCATGGTCTTCACCAGATCGTACGGAGCGAAGCATTCGCGCACCGTCGAGCCGTCGACTTCGATGCGCATGCGCTCGTCGATGGTTACCGTGGCACCCATCCTGCCGAGCAGCTCGACCGTGGTAGTGACATCGCGCAGATGCGGCACGTTCGCCACTACCACCGGATCCTCGGCGAGCAGCGCGCCCGCCAGTATCGGCAGCGTCGCGTTCTTGGCGCCGGAGATACGCACCTCCCCCTCGAGGGGTACACCGCCCTGGATTTGCAGCTTGTCCACCTCAGTGCTGTCCCGACTCTTCGGGCGTCAGCGCCTCGATGGACAGGGCATGGATTTCCCGTCCCATGCGCTCACCGAGCGTGCGGTACACGAGCTGGTGGCGCGCCAGGCTGCGTAGCTGCGCGAACTCGCGCGCGATGACGCGCGCGCTGAAGTGGGTGCCGTCGGCCGATTCCACCTGCACCTGCGCACCGGGCAGGCCGGCCCGGATCAGTCGCGCGACTTCTTCAGGGTCCATGGGCGCGATATTACATGGGGTGGTGCCAGCCACGCCTATAATGACTTGTATGGATCCGCACCCCGCGGCCCCGGCGAGCTCCGTGCCGCAGGCCGATGACGAGCAACTGCTTGCCTCCGCCCGTCGTGCGCTCGGCATCGAAGCGCGCGCGGTGGAGGCGCTCTCCCCGAGGCTTGGGCCGCAGTTCGCGCACGCCTGCCGCATCTGTCTCGAGTGCCGCGGACGCATCGTGGTGACCGGCATGGGCAAGTCGGGACATGTTGCCGGCAAGATCGCGGCAACGCTCGCCAGCACGGGCACGCCCGCCTTCTTCCTGCACCCGGCCGAGGCCGGTCACGGCGATCTTGGCATGATCACCCGCCTCGATGCGGTGCTGGCGCTGTCCAACTCCGGGGAAACTCCCGAGCTGGTGCTGTTGCTCCCGCACCTGAAACGTCTGGCCGTGCCGCTGATGGTGATGTGCGGCCGGACGGATGCCACACTCGCACGCGCGGCCAACGTGACGCTCGATGTCAGCGTGCCCGAGGAGGCCTGTCCACTCAACCTCGCTCCGACCGCGAGCACGACGGCGACGCTCGCCATGGGAGATGCGCTCGCAGTCGCGGTGCTCGAGGCACGCGGCTTCACGCGCGCGGACTTCGCCCGCTCGCACCCGGGCGGCGCGCTCGGGCGACGCCTGCTGCTGCACGTCGAGGACCTGATGCGTACCGGCGATGCCGTGCCAAGCGTTGCGCCCGATGCCCCGCTCGGCGCGGGGCTACTGGAAATGTCGCGCAAGGGGCTCGGGATGACGGTGGTGGTGGACAGCGCGCAGCGGATACTCGGGGTATTCACCGATGGCGACCTGCGCCGTGCCCTCGACAAGCAGATCGACGTGCACGCCACCGTGATGCGCGCCGTCATGACCACGAAGGCAAAGAGCATCGGCCCGCGCGAGCTCGCCGCAGAAGCCGCGCACTTGATGGAGGTACATCGCATCACTGCGCTGCCCGTTGCCGATGCGCATGGGCGGCTGATCGGCGCCCTCAACGTGCACGATCTGATGCGCGCCGGCGTCGTTTGAAATGGCGCGCGCCATCCGCCTGCTCGTGCTCGACGTCGACGGGGTGCTGACCGATGGGCGACTGTACTTCGGCGCGCGCGGCGAAGCGCTCAAAGCCTTCCACGTGCGCGATGGCGTCGGACTGAAACAGCTGCAGCGCGCAGGACTCACCGTGGCGGTGATCTCCGGACGGCGCTCAAGCATGGTGGCGGCACGCTGCCGCGAGCTCGGCGTGCGTCATGTGCTGCAGGGCGTAGGCGATAAGCTCGCGGCGCTCAGGCAGCTGTGTGCACGGCTGAAGCTGACGCCTGCGGCCTGTGCTTGTGTCGGCGATGACCTTCCCGATGTGCCGTTGATGCGCGCCGCGGCGCTCTCATTCGCGGTCGCGGACGCACACCACTCGGCGCGCCGCGTGGCGGATATGGTGACGCGTCTTCCCGGCGGGCGTGGCGCGGTACGCGAGGTCTGCGATCATCTGCTCGCACTAGCGTCGCGGCGGGCGCGGGCGCGATGATCTACCGTCTGGCGGCTCTGGCGGCGCTGCTCGGGCTCATCGTGGGGATGGTACTGCTGACGGCGCCTCAGCCCGAGTCCGTCGCCCGTACCGCTGCCGAACAGCCGCTGCACGATCCGGGCTACTCGGCCATGCAGGCTCGACTCGTGCAGACCGGCAGCGACGGCCGGCCCATCTACACGCTCGACGCGGCGCAGATCCAGCAGGAGCCGAACCGTGGCCTGGTGGAGCTGCAGCAGGTACGACTCGGATTCCGCGACCAGAGCGGCAATCTGTGGACCGCGCGCGCCGTGCACGGCGAAGTGGCGCAGGGAAGCGGCGTGGTGCAGCTCGATGGTGACGTGCACGTCATCGGCAACATGCCCGGCACGAACGATCCGACGGAGATCACCTCCGAGCATCTCGCCTTCGACACCAACGCGCAGGTGGTGACGACACAGGCGCCGGTAAAGATCGTCATGTCCGGACGCGAGCTCGCCTCCCATGGCCTGGTGGCCAACTTGAAGGAGCGTCAGGTGCATTTAGAATCGGCCGTACATGGCGCCTTCCTCCGCTAACGCGCGCCGCTGGCTGTTGTGCGGCCTCATCGCCGGTGGCGCGGGCGCCGCGCACGCGCTGACGGCGCCGATCCCTGCGGCCGCCGCCGCGGCCGCGGCCGCGAACGCCGCCCTGCCCAGCCATCAACTGCCGATCACTGTCGATGCGGCCTCCTCGGAGGTGGATTACCGTACCAACACGGTGGTGTTCAGCGAGGTGGTGATTTCGCAGGGTGCGATGCGCGTGCAGGCCGATCATGCCCATGCCAGCGGCCTGAACTTCGCCAACAGCCACTGGACCTTCGACGGTCACGTGCGCATCGACGCCGCACCAAGCGGCAGCCTGCGGGCGGATCAGGCGGTGGTCGAATTCCGCGACAATCGCATTCTGCGCGCCACGGCCACCGGCAAGCCGGCGGAGTTCGAGCAGCCGCGCGGTGAATCGCAGCAGATGGCGCGCGGGCGCGCGGATGAGATCGTTTACGACGTCACCGAGGGCACGGTGCGGCTCTCCAACGATGCGTGGTTGTCCGATGGCCTGAACGAGATCTCAGGGCCGCTGCTGGTATACAACATCCGCGCACAGCGCGTGCAGGCGGCTAGTCAGCCCGGAAGCGACCAGCGCGTGCACATCACGATCACCCCGCAGAGTGCGCCGGCACCACCCGCCGGCAAGCCGCACAACGAGGCCGGCAAGCCACCGCCGGCGAATCCCAAGCCATGACTGCGCTCAAAGCCACGGACCTGGCCAAGAGCTACAAGTCGCGCCAGGTGGTACGCGATCTCTCGCTCGAGCTCGCTAGCGGCGAGGTGGTGGGACTGCTTGGCCCGAACGGCGCCGGCAAGACCACCGCCTTCTACATGATCGTCGGACTGGTGCCGTGCGATGCGGGACGAATCCTGCTCGGCGAGGTGGACCTGACGCTGCTACCGATGCATCGTCGCGCACAGCTCGGTCTCGGCTACTTGCCGCAGGAAGCCTCCGTGTTCCGCAAGTTGTCCGTCGAGGACAACATCATGGCAATTCTCGAGATGCGCGATATGGAGCGCGGTGCGCGCGAGCAGCGTCTCGAGCGGCTCCTGGAAGAGCTGCGCATCGGGCACGTTCGCAAGACTCTCGGGCTTGCGCTCTCGGGCGGTGAGCGGCGCCGCGTGGAGATCGCGCGCGCGCTGGCCGCCGAGCCGCGTTTCATGCTGCTCGATGAGCCCTTCGCCGGTGTCGATCCGCTGTCGGTGCTCGATATCCAGCGCATCATCCGCGAGCTTACCCAGCGCGGCATCGGCGTGTTGATCACTGACCATAATGTGCGCGAGACCCTGGGGGTGTGCGCCCGGGCCTACATCGTCAACCAGGGCACGGTGATCGCCGCCGGCACTGCGGAAGAAGTCCTTGCCAACCCCCAAGTCCGTGAGGTGTACTTGGGTCAGTCGTTCCGGCTTTGAAGCTCCGGGCGAGCTGGAGTCAAAAAACTTTGACTTTCAACTGATTACCTGAGGAGCCTGGAGCGGCCGACACCAGGGCACCCAAGTCACCATGCTCAAACCTTCTCTGCAGCTCAAGCTGGGTCAGCAACTGACCATGACCCCGCAGCTGCAGCAGGCCATCCGTCTGCTTCAACTTCCGGCGCTCGAGCTGCAGGCGCACATCCGCGAACTGCTGGAAACCAACGTGATGCTCGAGCCACTGGAGGAGGCTGAGGCCAGCGGGACCTTCGAGGCGCTGGTCACTGCGGCGGAGCAGCCCAAGCCCGCCGAGCGCGCCGCCGAGAGCACGGTGGAAGTTCTCGAGGATGGTTGGGGCGAGCACACCGCCGGGCCGGCGGACACGGCCTGGAACGGCGACGATGACGAGCGGCAGCAGGAGTACGCCAACGCCGCTGGCGAGTCGCTGCAGGATCACCTGTTGTGGCAGCTGGAGCTCGCGCATCTGGAGCCGAGGCAGCTCGCCATTGCGCGCGCCATCGTCGATGCGATCAGCGACGACGGTTATCTCACCGAATCTCTCGAGGAGATCGCGCACACGCTGCGTCCGGAGCTCGAGTGCTCGAGCGAGGAGGTCGCGAGCGTGCTGATGCGCGTACAGGGGCTCGACCCTGCCGGTATCGGTGCCCGCTCGGTCGGGGAATGCATCGAGCTGCAGTTGCGGCAACTCGACTCCTCGACGCCGGGCTTCGAGACGGCGCTGCGCATCGCGCGCCATCATCTCGAGCTCGTCGCCGAGCGCGAGTTGTCGCTGTTGCGGCGCGAGCTGCGCACCACCGAGGAGGAGATTGCCTGCGCGCTGGCGCTGGTGCGCTCATGCCATCCGCGCCCCGGCGCCACGGTAAGCGCCGGCAGCGCCGAATATGTGGTGCCGGATGTGTTCGTGCGCCGCACCGAGCACGGCTGGGGAGTGGAGATCAATCCGGCGACGCTGCCGCGCGTGCGTCTCAACCAGAGCTATGCCAGCCTCATCGGCCGCAATGCGAGTCACGCCACCATGCGCGCACAGCTGCAGGAGGCACGCTGGCTGCTGAAAAGTCTGGAGATTCGACACGAAACGCTGATGAAGGTGGCGCGCTCGATCGTCGAGCGGCAGACGGCATTCCTCGAGCACGGCGAGGAGTACATGCGTCCGATGATCCTCAAGGACATAGCGGAGGCGGTCACCATGCACGAGTCGACGATCTCGCGCGTGACCTCGGGCAAGTACATGCACACACCGCGCGGCGTGTTCGAGCTGCGCTACTTCTTCTCGAGCCAGGTCGAGGGTGCCGACGGCTCGGGCACCTCATCGACGGCGATCCGCGCCAAGATCAGAAAGCTCGTCAAGGACGAGCACCCCGAAACCCCGTTGAGCGACGGCCGCATCGCGGAGCTTCTCTCGGCCGAGGGCATTCCGGTGGCGCGGCGCACCATCGCCAAGTATCGCGAGGCCATGGGAATTGCGGCCTCGAACGAGCGGCGCCGTGCGGGGCCGAAACAGATGTAGGCAGATTCAAACAAGGAGACGAGGTATGCAGCTCAGCGTAACCGGCCACCACGTCGAAGTCACCCCAGCACTGCGGGGCTATGTGGAGAAGAAACTGGAGCGCATTGGCAGACACTTCGATCAGGTGATAGACGTGCACTGCGTGCTGACGGTGGAGAAGCTGCGACAAAAGGCCGAGGCGACGCTGCACGTGAGCGGCAACGCCATCCATGCGGATGCCACCCAGGAGGACATGTACGCGGCCATTGATCTGCTCGCGGACAAGCTCGATCGCTGCATCAAGAAGTACAAGGAGAAGCGCGCCGACCACCATGCCGCCTCGGTGCGCGCCCTGCGCCTGTAGGGGCCCCGTCCGCGCGTCCGGGACGGAAACTTGCAGCGGCGCTGCCGCTGGATAACATGGCGGCGTGCGCATCATCATCCTCAGCGGGCTGTCGGGGTCCGGCAAGAGCGTGGCCTTGCACATGCTCGAGGACCTGGGCTTTTACTGCATCGATAACATTCCGGCGGCGCTGCTGAAACCGTTCGTCTCCTACACGGTGCGCAGCCCGGAGGCGACCTACGAGCGTACGGCGATCGGGCTCGATGCGCGCAATACTGCCGCAGAGGTGGCGAGCGTTCCGCAGCTGATCGATGAGCTGCGGCGCAGCGGCCTGCAGTGCGAGGTCGTGTTCCTGGTCGCGGCGGAAGACGAACTGCTGCGGCGCTTTGCGGAAACCCGCCGCAAGCATCCCATGAGTCGCAGCGGCATCGGCCTGCGTGAAGCGATGGCACTCGAGCGCGAGCTGCTCGAGCCGATCGCCTCGGTGGCCGATCTGCTCATCGACACTTCACGCCTGTCGGTGCACTCGCTGCGCGACATCATCCACAAGCGCGTGGAGCAGCGCTCCGCCGGCAAGCTCTCCATCACTTTCGAGTCCTTTGGCTTCAAGCGCGGCATACCCGCCGATGCGGACTTCGTCTTCGATGCGCGCGCTCTGCCCAATCCCTACTGGGAGCCGGGGCTGCGCAACCTCACCGGTCGCGATGCCGAGGTCATCCGCTTCCTCGAGACGCATACCAACGTCACGGCGCTCGTTGGGGACATTGCGCGCTTCGTGCGTGGTCGCGTGCCGGAGTACCAGGCGAGCAACCGCGGCTATCTCACGGTGGCGGTCGGCTGCACGGGCGGCCAGCATCGCTCGGTGTACATCGTCGACCGGCTGGCGGAGATCTTCGCGGCCGAATCTGCCAACGTGATGGCGCGCCACAGCGGCCTGCCCGGAGCCAAGCTGTTCAAGCCGGTGCGCGCCGCCGGCGCCACCGCTCAGTAAACTGCCATCAGAGCCGCGCCGTGTCCCGAGCAGGGGTCGCCAGATGCGGTCGGCGCGGCAGTCTCAGGTCGCCTGCGCCACGCCCGCCGCAGTCATCACCTGCGGCAGTTTCTCGCCGCTCATGAACGCCATGAGCGCGCTGCGCGCTTCCATGGCGTCGCGGTAGCCGAGCTCGATGAGTGCGCGCGTATACCCCCCCTCGAAGGTGAGATAGCTCGCCAGCTGATCCCCGGAGACATCGCGGCCGCCGATGACGCGCAGCAGCGCACGCAGTCCGCGCGGTATTTCCCTGGCATGGCGTGCGGCGAGCTCGCGCGGATCGACCGAGGGCGCGAGCATGAGAGTCTCGATGGGACGGCCGCCGCGTGCAACCTGCGGCGCCGCGTGTACCAGCTCGTTGAAGCGCTCGAGCTGCTCGAGATCGCCGTAGATCTGGTCGGTGAACAGCGTGTCGAGCATGTAGCCGAATATCTCCCCCGGGCTTGGCATGATCGCGGGCAGGCGGTTCACCTGGACTCCGGCGGCACGCCGCGCGCGCACGCCGATGATCAGCAGCCGGTCGGCGCCGAGGTGGATGGCGGGACTCAGCGGGTGGAGCTGGCGCATGGCGCCATCGCCGTAGTACTCATCGCCGATCCTGATCGGCGGAAACAGCAGCGGTATCGCGGCGCTCGCCATGAGGTGGTCGAGAGTGAGTTGCGTACGGACTCCGACGCGCTGCACGCGCGACCAGTCGCGGATCGAGTCGATGCCGTCGAAGAACGTCACCGAGTAACCGTTGCTGTAACTGGTGGCGCACAATGCGAAGGCGCGCACGTGTCCGCGCTCGATGCTGCGGCGGATGCCGTCGCAGTCGACGTGCACGCGCAACAGCTCGCGCAGCGGCGTGTTGTCGAGCATCGACTTCGGCGGTGAGAGCACCATGCCGCCGGAGACGAGCGCCAGCACCCAGTGGGCGCCCGCGCGCATCATGTGACTCGCATCCACATGGAACACCTGGCTCGAGTGGAAGTTGGCCCACACGCGCTCGAGCCCCGCCACCGCGCGCCGCCAGTGGTGCGCCTCGGCGGCGAGCACACTCGCCGCCACTGCGCCGGCGGACGTGCCGACGATCACCTGGAACGGGTTGCGCGCGCGCGGCAACATCTCCGCGAGCGCGAGCAGCACGCCCACCTGATAGGCGGAGCGCGAGCCGCCGCCCGTCAGCACCAGGCCGACGGTCGGGCGCAAGTCGGGGCGGGTTACGGTTTCGGCGAGCCTGTCCATACTGGCGTGTCAGCGCTGCTATTATGAAACCCCACCAGGTGGTCTCTGTGTGACCAAAGTCGCGCCCGCGCTGCAGGAAGCGGCCGCGGTACCGCTCAGGGGGCGGCGCAACTCGCCGATGGCGCGGTCCAGTCCCGCAAGGCTCAACGGGAACATGCGTCCCTGGATGAGCTCGCGCATGATGCCGATGGAGGGCGTGTAGGCCCAGCGAGCCGGATCCTCGGGATTCAGCCACACCAGGCGTGGGAAAGCGGCACACAGACGCCGCATCCACACCGCGCCGGCCTCCTCGTTCCAGTGCTCGATGCTGCCGCCGGGCTGCACAATTTCCATGGGACTCAGGCTGGCATCGCCGACCAGGATCACACGGTAGTCACGACCGTAAGTGCGCAGCACACGCTCGGTGGCCACCAACGCCTGGCCGCGGCGCTGGTTGTCCTTCCACACGCTCTCGTACAGACAGTTGTGAAAGTAGAAATACTCCAGGTGCTTGAACTCGCTGCGTGCGGCCGAGAACAATTCCTCGCAGATGCGCACGTGGCCATCCATCGAGCCGCCCACATCGAGAAAAAGCAGCACCTGGACCGCATTGTGCCGCTGCGGCACGAGGTGCAGATCGAGCAGACCGCCGTTGCGAGCCGTGGCGTCGATGGTGCGTTCGAGGTCGAGCTCCTCGGGAGCGCCTTCGCGTGCGAAGCGACGCAGCCGGCGGAGCGCGAGCTTCAGGTTGCGCGTTCCAAGCTCGACCGTGTCGTCGAGGTTGCGGTACTCGCGCCGCTCCCACACCTTGACCGCACGTTTCTGACCCGGGGCCGCCCCGCCCATGCGGATACCAAGCGGGTTATAGCCGCCGGCGCCGAAGGCTGAGGTACCGCCGGTTCCGATCCAGCGGTTACCGCCGGCGTGCCGCTCGCGCTGCTCGCGCAGGCGTTGCCGCAGCGCCTCCAGGAGCTTGTCCCAGCCGCCGAGGGACTCCACAAGGCGCCGCTCCTCTTCGGAGAGAGCACGGGCGGCGGCCAGCGACTGCAGCCATTCAGCCGGCACGGACGCGGAAAGCTGCGCGAACAACCGCTCCGCGCCTTCGAACACCTGCGCGAACACGCGGTCGAAGCGGTCGTAGTGACGCTCGTCCTTCACCAGAGAGGAGCGCGCCAGGTAGTAGAAGTCCTCGGCCGAGACCGCGGCGAGCCGCGCCTCGAGCGCCGCAAGCAGCGTCAGGAATTCGGTGATCGAGACCGGCACACCGGTGGCGCGCAGCTCGAAGAAGAATCGCACCAGCACCGCGCAGCACCTTCAGCGAGCGCGGCGGTGAATGAATACCAATTGCTCGAACAGGTGCACATCCTGCTCGTTCTTGAGCAGCGCCCCGTGCAGTATGGGAATGATCTTACCTGCGTCCCCGCTGCGCAGCGCCTCGGGCGGGATATCCTCCGCCACGAGCAGCGTGATCCAGTCGAGGAGCTCGGAGGTCGAGGGCTTCTTCTTCAGCCCCGGCGTGGCACGTACTTCGAAGAATGCCGCCAGTGCCTCGGTCAGCAGCTCCTTCTTCAGCTCGGGATAATGCACACCGACGATGGCACGCATGGTGGCCTCATCAGGGAAGCGGATGTAGTGGAAGAAACAGCGGCGCAGGAATGCATCCGGCAGCTCCTTTTCGTTGTTGCTGGTGATGAGGATGATCGGCCGGTGCCGGGCGCGCACCAGCTCGCGTGTCTCGTGGACGTAGAACTCCATGCGATCGAGCTCGCGCAGCAAATCGTTGGGAAACTCGATGTCGGCCTTGTCGATCTCATCGATCAGCAGCACCGGCTGCACTTGCGACTCGAACGCCTCCCACAGGCGGCCCTTGACGATGTAGTTGCGGATGTCGCGCACGCGCTCCTCGCCGAGCTGCGAATCGCGCAGCCGCGAGACCGCGTCATACTCGTAGAGACCCTGCTGCGCCTTGCTGGTGGACTTGATGTGCCATTCGTACAGCGGCCGCCCGAGGGAACGTGCGATCTCCTCGGCCAGCTGTGTCTTGCCGGTGCCCGGCTCGCCCTTGATGAGCAGCGGACGCGCCAGAGTGATCGCGGCGTTCACCGCCATCATGAGATCGTCGGTGGCGACATACCGGTCGGTGCCGGTGAAACGTTGCGGCTCTTTCATGGGCATCAGTCTAACCGCAGGCGCCTGAATGGTGGCGGAATCCGCGCCTCAAACAGCAACACGACACGCAGCTCGGCGCTCAGGTTCCAGGCCTCGTGCTCCATGCTGTCATCGACAGCGACGCGAAGGCGTTGTCCCTGAGCGTGTCTACAGCGCCCGGTGTGTTGGTCATGAGGGTTGGCTCAGGAGCGGCGTCCCTGGAAAGGACAGCATCCGCACCCCGCCCCGCCACTACTTTCAGGGCATCAGCGTGAGAGTGTGCTTAGCAGGTCCGGGCAGGAACGGCAGCGGCTGGCCGCGTGCCCATGCATCGAATCCGGCGCGGTAGTAGGGCGAGAGCGGGTGCCCGCTCTGTCCGCCCGGAATGTGCAGATAGCCCTCCCCTTCGTGCCCCGGCGCCACCGCAAAGCGCTCGGACTGACCGAACGCGCCGTCCTGGACGCGCGGCATGTCGTGGTCGCCCGCTAACTCGAGCGTCGGCATATCGAGGAACGACGCGAGCCACGGCAGCGCGCGCGACAGCGGGTGGCGGATGCGAGCGACGTTGCGTGCGCCCCAGGTGCAATGCACGAGCTGCGGGCAGGAAGGCGCGAGCTCGGCAATCGTTGCATCCAACTGCGAGAGCAGGAACTCACGCCAATCGCGATAATCCTGTGCCAGCAGGTGCAGCGGCTGCGTCGTCACCAACTCCCACAGCGGTCCCTCGAATTGCGCGGGAAGCCAGCTGGCATCGTCGCCGGCGATATGCAGCGCTGCGAGCAGCATGGCCCATACGGCCTGCGCGGTGCGGTCGTGGTAAGCGCGCACCAGCCGATATCCAACCGCATCGACACTCGCCTGCGCATTCCAGTGCTCGATCAATGTGCGGAACTGCGCTCGGCGTGGCTGATCCTGCAGTGCCTGCGCATCGAGCAGCCCAAGCAGTAGCGCCTGCCAGCGGCCGAGGAACACGGCGCGGTCATCGAGCTGGATACGCAGCATGTCGGCGGGAGTGACCGGCGTGGCGACTGCCAGGAGGTCGTCACGGATCTGGCTGGCGCGCGCACCGAGGTCGTACTCGGCGCCGACGCTCGCCAGATCCCCACCAATCAGCTGCAGCTGGCGGGGATCGCTCGCAACCCGAGCGTTGGCGGTCCACAGACGGCCGAGCGGCGGGTCCACCATCCGCGGGTGGTCGGCGCCCGTAGTCCATGGCCCGCCTGCACGCGCGCGGCCGCTACCGGTCTGCGCCGGGATACGGCCGAAGATGGTCCAACCGATGTGACCCTCACGGTCTCCCACCACCACGTTCTGGTGCGGAATACCGATGTTCGGTGCGATCGTTAGCGCGTCCGCGACCGAGCTCGCATGCTCGAGCTCTACCAGGCGGAGGTTGGTAGCCTCGGGAAGCTGTGCCAGCCATGCGACGAACCAGCAGCGATCCAGCCCCACATCGCTGCGCCACAACACTCCAAGGGGTCCGCGCTTGACGTCGAGCGCGACGCTCGGCGCGCCGCGCACGCGGATCTCCTCGTGCACCACCGTGAGCGACGCAGCGCGCGGCGCGCACGACGCGGCCGCAACGTCGAACCAGTTGCCGTAGCTGTTGGTGAAGCCCCAGGCGATATGACCGTTCGATCCGGCAACCATCAGCGGGGCGCCGGGCAGCGTGACACCATTCAAGTCGAGCGCCGGCTCGCTGCCGTGCGCCGCGATCCGCAGACGAGCGCGATACCAGGTGGGCGGCACGCGCTGCCCGAGGTGCATGTCGTTGGCGATCAAGGCTGCGCCGTTTGCCGTGAGACGCCCCGCGACCGCCCAGCTGTTGCTGCCGGCGGCCGGCGTGCGCACGGCGGATGCAGGTGCGGGGGACGACATCGTGCCGCGCACATCGAGCGCTGCGGCATCCGGCACGCTCGGAGCAGCCGCGGCGATGGGCATGGACCCGCCCGGCGCATCCCAGCTCGTTCCAGCCGGATAGAGGAAGCTCAGTGCGCATTTCCAACCATCGGCGCAGTGCGGGCCCCCGAGGCGCGCGTTGATTTCCTGCCGCAGTACCTCGCGGCGCAGGCCATTCACCTGCAGATCCCACCACATGGCATGTTCGACCAGCACGCTGTCCTCGCTGCGCCATGGGACCGGCCTCACGCCGAGCAGCAGATACTCCCACGGCCGGACACGCAGGTTGTCGAGTCCAGCGCCGACACCGCGTGCGTAAGCATCGAGCAGCGCGCGCTGCGCCGGCGTGGCGGCAGCCAGCACCTCGCGCGCGACCGCCCGGAAGCGGAACAGGCGAGTCTGCCGGTCCTGATCGACCGCGACCGCGCCGAACAGCTCGGCCAGCTCTCCAGCGGCGAAACGCCGCGCGATATCCATCTGGAAGAAGCGATCCTGGCCATGCGCAAAGCCGGTCGCGTACGCCAGGTCGAGCCGATCGGCCGCCTCGATGCTCGGCACCCCGAGCGCATCGCGCGTGATGTGCACCGCCGCGGCGACACCGGGGGCGCGCAGCTGCCCATCGAGTTGCGGCAGTGAGGCCCGCAGCACTGCGTAAACGCCGCCGAGGACTGCCAGCACCGCCAGCGCGACGGCCAATGCTGCGAGTTTCAGCGTGCGCATCGCGCCGGCGGACAGCGGTCTAACGCGGCGGATCCGGGGCGACCGTGAGGATCTGCATGGAGTTGGTGCCGCCCTGCACGCCCGAGTGCTCGCCCTTGGTTAGAATCACCAGGTCACGCTCCTGCACGAGCTGCAACTCCAGCAGCCGCGCGAACAGCGCGCTATACAGCCGCTCGGTGGAACCACCCCCCGCGGTCACATCGAATATCACCGGATAAACGCCGCGGTAGAGCGTCACACGGCGACGGGTCGCCTCGTTACGCGTGAAGGCATACACCGGGATATCGGCACGGATGCGGGACATCCACAGTGGTGTCGCGCCTGATTCCGTGAGCGCGACGATCGCCCGCACCTTCATGTGGTTGGCCGTGTACATGACGGCCATGGCGATCGCCTCTTCGCTGCCCTTGAACTGGCCTTCGCTGCGGTGGCGTGCGCGGCTGTGGGTGAGCTGGTACTTCTCGGCGCCCTCGATGACCTGTGCCATTGCCTGCACGGCCTTGACCGGATGGCGCCCGGTGGCGGTCTCGGCCGAGAGCATGACGGCATCGGTGCCATCGATGACCGCATTCGCCACATCACTCACCTCGGCGCGCGTCGGCACCGGGCTGTTGATCATCGACTCCATCATCTGCGTAGCGGTGATCACCACCTTGTTGCGGGTACGGGTCTGCTGGATGATGGTTTTCTGCAGCCCGGTGAGCTCCGCGTAACCCATTTCCACGCCGAGATCGCCGCGCGCCACCATGATCACATCGGATGCATCGATGATGCCCGGCAGGTTCTCGACGGCTTCGTGGCGCTCGATCTTGGCCACGATGCGTGCCTCGCTCCCCGCGCGGCGCAGCAGCGTGCGCGCCTCCTCGATGTCGCGCGCCTCGCGTGCGAAGGACACCGCGACGTAGTCGATGCCCTCCTCGGCGGCGAATACGATGTCTTCGCGGTCACGCTCGGAGAGCGCCGGCGCCGAGATGCCACCGCCCTGGCGGTTGACCCCCTTGCGGTCCGAGAGCGTGCCCCCGACCCGCACCCGGGTCTCGATACTGGTGCCGGCCACGCGCACCACATCGAGCACGATCTGTCCGTCATTCAACAGCAGCGTATCGCCCGTCGTCACGTCCTTCGGCAAGTTCTCGTAGGCGACTCCCACGGCCTGTGCACTGCCGCCCTTCGGATCGAGCGCAGTGTCGAGCGTGAACGGCGCGCCCTCGGAAAGCTGCACCGAGCCGTCGCGGAAGCACTCGATGCGGATCTTGGGGCCCGCGAGATCGAGCAGCACTCCGACGCAGCGGTCGGCGCGCTGCGCGGCCGCGCGCACCTGCGCGAGGCGCCGACGGCGATCCTCGACCGTACCGTGGGAGGCATTGAGACGCACGACGTCGAGCCCGGCGCACATCATCTGCATGAGCACCTCCGGATCGTCGGTTGCCGGGCCGAGTGTGGCGACGATCTTCGCGCGCCGGCGCAGTGCTCCTGCGGCCCGCTCACTCACGGGCGCGCTGCTCCAGCATGGCGACTGCAGGCAAGGTCTGGCCTTCGACGAACTCGAGGAACGCCCCGCCCCCTGTGGAAATGTAGGAGATGCCCTCCTCGACGCCGTACTTCTCGATGGCGGCGAGGGTATCGCCGCCACCTGCGAGCGAGAAGGCCTTGCTGCGTGCGATGGCCTGCGCAATCGCGCGCGTCCCCTCGCCGAACTGCTCGAACTCGAACACTCCCACCGGTCCGTTCCAGATGATGGTGCCGGCCGCCTGCAGCAGTGCGCTGCAGCGGTCCGCCGTGTCGGGACCTATGTCGAGGATCATCTCGTCGCGCCGCACCTCACCGACCGGGCGTACGTCCGCGTGCGCCGTGGCAGCGAATTCCCGCCCGACAACCACGTCCGTCGGCAACGGGATCTGCGCATCGCGGGCGCGCGCCTTGTCCATCAGGCGCCGTGCGACATCGAGCATCTCGCGCTCGCACAGTGAGCGGCCCACATCGACGCCGGTGGCGGCGAGGAAGGTGTTGGCGATACCGCCACCGACGATGAGCTGATCCACCTTATCGAGCAGCGACTCGAGCACCATGAGCTTGGTCGACACCTTGGACCCGCCAACGATCGCGACCAGCGGCCGCGCGGGGTCCTTTAGCGCCCGCTCCAGGGCCTCGAGCTCGCCGACCAGTAGCGGACCTGCGCAGGCGACCTGCGCGTAGCGCGCCACCCCATGCGTGCTGGCCTCGGCGCGGTGCGCCGTGCCGAAGGCGTCCATGACGAACACCTCACACAGTGCCGCCATGCGGCGCGCGAGCTGCTCGTCGTCCTTCTTCTCCCCTTTGAGGAAGCGCACGTTCTCACATAACACGGCGCTGCCCAAGGCACAGTCCACGCCGTCGATCCAGTTCTTGCGTAACGGCACGGGTTTGCCGAGCAGCTCCGACAGTCGCGCCGCCACCGGCGCCAGCGTGAGTGTCGGATCCTCCGCGCCCTCCTGCGGGCGGCCGAGATGCGACATGACGAACACCCGGGCGTGCTGATCGAGCGCGTAGCGGATGGTGGCCAGCGAGGCACGGATGCGCGCATCGCTCGTCACCACTCCCTGCTGCACCGGGACATTCAGGTCTTCCCGGATCAGTACCCGCTTGTTGCGCAGGTCCGTATCGGTCATGCGCTTGAGCTTCATGAGGCACGCGACCAGGCGAGCGTCGTGTCGATCATGCGGTTGGAGAAGCCCCACTCGTTGTCGTACCAGGCGCACACCTTGACGAGGTTCCCTTCGATCACCTTGGTAAGCGTGGCATCAAATACGGACGAATGTGCGTCGTGGTTGAAGTCGACCGACACCAGCGGCGCGTCGTTGTAGGCGAGTATCCCCTTCATCGGGCCGGCCGCCGCCTGTTGCAGGGCCTGGTTCACCTCTTCGACCGAAGTCGCACGTCTGGCGCTGAAGGTGAGATCGACCAGCGAGACGTTGATGGTCGGAATGCGCACCGCGAACCCATCGAGCTTGCCCTTGAGCTCCGGGAGCACCAGTCCCACCGCGGCCGCGGCCCCCGTCTTGGTGGGGATCTGCGACATCGTCGCCGAGCGGGCGCGGCGCAGGTCGGGATGATAGACGTCGGTGAGCACCTGATCGTTGGTATAGGCGTGGATGGTGGTCATGATTCCGGCCGCGATGCCGATCTTGTCGTGCAGGACCTTGGCAACTGGCGCCAGACAGTTGGTGGTGCACGAGGCGTTGGAGATGACGGTGTAACCACGCTTGAGTGTGTGATCGTTGACGCCGTACACGATCGTGGCGTCGACGTCCTCCCCACCCGGAGCGGAAATCACCACCTTCTTCGCCCCGCCCTTGAGATGCGCGCCCGCCTTGGCCTTGCTGGTGAACAGCCCGGTGCACTCGAGCACGTATTCGACCCCGACATCGCCCCAGGGGAGCTTTGCCGGGTCGCGTTCGGCAAACACACGGATGCGATCGCCGTTCACGACCATGTGGTCGCCATCGACTTTGACTTCGCCGTCGAAGCGGCCATGCACGGTGTCGTAGCGCGTCAGGTGGGCGTTGGTCTTCGAATCGCACAGGTCGTTGAGCGCGACGATCTTCACTTCCGCGCTGCGCTTGCCCTCGTAGAGCGCACGCAGCACGTTGCGCCCGATGCGCCCATAGCCATTGATGCCGACTCTGATCGTCATGCGCCCTCCAGCAATTAACGGATCTGTAGCACGATATTATCGGCGGTGAAGCCGAAATGGGGGAACACATCGGCCCCCTTGCCGGAGGCACCGAAGCGGTCGATACCAACGACACGTTCCGAGCCCCCGATGTAGCGCCAAAAGCTCTGCCGCGCGCCGGCCTCGACCGCCAGGCGCCGCGTCACTGCGCGCGGCAGCACCGACTCGCGGTAGCTCTCGTCCTGGGCGTCGAACACCTCGGTCGCGGGCATGGAGATCAGTCGTATGCGGCGCCCGGAGCCGTTCATGGAGTTTACTGCCTGTGCCGCAAGGCCGACCTCGGAGCCTGTGGCGATCACGAGCGCCTCGGCCAGGCCGGAGCAGTCGATCAGCACGTAACCGCCCGGCGAATGCCCTCGAGCTGCCCGGGGCTGCGTGGCTGCTGGAGCAACGCCTGCCGGGTGAGAGCGAGCGCCGTGGGCCCGCGCCGCTCGATCGCGAGCGTCCACGCGATCGCCGTCTCGGCCGCATCACACGACCGCCACAATTGCATGTTCGGTATCGCCCGCAGGCTCGCGAGCTGCTCGATCGGTTGCCGAGCTGACGGAATGCCTGGAGGTCCTCGAGGGTCAGCGGATAACCGGTGAGATACAACACCGAGTACAGCAGCATCGAGCCGTGCCCGTTCGAGAGCACGAAGCGGTCGCGGTTTTCCCACAACGGGTTCGCCGGGTTGTAGCGCATGAAATCAGACCACAGCACCTGGGCAATGTCGGTCATGCCCATCGGCATGCCCGGATGACCTGCGTTCGCGCGCTGCACGGCGTCCATGGAGAGCGCACGTATGGCGTTGGCGAGTTCGCGGCGTGTGGTCATGCGGGCCTCTGGGCGAGCGGTGGTCGCCCTCACGGGGCTAGTGCCGCGCCTGCGCTCAGGCGCGCACTGCGGGCCGCGCATTGTCCATCAGTCGCGGCCATCGCTCAAATCACAGTGCGCGGCGTTGCGGCTGCGAACTGCCGCACGTCTCATCCGCGGCCGTGAGCTGCGCACACTGTCGCCGTGCTGCGCCAGGCGACTTAAGTTCCCGCCGCGCCACGCCGCGCAGGCACTGCTTCACATTCTGCAAAGGGCGCGTAACGTGAAGCGTGCGCCCCATGTGTCGTCCGCGGACGCCACGCACGACTGGTTCACTGCCGGGAACAGGGGGGCTCTGCTAGGCTGGATTCATGAGCGTGCTGCGCCTCATTCAGTTCACCGACCCGCACCTTTATGGCAGCGAGAGTGAGTCGCTGCGCGGTGTCCCGACGCTGCCTGCGCTCAGGGCCGCGCTTACCCAGGCGCGCGCGCGCGACTGGCCGCCGGATGCGCTGCTCGTGACCGGGGATATCGTGCAGGACGATGCGGGCGGGTACGCGCACTTTCGCCAGGTGCTCGGCGGCCTCGGACTTCCGGTTCTGTGCCTGCCGGGCAACCATGACGAGCCCGAGGCGATGCGCCGCGAGCTCGCACGCGCGCCGTTCGTGCTCGATGAGTTCTTCGATCTCGGACGCTGGCGCATCGTGCTGCTCGACAGCTGCATCCCGGGTGCCGCGAGCGGCGCAATCAGTGCGCCCGGTCTCGCCGCGCTCGAGCGTGCGCTCGGCACCGCCGGCAAGCGCCACTGCATCGTGTGTCTGCACCATCATCCCGTACCGATGGCGAGCCGCTGGCTCGATCGTGTCGGCCTGACGAACGCCGCCGAGTTCCTGCACGCCGTCGATACGCACCGCAACGTGCGCGCGATCGTCTGGGGTCACGTGCATCAGAGCTACGATGGATTGCGCAAGGGCGTGCGGCTGCTCGCGACCCCTTCGACGTGTGCCCAGTTCCTGCCCAACTCGGATGAGTTCGCGGTAGACCCGCGACCGCCGGCATATCGTACGTTCGAGCTGCGGGCGGATGGCTCGCTGCTGACGGAGGTCGTGTGGGTCGAACAACACTGTGGTGGCTCCTCGGGCTCGGCCTGCTCGGTTGCCTGAGCGCACAGGCCGCGAGCCCGGTCTGGGCGGTGCGCGGCTCCCACAACATCATCTACCTCGCCGGCTCGATCCACATGCTGCCGGCGGATGATGCCGCGTTGCCGGCAGGGTTCACCCGCGCCTATGCCGATTCCACCAAACTCATCATGGAGCTCGATCTCGCCAAGTTCGATCCCATGGAGGCAATGACCTGGATGATGGACCATGGAACTCTGCCGGCAGGCACTACGCTGCGCGGCCTCCTGGGGGAGCAGCGCTATGCACGCGTCAGTGGCGCGGCCGCGAGTGTCGGCATGCCCATGACCGGTCTCGATTCGCTTGCGCCCTGGGTCGTTGGCATCGAGATCACCGATGCCGCTTACCAGCACGAAGGCTTCGATCCCGACCAGGGCGTCGAGGAGCAGCTGCTGCGTCTCGCCGAGGCCGACCACAAGCCGACCGCGGGGCTCGAGACTTTGCCCGAGGAGCTGAGCAGTCTCAGCTCACTTTCGAGCGCCGACCAGATCCGCATGCTCGATCAGACCGTGGACGAGCTGAAGGATCTCAAGTCCGAGATGCGCGATATCACCGGTGCCTGGCGCTCGGGCGATGGCGCGCGCCTCGCTGGCCTGCTCTCGAGCGAGTACGGCGCTTTCCCCTCGCTCTACAGACCGCTGGTGACCGACCGCAACCGGCGCTGGCTCCCGCAGGTGGAGCAGCTGCTCCACGCAAAAGACAACGCGCTCGTCGTAGTCGGAGCGCTGCACCTGGTCGGGGACGGTGGGCTGCTCGAGATGCTGCGCCGCAAGGGCTACGCGATTACGCAGCTCAACTAGTTGGATTGGCCGAAATCGCAGGAAGCGATTTCGGCGGACATCGGCTGCGTTACCGCCGGCAAAAGACGTGACTTTTGCCGGCTGCGCCGGCGCGCACCGCATAGAACCGCCATAGCGGCACGGCGAGCAGTAGCGTCCAGCCAAGCACCAACCAGCCGACGAAGCCGTCGAAGCGGCTGAGCAGGAAGCCAAGCGCGGCGCCGGGGCGCGGCTGTGTAAGCCCGTGCGCTACGAGCATCACCCATACCCAGCCGGCGTGCAGCCCGATGCACGCGGCGATGTTGCCGGTCGCGGCACGCACGAGGCCGAGCACCACGCCGACCGCGGCGAGAGCGAGGAAGGCATCCACGATCGCTACCGGATGGGCAAACTCATGCAGCGTGCCAGCGAGCAGATCGAGACCGCTATGCGGGTTTACCTGCTCGGGCGGAATGTGGAACTTCGCGAAGAAGTGCGTCGCCGCGTACAGCAGCGCGGTGAGCAGCACGGCGGCGCTCGTGCCGGACTCCCGCTCGATGGCGGTGTGCATCGCCCCACGCAGGAAGGTTTCCTCGATGAATGCCACCGCAAAGCCGCTGAGCGCGGAGGTCGCGAGGAGCTTGACCAGTTGTGCGCCGGCGGACCCGCTGCGCCATTCGAGCAGCCCGAGAGAGGCCATGAGCCCTACGACCGTGAGCATGCTGGCGACTCCCAACAGGAGGGCGATACCCAGCTCCCGCATGAAGATCCGCCTGGGTGCGCCGTAGCCGAGGCTTGCGCGATCGGTCAGCCCGAGATGGCGGGCGAGCGCGAGGAAGCCGACAAGCAGCGCGAGCATGCCGACACGCTCGGCGATGCGGTGGAATGGAAAGTCGAAATGCGGATGCAACAGCGTCCACGCCGGCCAGGCGAGCAGAGCTACGGCTGCCAGCGCCGCCGCCATGAGTCCTAAAAACCACGCCAATGCACGCATATTGGTACGGCAGCGGGCTTGCCTGCGCGAGCCCAGTCCGCATAGCTTATGGTGCTCGCGCAGTCCTGAGGAGTCATGTCGGCGTCTTCCCTGCAACCGATCGTGATCTGGTTCGGCCGGGTCGGCGACATGATCATGCTGACTGCCTTGCTGGAGATACTGCATCGACGGTTCGGGCGACCCTGCCTGGTCGTCGGTGCGGGCGACTGGTCACAGCAGCTCTACGCGGAGCATCCCGATGTAGCCGAGACACTCTGGCTGCACCGCTATACCGCTTTTGCTCTGGATGTGCGCTGGTGGAGGACGGTGTGGAGACTGCGCCGCACGCGGCACGCGCCGGTCTACGTCTGCGAGACCGATCCGCGCAAGCTGGCCAGCATTAGGCGGCTGCTGCGCTGGGGCCGCATCGATGAGGCGTGCTGTGTGTTCCTGACCGATGCAGCGGCTGCGCAGACCCAGGTTCACTGGGTAGATCGTTTGGTGAGCCTAGGCCGCGTGATGCCAGCTGCACTGCAGGAGTCGGATTACCCCTGGCCAACGCCTGAGCCGCGCTGCGCTCCCCGGTTGGTACTCTCGAGCGCTGCACGCGCGGCCGGTGATGAATGGCTGCGCCAGCACGCCGTGGGCGATCGGCCACTGGTGCTGCTGCAGCCGGGCAACCGGCGCACGATGCGCGGCCGCTCGCTGCGGATCCGGGAGTCCGACGACCGATTCTGGCCCGTGGAGCGCTGGGCGAGCCTGATCCATCGCATACACCAACGTCTGCCCGAGGCCCGGCTCGTGCTCTGTGGCGCTCCGCGCGAGGCAGTGCTGCTCGACTGGATCGAGGCGGCGGCGGCGATGCCGGGCACCGTGCTCAGGGGATTGCCTTTTCCGGGTCTGTTTGCGCTCTGTGTGCGCGCACACAGTATGATTTCCATCGACACCGGCACGGCGCATGCGGCCGCTGCGCTCGCGACTCCTCTGGTCGTGCTGTTCGGCTCGACTCCGCCGGCCCAGGTCACTCCGCGCAGTCCGTGCGGCTCGGCCGTGATCGGAGTGGGTGGCGTTCCCGTTCTGGCGCGGGTCGATCAGCTCTCGGTCGAGGCGGTGTTCGAGGCCTGGAGCCGACTGCCGGTCAGCTCAGCAAGCGCAGCCACTGCTCCGTGATCGCGCTGAGCCGGAAGCGCGCATCGGGCGCGGCGTGCGGCCGTGCGCCCGCGCGCCATTGGCGGATGCGCTCGAGGTAGGCATCGAAAAGTCCGGCCGCCGCGGCGAGCCGAGCCGGCCCAGCCCGCCAGCGCGTCGGCAGGTCACCGACTAGCGCTTCGTAGCAGCGAGCCGCGGCACTCACCGGCAGCAGCTGCTGCGGGTCGGCAACGATCTCTGGCGCCGCTCCACAGTCGTGTGTGAGTACCGGAGTGCCGAGGGCATGCGATTCGGCGAACACCAGACCGAAGGTCTCCGGGATGAGAAAGTTCGGAAAGAAAGTGCACAAGGCGCCGCGCACCTGCTGGTGCATGCGCGACTGCGGCTGGGCTCCGAGCAGCTCGATGCCCTCGCTCGGCACCGCTCCGGCCTCGCGGTAGCCGGGGTTGCCGACAGCCAAGCGCAACCGCGGTAGGGCACGGCGCAGTTCGCGGAAGGCATCGAGCGCGAAGTTGAGTCCTTTGTTGGGAGAGGAAAAGAACACGAGTTTCTCCGGATCGACGGGCGTGTTGTCCGGCTGCAGCGCATCGTCCACCGGATTGTAGATCGTGCGCGCGCTTACCACGTCCGCTACGCCGATGCTGCGCAGTGTCGCCTCGACGCCGCTGCGCTGCCACTCCGATACGCATACCGCCGTGACCGCGCGCGCGCGCAGCAGCGGGGCGGTGGCGGCCAGCCAACGCGCGCGGCGTGCGCGCGGATGCAGCCGATCGTGCAGCCACAGGTACACACGCGCGTGGGGATAGTGCTGCTGCACGAATGGCAGCGCGCGTGAATCGCGATTGACGACGACATGACTGATGCCGGCGAGGCGCTGCGGCCGCCGATAGCGCTGCCAGTCCTGCGTGCGGTTATGCTGCATCACCCACGCGCCGAGCGCATCCGCAACACGCACCAGCGTCGCCTCGGTGCCCCCCAATGCCTGCACGTGCAGCGTACGGGTGTCGTATGGCTGTTGGCACACGGGGTCGTAGAACAGGACCGGACTCATCTGAGTGTGTATTGTACGGCTGTGTCAACGAACCGACGGTGAGGGCGTCCGTGGCGGATGACAGCCGCTTGTCGGCGTGCATCATCACGTTCAACGAGGCCGACCGCATCGAGGCCTGCGTGCGCTCCGTGGATTTCTGCGACGAGATCGTGGTGGTCGACGCCCACTCGAGCGACCGCACGCGCGAGCTCGCGGCCTCGCTCGGGGCGCGCGTCATCGAGCGGGACTGGCCGGGCTATCGCTCGCAGAAGCAGTTCGCCGTGGACAACGCCCGGCACGACTGGGTGCTGTGCCTCGATGCCGATGAGCGTGTGAGCGCGCAGCTGCGTGCCGAGATCCTGGCGCTGCAGCGTACCGGGCTCGCGAGGGCTGCCGGCTGGTCGATACCACGGATCACCGATTATTTCGGGCGCTTTCTGCGCCACGGCAATGCCTATCCCGATCGCCTGGTGCGGCTGTTCGATCGCCGCCGCGGCGGCTGGACGGGTTACGAGATTCACGAGAACACTCGCGTCGAAGGCCGCGTGCGGCGACTGCACGGGCATCTCGAGCACTATTCCTACCGCAGCCTCCACGACCATCAGGCGCGGATGCAACGCTACGCCGATCTCATGGCGCAGGCGCTCTACGAACGCGGACGGCGCTGCGGCATGCTGCCGGTACTGCTCAATCCGCAGTGGCGCTTCGTACGCGGCTACCTGCTGCGCCTGGGATTTCTCGACGGGTGGCGCGGACTCGTGTTCGCGCTCGTCGAGTCCGGCTACGTGCGGCGCAAGTACCTCGGGCTATATATGCGCAGTCGGCGGCTGCCGGGTTGACCAGGCGGCCACCTGCGCAAGACGGGCGAGCGGATCGGCAAGCTCGAGCAGCTGCTGTTTCTCGGCGGCGGTGAGCGGCAACACCTCGGCCCAGCGGTTGGCGACCCAGCCGGCATCCTCATAGCGCGCCACCACGTGCGCGTAGCGCTCGCCGAGCTGCGGCAGCACCTCCCGCAACAGCTCTCCCAGGTGCACGAGCTCCGCCGGCAGTGCGCACGGCACATCATCCGGCAGATATTCGACCTCGGCGACATTGAGGCCGTCTTCCTGCCGCCAGCGTTTGAGTACGCGGAAACACTGCTCACCGAGGCAATCGATACCGAGCAACCCATCGGGCAGCGTGTCGAAATCCACCAGGCGCGCGCTGGTGCCACTTGGCGCCACGCTCGCCACCTCACCGGCTTCCTCACCCTCGAGAATGAGCACGACACCGAAGGCACGCGACGCCTTGAGGCAGCGGCGCACCATGTCGAGGTAGCGAGGCTCGAAGATGCGCAGCCGCAGCGGTCCGCCGGGGAACAGCACGGTGCTGAGCGGAAACAGCGGCAGCTCACAAGTCGCGCTCATGGCCGTGGTACCGCATTCTGCAGCTCGGCGAGGAGCTTGTCATGCAGCCCGCCGAAGCCGCCGTTGCTCATGATGAGCACCTGATCGCCAGGGCGCGCGGCGGCGGCGAGCTCGCGCGCCAGGGCGTCGATATCGGCGCTGCCATGGCCGCGGCCGGCGAGCCCACGCAGCACCGTCCCGGTGTCCCAGCCGAGATCCGCCGGAGTGTACAGCCACACCTCGTCCGCCCCGGCGAGCGCGGGCGCGAGCGTCTGCTCATGCACGCCCATGCGCATGGTGTGCGAGCGCGGCTCGAGCACCGCCAGGATGCGTGCCGCGCCGGCCCGCCGGCGCAGGCCATCGATGGTCGTCGCGATGGCGCTCGGATGGTGCGCGAAATCGTCGTACACGCGAATGCCGTTGATCTCGCCGCGCAGCTGCAGACGGCGCGCGATTCCCTTGAAGTCCGCAAGTGCGGCGAGCGCGCGCGGCACCTCGACCCCGGCGTGGCGTGCAGCGGCGATCGCGCCGAGTGCATTTTCCATGTTGTGCGCGCCGATGAGCGACCACTCGACCGTGCCGAGCGGCCGGCCGCCTTCGAGCAACTCGAAGCGCGAGTAGTCGGCAGCCCCGGGCAATGGTTGCGCACTCCACAGTGCCTCGCTGCGCGCGGCACGCGCGAAGCCTTCGAGTGGCGTCCAGCAGCCCATGGCGAGCGTTTCCCGCAGCAGCGCATCCGCCGCGTTCCAGACGATGCGCCCGCTGCCGGGAACGATACGCACCAGATGATGAAACTGCCGCTGGATGGAGCCGACGTCCGGATAAATGTCGGCGTGATCGTACTCGAGATTGTTGAGCACCACGGTACGCGGGCGGTAGTGAACGAACTTGGCGCGCTTGTCGAAGAATGCCGTGTCGTACTCGTCTGCCTCGATGACGAAGAACCGGCCGCTACCGAGCCGCGCGCTCACCCCGAAGTTGCCGGGAACCCCGCCGATGAGAAAGCCGGGATCGAGGCCGGCGTGCTCGAGAATCCAGGCGAGGAGCGAGGCGGTGGTGGTCTTGCCGTGCGTGCCGGCCACCGCAAGTACCCACCGGTCCTTCAGCACCTCGCGCGCCAGCCACTCGGGACCCGATAAGAAAGGCAGCCTGCTCTCGAGCAGTGCTTCCACCACCGGCTGTCCGCGTGTCATCACGTTGCCCACCACCACTGCATCCGGTTCCGGCACGAGCTGTGCGGCATCGAAGCCTTCGGTGAGCGATATGCCGAGCGCCGCGAGCTGTGTGCTCATCGGCGGATAGACGTTGCGGTCCGAGCCGGTGACCGTGAAGCCCGCGGCGCGCGCTATAGCCGCGATCCCGCCCATGAAGGTGCCGCAGATGCCGAGGATGTGAACGTGTGGCGGTCTGTTCATGCCTTCACCGCCGGAAACAGCGCCGAGAGCAGCAGCCAGCCCGCGAGAGTCTGCAGGATGACGAGCGCCACGCTCGAGGTCGCCGACCACCCGAGCGCTGCCTTCACGATATGACTGTTGGCGGCGATGACCCAGGCAAACAGCAGCAGCAGCCCGCAGACGAAGGGCATCTGCCAGGGCGAGTCCTCGCCGATGCGGCGCACCAGCCAGGCGCAGCTGTCCACCAGCGGTGTCAGCACCGCCTGGAAACCGAACACTGCGCTCGCGGTCTGCAGCGTGCGTTCGGGCCGGCCGGTCAGCCACAGCAGCAGCACGTACCACAGCAGCGTGAACAGCGTCGCCACCAGCAGCGCCTCGAGCCAGCGACCGCCCGGTGGCAGCAGGCAGCTGACGACGAAATTGACGGCAAGGTAGCCGGCCACCGTCAGCGCGAGCAGCAGCCGCGAGGCCGGCAGGTCCTGCGGTCCACGGCGCAGCAGCGCGATCTGCGTGTAGAGCCGGATGAATTCACTCATGTCTTTCGGTAAACGCGCGCGCCTCGCATAATGCAAGTCTCGATTGTACAGATCATCCGCAGCTCAGGTTTGCGGCGACTCCATGGTCGCCACCGCGCCCGCCCTCGCCGCGCTCGCGACACGTCTCGCTACGCTTGCGCGCATCGGGCTCGATACCGAGTTCCTGCGCGAACGCACTTACCGTGCGCAGTTGTGCCTGGTGCAAGTCGCGACCGCCGATGAGGCGCTCTGCATCGATCCGCTGGCGCTCGCCGATCTCGCCCCATTCGCGCAGGTGCTGGCGGCCGATGGCGTGCTGAAGGTCATGCATGCCTCGCGCCAGGATCTCGAGGTGCTGCTGCCCGTGGCCGGACTGCCGCGCCCGGTGTTCGACACCCAGATCGCCGCGAGTCTCATCGGACTGCCCGCGCAGGTTGGCTATGCGGAGGCGGTGCGGCGTCTGCTCGGACCCAACCTCGACAAATCGCACACACGCACCGACTGGTCACGCCGCCCGCTGAGTGCCGAGCAGCTCGAGTATGCGCTCGCTGACGTGCGCTATCTGCTGCCGCTCGCCGCGCGTCTGCAGGAAGAGCTCGAGCACCTCGGACGGCTCGAGTGGCTGCGCGAGGAGCTGGCGACGCTCGCCGACCTGCGCGCACTTACCGTTGCCCCCGAGGACGCCTGGCTGCGCCTGCGCGGACTGCGCGCGCTCGACCCGGCGCGCGAGCGCCTGGCACGCGCGCTGGCGGCATGGCGTGAGCGGCATGCGCTCGAGCACAATCGGCCGCGCGGCTGGATACTCGATGATGCAGTACTGCGCGAGATCGTACTGCAGGTGCCGCGCACACTGGCCGCGCTCGCAGAAATTGCGCAGATGCCGCCGGGACTCGTGAAGCGTCGCGGTACGGAGCTCCTCGGGTGCATCGAGGGAGCGCAGGTACCGCAACCGCCGCCGCCGTTGCCGGGCCGGCAGCGTCCAGATCCGTTGCGCACGGCACTCATCAAGAAACTCAGCAGCATCAGCCAGGCAGCTGCCCGGGAGCTCAACCTCGTGCCCGAGGTGCTCGCGACGCGCCGCGATCTCGAGCAGCTCGCCGACGGACGGCGCGATGGCGCGCTGCTGCGCGGATGGCGCCTCGCGGTGCTCGGTGAGCGGCTGCTGGCCGCGCTCTGAGCTCAGCGTCGCTCGCGATATGTGGGGCCGGGTCGTGACTAACGCGCAGCGACCGCCGGCGCGCAGCAACC
>DASQYM010000022.1:0-9245 GCA_035639195.1 Steroidobacteraceae bacterium
GAGCAGCGACAGCAGCAGCTCGAGCAGGAGATCAAGGAAAAGGATGCCGAGATTCAGGCGCTGAAGAAGCAGCAGCCGGGAGCAACGAGCGCGAGCGCCCCGGCGGCCCAGCCGGCGGGCTCTGCCATCCCGCCGCCCGCCGCAGCACCACCAGCCAGCCCGGCGCCGGCTGCTGCAGCCGGGACCGCGGCGGCCATCGCCATCGCGACGAGCGAGGAATCGGGCTCTGGCCTCGACAAACCGACGGCCGCTCCCACCGACAACTACCCTGAGAAATGGGGCAACTATCAGGACTTCTTGGGCTTTGAAGTCGCCAACACCGACAAGGGCGATATGCGCGTGGCGATCTACACCTACGTGCGCTACCTCAACCAGAAAGGACTCGATCCCACCTACACGGACGCTTTCGGCAACGTGAAAACTGTCCAGCAGCGCCAGGAGGCGCAGATCCTGAAGGTGCAGATCAAATTTCTCGGCTGGCTGTTCGACCCGAAGTTCCGTTACTTCGTCTATGCGTGGAGCTCCAATGCTACGCAGGGGCAGGGAGCACAGGTGGTACTCGCGGGAAACCTGACGTACGCCTTCAACGAGCACTTCGCCCTGGCCGGTGGCATCACCTCGCTTCCGGGGGTGCGCACTACCGAGGGCAATTTCCCGTTCTGGTTGAATGTCGACAATCGCCTGATGGCGGATGAGTTCTTCCGCCCGTCGTATACGAGCGGCTTCTGGGTCAAAGGTGACATTACCCCGACTCTGCGCTACCAGGCCATGATCGGCAACAACCTGAGTACCCTCGGGGTGAGCTCGGCGCAGCTCGACAATCACTTCAATACGATAGCGACCGCGCTCGTTTGGGAACCGACGACGGGAGAGTTCGGCAAGGGCTTCGGCGACTTCGAGGACCACCAGCAGGTGGCCACCCGCCTCGGCCTGCATTACACGCGCAGCACCGAGGACAAGCAGAGCCAGCCGAACACCGACTCCTTCGAGAATACGCAGATCCGTCTTTCGGACGGCACGGTGATCTTCACGCCCGGCATCTTCGGATCTGGTGTGACGGTCGACGAGGTGCGCTACCAGATGAGCTCGCTCGATGGCGGTGTGAAGTACAAGGGCTACGCGCTAGAGGGCGAGTTCTACGTGCGCAAGCTCGATCGCTTCGAGGGCCCGGGCACGGACGTGGTGCCTACCATGTGGGATCGCGGCTTCCAGCTGCAGGCCTCGACCATGATCATCCCCAGGACCTTCCAGGCTTATCTGGCAGGGTCATATATCGACGGCAATTATGGCAAGCCCTGGGACATCCGCGCAGGCGTCAACTGGCATCCTTGGCACAACCGCGTGTTCCGTTGGAACACGCAGGTCATGTATCTCAACTCCTCTCCTGTCGGGTACACCTCGCTCACCTACAATGTTGGCAGCAAGGGCGTCGTGTTCAACACCGACTTTGAGTTGGCGCTCTGAGGCGAATCATGACGAGTCTGCCGTCCGCACCTCGCGCTGCGCTGGCGCTCGCAGCTCTGCTCGCCGCGACCATGGCTGGCGGAACTCCGGCGCACGCTGCCGCAAAGAATCCGCCGGCTACGGCGGCACCCGACTACCTGTTCAACGACTCGCACTTCCACCTCACCAACTACGTGCAGAAAGGGACTGATATCCACAAGTACGTCGAGCAGATCATGGGCGACAAGGTCGGCCGCTCGACGCTCTTCGGCATCCCGCTGCAGCAGCAGTGGTCCTACGGCAACTCGGGAGACTTTGCGCCGACCTACTATCTGCAGTCGGACGCGCCGCTGTACTACTACTCCTTCACCGACGCCTATATCGCACGCGTGTACCAGTCGCTGCCGAAGGCACAACAGGCGCGGCTCGATCCCATGATCACGGGCTTCAACCCGGCCGACATGTACGGGGTCGATCATATCCGTCGCGTGCTCGAGCTCTTCCCGGGGGTGTTCAGCGGCATCGGCGAGTTCTCGATCCACAAGGAGTTCGTGTCCTCGAAGATCGCCGGCGAGACGGCAAGTCTCACCAATCCCGCACTGGATCGCATACTCGATTTTGCGGGTGAGGCCGGGCTCGCAGTCATCCTACACAACGACATCGACATGCCCTTCGCCAAGGCGGGCACCGAGCCGGTGTATCTCAAGCAAATGAAGGATTTGCTGCGACGGCACCCGAATACCACCATCATCTGGGCGCACTTCGGGCTCGGCCGCATCGTTCACCCGGTCCAGAACCAGGCGACCGGCGAAGCGGAAGAGCGCAGCCCCGCGTATCGCCAGATCGTCGAGGACATGCTCAACGATCCCACGCTCAACCACGTGTACTTCGATATCTCTTGGGACGAGGTGGCCAAATACGCCATCGCATCGGCCGAGATCGAGCAGCGCACGGCGGAGGTCTTCAACCGCTGGCCCGACAGATTCCTGTTCGGCACCGACAACGTGGCGCCGGCCGATCAGGCGGCCCAGCTGCGCGTCTATCACTTATGGGATCCGATCTGGGCGCGGCTGACGCCCGAGGCGAGCCTGAAGATCCGCAGAGGCAACTACGAGAGAATCTTCAACGCCGCGCGCACCCGCGTACGTGCGTGGGAAAAGGCCAACGTAAAGCCGCTGTGAGCTGCAGCGCCGCGCTGCGACTTGGGCCGTGATGCGATGATGCGCACGCGAGAGTACGCACCTGCCGCGGCGGTGTTACTGCTGCTCGCGAGTACGCTCGCCTGCGGGCCTGCATGGGGCTATGCGCGCGATAAGAGCGATCTCGTAGTGCTGCGCAACGGCGATCGCATCAGCGGCGACATCGCCTCGCTCGAGTTCGGCATCCTCACCCTCAAAACGGACAACATGAGCGACCTCAGCATCGAGTGGCCGGCGGTGCGCTCGGTGACGAGTAAGTTCGCCTTTGCGATCGAACGGCGTGATGGGATGAAGTACCACGGCGTCATCGCCACCACCGAGGACGGCGCTGATCTTGAGGTGAGGAACGAGGAGGGCACGGTCCGCATGCCCATGAACGAGGTCGAGCGCATCTCGCGCTATTCGCCTAGATTCTGGGATCGCATCAACGGGGCGCTCGCGGTCGGCTTCAGCTACAGCAAATCGAGCTCGATCCAGGTGAGCAGCGTGAACTTCAACGCCAGCTACCGCTCGACGACCGAGGACGGCGCGATGACCTTCAGCTCCAACACGACCAAGGACTCTTCCGGCAAGACGACCAATCGCGATCTGCTCACGGGCTCGGTGCTGTTCCTGCGCCAGAGCCGCAATTTCTGGGGACTGCTGGGCTCGCTCGAACGCGACCAGTCACTCGGTATCGACGCGCGACTCACAGCCGGCGCGGCGGTCGGCCGGCGCTTCGTGCAGTCGAGTTACACCGAGGTGACGGGTATCGCCGGACTCGTGGCTACCGAAGAGTGGATCGTCGACAACCCGACGCCGAAGGCCAGCGTCGAGGCGGTGGTCGGCGGCAGCTGGAACGTATTCAAGTTCATCGAGCCCAAGACGCGGCTCGACCTGGGGCTGTATGTGTTTCCGAGCCTCACCGAGAGCGGCCGCTATCGCAGCACCGGTAGCCTCAACCTCACGCATAAATTCCCCCACGACATCACACTCGGCCTCACCGGCTACCTAAGCTACGACAACCAGCCTCCCGAGCCGACGGCTGAGAAAACCGACTACGGCGTGACGCTCAACGTCGGCTACACGTTCGGGCAATAGCTCTGGACGCCTGCCCCAAAGGGCAGTAGGCGGAGACCGGCGTGCTTGCTAGCGTGTCCGATAGCGGGCGAAGGTGCATCGGGGAAGAAGTGGCGAGCAGCGTAAACGTCCTGAAAGCCGATCTGGTGAGAATACTTCCGACGCGGCGTGCCGAGGGCAGCCGTAACGGGGTGTCCCTTGCGTGCTGCCCGGCCCGTGCGGCGCTCACGGCGGGCGAGGGGCAGCTCCCGGGCCTCGATCTGGATCAGGCACAGGTCTCGATACTCGACGGCGACCCGGCCGTTGCGCTGATGGTGGTGCGGACTCTTCAGGCGGAGGGCTTTACCGCACGCAATTTTGCGTCGGCCGCGGCATTCATGGCACAGCCCGAGCCCGCCCTCGATGGATGCCTGATCGTGGATGCCACTACGCCCATGGCCGGCCTCGAGCTGCAGCGGGAACTCACCGCAAGGCAGTGGCTGCTGCCAGTCATTTTTCTCACCTCCCCGGGCGATACCGGGACGGTGGTCAAAGCTATGAAGGCGGGCGCCATTAATTGCCTCCCGAAACCGGTGCAGCACGGGGAACTGCTCGAGGCGGTGCGGGAAGCGCTAGCCGAAGGCAGGGCGGTGCGTGCACAGCGCGCAGCTCAGTTGCGGGTGCGACAGATGCTCGAGAAGCTGACTCCCCGCGAGCGCGAGGTGCTCGAGCTCGCCCTCGATGGGCTACTCGTCAAGCAGATCGCGGCACGCCTCGGGACTGCGGAAAAGACCATCAAGACGCACAAGGGACGGCTGATGCGCAAGATGGAAGTGCGCTCGACCCTCGGGCTGGTGCAGCTGATGATGACCGCCGGCATCTCGCCGGCGCCCGCGGCGATTCAGCCGGCCGCATAAGCCCCCCGCTCGAGCGTCCACGACTCACCGTCCGCGTCCGAGAACCTCCCCGATCGGCGCTGCAGCGGCCTGGACAGCCTGACGGTAGTCCTTACCGAGGAACGCGGCGACGGTCGCCGCAATCTGCGCCTGGTGGACCTCCGCGATCCGCCGGCGCTCACCGAGCGACGGCGTATCCGGTCCCAGCACCGCGATCCAGATGTTCTCGGATCCTTTCTGCTCGATGCCATGCTCTTTCCATTCCACTGGCCCGCTGCCGCGCCCGTGGTCGGTGGTGATGATGAAGGTGGTGCTGTCGCGATAGGCCGGAATCGCCTGCAGCCGCTCCCATAGCTCACGGACGTAGCCATCGAACGCGTGGGCGCTGTGGAGCACCAGGTCGTAGCGGCCGGAATGGGCCCAGTTGTCAGTCTCGCCGTATCCCACGAAGAGAACCCGGGGCTGCTGCTTGTCCAGGGAGTCCAGCAGTGGAACCTGGAGGAAGGCGTCGTAGAGGTCCTCAGCGTCGAGGCGCGTGGTCGTTTCATAGAGGCGGTTCAGCAGCTGTTGCGGTGGGGTCAGGTCGCCGTGGTACGGCAGGTCCCAACCCACCTGCAGCGGCAGGTGGCTCCGATCGACATTGAGAATGTTCTTGAAGGTCGACCAGGTGGCGTGGACGCTGACCTTGCCATGAAACTCCGGCAGCGTGTTGAGCCATTCGAGCACCGAGATGTTGGGATTCGGGCCGAACTCGTTGGAGTCGATGCGCGCGTCGGGGTGGCCCGTCAGCATCTCGTTGTACCCCGGGTAGGAGAACGCCTTGCCATTGGTGACGCGCGCGATGCTCCCGAGTGCCTGGTTGCCGAAGATCTGCCCGCGCACCGCGACCGTGCCCCACAGGAAAGGCAGCAGCGCCCGGCGTCGCTCAGTAGCGTCCGCACGCCAGAACTCGCGCCGCAGATCCTCTTCCTTGTCCCAGATGCCGCCATTGGCCTCATTCAGCAGCGTCGGGTCCGCGCCCGTGAACACCTCCTGCCAGCGCAGGCCATCGCTCACGATGAGCACGACGTTGCGGGTGCGCAGCGGGGGCTGCGCGGGCGCTGGGGCAGCGATCAACAGCGCGATGAGAGTCGACACCACGGCAGCGAGTGCGCTGTGCGCAGACAGGCGGTATGACATGAATATCCGACTCCTCCGCGTACTCGCCGCGGGCTACATCACGAATGGCCGCTACAATAACGGGCCGACCGGCTGAGGATCCATCCTTTACATTTTATGCATCGCAGCTCTGACAGGCGCTTGCTGGACAGGTGGGCACCGCTTCGTGCCTTGCGCCGTCTTGCGAGCGTTGCGCTACGCCTTGCCGTTGCCCTCTTTGCCTGCGCGGCTGTCGCCGCCGATGAGCCACCCGGCGGTCGAACGCCGGGCGCTGCGAACGCCCCGGCAACGCTCCGTGTGGGTCGATTGACGCTGCATCACTGCCGCGCCGGCGCCTGGTGCGGCTTTCTGCCGCGCCCGATCGACCCTTCCGGCTACCTCAGCGGCACGCTCCACATCTATTTCGAGTTCTACCCGCATAACGCGTCAGGCTCCGCTGCCGGGACGCTGGTCGCCGCCGAAGGCGGACCCGGATACCCGACCACGGACTCGCGCGATGAGTACCTCGCGCTCTTTGGGCCGCTGCGTGGAAGCTACGACGTGCTGCTCATGGACTACCGCGGTACGGGCCGCTCGGGGGCCATCGACTGCAAGGAGCTCCAGCGCGCGCCGCGCCTCACCGAGGACAACATCGGCGAGTGCGGCCGCTCGCTCGGGCGCACTGCGCCACTCTACAGCACGGCGCTCGCGGCGGATGATCTCGCGGCACTGCTCGAGGCGCTCGGCGTCAAGCAGGTCGGCCTCTACGGAGATTCCTACGGAACCTATTTCTCGCAGGTGTTCGCGTTGCGGCACCCGGAGCGCCTGCGGTCGCTCGTGCTCGATGGAGCTTATCCGCTCTCCGGACCCGACTATGGGTGGTATCCCAACATCGCACCGGCGATGCGCAACAAGTTCGATGTAGCGTGCGAGCGCGCACCCGGCTGCCGGGCCATACCCGGGAGCTCGATGCAGCACATCGCCCCCGCCCTCGAGCAGTTGCGAGCCCGGCCCCTCGAGGCGCACGTGCGCCATGGCGATGGCCGCGTCATGAATTTCACCGCCGACGCGAGCGCACTGGCGATCCTCATGTACGCCGGCTCTCCAGCCTTCGCGACCGTGCGGGAGCTGGATGCGGCGGCGCGCGCGTTCGCCGCCGGGGACCGGCTGCCGCTGCTGCGCCTGATGGCGGAGACCTTCGCCAGTGTCGATTCGCGCGACCCGACAGGAGATCCGGTGAAATTCAGTGCAGGGCTCGCCGCCGCGGTTTCCTGCGGGGACCCGCCGCACATCTTCGACATGCACCTCCCGCCGCAGCAGCGCATAGCCGCTCGAGATCGCATCATCGCAGAGCGCAAGGCGAGCGCCCCCGACACCTATGCACCCTTCACCATCGGCGAATACCGCCGCATGCCGCTCGACTACGCCTACATCGACCAATGCGTGCGCTGGCCGGCGGCAGCTCCCGGCTCCTCGCCGCTGACATTCGATGGCGTGCGCTATCCGCCCGTCCCGGTGCTGGTGATCTCGGGCGAATTCGATGACCAGACGAGTGCGGCGGATGGAGAGGCTGCGGCGGCGCGTTATCCGCACGCGCGCCACATCGTCATCGCCAACAGCTTCCACGTGAACGCACTTCCGGGCGCCCGCAGCGAATGCGCCGCGGGACTCGCGCGGCGCTTCCTGGCGGACCTCACCCCGGGAGATGCCAGCTGCGCGAGTGCGGTGCCTCCGGTACCGCTCGTGGGGCGTTTCGCCCGACACGTGCACGAGCTCACCCCGGCCGCCGCGGTCGCTGGAAATGAAGCGGACGAGGAGGCGTTGCGCACCGTGAGCGCGGCACTCCTCACCTGTGCCGATGTGCTCACACGCGCCGGCGAAAATGGCGCCGGAGGGGGCGTGGGGCTGCGCGGCGGCACGTTCACCGCTGCGAGGCGAGGAGAGGGATACCGGATCACGCTGCAGCAGGTGCGTTGGACCGAGGATCTCTCGGTGTCGGGCCGGATCGACTGGCCGGGCCGCCGCGGCGTGGTGCACGCAGAGCTCGAGGTGCGCTCACCGCAGAAGAGCGGGGGGCTGGATCTCTCCTGGCCGGAGGGAACGGCCAGCGCACGCGCCACCGCTCGTGGGATGCTGGGTGGTAAGAAGATCGCTGCGGAGGCTGCGCCACCTTGACCGTTCGCGGGATGCGGCAGGGCCGGCACAGCGTGTACTGCAGTTAGTTTGGTTGGGTGTTCGCGCGGCATCGATCGAGTGTGGTACCCCGGTCAAGAACTTGTCTGGCGCTGCCTTGACGAGTGCATTCCATGTGGCATGCATGAGCGCTGCAGCCATGACGACGGCGAAGACGGTAACTGACATCAGTCAGGGCGTAGCTGGCTTCGCCGTTGCATCGAGGGGGGCGCCGGCGGCTGCGTCTGCGCGCGCCGCGCGGCTCGGATCCACGATCAACCAGAGCGCAGCGCTCACCGCCGCAAAGCCCGTACCGATGAGGAAAGCCAGCGTCCAGGCGTGGTGACCGGAAAGATAGGCGACGATCGGCGTGCAGATGAGTCCGCCGAGGTTGCCGCCGGTGTTGAGCAGCCCGGAGGCCGCCATCGAATCCGCACGACCGACGTGCATGATGGCGGCCCAGTAAGGACCTTCATTCATCTCCACAGCCGCAAAGCAGAGCGCGAGCGCCACGACCGCAAGGTAAGCATTGACGGCATCCACGGCAGCAAACTGCAGCAGCCCGGCGACCGGAAGCGAGATGAGCGGAATGATCCGCAACCCGATGCGCACGCCGTAGCTCTCGCCGAGCATGCTTGCGAGCTGCCCACCGATGCCGGCACCGATCGCGGCGGCGAGCGGCGGCGTGCTCGCGAGCCAGCCGCCCTCGAGCCGGGTGAAGTGCCGCTCCTGGACCAGATAGAGGAAGGACCAGTTGGCGAGCAGGTAGAACACGTAGTTCATGCAGATGTAGGAGGCGGTGAGGGCCAGGATGTCCCGGTTGCGCATCAGCTCCCACAATCCGCGCCACGAAATGGCCTCATCGACGCGCGCTGCGCCCGGCGGGTCGAGCTCGGCAAGCTCGTCGGCGCTGACGCGCGGGTGCTCCTCCGGCGTGTTACGGCCGTACCACGCCCAGCCGCCGATCAGGGCGAGCACCGGCAAGGTGCTCCAGGCGAGCGCGCGCTGCCATCCGAAGCTCACCATGAGCGAGGCGATCAGCGGCGGGGTGAGCGCCGCGCCGAGCTGCAAACCCATGCTCTGCAGCCCCTGCACGAGCGGCCACTGTCGCGATGGAAACCAGGCCTCGAACACTCCGGCGGAGATGGGGAAGATCGGTCCCTGCGACGCGCCGAGCAGCAGCTGCGCGGCGAGGAGCGCCGCAAACAGCGCCGTGCCCCCGAGAAAGAGCGGCGCGAGCGGCGTGCCGAGCGTGGCAGCGAAGGCGATGAGGCTGATGATCACGAACATCCAGCGTGCGCCAACACGCTGGCCGATGATGCCACCGGGAAACTGCAAGACCGTGTAACCGAGCAGCATC
>DASQYM010000023.1:0-5647 GCA_035639195.1 Steroidobacteraceae bacterium
TCACTTCCTGACCGGTATAACAGCCCTTCTCGAAGGCGATCGCTCCGAGACAATCGAGATTCAGCATCTGGGCGATGAACTCCTCGGAGGTGGACGCGTAGACCTGCGGCTCGCCCGCAGCGAGCGCCAGACGCCGCCAGATGAGAGGATCCGCCGCGGGTACGGCGCCGGGTGATGCCGGTTGTGACATCGGGTCCACCAGCACCCAGCGCGCCGGCTCGCCCACGAGGCGCACGACGCTGCCCGTTGCGATGCGCGCCGCCTGGTTCTCGATGGCGGGCAATGCCGCTTCGCTGTCAGTGGCCAACGTGGCACCGCCGCGCAGGGAGTTCGCGCCGCCGCGCAGCAGCCCGCTGATCCGCCACTGCTGCGACTCATCTGCCAGCTGCACCTTCGCACGCAGGATGAATCTGGACAGCCGCGCGGCGACCGACGCGACGAGCTCACGAGGCAGCACTGCGAGCAGATCGTCGGGCGCGAGTTGCAGCAGACGCAGCAATGCGATCACGCGTCCCTGCGGGTTGTGGTAACCGGCGAGCAGCGAGCGCTCGGGAGAAAGACGCGCCAGGTCATTCGACAGCTGGCCCTGGAGGAACGACACGACGCCCGGACCGCGCGCGCGCAGCGCGCCGAGTTCCTCGAGTGACACCGTGCTCAGGGTGCTGTGCATGCAGTTGGCCGTCGTTGATCGGCAGGCGGTGCGTGGCTGCCTGCAGCAGATTCTGGCAGACTTGCCGGGTATGTCGATGCCCGCGGGCAAGAGCCCACTCCCACACGCATCCGTGCCAGCCACCCACGTGTTCGTGACGGCAAGCGCCGCTGCAGCGCCGCCCGCGGCGGCGGTTGCGCCCCCGCGTGCGCGTGAGCTCGGCGGCCGTGCCGGTCCCGAGCCGACCCGCTTTGGCGACTGGGAAAAAAACGGCCGCTGCATCGATTTCTAACCATCGTTTATGCCGACACGACCGCTCTCGCCGCACCTGTCGGTGTACAGAATGTCCCGGTACACCCTGGCAACCTCGATTGCCAACCGCTTCACCGGTGTCGCGTTGTCGTTGGGGTTAATGCTGCTGGTGTATTGGCTCATGGCCGCGGCGGGCGGACCGCACAGCTACGCACGCGCCATGAGTGTGCTGACCACGCCGCTCGCCCAGCTCGTGTACGCCGCGCTCGTCGTTGCCTTCTGCTATCACCTCGTGGCGGGGCTGCGGCACCTGGTGTGGGACACCGGTCATGGTCTCGAGCGTGCGCAGTCGCAGAGAAGCGCCTGGGTGGTGATCGCCGTGAGCGTGGTGCTCGTGCTGCTCATGGTCTATCGCCTCTGGTTCGCCGTAAGGCACGCTCCATGAGCCTGCGCAGTCCTCTCGGCAGGGTGCTGGGTGCAGGCGCGGCCCGCGATGGAGTGCGCCACTGGTGGCAGCAGCGCCTCACCTCGATCGCGCTGGTGCCGCTCACGGTGTGGTTCGCCGTATCGCTGTTGATGCTGCCCTCGCTCGGGCACGCGACGCTGATTGCCTGGATGAGCCAGAGCTCGACCGCGTTGCTGCTCATACTGCTCGTGCTGGTCGGCGCCTGGCATTCACAGCTCGGTGTACGCGTGGTCGTGGAGGATTACGTGCACGGTACCGGTGCACGCACGCTCTCCCTGGTGCTGATCGGTTTCGCGCACGTGCTGCTCGCCGCCGCCGGCGTGTTCGCCGTGCTCAAGGTGGCTTTCGGGGCGGCGGGATGAGCGCGTCGGGGGCCTTCATCGACCACACCTACGATGTCATCGTGGTCGGGGCGGGCGGTGCGGGACTGCGTGCCACGCTCGGTCTCGCCGAAAGCGGCCTGTCGACGGCCTGCATCAGCAAGCTCTTCCCCACGCGCAGTCACACGGTCGCAGCACAGGGCGGCATCTCGGCAGCGCTCGGCAACATGGGCGAGGATGACTGGCGCTGGCACATGTACGACACCGTCAAGGGCTCGGACTGGCTCGGCGATCAGGACGCCATCGAGCTCATGTGCAGGGAGGCGCCCGCGGCGGTCATCGAGCTCGAGCACTATGGCGTGCCGTTCTCGCGCACCGAGGCGGGGCTCATCTACCAGCGGCCCTTCGGGGGGATGACGACGCACTTCGGCAAGGGTATCGCCCAGCGCACCTGCGCCGCGGCCGACCGCACCGGTCACGCGATGCTGCACACGCTCTACCAGCAGTCCATCCGTCACGCGGCGACTTTCTTCGTCGAGTACTTCGCCATCGACCTGATCATGGAGGGTGGCACCTGCCGCGGAGTGGTGGCGCTGGATCTCACCGAAGGGAAGCTGCATCGGTTCCGCGCGCACATGACGATCCTCGCCACCGGTGGATACGGCCGCACTTATTTTTCCTGCACCTCGGCGCACTCCTGCACGGGCGACGGCAATGCCATGGTGCTGCGCGCCGGGCTGGCACTTCAGGACATGGAGTTCGTACAGTTTCATCCGACCGGCATCTACGGCGCTGGCTGCCTCATCACCGAAGGCGCGCGCGGAGAGGGCGGCTATCTCACCAACGGGCGTGGCGAGCGTTTCATGGAGCGCTACGCGCCCAATGCCAAGGACCTGGCCTCGCGCGATGTCGTGAGCCGCGCCATGACGGTCGAGATCCGCGAGGGCCGCGGAGTCGGCGCCGAGCACGATCATATCGACCTGCATCTCGAGCATCTTGGCGCCGAGGTCATCCATGAGCGCCTGCCCGGGATCGCCGAGACTGCACGCATCTTCGCGGGGGTCGATGTGACGCGCGAGCCGATTCCGGTGCTGCCGACGGTGCACTACAACATGGGCGGCATCCCCTGTAATTACCATGGGGAAGTCGTGTGTCCGAGGCATGGCGATCCGGACAGCGTGGTCCCTGGGCTGATGGCGGTGGGCGAGGCGGCATGCGTGTCGGTGCACGGTGCCAACCGCCTGGGCTCGAACTCATTGCTCGACCTGGTCGTATTCGGCCGCGAGGCGGCGCGGCGTTGCGCGGAGCTCATCGAGCCCGGAAGCCTGCAGCGGCCGCTCGCGGCGGATGCCGGGGAGAGCGCGCGCGACCGGCTCGAGCGGCTGCGCAATGCCAACGGCACGCGCGGCACCGCCACGATCCGCCTCGAGATGCAGAAAACCATGCAGCTCGATGCCGCGGTTTTCCGCACTGGTGACACCCTCGCCCAGGGCATCGCGCGCCTCGGCGCTACGTTCGCCTCGTTCGCGGATGTGCGCGTGAGCGATCGCTCGCTGATCTGGAACAGCGATTTGATCGAGACGCTCGAGCTCGAGAACCTGCTCTTGCAGGCGACCGCCGCCATCCACTCGGCGGCGAATCGCACCGAAAGCCGCGGGGCGCATGCGCGCGAGGATTTTCCGCAGCGCGACGATGCCAACTGGCTCAAGCATACCCTCGTGTGGGTGGACGGGCCGGAGCGCGTCCGTTTCGACTACCGCCCGGTACACCTGAACACCATGACGCGCGATGTCGAGCCGATTCCACCGCGGCCGCGCACCTACTGAGGATTTGCGATGGCCGAATTCCGCCTGCCCGCCCACTCCCGTCCGGTGAAAGGCATCGTGCATGCGGCACCGCCCGGGGCCAGCGAGCTGCGCACCTTTCTCATCTACCGTTTCAATCCCGACAGGGGCGAAAACCCGCGGATCGACACCTTCGTGCTCGATGCCAAGAGCTGCGGGCCCATGGTGCTCGATGCCCTCATCCAGATAAAGAGTGTGCTCGATTCCTCGCTCACCTTTCGCCGCTCCTGCCGCGAGGGCATCTGCGGCTCGTGCGCCATGAACATCAACGGCGTGAACTGCCTGGCCTGCACGACCTCCATGCAGGATCTGAGCGCCGAGGTGCGTATCTATCCGTTGCCGCACCTTCCGGTGGTGAAGGACCTGGTACCGGACCTCACCAACTTCTACGCCCAGTACGCCGCGGTAAAGCCCTGGCTGCAAGCACGCACCCCACCGCCGCCCGACCGTGAGCGACTGCAATCGAAGGAAGACCAGGAAAAGATCGACCGCCCGGCGGCGTGTATCCTATGCGCCTGCTGCTCGACCGGCTGTCCGAGCTACTGGTGGAACAGCGAGCGGTTTCTCGGGCCGGCGGCTCTGCTGGCCGCGTACCGCTGGATCATAGACAGCCGCGATGAAGCCAGCGGCGAGCGGCTCGATGAGCTCGAAGATCCCTTTCGACTCTACCGCTGCCATACCATCATGAACTGCACGGACGTGTGCCCGAAGGATCTCAACCCCGCCCGTGCCATCGCCGAAATCAAGAAAATGCTGCTCGAGCGTCGGGGATGAAGCTGACTCAGGGCAGCGCGCCGGCCGCTGAAGCGGCAGCGCATTCCGCCGCCACCATCGTCCCAGGCAGACTCCGCTGGCGGTGCCGGCGGGGCATGAAGGAGCTCGACGTGCTGCTCGAGCGCCTGGCGCAGCGCGTACTGTCCGAGGCGAGCGCGTCCGAATGCCGCCTGTTGGGCGAACTGCTGGAGCTCCCGGACCCCGTGCTGGCCGGGTACCTCCTCGGGGATGAAACTCCGGCCGAGCCCCACCTGGCGCAGGCGATCGGGCGAATGCGCGCATTATGTCGATTGGATACCGGGTCGGCGGTATTCTGACCGGTACCGGTCCTGACGTGCCCCGCCATGCTGAACTTTCACACAAGCCCACAGTCTATTCTCGTCGAAGCGCGGCGACCCTCCGACCGGGTATAGAGGGCGCGCATGAGCGCGGATGCAAGCGATCTAAGCCTGGTACGCCGCGTGCAACGCGGAGACAAGGGGGCGTTCGATGCGCTGGTGCTCAAGTACCAGCACAAACTCGTCAAGCTGGTCATGCGCTACGTGCGCAATCCAGCCGAGGCAGAGGACATCGCTCAGGAAGCCTTCATCAAGGCCTACCGGGCGCTGCCGCAGTTTCGGGGTGACAGCGCCTTCTACACATGGCTCTACCGCATAGCCATCAACACCGCCAAGAACGCCGTGGTCTCCCGGGATCGCAGCCCCGTCGAATATGACCTCGACCGCAACAACAACGACGAGTCCTACGACATGCAAGGCCGAATGAAGGATTCCGAGACACCCGAGGGTCTGGTGCTGACGGATGAGATTCGCTCGACGGTCAATGCCGCCATCGATGCCCTCCCCGAGGACCTGCGCACCGCCATCGTGCTGCGCGAGCTCGAGGGTCTTTCCTATGAGGAGATTGCCGCCGCCATGGAGTGCCCGGTGGGCACGGTGCGTTCGCGCATCTTCCGGGCACGTGAGGCGATCGACCGGCGCCTGCGGGAAGTGTTCGAAGGCGGCCTCGGCCGCGCGGAGGAGCTGGGATGAACGAGGAGCTCGATAGTCAGCTGTCCGCGATGTTCGACGACGAGTTGCCGCCGGCGGAG
Source organism: Steroidobacteraceae bacterium (assembly GCA_035639195.1). Classification (GTDB taxonomy): domain Bacteria; phylum Pseudomonadota; class Gammaproteobacteria; order Steroidobacterales; family Steroidobacteraceae; genus 13-2-20CM-66-19. The sequence goes on from DASQYM010000023.1 coordinate 5,396, forward strand.
TGCGAGCTGCTGGCGCGACGGCTGTCGCGGGATGAGCCGCTCAAGGCCCGCTGGGGACGCTATGCCATCGTCGGTGCGGTGATACGTGCCGAGCGCGGCGTGCGCCTCAACGCACCGCTTGCCGGGCGCGTCAACGCGGTATTGCGCGCCGAACCTGCGCTCGCGGGGCACACTGCGCCACGTGACTTGCGTCGGAGCCGCTTGCGCTGGTGGCAGCCGCTGGCCGGCGCCGCGCTGGCTGCCTCCGTCGCG
>DASQYM010000024.1:0-64973 GCA_035639195.1 Steroidobacteraceae bacterium
GCAAGACACCCGCGGCGGGCGTTGACGGATCCAAGGCAGAGCCGTCCGCAGAGTCGGCCGGTAAAGCCGGGGACACGGTGCGCCAGCCGCGGCCGCCGGCGGCGCGCCGCCGCTGACACCACCGCGGGAGATTTCGTCGCGAGCTAGATGGGCTTGCGCGGGCGATGGGGGCAGTTCTCGCGCCGGCAACGCCCGTAGAGAATCAACGAATGATCGCGGATGGTGAAGCCGAGCTTGCTGGCCACCGCGGTCTGCCGCTCCTCGATGCCCGAGTCCACGAATTCCTCGACCCGGCCGCAGTCGAGACAGACGATGTGGTCATGGTGCGTGCCCTGGTTGAGCTCGAACACCGCCATGCCACCCTCGAAATGATGGCGCGTGACCAGTCCCGCGGCCTCGAACTGAGTGAGCACCCGATAGACGGTCGCCAGCCCGATGTCCTCGTTCGACTCGAGGAGCGTGCGATAGATGTCCTCGGCCGACAGGTGCCGCGTGGTGCTGCCCTCGAGGATCTCGAGGATCTTCAGTCGCGGCAGCGTCACCTTCAAACCCGCCTTGCGCAGGTCCTTGCCTTCCACGTCGCCTCCAGCGGAGCGCTTCGAGGGTCTGGGCCGCCCCGCGATCAGGTATCATGCCGGCCCGGGATTATCCTCCATCGGATCCGCATGCGCTTGATTCTCGCCTCACTCGCCACCGTACTGCTCGGCATCCCGCTCGGCGGCTGCGTCTATCGAATGGATGTGCAGCAGGGCAACTACCTCGAAGGTAAGACGGTCGATCAGCTCCAGGTCGGCATGACGCGCACGCAGGTGCGTTACCTCCTCGGCACGCCGCTGGTGCCTGACGTGTTCGATAAGGACCGCTGGGACTATCTCTATTACTTCCGCCACGGGCGCCGCCGTCCGAATGAGCCGCGGCGCCTCGAGGTGTTCTTCAAGGAAGACAAGGTGACGCGCTTCGAGCGCATCAACGTGCCCGAGAGCGCGCCGCAGGCGCCCGATGAGGGCGCGCCCATCTCGAAATTCCCGAAGATCTAGCGTTTTGCTCGGCGCTCGCGCTCGACACGCTCGCGGCGCCGCTCGCGCGGATCGCGCCTGAGCGGCCGATAGATCTCGATGCGATCGCCCTCGGCGCAGCGATCGCCGCGGGTGCGCGCCTCGCCGAAGATCCCGACGGGAGCGGAATCCCAGGGGATGCGTGCAGCGAGCTCTGCCGGCGCCTGGCGGCGCGCGGCGGCGAGCGCGTCCGCGATGCACGCACCTCTCGGCAGCTCGACGCTCCAGAGGTACTGCCGCTCGCGCGTTGCGAATGCAACGGTGCAGCGCTGGCGGGCATCGCCCGGCGCGGCGCTCATGGCAGTGATCGCGCCCGCGCCACGAAGGCATCCACCAGCGAGCCGATGGTCGAGGCGAAACGCGCCTCGAATAACAGCGCCGCGAGGCGCTGGCTGAAGGCAAAGCGCATGCTGAGCTCGACACGGCAGCCGTCGGCCTCGATCGGTGTCAGCTGCCACTCGCCCTCGAGCGTGCGAAACGGCCCGCTCACGAGCTGCATGTGGATGCGACGGTCGGTCTCGAGTGTGTTGCGCGTGGTGAATTCGCCGTGCAACCCGCCCTGTCTGACCCCGAGCGTGGCCACGATCTGCGCCGGCGTGCGGGACGACACGTGCGCGTGGGTGCACCAGGGCAGAAACTGCGGATAGCTCTCGATGTCGTTGATGAGCGCGAACAGCTCGGCCGGCGGTCTGTTGACGAGGGCCGAGCGCTTGACCTCTCGCATCGCGGCATTGTCCCATTACGGCCCGCTCATGGCCAAAGCCGCAGAAACTCCGCACCTGATCGCCGAGAACCGCAAGGCGCGCTTCGACTATTTCATCGAGGAACGCTTCGAGGCGGGGCTCGCGCTGCAGGGTTGGGAGGTCAAGGCCATGCGCGCCGGGCGCGCGCAGCTGAAAGAGGCCTACGTCTATCTTCGCAGCGGCGAGGCGTTCCTCATCGGCGCTCATCTCTCGCCACTGCCCACGACCTCCACGCACGTGCAGGCCGACCCCGCGCGCACCCGCAAGCTCCTGCTCCATCACAGCGAGCTGCAGCGCCTGATCGGGGCCGTGGAGCGGCGCGGCTATACCCTGGTGCCACTCGAGCTCTACTGGAAGAATGGCCGCGCGAAACTGCAGGTCGGACTCGCCAAGGGCAAGAAGCAGCACGACAAGCGTGCCGTGGAGAAGGAGCGCGACTGGCAGCGCGACAAGGCGCGGCTGCTGCGGCGCGGCTGACCGCTACAAGTCCGGCGGCAGCTTGTCGTTCTTGAGCTCGTATACGAGGCCGAGCGTCGTCAGCGTGTCGCGCCGGCCCGAGCCTGGCGGCGGACTGCTGTTGTCGATCAGCTTGTAGCCGGCGGAAAGCGCCAAGCGGTCGGTCATCTTCACCTGCAGCGCGACGTTCGCGTTGGTGAGTGTATTGTTCTCGCCGGACTGGACCGTGACGCCAACGAGGAATTTGGTGTACTGGTTGAAGCTATGCTCCAGCGCCAGGCCGGCGTCGAGGATGGTATCAGTCTCCTGGTCCTCCTCCGTGGTGCTGACGATACCGCCGACCGCATCCTTGACGATGATCTGAGGCCGCAGCCGACGGCGGCCGACGCCGGCCTGGACCGTAAATTTGGTGGCATCGGTGTCGACGATTTTGTACCCGGCACCGGTTTTCAGCGCCGCCTGGTAGGCAAAGCCACTGAAGCGGTCGTCATCGTACCGGCCGCCGACGTACCAGTAGAACCTGGAGGAGATGTCGTAGTTCGCCTGAAGATAGGCCAGCCAGGCTTGCGCCGTGGTCTCGCCCTTGGTCGAGCCGTAAAGTGCCTCGGTACCAAAGAGCAGCTTCCACTTCCCCATGACATGAGCGGCGTGGAACAGAAGATTTCCCGCGCTGTTATCGGTATTGCCCCCCGTCTTCGTATACCCGAGCACGGTGCGGATGGCCCAAGTAGGGTCTCCGGGACCGATCGGAGCGCTATCCGCCGCGGCGACGCTCGAGAGCGTGCTCGCGGCAACGAGGCCGACCACCACCTGGCTACGCATCCCTGCTCCTCCCTGGCCTCGTTATGTCACCTGCGCGAACCTTACCGAATGGCGTCCCCGTCGGGAAAGGTCAGCAGCGGAATCTGGACCTGGGGCGGCCATGCCAAGCCCCGAGCCCGTATGGCCCTTGTAAAAGCCCCGTCCGAGGCGCCATGAGGTATCCTGCAGGTGTGAACCTGATTGGGGGCGACCGGTTTCGACGTGGGTCGCGAACCTTCAGGGGCGTACCGAGGCGCAGTGCCCTCGTAAAAAATGCTGCAACTCATAGTTGCCAACGACGACAACTACGCTCTGGCTGCCTAACCGCAGCTGACCTCTGACCGGCTCGTGCCTGTGCGACCGAATCAGGGGACGCGCTCACAGGATCGCGCTCCGGCGGTGCGGACAGGCCGGTGCGTTAAGAGTCACTGCCCGCTGGCGCGTCGTCTTCCCTGCTCCTCGGGTAGCGCCGCGCGAGAACTAAAGAGAGAGCTACGTACGTAGATCCTGAAGTCTAGGGCTTACGGACGGGGGTTCGATCGAGGGTCGCGCCGGGCCGTGAGGTCCGGCTGAAAACGGAGCTCACATCGGTGAAACCTGACGGCGCTCTCAGTTGAGAGGACGCCATGGCAACGCCGAGGGGTAGGAAGAGGGCCAACTTCAGGCCTGCCCTGTAGAGACTCATAGGCTCGCCGACGGCACCGCTGCCTGGGTGGGTACTAGGATCCGGTGGACTTCAAGCCCGGATAACACGCTCCGCATCCACGGTTGCGTTGGCAGTTGTGGATGAAGGCATAGTCCAGCCCATGGCGAAAGCCGTGGAGTTCGCTGTCCCCCCGCCTCCACCAACCAGAACAGTCCCCGGCCCTCGAGGCCGGGGACTGCGCAGTGCCAGGCCAAGCGCAGCCTCGAGCATCGGAGGCAACCAAGCCGGTCCGACCGCTGGACGATTATTGTTAACCCGCCCAGTCTGGCTGTTTCCTTGATGTCTCCGCCGCGCCGGCGGACTACACTTACCGGCACAAGGAAGGCCAGCAGGACTGGGCATGGCAACAAGAATAACAGCGACCGGGCAGCTCACCCTCCCGAAACCGATGCGCGAGACCTTGCAGCTCGCGCCCGGTGACCTCGTGGAGTTTCAGGTGAATGGCAATGGTGAAGTGGTGCTACGCAAGGCGGCGTCGCCGCCCCAGGAGCGCCGGCACCGCACAGAGCACGAGCATCCGCACCCCGAAGAGCAGATGCAGCGCCGCGCCGAGGAGTTCAGCGAGCTTCTGCGCGGTCTCGACTGAGCTCAGGGCGGATTTCCGCCTCCATCGTAAGAGGTGAGTGGACCGTACAGGTCCGGCCGGCGATCGCGGAACACGAACCAGTTGTCGCGCAGTTGCGCGATCGTGGTGAGGTCGAAGGCATGACTGAGCACCGCATCGCCTTCCTCAGCCGCCTCCGCCACCTTGGCACCGGTGGCATCGGCTATGAAGGATGAACCGTAGAATCGGATGTACAGGCCCTCCGGATCCTGTAGTGAGCGCTCGAGACCGTAGCGGTTCGCCGCGATGAGCGGTGTCAGGTTCGCCGCCGCATGTCCCTGCTGGGTACGCTGCCAGTGTTCGCGGGAGTTCACCGGCAATGCCGGCGGGGGCTCACTCCCGATCGCCGTCGGAAAGAAGAGCAGCTCCGCTCCCTTCAGCGCCATCACGCGCGCCGTCTCCGGGAACCACTGATCCCAGCAGATGCCGACGCCGATACGCGCGAAGCGCGTTTGCCAGATGCGAAACCCGCTATCACCCGGGGAGAAGTAGTTCTTCTCCTGGTATCCCGGGCCGTTGGGGATGTGCGACTTGCGATACACGCCGAGGGTGCTGCCGTCCGCATCCAGGATGGCGATGGAGTTGAAGCGCGCCTGGCCCGCACGCTCGAAGAAGCTGATCGGCAGCACGACGCCGAGCTCGCGCGCCACCCGGGCGAAGCGTTGCACGGCGGGGTCCTCGGTGAGCTCGTGCGCGAGCGCCAGATGGCGCACGTCCTGCTCGATACAGAAATAGGGGGTCGCGAAGAGCTCGGGCAGCAGGATGATCTGCGCGCCGCCGGCTGCGGCGCGGCGCACCAGCCGCTCCGCGCGGGCGATGTTCTCCTGCGTGTTCCAATCGCAGGCCATCTGTATGGCCGCGACCGTCACCGGACGCGCTTTCTGCCGGAAATGCTCTGGCTCGTGAGACATGGAACCCCTGCGCTCGAGTGCGGGCGAGCCCCGCCGGGCGATTCTACGCGCGAAAGCCGCGATATCCGCTCGCGCTGAGGCTCGCCCTCAGGTCGGCCTGCTGCGCTGGGCCAGCGAGCGCTCGACCTGACCGGTGATGCGCATTGCGGTTTCGAGCGCCACGAGCCCCGCTTCGCCCGGCACGACCGGCGCGCGGCCGTTGCGGATGCACTCGAGAAAGGAATCGATCTCCGCCTTGAGCGCGTCGCCGGGCTCGAGACTCTGCTCCTCGATGGTGACCGGAAGCAGTCCCGGCCCGTCGGCGGGCGTGCGCTTGCGGATCACGGTGAGGATCTTCTGCTGCAGATCAAGTGACAGGTAAGCGTCGTCCTCGAAGATCCGCAGCTTGCGTTCGGTCTTGACGCTCACTCGCGAGGCCGTGGCGTTGGCGATGCAGCCGTTGGCGAAGCGGATGCGCGCGTTGGCGATGTCGATACCTTCGGAGAACACCGGGGTGCCGATGGCATCGATGGCCTCGATCGGCGCACCGACGATGGTCTGCACGATATCGATATCGTGGATCATCAGATCGAGCACCACGTTCACATCCGTGCCGCGCTCGCGATAGGGGGCAAGCCGATGACACTCGACGAAGCGGGGGGAGCGCAGGTAGGGCTCGGCGGCCAGCACTGCGGAGTTGAAGCGCTCGAGGTGCCCCACCTGCAGGATGCGCTGCGCGCGGGCGGCGATAGCGATCAGCTCGCGTGCCTCCTCAGGAGTCTCGGTAATCGGCTTCTCCACCAGGACGTGCGCGCCCGCCTCGAGAAACTCGCGCGCGATGGAAAAATGCGCGGGCGTCGGCGTGACCACGCTCACCGCGTCCACCGCACCGAGGAGGCTACGATGCTCGGCGAGGGGTCGAGTGCCGAGCTCCGCGGCCACCTGCTCGCGCGCCTCGCCCCGGGAGTCGACGACGCCGACGAGCTCGCAACCTGCGGCCTGGGCATATTTCTGCGCATGAAAGCGCCCGAGATACCCAACCCCGACCACTGCCGTTCTTATTTTCTGCATCCCAACGGTATTATGCCCGCAGCCATGTCGAGTCCGCCCCCGATCAAAGCCCCTGCACGCCCCTTCGACCGCCCGATGGCCCGGCCTCAGGCCGATGTGGAATCCCCCCGGGCCGCTGCGCGGGTGCGACGCGAGCTCATTGTCTACGGAGTCGCGCTGCTCTTCGGTCTCGTCGCGGTACCGCTACTCATCTGGGTGGGCGGTAACCGCGTGCTCGGACCGTATACCCACGGGCAGAACCTGCACGCGGGCGCACTCGCGCTGCTGCAGGACTACTACTTGGGACTCCTGCATGGGTCGGCGGTGTTCTGGTCGGTGGCGCTCGGTCCCGCAGCGCTGCTGCTGCTGCTGAGGCTCTTCATCCGCCTGGTGCGCGGGATGCCGGCGAGGCGCGCGGAGCCGGCGCCCGTCGTGCCCCGCAGGGCCCGCTAGAGCGGTACGGGATTCGGCTTGCCCTGCTCGTGAGGCGCGCATCGCACAGCCGGGCGGTCAGTCCTCGGGCGGCTCAGCGCCACATTTGTCTTATTTCGGCCAATAGAGCCATACCGCCAGGGCGAACATCGCGAGCGTGGCCGCGTGTGCGGCGAGGCGCCAGCGCCGCCCGGTCTGTTCCCCATAGAAGCTGCCGGCCGCCACGGTCGCAAAGCTGGTGAACACCAGGACCGCCCGCACCAGCGCCGCGTGCTCCGGGGCGAAGCGCGCCTGCTCGGCGGGAAGGAACAGGATCACGATCCAGGTGAGCAGCAGCCCCACGGCCAGGGCGACCGTCGATCCCGTAAGAATGGCCAGGAGCGCCGCCAGAGGCCGCATGAGTGCTGTGAGTGCCGTACTTGCTGAGACGAACCGCTCGCTCTAGCCTTACTCTAAGAATCTACCGAACCCAAGAGCCTTACAATGCCTTTACTCCTGCGCCGATCCTCGGGATGGATATCCGCCGCCGCTCTGGCGGTGATGGCGCTCGCACTGGCGGGATCAGTGCAGGTGCCGGCCAGCACCGGACTGCTGCCGCCGGGGTCGATCATCCCGACCGACAGCCAGCGCTCCACCGCACGCAAGATCGGCCGCATTCTGGAGGATCAGCACTACAGTCGCGCCGCCATCGACGACAGGTTGTCGGATGTGGTGTACCAGCGCTACCTCGAATTCCTCGACGGCCAGCGCAGCTACTTCCTCGCCAGCGACATCAGCGATTTCAACATCTATCGCTATCGCTTCGGCGACATGATCCGCACCGGCAACATCGATCCGGCCTACCTGGTCTTCGCGCGCTTCCAGCAGCGCAATCGCGAGCGCATGCAGCAGGCACTCGCGCTGCTGCAGACCGAGCCCGACTGGACGCTGAACGAGACCTTCGAGTTCGACCGTTCGCACGCTCCGTGGCCCGCCGACAACCAGGCGATGGAGGAGCTGTGGAGGAAGCGCGTCAAGAACGATGCGCTGTCGCTGATGCTCACCGGCAAGAGCTGGCCGGAAGCCGCCGATATCCTGCGCAAGCGCTACGAGCGGGTGCTGCGGCGCGTGGATCAGGTGACGAGCGAGGACGTGTTCGAGAATCTGATGAACGCCTACGCGCGCGCCTTCGACCCGCACTCGAGCTACTTCTCCCCGCGCAGCTCGGAGGAATACCGCATCCAGATGAGCCTCAACTACGAGGGCATCGGGGCATCGCTGCAGCTCGTCGACGACTACGTCACCATCATGAACGTGCTGGAAGGCGGACCCGCCGCGGTCGCCGGTACGCTCAAGACCAACGACCGCATCGTGGGTGTCGGCCAGGGCCACGATGCGCCGTTCACGGATGTGATCGGCTGGCGGCTGGATGATGTGGTGCAGCTCATTCGCGGCAAGGCCGGTACCACGGTGCGCCTGCAGGTGCTGCCGGCGGGCGCCGCTCCCGGTAGCGGCGAGAAGGTGCTGGAGTTTGTGCGCAACAAGGTGACGCTCGAAGCGCAGGCCGCGCACAAGGACGTCAAGAGCGAGGTGCGTAACGGCCGCACGCTCAAGATCGGCGTCATCACCGTGCCCGGCTTCTACCAGGACATCGCCGCGCAGAATGCCGGGGACCAGAACTACCGCAGCACCACACGCGATGTGTTGAAGCTCATCAACCAGCTCAAGGCCGAGAAGATCGATGGGCTGGTGCTCGATCTGCGCAACGATGGCGGGGGCTACCTGCCGGAGGCGACCGCGCTCACCGGACTGTTCATCGATCACGGTCCGGTGGTGCAGCTGCGCGATACTGCAGGAAGGCTCGAGGTACTCGATGATCCGCAGACTGGACCTGCCTATGACGGCCCGCTCGCGGTGCTCGTGGACCGCCTCAGCGCCTCGGCATCCGAGATCTTCGCCGGCGCCATTCAGGACTATCACCGCGGCGTGATCCTCGGACAGACCACCTTCGGCAAGGGCACGGTGCAGAATCTCGTGTCGCTCGACCGCTGGTCACCTGATAAGACCGGCAACGGCCAGCTCACGGTCACCATCGGTAAGTTCTACCGCGTGACCGGTGAGAGCACTCAGCATCGCGGAGTGCAGCCGGACGTGCCGCTCGCTTCGGTGCTCGACACCAAGGAGATCGGCGAGAGCGCGCTCGAGTCCGCGCTCCCCTGGGACCGCATCGCCGGTGTGCCCTTCAAGGCGAGCGCCGTGCCCGCCCCCCCGGTTGCCGCGCTCGCGACCGAAGAAGGCGAGCGTGCGCAGCATGACCCGGACTACAAATGGCTGGTGTCGGACATCGCGGCGATCGATTCGGTGCGCGAGCAGCACATCGTGTCGCTCAATCTCAAGACACGGCGTGAAGAGCGGGCGCGCATGGAGCGCGAGCGGCTCGAGCGCGAGAACAGCCGCCGCGCGGCTAAGAACCTGCCGCCGCTGAAGACCATGGAAGAGCTGGAGAAGGCCAACAATAAGGACGAGGCGGCCGACGTGGTGCTCGAGCAGGCCGCGCAGGTCATGGCGGACATGGTGACCGGGGCTCACCCACAGTCTCCGCAGCAGAAGACGGCGCGCGCGGACTGAGAGTCCCGGCGCCCGCCCCGGGGCGAACGCGGTGCGCGCGCCTCAGCGCAGCAGAACGCGGAACAGGTCCCAGGTGTCCTCAGCGAGCACGTTGGGCAACCGCGCTGCCTTGCTGCCCTGCGCCGGTAACGCGAGCACATCGCCCTCGGAAGGCGCGAGGCACTCGACCTGCGGCGCGCTGTCCTTTGGCCCACGATAGCGGGCCACGGACTTCAGCCGCTCGCCGCGCTCGCGGATCTCCCCGGCAAGCCCGTCGCGCTCGGCGATCAGACGGTGTGCGCGCGCGATCTCTCCCATCAGCAGCACGCATTCCTTCGGTGTGCCGTACTCGTTACCCGGCTCACGACGGGCGATCGCCTGCCGGGCGAGCTCGACCAGCGGCGTCTTGAGCTCCGTCAGACGCAGGCACAGCACCTCGGCACAGGCGATCACCGCCAGGTTGATCGACCGGCGTGACTGCAGCGAGAGTCCCGGGAACTCCGCCGCGGTCTCGCCTGCGATCGCATCGACCTGCGCCTGCGCCTGGGCGACCGAGGCGTCGACTCCGGCCAGCGCCACCTGCGCTGCGCCGACGCGCCGCTCGAGCGCACGGCGACGGAAGTAGTGCCAGAAACGAGTGAGTGTCGCACGCTCGCCCTCGAGCGCTGCGAGCTGTGCGGTCGACTCCGCCTGCAGCGCCTGTGCGGCCTGCAGCTCCGCTTCCGCACCCTGGCGGCGCGCGAACTGCTCGCGATTGTGCTGCGCCAGGTGGGCACGCCGTTCGCGGTCCTCCTGCTGGCGCGCCAGATCGGCGACGAAGGCAGCGAGCAGCTCACGACCGCTCTGCCACAGATGGCGCAGCTGGTAGAACACGAGCGCGGGATAGGCGGTCTCGGCGATGCCCAGCCGCCCCTCGAGCGCGTTGAGCATCTCCTGCACGCGCTGCGTGGCGCCCTCCTGCTGCTTGACGAGATCCTTGAGGCGGAAGGTTTCTTCCTGCAGATCCCCGTAGGCCTTTTTCAGTTCCGCGCGGTTGCGGAACAAGGCCAACACCCGGTGGTCTTCTTCGAGTGGAACGTCGGGGGGACGCAGGCCGAGTTTGAGAAATCCGAGTTGTCGCAACGCCTTCATGAGAGATGCGGCGGCCAACCGCCACTTCTCATGCGCCGGCGCGTTGCTCCGTGCGGGATGAGAAGCGATGACCTCGCTCCACGCAGTACTCCAGCCACTTGTTTAACATCATGTTACGGGCCCAGCGCTGATCCAGTTCACGCTCCGGCAAGGGGCGGCGCTGGCGCGCGGCTGCCTGCGGGCGGTCGCCGCCCGGCGCCACCGGTGCTCCGCGCGGAGTGTGAACAGCGTGCCATGGCTGCGCCTCGACGAGATGCGCATCATGGTAGATGCGCACGCGCATGTCGGGGTAGCGGTGCGGCCCGTGCGCCTCCGGCAGCAAATAGGTGAGATTGACGGTGCTGGTGTACGGTGAGCGCTCGGTCACGGTGAGAACGAGGTCACAATCCTCGTGGACCGAGGACAGGTAGCGTCCGCGCAGTGCACGCAGGTTTCCGGCGAGCCAGCCGAGACGTATGAAGTTGCTCTCGTACAGCCCCATGAGCGCGACGAAGCTGCGCGGGCGAGCGCGCCAGGAAACGATCGTTGTGGTGTCAGCAAGCAGCACGCTCCGACTATAACGCACAAGGCTGCTGCTGCAAGTGCGAACAGGGCGCGATTTGCCGCCGTTACGCGCGGCGCAGTTCCTGCAATTTTCGTGCGACCCGCAGCTGTTGCCCGCGCGCGCAGCAAACGTGCAACAATGCGTAACTCGACGGCGCGCACGACCTAGACCGGCAAGCGCCGCTCGATGCCCGTGCTGTTCATGATGCGGCTGGCGATCTCCTCGATGGAGGACTCGCTGGTGTCGAGTGTTGGCACGGAATAGCGCTGGAACAGTGCGTCCGCTGCCCGCAGCTCGTACTGCACCTGCGCGCGTGAGGCGTAACGGCTGTCCGGACGCCGCTCGGAACGGATCTGCTGCAGCCGCTCCGGGCGGATGGTGAGTCCGTAGAGCTTGCGGCGAAAGGGCTCGAGCCGTAGCGGCAATCGCCCGGCCTCGAGGTCCTCGTCGGTGAGCGGGTAGTTGGCGGCGAACACTCCGTACTGCAGCGCCATGTATACGCAGGTCGGCGTCTTGCCGACGCGCGACACACCTACCAGCACCACATCCGCGTGGGCATAGTCGCCGCCGCTGCCGTCATCGTTGGCGAGCGCGAAGTTGGTGGCGTTGATGCGCATCGTGTAGGCCGCGAGATCGGCGATGCCGTGCGCGCGCCCGGCGCGGTGCGTGGAGCGGGTGTTGAGCTCACGCTCGAGTGGGCCGAGAAACGCCGAGAACAGATCGAGGAACAGCCCGTTGGCAGTCATGAGCACATCGCGCAGCTCATCCTGCACCAGCGTGCTGAACACGATCGGCCGCAGGCCCTCCTCCTGTGCCGCACGGTCGATGCGCCGCACCGACTCGTGCGCCTTGTCAAGCGTTGATACAAATGGCAAAGTCACCGGCCGAAATTCCAGGCCCTCGAACTGCGTCATGAGGCTGTGGCCCAGCGTTTCCGCAGTGACGCCCGTCTGGTCCGACACGAAAAAAACGGTTCGACGGCTCACGGTTACAGGCGCTTCTCGAGACTCATGCTTCGGATCCGCAGTGTTCCACCGTGCGGGCGGCCGTGGCAAGCGCCCACGGCCATCGACTGACCACCGGGAGCGTCCGTGAACGCCTACCTCATACCGTTCGAGCAGCTCGGCATGCGTGACGTCGAGAGCGTCGGCGGTAAGAATGCCTCGCTCGGCGAGATGATCAGCGCACTCGCGCAGCTCGGCGTGCGCGTGCCCGGCGGCTTCGCCACCACCGCACACGCCTATCGGGAATTCCTCGCACAGGGCGGGCTCGATGAGCGCATTCGCGCCGAGCTCGCCGGGCTCGATGTCGATGACCTCGGCAAGCTCACGGCGAGCGGTGCACGCATCCGCCAGTGGATCCTCGCCACGCCGCTGCCGCCGCCTTTCAACAGCGCGGTGTCGGAAGCGCTAGGCCGCCTCGGAGCCGGGCGCGCGGAATTTGCAGTGGCGGTACGCTCCTCGGCGACCGCGGAGGACCTCCCCCAGGCTTCCTTCGCCGGTCAACAGGAGACCTTTCTCAACGTACGCGGCGAGCAGGCGGTGCTGCGCGCGATCCACGAGGTGTTCGCCTCGCTGTTCACCGATCGCGCCATCTCCTATCGCGTACACCAGGGCTTCGATCATGCGGCGGTTGCGCTCTCGGTCGGTATCCAGCACATGGTGCGCAGCGATGTCGGCGCGAGCGGTGTCATGTTTACCCTCGATACCGACACGGGCTTTCGCGACGTCGTGTTCATCACCGCCTCCTGGGGGCTCGGCGAGACCGTGGTTCAGGGAGCGGTGAATCCCGACGAGTTCTATCTCTACAAGCCGGGGCTGCGCAGCGGCAAGTACCCGGTGCTGCGCCGTAATCTCGGCAGCAAGGCCATCAAGATGGTGTACGCGCCCGCGGGCTCCTCCGAGCGCGTGCACACGGTCGAGGTGCCCGAGAGTGAGCGGCTGCGTTTCTGCCTGGAGGATGCGGACCTCATCGCCCTAGCCCGCCAGGCGCTGCTCATCGAGGAGCACTACCAGCGGCCGATGGACATCGAGTGGGCGCGCGACGGGACGAGTGGCGAGATCTACATCCTGCAGGCGCGCCCGGAGACCGTACAGAGCCGTGCGGGACGCACGATTCAGCGCTACGCGCTCAAGCGGCGCGGGCGCGTGCTGGCGACCGGGCGCAGCATCGGCACCCGCATCGGCGCGGGCACCGCGCGGGTCATCACGCGCGCCGCCGAGATGGCGCGGGTGCAGAACGGGGATGTGCTCATCGCCGACATGACCGACCCCGACTGGGAGCCGGTCATGAAGCGCGCAGCGGCGATCGTCACCAATCGCGGCGGCCGCACCTGTCACGCGGCAATCATCGCGCGCGAGCTCGGCATACCCGCGGTGGTCGGCTGCGGGGATGCGACGCAGCGCATTCGCGAGGGACAGGAGGTGACGGTGTCGTGCGCCGAGGGCGACAACGGCTTCGTCTACGAGGGGCTGCTGGAGTTCGAGCGCAAGCAGATCGAGCTCGACTCGCTGCCGAAGATCCCGGTGAAGATCATGATGAACGTCGGCAACCCGGACCGCGCCTTCGACTTCGCCGCCATTCCCAATCACGGGGTGGGACTCGCGCGGCTGGAGTTCATCATCAATCGCATGATCGGGGTGCACCCCAAGGCGCTGCTCGAATTCGAGCGGCTGGATGCGGACCTCAAGGAGCAGATCCGCACGCAGATGGCCGGCTATTCGGACCCGGTGGGTTTCTACGTGGAGAAGCTCGCCGAAGGCATCGCGCAGATCGCCGCGGCCTTTGCGCCCGAGCCGGTCATCGTGCGCCTCTCGGACTTCAAGTCGAACGAGTACGCCAACCTGATCGGCGGTGCGCGCTACGAGCCGCACGAGGAGAACCCGATGCTCGGGTTCCGCGGCGCTGCGCGTTACATCGACGAGAGCTTCCGCCCATGCTTCGAGCTCGAGTGCCGTGCGATCCACCGGGTGCGCGAGACCATGGGCCTCACCAACGTGCAGGTCATGGTGCCATTCGTACGTACGCTCGCTGAAGCGCGCGTGGTCACCGAGCTGCTCGCGGCGAATGGCCTCGAGCGCGGCGGCGATCTGCGCATCATCATGATGTGCGAGCTGCCGACCAACGCGCTGCTCGCGGAGAAGTACCTGCAGTATTTCGATGGCATGTCGATCGGCTCGAACGACATGACGCAGCTCACCCTCGGTCTCGATCGCGACTCCGCCATCGTGGCACAGGGCTTCGATGAGCGGGATGAGGCGGTGCGGCAGCTGCTCGCCATGACCATCGCCGCCTGCCGCAAGCTCGGCAAGTATGTCGGCATCTGCGGCCAGGGCCCGTCGGACCATCCGGACCTCGCGCGCTGGCTGCTCGATCAGGGCATCGAGAGCATGTCGCTCAATCCGGACACGGTGGTCGAGACCTGGCTGTTCCTCGCGCAGGGAGAGGCGGGCGCTAAAGCCAACTGACAGTGGCGGGCGCGACCGGCGGCCCGGCCAGCGCTCACTCGCGCGAGCGGTCGCGGATTCTCGCTTCGGCGGCAGTGCGATCGCTATCGTCGAAAGGCTCGATGGTCACTTCGGTGATGCTGGCACGATCCAGGCAGCGCAGGTTGACACTGTAGCCGTCGGGATTGGAACGCGGCACGTAGAAGGATTTCACGCCGCAGCGCCGGCAGAACAGGTGCCGCGCGCTGCCGGTGTTGAAGCGATATTCGCACAGCACATCCGCGCCGCTCAGCAGATGAAAGCGCGCGCGCGGCACGATCAGGTGCAGAAACCCGCTCATGCGGCAGATCGAGCACTGGCACTCGCTCACCGTGATCCGCGCCGGCGCCTCGACCTCGAAGCTGACCGCGCCGCAGTGGCAACCGCCGCGGTGCGTCACGAGCGCCTCAGACAATGGCGCCGCTCCAGGCGGGCGCAAACAGCCGTGCGCGGTAATGACGCAGCTCGCGAATCGACTCGTGAATGTCGGCGAGTGCCAGATGCGTTCCCTGTTTCACGAAGCTGTCCGCCACCGCGGGGGCCCAGCGGCGCGCCAGCTCCTTGAGCGTACTGACATCGAGATTGCGATAGTGGAAGAAGCGCTCGAGCTCCGGCATGTAGCGGGCGAGAAAGCGCCGGTCCTGGCAGATGCTGCTGCCGCACATGGGCGAGCTGCCCGCGGTCACCAGTGGCATCAGGAACTCGAGCGTGCGCTGCTGTGCCTCGGCGACGCTGACGCGGCTCGCGCGCACGCGCGCGATGAGACCCGAGGAGCCGTGCTGCCGCTGGTTCCACTCATCCATGCGCGCGAGCACCTCGTCGCTCTGATGGATGGCGAGCACCGGGCCCTCGGCAACGATGGCCAGCTCCTTATCCGTCAGCACGGTGGCCATCTCGATGATGACATCGACGTCGGGCTTCAGGCCCGTCATCTCCAGATCGATCCATACCAGGTAGTCGCCGCTCGGCATGTCTATGATGTGCGTCGGGTGAGGGAATCGTGCGGATGAAAGCGTGGCCAGTGTAACAGAGGCGCCGGGCGGACCTGAGTCATGACGGAGGTATTGCTCGGCTCGGTCATCGCGACCTTCGGCCGTCACATGCTCGTGCGTACCGCTGGCGGCACGGAGTTGCGGGCGCGTCCCTTCGGACGCGCGCTCCAGGTGGTGTGCGGCGATGAGGTGCGCTGCCGTGTGGATGCGCGCCACGGGGAGGTGCACGTCGTCGAGGTACTGAAGCGGCGCAGCACGCTATGGCGCGCCAACTCGCGTGGCAAAGCGGAGCCAGTGGTCGCGAACCTCACGCGGCTGCTGGTAGTGCTGGCGCCCGTGCCGCTGCCGGACCTGTTCGTGATCGATCGTTACCTCGCCGCCGCCACCGCCGCCGAGGTGCCCGCAACCCTCATCGTCAACAAGTCCGATCTCGGCAGCGCGGCGGGACTTGCGCCCGAGGTCGCGGCCTACGCGGCGGCAGGCTTCAGCGCCATCGGCTGCTCGGCTGCGAGCGGTGCCGGTATCGAGCGGTTGCAGGCGGCACTTGCACCCGGAACCCGCGCGGCACTCGTCGGCCAGTCGGGGGTCGGCAAGTCCTCGCTGGTGCGGCGGCTGTTGCCGCAAGCCGAGGTGGCGATCGGCGCGCTCGTGCGCGAGGCCGAAGGCCGCCACGCCACCACTGCGGCGCGGCTCTTCGACCTGCCACACGGTGCGGCGCTCATCGATTCACCCGGGGTGCGCGATTTCGCACCCGCGGTGAGTGCGCTCGATGAGCGCACGCTCGGGTTCCCGGAGGTCGCACGACTCGCCGCCGCTTGTCGCTTCAAGGATTGCCGTCATCTGCGCGAGCCCGGCTGTGCGGTGCGCGCCGCGGCGGAGGATGGCAGCTGGCACGCGCGCCGCTACGAGAGTTACCGTCGGCTGCGGCGTCTGCGCGCGAAACTCAGCGAGACGCGTGGGCGTTGAGATGCCAAAAGCTTAACGGCTCATGAACCGCTGGCGCAGCACCGCCGCGTGCGGTGCTGCCAGCACGAGCGTGACGGGTTCTGTCAGCCACTACCCACATGCGCTTGAGCAGCCGGCGGGCGGGTGGCGCGCGTGTCGTGCGTTAGCCTGCGCTCATCAGTAGCAGCCTGGAGCAGCCCCATGCGGAACTTGCGCCTGTTTGCCCCCATGAGCGTGATCATGTTGGCCAACACGTTCCTGCTCAGCGGATGCGTCGTTGACCGTGAGCACACGGTCCGCGAGGAGCCCGCACCTACCGAGGGCTACTACGACCGCGACCACCACCGCTGGTATCACGAGCATGCGTGGGTGGTGTGCGACGATCGCGACCCGCATTGCCCCAGCTAGGGGTGATGCAGGCTCGAGGCGCGGCAGCGGCGGCGCACCGCCCTTGCGCCCTGAACGCGCAATGAGCCGAGTCGGCAGCGACCCGGGCTCATTGCCGTTCGCGATGCGTTACTTGCTGGTATCGAGCTTGTTGATCTTGGCGCCCTTCAGCGAGACATCGCCCATCAGACCCTTCTCGCCGAAGGCGAACGCCAGTACCGGCTTGCTGAGCGTCTGGGTGTCGTAGCTTCCTCCGGCGCCGGTCTTCACGACCGCTACCGAAGCATCCGCACCGACCGACCAGTTCTTGCTGTTGACGAACTTGTTCAGCGCCTCCGGCGTCTTGAACAGGATCACCTCGCTGTGGCGCGCCGCCCCGAGGGTGAGGCCCACCGAGGCGGCCGAGGTCGAGTAGTAGCCCATGGTCTTACCGTTCTCCAGCAGCGCGCCATCCCCGTGCAGGCCGCCCACTCCGACTCCGGCTTTGGTGATGCTCGGAAACACCAGCACTCCGGCTGCGCTGCTCACCAGGCCCTTGTTTTGCTCGTTCATTGTGTAGAACTGCTCGAGCGTTGCTGCCACCTCCTTGTCGAGCGCGGCGGTATCGAGTGCCAGCGCGATGGGCCCGATCGATATGCCGACCGACAACAGGATGAGCGTCCAGATCCGTGACGTGAGCGAATGAGGGTTCTTGGTATTCATGCGCGACTCTCCGTAGTTGACAACCTAGGGTTCAAGTGTGCACGTCCGGCGGGTGCGGACTCAACACGGAGTTGGAAGTCAGTTAGGTCAGCAGTTGGATGAGCGTGCTTGTCCTGCCACGCTCACGTTCGTGCACTCACAGCGACTGTCGGCCGGCGAGCGCATGCGCCAGGGTGCCGCCATCGACGTACTCGAGCTCGCCGCCGAGAGGCACGCCCTGGGCGATACGGCTGGCACGCACGCCGCGTCGGGCGGCGAGCTCGCTCAAGTAGTGTGCGGTCGCTTCTCCCTCGACGGTCGAGTTGGTGGCGAGAATGAGCTCCTGCACCGCGCCCTCGCCAAGAATCGATTCGAGCTCACGCATGCCGAGCTGCTCGGGGCCGATGCCATCGAGCGGCGAGAGATGGCCCATGAGTACGAAATAGCGTCCGCGGTAGCTGCCGGAGGATTCGATTGCCACCACATCGGCCGGGGACTCGACCGCACACAGCAGCGCCGCATCACGCTGCGGTGCCGCGCAGATCACGCACAGCTCTCCCTCGGTCAGCATGCGGCAGCGCTGGCAGCGCGCAACTGACTCGAGCGCTGCAGCGAGTGTCTGTGCCAGCGTGCGCGCACCGGGCCGTCCCTCCTGCAGCAAGTGGAAAGCCATGCGCTGCGCCGTCTTGGGTCCGACGCCCGGCAGCGCACGCAGTGCCTCGATGAGCGCCGCGAGGCGCGGAGAATGCTTCATCGCCGAGTGCTCAGAGCGGCAGCTTCATTCCCGGCGGGAGCTGCAGCCCCGCGGTGATGCTCGCCATCTTCTCCTGCACCCGCGCTTCGACCTTGTGCACGGCATCGTTGGCGGCGGCTGCGATCAAATCCTCGAGCATCTCGCGATCCTCCGCGCTCACCGTCGGCTCGATCTGCACCCGCTTCACCTCGTGACGACCGTTCATGGTGATCTTCACCATGCCGCCGCCCGCCTCGCCGATCACCTCGATGCTGGCTATCTCGGCCTGGGCCTTCTGCATGTTCGCCTGCATGGCCTGGGCCTGTTTCATCAGGTTGTTGAAGTTGTCCCGCATGGAATGGCTCACCTGTGGCGCGTCGCTGCGCCGCTCCAAAGCCTCATTTTACCGGGCGGACGGTGTCCGGCAGTACCGTTGCCCCAAAGCGCTCGCGCAGGCTCTTCACGCCTGCATCCTCCTCGAACGCACGCCGTGCGGCCGCGAGCTCCGCCTCGCTGGCGCGTCGCTGCGCCTGAGCCGGTGTCTCGGCTGCCGGAGTTGTCGCCGACTGGAATTCGAGCCGCACCGCCGAGCCGTAATGGCGCGCTAGCGCCTGCGCGAGCTTGTCTTCGGTCGCCACGGTTCGCACCGGCTGATGACGCGGATCGAGCCCGAGGCGCACGAGTGCGCCGTGGCGCCCGAGGAACACGCAGTGAGTCGCCAGCTGGCGCGCAGCCCCGGTCAGCTCGAGCTGAGCCACTGTCGCGCTCCACCCGGCGTTCTCGTCGGTCGGAGCTGGACGTGCGGCGGTAGCCGCGGCGGAGCCGCCCCGGGGCGGTCCGGAAGCCTCGTCGGAAACCGTTGCTCCGGGTCCGCCGCAAGCGCTCCCGGGGGCGCCGGGGCGCGCTCGGCTCGGGTCCTGTGGAATCGCACGCGCTGGGCGTTGATCCTCCGCCGCCCCCGCCGGCCGGAAGGCGATCATCCGCAGGAGTGTCATGGCGAAGCCGCTCGCCGGTGCGGGTGCGAGCGGAAGGTCGCGCCGACCGATGATCGCGGTCTGATAGAAGAGCTGCACGTCCTCGGGGGAGAGCGCGGCGGCGAGCCGCTCGAGCACCTCCGGCGCGTAGAGCTCATCGCCTTCATAGTCCGAGACAGCCTGACGCAACCCGACGCGCACCAGCAGTCCCGCCAGTGCATCGAGCACCTGGCCGTAATCCGGAGCGAACTCCTCGAGCGACTGCGCGCAGCGCACAAGCTCCGCACTGTCCCCGCGCGCGAGCAGCTCGAGGATGCGCACGACATGGTCGCGCGCCACGGTGCCGAGCATGGCACGCGTCTCGGCCTCGCCCGCGCGGCCGCCGCCGAAGGCGATGAGCTGGTCGAGCAGCGAGAGGGCATCGCGCAGGCTGCCATCCGCCGCGTGCGCGATGAGAGTCACCGCGGCCGCTTCGAACGGCACGCCCTCCGCGCTCAGTATGGTGCGCAGATGGCTGGCGATATCTGCCGCAGGCAACCGCTTCAGATTGAACTGCAGGCAGCGCGAGAGCACCGTGACCGGCAGTTTCTGCGGGTCGGTGGTGGCCAGCAGGAACTTGACGTGTGGTGGGGGTTCCTCGAGCGTCTTCAGCAAGGCGTTGAAGGAGTGCGCCGACAGCATGTGCACCTCATCGATGAGGTACACCTTGTAGCGTCCGCGCGCGGGAGCGTACTGCACGTTGTCGAGCAGCTCGCGCGTGTCGTCCACCTTGGTGCGCGAGGCGGCATCGACCTCGAGCAGGTCGGGAAAGCGTCCGGCGTCGATCTCGCGGCAGCTGGCGCATGCCCCGCAAGGTTCGGCAGTGACGCCGGTCTCGCAGTTGAGGCACTTCGCCAGGATGCGCGCGATGGTGGTCTTGCCTACTCCGCGCGTGCCGGTGAAAAGGAAGGCATGGTGCACGCGACCGCTCGCGAGCGCGTTGACCAGTGCGCGACGCACATGCTCCTGTCCAATCAACTCGGAGAACGTTCGCGGACGATATTTGCGCGCCAGCGCGGTGTAGCTCATGAGAGTCCCGGATGAGTGCCAAGCGACAGGAGGCGGCCCGCACCAGCTTGAGCTCCGGCACCCGACATCGCCGCTGCCGCTGCTGCCTTCCGGCCCTGACGGGATTCACGACTGGTCGTCGCGGAGAAACCGATGCGGGCCACCATATCGCGAAAAGCATTGGATGCTATCACATGCGCTGAGCTCGTCCTGCGGCTGCCGTGCCTGCGCGGCAATCGCCGCCGCGCGCCGCTATGGAAACAGGCACAATCGCCACGCGGCCAACTCGAGTCAGTCAGCATGAGCAGAGATGCGGTTGCGAGCAAGGTCCCAGAAGTCACACTCGGCTTCTGGGTCATCAAGGTCGCAGCGACCACGCTGGGCGAGACCGGGGGCGACACCTTGTCGATGACGCTCGGTCTCGGATACCTCACCAGCACGCTGATCTTTGCCACCGCACTCGTCCTGCTCGCGGCCTGCCAGATCGCGGCGAAAAGGTTTCATCCGTTTCTCTACTGGGGAACGATCATCGCCTCGACCACCGCCGGCACCACGCTCGCGGACTTCGCCGATCGCTCGCTCGGCATCGGTTATGCCGGAGGATCACTGCTGCTGCTCGCCTGCGTACTCGGCTCGCTCGGACTGTGGTACCGCAGCGAGGGCACGGTATCGGTCGACACCGTCACTACGCCGCGTGTCGAGGTGTTCTACTGGGTCACGATCACCTTTTCACAGACTCTCGGTACGGCGCTCGGCGACTGGGCCGCAGATGCGGGACTTGGCTACCGCGGCGGCGCGCTGCTCTTCGGTGCACTGCTCATCCTGGTCGCCATCGCCTATTACCGCACACGCATCGCGCCCGCGACCCTCTTCTGGACGGCGTTCATTCTCACGCGACCGCTCGGCGCCACCGTCGGCGATTTCTTCGACAAGCCGATCGCTCAAGGCGGGCTCAACGTGAGCCGCCCGCTCGCCACTGCGATCATCGCGGCGTTCATCGTAGCCTGCATATTGCTCATCCCGCAGAGAGCCGGCCGCCATCCGGGCAGCGCCAGCTCGGGCTCACCGCACCGGGGGGCGTGAGCGCGACCGCTCCTGGTAGGCAATGGGTCTTCGGTCAGTAGTCAACCAAATGGTGAGCTATCGCCGGAAGATGCATCGAATGTGGGGGCCGCCGGCAACTGGCGGAGAGGGTGGGATTCGAACCCACGAACACCCGTTGAGATGTTACTGGAATTCCAGTCCAGCGCCTTCGACCGCTCGGCCACCTCTCCGATCAATCAGCTGCTGCGAGCTCCGCGCACCGCTTCCGGGGCTGGCGGTGCCGCGAAGGGGGCGCATCATAAGCCATGCTCAGCAACGGGCGCACCCGCATCAGGCCTGTGGGGCCCTTGCGGTATGCGTCGCCTTGAACGGTGGTGGCTCATCGAGACAGGGCTCGGTGCCACTTCTCGGCGAGGGCGCCGGCTCATTCAGAGTCGGCAGGCGCAGCGCGCTGGTGGTATCGGGCGCGTCGAGCCCGGGTGGAATTTTCAGCGGCGGCACGCTCTGGGCTTTCTGGTACTGCTGCGGGCCATGACAGGCCTTGGCTCTGGCGTTCCTGAACGTATGACAGCCGTTCATCAGCGGCAGCAGCAGCAGGAGCAGGAGCAGCCCGAGTGTTCGTGCGCCTCTCATGCTCCACACCTCATCCCTATTCCTCATGCACAACGCTCTCTCATACAGATATTCCGGCGGTCCGCGCCGCCGCCAGCAGGCCACGGTGATGTTCCGGCGCAAGTGGCGTGAGCGGCAACCGTATCCCCGGGCCTATCAGGCCCATCTGCGCCAGGAGCCACTTCACCGGGATCGGGTTCGCCTCTACGAACAGCTCCCGATGCAGGCCGCTCAAAGGCACATCCAGCTCGATGGCGCGCGCCGTATCCCCGCGCCGCGCGGCGGCCAGCATCTCTGACATCGCGCGCGGCGCAACGTTCGCCGTCACCGAGATGACTCCGCGCGCACCTGCCGCGATGCTCGCGCGCGCGGTGGCGTCATCACCGCTGAGCACCACGAACTGCTCGCCGCAGAGCGCGACCAACTCGCGCACCCGCCCCGATTCGGCAACCGCCTCCTTGATGCCGACGATACCAGCCACACGCGCGAGGCGTGCCACCGTGACCGGCTGCATATCGACGGCCGTGCGGGCGGGCACGTTGTACAGCAGCAGCGGCTTGCGCGCCGCGGCAGCCGCGGCGGCGAAATGCCGATACAGCCCCTCCTGCGAGGGGCGGTTGTAGGCCGGGGTAACGAGCAGCAGCCCATCGACCGGCAGCTCCGAGAGCCACGTTGTGCGCTCGACGGTGGCAGCCGTACTGCTCGTGCCGGCACCGGCGATCACCGTCAGCCGCCCGTGCAACTGCTCGCAGGCGTGCACCAGCAGCTCGCGCAGCTCCGCATCGCGCAGCGTTGCCGACTCACCGGTCGTGCCGCCGATGACGATGCCGTCGGTGCCGCTGGCAGCGTGAAACTCGAGCAGCCGTGCCCAGGCTTCGAAATCGAGCGCGCCGTCAGCGCGCATGGGGGTGACGATGGCAACCAGGCTGCCGGCAAACATACGCTGGGGATCGCTAATGGAAGTAGAGTCTGGCGATGGGAAGCGTGCGATGTTACGGGCGGGAGTTGCGCTTAATCAAGCCTCGGGCCGCCAGCAGCACCGCACGGTTCGCAACCCGCCCCCGCTACCGGTACACTTCCCCTGGCGAATGCCGGCACACCCAACCGCCATCGACAGATGAAGCAGCACCTGGCCGTCTCGGCCATCGGCAGCGACCGCACGGGGATGGTCCACGAGCTGACCCGTGTCATCAGCGAGTCCGGCGGCAACATCAGCGAGAGCCGCATGGCGAGCCTCGGCACCGAGTTCGCGATGCTGCTGCTCGTGTCGGGCAACTGGCACTCGCTCGCCAAGCTCGAAACCGAGCTGAAGCGGCTCGCCGACACCTCGAACCTCAGCATCCATCTGAAGCGCACCGAGCCGCGCACCCCGCGGACGGACATGCTGCCCTACTCGATCGATGTGGTGTGCCTGGATCAGAGCGGCATCGTCTCGGGGCTGTCGGGTTTCTTCGCGAGCCGCGGCATCGACATCGCCGAGGTGTCGACGCGCAGCTATCCGGCCGCGCACACCGGCGCGCCGATGTTCGCGGTGCAGATGATCGTGAACGTACCGAGCCGCATCCACGTCGCGCACCTGCGCGAGGAGTTCATGGAGTTCTGCGACTCGCTCAACCTCGATGCGATCCTCGAACCGGTCAAATCCTGAAAGCGCGATGTCCAAGCTGAAACCGGGGAACAAGGTACCTGACTTCGCGCTGCCCATGACGGGCGGCGGCACCTGGAGGCTAAAGGACGCGGCGGGCAGCAAGCTCGTCATCTACTTCTATCCGCGCGACATGACCTCCGGCTGCACGCGTGAGGCGCAGGAGTTCCGCGATCTCTGCGCGGCGTTCCGCAAGGCGGCCACCGCCATCGTCGGCATCTCCCGCGACAGCGTCGCCTCGCACGATCGTTTCGCGGCGAGGGAATCGCTCCCCTTTCCACTGCTCGCCGACAGCGAAGAGAAGGTGTGCAAGCTGTTCGATGTCATCAGGCAGAAAAGCCTGTACGGCAGAAAGTATCTCGGGGTGGAGCGCAGCACGTTCCTGGTGGACGGCGCCGGCCGTTTGCAGCAGGAATGGCGCAACGTCAGGGTTCCAGGCCATGCGGAGGCGGTACTTGAAGCAGCGCAGCGTCAATGACCCAGGTCCCACGGCAGCTTCGGGCGAGTCACGCGCAGTGAAAGGCCGCTCGCGCGCCGGCCGGCGCCTGTTCGTGCTCGACACCAACGTGCTGATGCACGATCCGACCGCCATCTTCCGCTTCGAGGAGCACGATGTGTACCTGCCGATGGTCGTGCTGGAAGAGCTCGATGCACACAAGAAGGGACTCTCCGAGGCCTCGCGCAACGTGCGCCAGGTGAGCCGCTTTCTCGATGACATGATGCGCGGCGCCACCAAGGAGCAGATCGACCAGGGATTGAAGCTGCCGAGCGGCTACTCCGGCAACCATGGCAAGAAGCCCTCGAGCGGGCGACTGTTCTTCCAGACCCGCCAGCTCGCCGGTGCGCTGCCGGAGAGCCTGCCGGGCCAGGCGGCAGACAACACCATCCTCGAGCAGATGCTCGCACTGCAGACCGAGAATCCGGACGCGCGCGTCATCCTGGTCTCCAAGGACATCAATCTGCGCATCAAGGCAGCGGTACTCGGAGTGCACGCCGAGGATTACTACAGCGACAAGACGCTGGAAGACGCCGACGTACTCTACAGCGGCATCGGGGCGCTGCCGACCGATTTCTGGGAGCAGCACGGGCGCGATATGCGCTCCTGGAAGGAGAGCGAGCGTACCTTCTACGAGATCACAGGTCCGGCAGTGCGCGAGTGGCAGCCGAACCAGGGCGTGTTCGAGGACTCCCCGCAGGGGATCGAAGGCATCGTACGCAGGATCAATGCCGATACCGCCACCATCGAGCTGACGCGCGACTACCGCAACGAGCGGCACAACGTGTGGGGCATCACCGCGCGCAATCGTGAGCAGAACTTTGCCCTCAACCTGCTCATGGACCCGGAGATCGATTTCGTCACCGTGCTCGGTCCCGCCGGCACCGGCAAGACCCTGCTGGCGCTCGCAGCCGGATTGATGCAGACGCTCGAGACCAACCGCTTCGTCGAGATCATCATGACACGCGTCACCATCCCGCTCGGCGAGGACATCGGTTTTCTCCCCGGGACGGAGGAGGAGAAGATGGAGCCGTGGATGGGCGCCCTGATGGACAACCTCGAGGTGCTCACCGGCTCGCAGGAAGGCGGCAACTGGGGCCGCGCTGCCACCAACGACCTCCTGCGCAACCGGATCAAGATCCGTTCGCTGAATTTCATGCGCGGCCGCACCTTTCTCAACCGGTTCCTGATCCTCGATGAGGCGCAGAACCTGACGCCGAAGCAGATGAAGGCGCTCATCACGCGCGCCGGTCCCGGCACCAAGCTCGCCTGTCTCGGTAACATCGCGCAGATCGATACCCCCTATCTCACCGAGATGACCTCGGGGTTGACATATGCGGTGAATCGCTTCCGGGGCTGGGCGCATTCGGGGCACGTTACGCTCGTGCGCGGTGAGCGCTCGCGGCTCGCCGACTTCGCCTCCGAGATCCTCTAGGTGGTACCCTAGAGCACCCTGCGCGGGCCGTCGCGCGCGTGCGCCGGGTCCCTTGTAAGGGTCTGTAAACGCTGGAAACCCCGACCGCGGGATGCGGTCCAAGGCATGATGCGCCGCCTCGCCATTTTCCTCGCCACCGCGCTGCTGGCTGCCGGCACCATGGCTTCCGCGGATCCACCTCCCGCTGCGCAGCCGCTGCGCAGCGCCCCGACTGCGGGCTCCGAGCTGCCGGAGCTCGGCAGCCCCGCATCGGCGGTGCTGTCGCAGACCGATGAATACCGGCTCGGCGCCATGGTGACCAAGGAGCTGCGCGACCAGAACGCGCTCATCGAGGATCCCGAGATCAGCGAGTACGTCAACGGCGTCGGTCAACGGCTCGCCTCGCAAAGCGCCGAAGGCGGGCGGCACTTCCAGTACTTCGTGATCAAGGATCCCGTCATCAACGCTTTCGCGGTACCCGGCGGCTTCGTGTTCATCAACGCGGGGCTGGTACTCGCCACCAGCACCGAGTCGGAGCTGGCGAGCGTCATGGCGCACGAAACCGCGCACGTCACGCAGCACCACATCGCGCGCATGATCGTGGACCAGTCGAAGCAGAGCATCACCTCGGTAGCGGCGGTGCTCGCGGCGATCCTGCTGGGCGCGATCGGCGGCGGCCAGGCGATCGAAGGCGGCCTCGCCGCTGCGCAGGGCTTGGCGGTGCAGCATCAGATCAACTTCACGCGCGACAACGAAATGGAAGCCGATCGGGTCGGCATCGGCTTCCTCGCCGGCGCCGGCTATGACCCGAACGCCATGGCGGGCTTCTTCGAGACCATGAGCCGCCACGAGGGCCTTGCCGCCACCTACATCCCCGCGATGTTGATCGATCACCCGGTGACCACCGATCGCGTCGCCGAGGCGCGCGCTCGGGCCGCGCAGTTCCCGACGCACCAGGTGCACGACTCGCAAAGCTACGAGCTGATCCGCGAGCGGGTGCGCGTGCTTACCGCCACCGGAGACGTCGATCTTGCGGCGCAGTATGCGCAGAAGATCGCCCATGGGGGCGACAACCTCGGCAACCGTTACGGCGAAGCACTCGCGCTCATGAACAGCAATCGCGCCGATGAAGCGTTGAAGCTCCTCACCCCGCTGCTGCAGCAACACGAGGATCTGACATTGCTGCATGCTGCGTTCGGCCAGGCGCAAGCCAAGGCCGGGCACGTGAAGGATGCGCTGGTCACGTTTCAGCGCGCCGAGCAGCTCTTTCCGCGCAACGTGCCGGTGACCGTGCGCTACGCCGAGACGCTCATGGCGGCCGGTCGCCCCGCCGAAGCGCACAACATGTTGCTCGACCTCTTCAACAACGTACCGCCGACGCCCGATCAGATCCGTCTCACCGCACTCGCCGCAAGTGCCGCCGGCGATGCCGGCGATGCCTACTTCTACATGGGCGAGTACCAGATCGCCGGCGGCGACCTCAATCTCGCAGCGCAGCAGCTGCAGCTCGCCCTCGCCTCCCCGCACATCACGCAGATCCAGCGGCAGCGCTACCAGGCGCGCCTCGAGGAAGTGCGTGAGTATCTCGCCAGCATGCGCAAACGCCAGGTCGCCAGCGACAACGGCGACGGTCAGGGTCAGCGCGGCGGACATTGAACCAACAGCGCGCCGCCCCCGCGACTGTCGGCGGCGCCCTACACAGTCCGGGAGGCGCCGCGCGGCTGTTACAATGCCTCCTCCTTCCGCAGCTTGCGCCCCCTATGCAATCGACTCCACGGATCTCCCTGCTCTCGCTTTGTCTGTTGGTGTTGTGCGGCTGCGCCACGCTGCCGCCGGGGACCAAACGCGACCCGCGCGATCCCTGGGAGCGCATGAACCGTGCCTCCTACAAGTTCAATGATGTGCTCGACCGCGCCATCGTCAAGCCAGTGGCCAAGGGCTACACCCACCTGCCACATCCGGTGCAGAGCGGCGTCCACAACTTCTTCGACAACCTCGACTATCCGGTGACCATCGTCAATGACCTGCTGCAGGGGCAGCTGAAGCCATTTTTCTCCGACATCGGGCGGTTCCTGTTCAACACTACCCTCGGACTCGGTGGACTGTTCGATCCGGCCACGTCGGCAGGCATGGACAAGAACAACCGCGACTTCGGGCAAACGCTCGGCAAGTGGGGTGTGCCGAAGGGACCGTACGTCGTGGTGCCGATATTCGGACCCTACGATGTACGGGACGGCATCGGCTCCCTGACGGTCGATTACTACGCCAATCCCCGCTCCTACACCCCATTCTGGGTCAACAGCAGCCTGTGGCTGGTACGCGGTGTCGACCGGCGCGCGGGCCTGCTACCGCTCGACGCAACGCTTCAGAGCGCGTACGACCCCTACGCCTTCATCCGCAACGCCTACCTGCAGAACCGCGACTTCAAGGTGCATGGCGAGCAGCCGCAGACCGAGGAGGAGCAGGAAGAGAAGCTGATGGAGGAAGCCACTCAGGAGGACAGCGAAAGCGCTCCGCCACCGCCACAGCCCGAGACGCCGAAGTCGCAGACGCCGCCATCGCAGAGTGCGCCGCCGCAGCCCCCCGGGCCGCAATCCGCGCAGCCGCAGGCACCGCCCGAGCCGCCACGGGCGCCCCTACAGTCCTCCTCAGAGTCGGAGCTCTCGCCAGCCGCAGCGCTCGCCGCGCGCTAGAGGCCGCGCTCGAGCAGCTCCTGAACGTCGCTGATGCGCGCGAGCGCCGCGAGCCCCGCCGGCAGGTGCGTGTAGCGCAGCGAGCGGCCTGCGCGCTTCGCCACCGCCAGCCACTCGAGCAACACCGCAAGTCCCGCGCTGTCGCAGACGGTGATGCCGTGGCAGTCGATCTCGAGCTTCGCGCCGCTTGCCTCGGCTAGCGTACGCAGGCCGAGATCGCACGCGCGGCGTGCGCTCGCGAAGTTGAGTGGTCCCTGCGCAGCGAAGCCGCCCGGCGCCGCCGGCACCAGGCGGAAGGCGCCCGCGTCAGTGGTGCGCGCAGCTTCCGGCAGGCTCATGCAGCTGTCAGCTCTTGCCGGAGGTTTGCTTGCCGATCGCCCCCGGTTTCTCGCCCGCTTCGAGGCGCTTGATGACGGCATCGATCCCCTGCTGCTCGATCTGCGCGCCGAAGTCGGTGCGGTAGCTGTTGACGTAACTGATGCCGTCGATCACCACGTCCCAGGCCTTCCAGCCCTGCGGCGTCATGTGCATGTAGTAGTTGACCGCGACGCGATCGCCATTATCGCGTTTCACCTCGGTGCGTACCGTGGCCGTCGATTTCCCCGGCTCCACGGTGGTCGGATAGATCTTCAGCCGCTCGCCGGTGAACTCCGCGAGCGCGGCGCCGTAGTTGCTAAGCAGCGAATGATAGAACGCATTGATGAAGCGCTGGCGCTGCTCCGGGGTGGCGGTGCGCCAGTACTTCCCGAGCACCAGCCGCGCCGAATACTCCGTATCGAAGTGCGGCAGCAAGTACTTATCGACCAGCTGTCCCACCTTGACCGGGTCGCGCCGGTAGGCTGCGCGATCCTTGTCGAGATCATTCAGCATGTTCTGGGCAGCGGCCTGCACCACCTCCGTCGGCCCCTGATCGCTCGCCGTAGCTGCCGCCGCGCTCGTGCCGGCGGGCGCTGCGGGCGGTGTAGCTGGCGCCGAGTTCGGGGTCTGCGCCTGTGCCCAGGCGCAGCTGAGTGCCAGCAGCATGCCGCTGATGCCCGCCCGTGTTGCCATGCTCATTTGCGTGACTCCGCCTTGCCTGAGTTCTCCGTGGCGTGGCCCGCGGTTGCCGAGCCTGCAGTCTGCTCGCTGCCCTTGCTGCTCGAGTAGTTGGCGAAGAACTTGTTGATGAGACTCTCGAGCACGATCGCCGACTGCGTCTGATCGATGCGGCCGCCATCCTTGAGATAGGTGTCGAGCCCCCCCGGGCTCAGGCCGATGTACTTGCCACCGAGAAGCCCCTGTGTCTGGATGCTCGCGTAGCTGTCGTCGGGAATCTGGTTGTACTGTCGATCGATGTGCATGGTGACCACGGCCTTGTAGTCCTTGGGATCGAAACGGATGCCCGATACCTCACCCAGGCGCACTCCCGACATGGTGACCGGCGACCCCACCTTCAGATCACCGATGTCGTCGAATTCGGCGGTCACGTGGTAGCCTGCCTTGGCGCCGCCGAGCTTGAGGCCGCTCGCCGGCAGCTGCGTGGTTAGAAACAGCAGCGCGGCAAAGCCGAGCAACACAAACAATCCGGTTCCAATCTCCAGTGTTCGATTGGCACGCATAGGTCTAAGTTCCTCCTACAGGAATGCCGCCGTCAACACATAATCGAGCAGAAGGGTCAGCACCGAGGATGCGACCACGGTGCGCGTCGTGGCAAGGCCGACCCCTTCCGCGGTGGGCTCGGCATGATAGCCCTCGTGTACCGCGATCAGACTGCAGGCCACACCAAACACCACGCTCTTCACCAGGCCCTCGCTGACATCGTGCAGATCGACCGAGCCCTGTGTCTGCGACCAGAACACGCCCTTGTCGACCCCCATCAGCTGCACGCCGACCAGCTGCGCTCCGAAGAGCCCGATCACGCTGAAAATCGCGGTGAGCAGCGGCATGGCGATCACCCCGCCGAGGAAGCGCGGCGCGGCAACGTAGCGCAGCGGATCGACCGCCATGATCTCCATGGCGGTAAGCTGATCGGTGGCGCGCATCAGACCGATCTCGGAAGTGAGCGCGGTGCCGGCGCGGCCAGCAAACAGCAATGCCGTGATGACCGGTGCCAGCTCGCGCAACAACCCGAGCGCTGCCGCGATGCCGAGCGCCTCCTCCGAGCCGAAGCGTTGCAGCAGATCATATCCCTGCAGTCCCAACACCATGCCGACGAACAGGCCCGAGAGCATGATGATGATGAGCGAGCGGGCGCCGGCGTTGTAGATCTGCTTCACCAGCAGGCCGGGCCGCGCGAGCGCCGCCAACGACTGCGCCAGCAGCTGCAGCAGGAAGATCGCCACCGAGCCGAGCCGCCGCAGGGCTTCGCTGAGGTGGTTGCCGCGCACGCTGTTACTCATCCGTGTCGGCCAGCAGCTGCGTGGCGTAGTCGGGCGCGGGGTAATTGAACGACACCGGTCCTTCGGCGGCCCCGGTCATGAACTGATGTACCGCCGGGGCGGTGCTGGTGCGCAGCTGCTCGGGAGTGCCGGCTGCGGCGATGCGGCCACCGAGGAGCAGATAGCTGTCGTCGGCGATGGTGGCGAGCTCCTGCACGTCGTGCGAGACCACGATGCTGGCGATGCCGAGGGCGGAGTTCATCTGCTTGATGAGGCGCAGGATCACCCCGAGGGAGATCGGATCGAGGCCGGCGAAGGGCTCATCGTACATGAGCACTTCCGGGTCCATGACGATGGCGCGCGCGAGCGCCACACGGCGCGCCATGCCGCCGGAGAGCTCCCCAGGGAGCAGCTGCGCCGCACCGCGCAGCCCCACCGCCTGCAGCTTGGTGAGCACGAGCTTGCGAATGAGCCTCTCGGGAAGATCGCTGTGCTCGCGCACCGGAAAGGCCACGTTGTCGAACACATCCATGTCAGTGAGCAGCGCGCCGTTCTGGAACAGCATGCCGAGGCGCTGACGCAGCGCGTAGAGCGCTCGGCGGCCGAGTATCGCGACCTCCTGGCCGAACACACGCACGCTGCCGCGCTCGGCAGTGATCTGCCCCGTGATCAGCTTGAGCAGAGTGGTCTTGCCACCGCCGCTTGGCCCCATGATGGCGGTGATGCGGCCGGGCCGCACCGTCAGATCGAGGCCGCGGAAGATCTCCCGGCCGCCGATGCCGTAGTGCACATCGCGCACCTCGACGACCGCCTCGGCCGCCGCCGTGGCCTGCGCAGATGCGGAGCTTGTCACGCGAGCGCGGCGGCCGTCCTTTCAGGCGGCCTTGCTTTCCATGTCGCTCGCGTAGCGTCCGGTGGTCGCGAGCGCAGTGAGCTTCGCGCGCCGCACGAACTCCTTCTGTCCAGTGGAGAAGTTCGCAGCCGTCCCACCCCAGCCCTTGAGCGCTTCATCCTGAAGTGCGCGGCCGTAGCTGAAAGTGAGCGACCAGGGAAGCGGTCCGAGCTGATTGATGAGCGAGAGATGCAACGTCGCCTCGGCCGGTGATTGGCCGCCGGAGAGGAAAGCGATGCCGGGGACTGCGGCCGGCACGTGGCGCTTGAGCACGCGCACCGTGGCCTCCGCCACCGTCTGCGGCGGCGCGCGATTGGCGGCCTTCTTGCCGGAGATCACCATGTTGGGCTTGAGCACCATGCCCTCGAGCAGCACGCGCTGCTCGAACAGCTGCCCGAACACCGTCTGCAGCACCCGCTCGGTAACCTCGGCACAGCGATCGATCAAATGGGCCCCGTCCATCAGCACTTCGGGCTCCACGATCGGCACGATGTCATTTTCCTGGCAGAGCGCGGCATAGCGGGCAAGCGCCTGCGCGTTCGCCTCGATCGCAAAGGAAGTTGGGATCCCCGCGCCGATGTCGATGACCGCGCGCCACTTGGCGAAGCGCGCGCCGAGCGAGTGGTACTCGATCAGCCGCTCGCGCAGTCCATCGAGGCCCTCGGTGATGGTTTCACCCGGGAAGGCGGCGAGAGGCTTCGCGCCCGAGTCGACCTTGATGCCCGGAATGATCCCCTGCCGCGTCAGGTACTGCGGAAACGGCGTGCCGTCCTTGGTCTTCTGCCGGATGGTCTCATCGTAAAGGATGACGCCGCTGACCGATTCGGCAGCGCCCGGGGCGGTGAACAGCATCTCGCGGTAGCTACGTCGATGCTCCTCCGTCGAGTCCAGGCGGATGGAATCGAAGCGCTTCTTGATGGTGCCCGTGCTTTCGTCAGCCGCCAGGATACCTTTGCCCTTGGCCACCATTGCTGCGGCAATACGCGTGAGTTCACCCGGGTTCATGGCATCCTTCCCTGCTGATTGGAAGCGCGAAGGATAGCAAACCCCCGCCATGCGCTGGCGCCGGTGGCGGCGAGGCCAGCGGCGAAGCCGTTGTACCCGCTTGGTTTTCCAGGCTAATCAGTACTAAAATAGTCCTACTTTAAGAGGGCTCCTCATGCTGCGCATCACCCGGCTGACCGACTACGCGACGGTGCTGCTCGCGACCCTGGCGAGTGAGCCGCAACGGGTGCAGACCGCGGCCTCGCTTGCCGAGCAGACCCGTATCGCCGCGCCGACCGTGAGCAAGCTGCTGAAGCAGCTGCAGCGGGCCGGACTCGTCACATCCACACGGGGCCTACGTGGCGGCTATCAGCTCGCGCGCCCCGCCACGCAGATCAGTGCGGCAGGGATTCTCGATGCGCTCGAAGGCCCGGTGGCACTCACCGACTGCTCCGCCGGACACGGCCACTGCGAGATCGAGGAGAGCTGCCGGGTCGGGCGGGTGTGGCAGCGCCTGAACCTCGCCATCCGCCGTGCGCTCTACGAGGTGACCCTTGCCCAGCTCGCCGGCCTCGATGCGCCGCCGGCGCGATTGGCGGCGCTGGAGCGGGAAATGAAAGCGGCGTCCGCACGGACACCGCTGCGCTGAGGATCGAATTCAGCATGAGTGAAAGTGCACGACGACTCGAGGAGCTGATCGCACGCGGTTATCGGCACGGCTTCGTCACCGAGATCGAAGCCGATACGGTACCGCCTGGACTCGATGAGGATGTGGTACGCCTCATCTCTCGCAAGAAGGGCGAGCCCGCCTTCCTCACCGAGTGGCGCCTGAAGGCGCTGCGCCACTGGTTGACGATGAAGGAGCCGCACTGGGCGCACCTCAAGGTCGCGCCGATCGACTATCAGGCGATTTCCTACTATTCCGCTCCCAAGGCGAAGAAGGATGGTCCCAAGAGTCTCGATGAGGTGGATCCCAAACTCCTCGAGACCTACGAAAAGCTCGGCGTGCCGCTGCACGAGCGCGCGCGTCTCGCTGGTGTCGCGGTGGACGCGGTGTTCGACAGTGTGTCGGTCGCGACCACCTTCAAGGAGCGCCTGGCGGCCGCCGGCGTGGTGTTCTGCCCCTTCTCCGAGGCGGTGCGCACGCACCCGCAGCTCATCGAGCAGTACCTGGGGAGCGTGGTCCCCTACTCCGACAATTTCTTCGCCACGCTGAATTCAGCGGTGTTCTCCGACGGCTCGTTCGTGTACGTGCCGAAGGGTGTGCGCTGTCCGATGGAGCTCTCGACCTACTTCCGTATCAACGCCATGAACACCGGGCAGTTCGAGCGCACGCTCATCATTGCCGATGTTGGTTCGTACGTAAGCTATTTGGAGGGGTGCTCTGCACCCCAGCGCGACGAGAACCAACTGCACGCGGCGGTGGTGGAGCTGATCGCGCTCGATGACGCCTTCATCAAGTACTCCACCGTGCAGAACTGGTATCCCGGTGATGCCGAGGGCCGCGGTGGCATCTACAACTTCGTCACCAAGCGTGGCGAGTGCCGCGGATGCCGCTCTCACATTTCATGGACCCAGGTCGAGACCGGCTCGGCGATCACCTGGAAGTACCCGAGCTGCGTGCTGCGCGGTGAGGGCTCGATCGGCGAGTTCTACTCGGTGGCAACGGTCAACAACCACCAGCAGGCTGACACCGGCACCAAGATGATCCACATCGGCCGCGACACGCGCAGCACCATCATCTCCAAGGGTATCTCCGCCGGTCGGGGCCAGAACACCTATCGCGGGCTCGTGAAGGTCCTGCCGAGCGCGCCGGGTGCGCGCAATTTCACGCAGTGCGATTCGCTGCTGATGGGCAGCCGCT
This sequence comes from Steroidobacteraceae bacterium, assembly GCA_035639195.1. Classification (GTDB taxonomy): domain Bacteria; phylum Pseudomonadota; class Gammaproteobacteria; order Steroidobacterales; family Steroidobacteraceae; genus 13-2-20CM-66-19. The sequence goes on from DASQYM010000024.1 coordinate 34,244, forward strand.
GCGGGGCGCATACCTTCCCCTACGTCGAGGTGAAGAACCCTTCAGCGACCGTCGAGCACGAAGCGAGCACGTCCAGGATCAGCGAGGATCAGCTCTTCTACCTGCTCGCGCGCGGTGTCGGCGAAGAGGATGCGGTCAACATGATCGTGAGCGGCTTCTGCAAGTCGGTGTTCAAGGAGCTGCCGATGGAGTTCGCGGTCGAGGCGACGAAGCTGCTGGCCGTGAGCCTCGAAGGCGCGGTGGGCTAGCCGTGGGCTCCCCAACCGCCATGCTGAGCATCAGGAACCTCGCCGTGACGGTGGCGGGCAAGCCCATCCTCAACGGCGTGAACCTGGAAGTCGGCGCCGGCGAGGTGCACGCCATCATGGGCCCGAATGGCTCCGGCAAGAGCACGCTCGCTCACGTGCTCGCCGGACGGCCGGGTTACACGATCACCTCCGGTGAGGTGCGGTACCTCGGACAGGACCTGCTGGCCCTCGCCCCCGAGGAGCGGGCGCGCCTCGGGTTGTTCCTCGGTTTCCAGTACCCGGTGGAGATCCCGGGAGTCAACAACGTCTACCTGCTCAAAGCCGCGGTGAATGCGGTGCGCAAGCAGCAGGGGCTGCCGGAGGTGGATGCGTTCGAGTTCCTCGGGCTGGTGCGCGAGAAGATGCAGCTCATGCACATGGCGGACAGCTTTCTCTCCCGTGGCGTCAATGAGGGTTTCTCGGGCGGCGAAAAGAAGCGCAACGAGATCCTGCAGATGCTGGTGCTCGAGCCGCGTCTCGCCATACTCGATGAGACCGATTCCGGGCTCGACATCGACGCGCTCAAGGTGGTGGCGGCGGGAGTGAACTCGCAGCGCGCGCCGGACCGCTCGTGCGTGCTCGTTACGCACTATCAGCGGCTGCTCGAGTACGTGGTGCCGGACTACGTGCACGTGCTCCTACGCGGGCGCATCGCCCGCAGCGGTGACCGTACGCTCGCTCTCGAGCTCGAGCGCCGCGGCTACGACTTCATCGCCGGCGAGGCGGCGTGAGCGCGATATGAGCGCGCTGACCGACCGCATTGCCGAAGACTTCGCGGCTGCCGCGTCCACGCTGCCGGGAAACGTCGCGGCCGCCGCGCGCCGCCGCAGCGCCATCAGCTCCCTCGCAGCGCGCGGACTGCCGAGCACACGCGATGAGAACTGGAAGTACGCCAACCTGCGCTCGCTCGAGCGCGTGCGCTTCCGCCCGGCGCCGCCCGCGCAGAGCCTGCCGGCAGGCGGCGCGCTGCCGCAGCCGCTCCCGGGCATCGCGCGCTGGCTGTTCATCGATGGTCGTTTCGCGCCGGCGGCATCGGCGACGCCGTTCGCCGGTGCGGCGGTGAGGCTGTTGGCGCCGCGCGACGATGATGCCGTGCAGGCCGCGGAAATCTCCGCTGCCGATGAGCGTTTTGCGCTCCTCAACGAGGCCTTTGCCAGCGATGGCCTCACGATCGATGTACCGTCATCGAGCGCGACCGCGTTGCAGCTCGAGGTACTGTTCCTCGCGAGCGCCGCGGCGCAAAGCGGCGCCTCCTATCCGCGGCTCGAGGTGCGGCTCGCGCCGGGAACGCAGCTCACTCTCATCGAGAGACATCTGAGCGCAGGGAGCGACGCGAGCTTCGTGACGAGCGCCGTGCAGGTCGAGATCGGCCGCGGCGCGCGCCTCGAGCACTATCGCCTGCAGGAGCTCAATGCCCGCAGCATCCTCTTCGATACGCTTTCGGCACGCCTCGCCGAGGAAGCGACCTACCGGCTGCAGGCGATCAGTACCGGTGCACAAGCGGCGCGCTCGACGCTCGCGCTGGCCCTCACCGGGCAGCGAGCCGAGCTCGCCCTCGCCGTCGCCGCACTCGGTGACGCCCACCAGGTGCAGGACACTTATGCGCTGGTCGAGCACGCCGCCCCCGATGCACGCACGCTGCAGACCTTCCGCGGCATCGCGGCCGGCCGCGCACGTGTCGCCTTCAACGGCAAGATCATCGTCGCGCCGGGTGCACACGGCACCGATTCGCGCCAGTCGCTGCGCGGCCTCCTGGCCGGACCCGAGGCGGAGATCGACGTGCGCCCGCAACTGGAGATCTACACCGACGATGTGCGCTGCAGCCATGGCGCCACCGCGGGCAAGCTCGACGACGACATGCTCTTTTATCTGCTGGCCCGGGGTCTCGATCGCGACGCGGCCCAGCGCCTCCTCAAATGGGCGTTCCTCGAAGATGTGATCTCGCAGATCGCACTGTCTCCACTGCGGCGTCAGGTCGAGGAGCGCCTCGCCGGTCAGTTGCGCGATGACGCGCTGCGGGAGCTGCTGTAATGGCTGCCAACTTCCTTCTCGAGAGCGCACCGCGGCCGCTCGATGTCGAGGCAGTGCGCCGCAATTTTCCGATTCTCGCCACGACCGTCCATGGACGGCCGCTCAGCTATCTCGACAGCGCTGCCTCCTCGCAGCGCGCGCTTCCGGTGCTACGCGCGGTGGAGCATTACGAGCGGCACACGCATGCCAACGTGCACCGCGGCGTGCACGCCCTCAGCCAGGCGGCCACCGCCGCCTTCGAAGGTGCGCGCGAGCGGGTGCGGCGCTTCATCAACGCAGCCTCGGTGAAGGAGATCATCTTCGTCCGCGGCACCACCGAGGGAATCAACCTGGTGGCTCAGTCCTACGCGCGGCCGCGCTTGCGGCCGGGCGATGAGATCCTGATCACGGGCCTCGAGCACCATGCCAACATCGTCCCCTGGCAGATGGTGTGCGAGCAGACCGGCGCCAGCTTGCGCGTGGCGGCCATCAACCGCCGCGGCGAGGTGCCCTTCGAGGAGTTCCAGCGCCAGCTCTCGCCGCGTACGCGCCTCGCCGCCTTCGCCCACGTATCCAACGCACTCGGCACGGTGCTGCCGGTGAAGCGCATGATCGACGCTGCGCATGCGCAGGGAGCGGTGGTGCTGATCGATGGGGCGCAGGCGGTACCGCATTCGCGGGTCGACGTGCGCGCGTTGAACGCCGACTTCTACACCTTCTCCGGCCACAAGATGTATGCGCCGACCGGCATCGGCGTCCTCTACGGCCGCGAGGAGCTACTCGCCGCGATGCCACCGTGGCAGGGGGGCGGCGACATGATTCTCACGGTGTCCTTCGAGAAGACCACCTACAACGAGCTGCCGGCGAAGTTCGAGGCCGGAACGCCCAATATCTCCGGGGCCGTCGGGCTCGCGGCCGCCATGGACTATCTCGAGGAGCTCGGCATCGAGTCGATCGCCGCCCACGAGCAACGGCTACTCGAGCTGGCGACGGCGGAGCTCGCGCGCATGCCGCAGATCGAGATCGTCGGCACCGCCGCCCACAAGGCGGCGGTGCTGTCCTTCACCATGCGGGGTGTGCATGCCCACGATCTCGGCACCATCCTCGATGCGGACGGTGTGGCGGTGCGTACCGGGCACCACTGCGCCATGCCGGTGATGACCTTCTTCGGTTTGCCGGCCACCGCGCGCGCCTCCTTTGCTTGCTACAACAGCAAGGAGGATGTGGAGCGCCTGGTGCATGCGCTCGAGCGCGCCCGCGAGGTATTTGGTTGATGGATCTCAAGGAGCTCTACCGCGACGTGATCCTCGATCACAACCGCCGGCCGCGTAATTTCGGCCCGCTCGAGGGGGCCAGCCACCACGCCGAGGGCAACAATCCGCTCTGCGGCGATTGCCTGTCGCTTGCGCTGCGCCTCGACGGCGATCGCATCGCCGACATCCGCTTCGAAGGCAGCGGCTGCGCGATCTCCACCGCCTCCGCGTCATTGATGACCGAGGCCGTCAAGGGCAAGGACCGCGCCGCCGTTCGGCAGCTCTTCGAGGGGGTGCATGCGCTGCTCACGCAGCCGGACGCCCTTGCCGGTCCCACGCTCGGCAAGCTCGCGGCGCTTTCGGGGGTGCGCGAGTTCCCGGCGCGCGTGAAGTGCGCGAGCCTCTGCTGGCACACGCTGAACGCCGCGCTCTCCTCGAACGAGGCGAGGGTGTCCACCGAGTAGCATGCGCAGACACGAGAACGAGCCCTTCGTCGTGAGCCGCGAGGTGCGCGCGGTGATCGTGCCCGCCGGTCAGGAGGTGAATCTCAAACCCGGCCAGGCCGGCTACATCACCCAGGCGCTCGGCGGCAGCTTCACGGTGTATCTGGAGGGGAATCTGTTTCGCATCGCGGGCGAGGACGCCGATGCGATCGGCCAGGAGCCGGTCAAGCCGCCCGAGCTCCGCCCGAACGCCAGCGAGGAGGATGTGAAAAGCCTCGCCTGGGAACAGATGCGAACCTGCTACGATCCGGAGATCCCGATCAACATCGTCGACCTGGGGCTCGTCTACGACTGCTCGGTCACTCACAACGAGGACGGCACGCGGACCGTGGACGTCACGCTCACATTGACCGCGCCCGGCTGCGGCATGGGGGATATCCTGGTGGACGACGTACGCGACAAGATCAGCCGCATCCCGACGGTGCGTGAAGCGCGCGTCAGCCTCACCTTCGATCCGCCCTGGAACCAGAGCATGATGAGCGAGGCGGCGCGCCTGCAGACCGGCATGTTCTGAGCGTGCGTGCACCGACCAAGCCATGAGTTGGATAGACGTGGGGCCTGCCGCCGCCGTGAGCGAGTCGGCACCGTTGTCGGTGGAGGTCGAGGGCGTGCACCTTGCCGTCGTGCGCTGCGGCGCTGCGCTGTACGCTGTCGAGGACCGCTGCACGCACGATGGCGAATCGCTCGGGGAAGCGCAGGTGGAGGACTGCCAGATCATCTGTCCGCGTCACGGCGCGCACTTCTGCCTGCGCTCGGGCGAGGCCCTTACGCCGCCGGCGTACGAGCCGCTGCGCACCTACCGCGCACGCGAGCAGGATGGGCGGCTGCTCATCGAGAGTCCATCGGAATGAGGCAGGGGTGAAGCGGCTGACACTCATGCGCCATGCGGACGCACGCTGGCAGGATGCGGGACTTTCGGACCTCGAGCGCCCGCTCAACCGCCGCGGCGCTGCGGCCGCCGAAACGATGGCGCGGCGGCTGCTCGAGCTCGCGCTCGTGCCGCAGCTGCTGCTCGTGAGCCCGGCGCGCCGCACGCAGCAGACCGGGGAAATCGTGGCGCAGGTGCTGTCGCTGCCACCGCGGCTGGTCATGTCGGACGAAGCGCTCTACCTGGCGAGCGCCGCCGACCTGCTCAAGGCGGTGCAGGCGACCGGGCCGCGCGTCGCGCATCTGCTCGTGGTCGCCCACAACCCGGGCGTGTCGGAGCTCGTGCAGCAGCTGATTGCCGAGGCCGAGGCGAGCGGACTGGCGACGGCGGCGCTCTGCTCGATCGAGATCGAGTGCGATCACTGGAGTGCGGTCGGCATCGCTCCAGTCAAGGACGTGATGCGCGAGACACCGCCGCCGCGGCGGCTCTTCGGGCTCTTCAGCTGACCCGAGGGAGTGTTGCTGCGCCCAACGCTCAGCATTCGGGCACGTTGACCGCGAGCCCCCCCTGCGAGGTTTCCTTGTAGATGGTGGACATGTCGGCGCCCGTCTGCCGCATGGTGGCGATCACCTGGTCGAGCGATACCTTGTGCGTTCCATCGCCGCGCATGGCAAGACGTGCGGCATTGACCGCTTTCACCGCTCCCATCGCGTTGCGCTCGATGCAGGGAATCTGCACCAGACCTGCGACCGGATCGCAGGTGAGGCCGAGGTTGTGCTCCATGCCGATCTCGGCGGCATTCTCGACCTGCTCGTTGGTTCCCTGTAGCGCCGCGACCAGTCCAGCAGCTGCCATCGAGCAGGCCACGCCAACTTCTCCCTGACAGCCCATCTCGGCTCCGGAGATCGAGGCGTTGCGCTTGTAAAGCATGCCGATCGCACCGGCGACCAGCAGGAAGCGGATCACGCCGGCATCGTTCGCGCCCTCCTCGAAGCGGCGGTAGAAATGCAGCACCGCCGGCACGATGCCGGCTGCACCATTGGTGGGTGCGGTCACGACGCGCCCACCGGCAGCGTTCTCCTCATTCACCGCGAGCGCGTAGGCGTTCACCCAGTCCATGACATCGAGCGGCTTCACCGTGGCGCATTCGGTGAGCATGCGATACAGGCGCGGTGCGCGACGACGCACCTTGAGCACGCCGGGAAGCACCCCGCTCTGCCGAAACCCCCGCTCGACGCACGCCTGCATCACCTGCCAGATGTCGAGCAGCCTGGCGTGCACCTCCGACTCGCTGGCCCAGGCCCGCTCATTCGCCAGCACGAGCTCGAAGATCTCCAGGCCATGCTCGCGACAGAGGGTGAGCAGCTGCGCTGCCGAGCTGAAGGGATACGGCGGCACCGCGCGCTCGTGCGGACCAGCCGCCTCGGTTTCAGCACCGTGCACGATGAAGCCGCCGCCGATCGAGTAATAGTCTTCTTCCCGCAGCACGCGCTGGTGCGCACCGAGCGCGCTGAAGCGCATGCCGTTGGAATGCCGCGGCAGCCGCTCGTGCTGCATGAAAAGCAGCTGCATCGGCTCATCGAACGAGATCTCGTGCTCGCCGAGCAGCCGCACACGGCCGCTCGCCCGGATGCGCCGCACGGTGGCCTCGATCTGATCCGGATCGACGCTCTCGGGCAGCGCACCCTCGAGCCCGGCGAGGATGGCGCGATCGGTGCCGTGACCGACCCCGGTGAGAGCGAGCGACCCATACAGGCGCACCGCAATCTCCTGCATCGCGGCAAGCAGGCCATCGCGCTTCAGGCCCGCGACGAACTCCTGCGCCGCGCGCATCGGTCCCATGGTGTGGGAGCTCGAGGGGCCGATGCCCACCTTGAAGATGTCGAAAACGCTCAAGCTCATGAGAACCAACCCGGAAAGCCTCAGGTGTGACGGCACCTGCGCTCGGTAGATGGGGGTGCGTTGGTGAGTCTGCAACGCGTGAGGGCCGCCGACATGCTTTGCGGCGACCTCCGGGGGCTCAAATGCGACCCGGAGGGCTTGGGTATAATCCGCCTCATGAATCAGGCCCTTCTCGAGCGCCTGCGGAGCGACCTGGCCGGGCTTCGCGGGCAGGGACTCTACAAAAGCGAGCGCGTAATCACCGGCCCCCAGGGGGCCCTGGTGCACGCAGGCGATCGCGAGCTCATCAACCTGTGCGCCAACAACTACCTGGGGCTCGCCAATCACCCGGCCGTACGCGCCGCCGCGCAGCGGGCACTCGGGGAGCTCGGCTACGGCATGGCCTCGGTGCGCTTCATCTGCGGTACGCAGCAGATCCACAAGACGCTCGAGGCGCGCCTGGCGCGCTATCTCGGCAGCGAGGATGTGATCCTCTACTCCTCGTGCTTCGATGCCAACGGCGGGCTGTTCGAGACGCTGCTCGATGAGCGCGACGCGGTGATCTCCGACGCGCTCAATCATGCGAGCATCATCGACGGCATCCGCCTGTGTAAGGCGCAGCGTTACCGGTACGCCAACAGCGACATGGCGGAGCTCGAGCAGTGTCTGCGACAGGCGCAGGCAGCGCGCACGCGGCTCATCGCCACCGATGGCGTCTTCTCGATGGACGGCTTCATCGCGCGGCTGCGCGAGATCTGCGATCTCGCCGAAAAGTACGACGCACTGGTGATGGTCGATGACTCCCATGCCACGGGCTTCATGGGCCCGAGCGGGCGCGGCACGCCCGAGCACTGTGGCGTCGCGCAGCGTGTCGACATCATCACCGGCACGCTCGGCAAGGCACTCGGTGGCGCGAGTGGCGGCTTCGTCGCGGCGCGTCTTGAGGTGATCGAGTGGCTGCGGCAGCGCTCGAGGCCGTACCTCTTCTCCAACAGCATCCCGCCGGTGGTCGCGGCGGCGACGCTGGCGGTGCTCGAGCTCCTCGAGCAGAGCCCCGAGCTGCGGGCGCAGCTGTTCGACCATACGCGTTTCTTCCGAGCGGGACTCGCGGCGGCGGGGTTCGATCTGAAGCCGGGCGAGCACCCGATCATTCCGGTGATGCTCGGCGATGCGGCGCTCGCCTCGAGGATGGCCGATGCGCTGCTCGAGCGCGGTGTATACGTCATCGGTTTCTCGTATCCCGTGGTGCCGAAGGGACAGGCGCGTATCCGCACGCAGATGTCCGCTGCGCTCACCCGCGCACAGCTCGAGCGCGCGCTTGCGGCCTTCACCGAGATCGGCCGCGAGCTCGGGGTCATTCACTGAGCAACTGCATGAAAGCCCTGGTCAAGCAGCAGGCGCAGCCCGGTATCTGGCTCGAGGAGATCCCGGAGCCAAAGGTCGGCCCAAACGATGTGCTCATCGAGATCGCCAAGACCGCGATCTGCGGCACGGACATGCACATCTACAACTGGGATGCCTGGGCGCAGAAGACCATTCCGGTGCCGATGGCAGTGGGTCACGAATACTGCGGGCGCATCGTCGAGATGGGCTCCGAGGTCAAGGGCCTGAACAGAGGCGACCGGGTGTCGGGCGAAGGGCACATCACCTGCGGTTATTGCCGCAACTGCCGCGCCGGCCGGCGCCACCTGTGCCGCAACACGGTCGGCGTGGGCGTCAACCGCCCCGGCGCGTTCGCGCAGTACCTGTCCATCCCGGCCTACAACACCTTCAAGCTTCCGGATTCGATCTCCGATGACATCGCTGCGATCCTCGATCCTTTCGGCAATGCCACGCACACCGCACTCGCCTTCAACGTGGTGGGCGAGGATGTGCTCATCACCGGCGCAGGTCCGATCGGCATCATGGCCACCGCCGTGGCGCGCTTCACCGGGGCGCGGCACGTGGTCATCACCGATGTCAACGACTACCGGCTCGAGCTCGCGCGCCGCATGGGCGCGACGCGCGCCATCAACGTGCAGCGCGAATCGCTCGATGAGACCATGAAGGACCTCGGCATGCAGGAAGGATTCGATGTCGGGCTCGAGATGTCGGGCCACGCGGCGGCGTTTCGCGACATGCTGCGCACCATGCATCACGGCGGCTCGATCGCGATGCTCGGGATTCCACCGGAGGAGATGGCGATCGACTGGAACCAGGTGATCTTCAAGGGCCTCACCCTGAAGGGGATCTATGGCCGCGAGATGTTCGAGACCTGGTACAAGATGGCGAGCATGCTGCAGAGCGGGTTGAAGCTCGAGCCGATCATCACGCATCACTTTCCGGTGCAACAGTTCCAGCGCGGCTTCGAGACCATGGGCTCGGGCAAATCGGGAAAGGTGATCCTCGACTGGTCGACGCTGCAGTGAGCGCGCCGGAGACGGGCGCGGCCGCGCTAGGCAGCCAGCCCTTGCGGGCGGCCCTTCAGTAGCTCAATTCGCAGAAGCAGTACGCGTACAGGTGATTGCGCGCGCTGAAGCGCGCGAGGCGCTGCGCCTCGCGGGTTACCGGGTCGAGCCGCTGTGCCAGTTGCGCGAGCGCGGCTTCGCCCGGGCTTGCGCGCAGCACCAGCGCGGCGAGCTGCGAGCGCAGCTGCATGGCAAGTGCCTGCGCCCAGGTGAGCTCGGGCTCGATGAACTCGACAGCATAGTCGGTCAGCTTGGCGCGCCGTGCCGCAGCGCGCGTGGCCTCGTTGAAGGAGCCGAGGTGGTCGACGAGGCCGAGGCGGTGCGCATCGACTCCCGACCACACCCGGCCCTGCGCCACCTTGTCCACGTCGTCGCGCGTCTTTTTGCGTCCGCTCGCGACTCGCTCGAGGAACTCATCGTAACCACGCGAGACCGTCGCCTGCAGCAGCGTGCGCGCCTCCTCTCCGAGCGGCCGGTCGAGGCGCAGCTGGCCGGAGAGCGGTGTGGTGCCGACGCCATCGACACTGACGCCCACTTTGCCGAGCGTCCGGTCGACGGTGGGGATGATGGCGAAGATGCCGATCGAGCCGGTGATGGTCGCCGCGCTCGCCCAGATCTCATCCGCCGGCGCCGAGACGTAGTAGCCACCGGAAGCCGCGTAGCCACTCATCGACACCACCACGGGCTTGCCGGCGGCGCGCAACGCGACGAGCTCGCGATAGATCTGCTCGGAGGCTAGGACGCTTCCTCCCGGGCTGTCGACCCGCAGCACCAGGGCCTTGATGTCCTTGTCGGTACGCGCCTGGCGGATGAGCCGCGCCATGCTCTCACCGCCGATAGTGCCGGGCGGCTGCTCGCCATCGAGGATCTCGCCCTCCGCTACGATCACCCCGACGCGCGGCTTGCCGTCGGCCTTGAGCTTTCTCTGCGCGTGGGCGTAGCGCACGTAGTCATCGAGGGATACCGATTTGAAAGAGCCGTTGTTGTCATCCTTGCCGACGAGCGCCACGAGGCGCTGCTCGAACTCGAGACGAGTCTTCAACGCACTCACGAGTCCCGCCTGCAGCGCGACGCGCGCGGCGTCCCCGCCCGCGGCCGGTACGCTCTTCGAGAGCGTGCCGACATACTGGGCGAGAGCCTCGGGCTGCAGCTTGCGGGCGCTGGTCACCGCCCCCTGATAGCTGCTCCACAGCGCGCTCAGGTACGCACGGCTCTCCTCGCGGTCCTCGGGCGACATGTTGGTGCGAGTGAAGGTCTCCACCGCGCTCTTGAAGGAGCCGACGCGGAACACGTTGATCTCCACGCCGAGCTTGTCCAGAGCATCCTTCAGGTACATGCGATAGCGGTCGTAGCCGTCGATGAGCACGAAGCCCATGGGATCGAGCAGCACCTCATCGGCCTGCGAGGCGACGTAATAGCGCTCCTGCGAGAGCTCGGCGCCGTAGGCGATCACCTTCTTGCCGCTCGCGCGGAACTCGCGCAGCGCCGCGGCGAGCTCCTCGAGCGTTGGCTGCGTGCCGCCCTCGAACTTCTCGAGGTCCAGTGCGATTGCCGGAATCCGCGGGTCGATCGCGGCGGTGCGAATCGAGTCGGTGAGATCCCACAGCAGCGTCTCGCGGTGCGTTTCGCCCCGGGTCTCCTGCACTGCACGCTCGAGCGGGTCACCCGAGAGCTGCTCAACCAGCTCGCCCTCGGGCACGAGCAGCAGCGCGGCCTTCGAGGGGATGCGTGGGACGCTCCCGCGCAACACCCCGACCACCACGCCGAATATCATCAGCAGCAGGATCAGGTGCAACGCCTTGCGCAGCCCATCGAGGCCGCGCCACAGGCCCGAAAAGAACGAGCGGAGCGTCATCATCTACTCCCGCGCCGCCGGCGGCGCCGACGTGCCTGCAGGCGCGCTCAGATCTTCTCCTCGATTCTCGCGGCCTTGCCCGACAGGTCGCGCAGGTAGTAGAGCTTGGCGCGGCGCACGCTGCCGCGGCGCTTGATGGTGATGTCGCTGATCGCGGGGCTGTAGGTCTGGAACACGCGCTCGACACCCTCACCATGGGAGATCTTGCGGACGGTGAAGGATGAGTTCAGTCCGCGATTGCTCTTGGCAATGACGACTCCCTCGTACGCCTGCACACGTTCGCGATCGCCCTCCACCACCTTCACCTGCACCACCACGGTGTCGCCGGGCTTGAAATCCGGGACCTCGCGGGTCATGCGCTGCTTCTCGATTTCCTGAATGATCTTGCTCATTTTCGCTCACCTCGATCTTCTCGCGCGCTCGCACCGCCCGCCTCGACGCGAGCGCTGCCGCGCGCCTCGATCCCCTGCAACAGTCGTCGCGCCTCCGCCGACAGCTGCGCCTTGCGCAGCAGGTCCGGCCGGCGCTCAGCCGTGCGCGAGAGCGCCTGCTGCAGGCGCCAGCGTTGGATATCGGCGTGATCGCCCGACAATAGTACCGCCGGCACTGCCTCGCCCTCGAATATTTCGGGCCGCGTGTAGTGCGGCCAGTCGAGGAGGCCCGCCGTGAAGGACTCCTCGATACTCGAGCGCTCATCGCCCAACACTCCGGGCAGGAGGCGCGCCAGCGCATCGATCACGATGAGCGCAGGCAACTCTCCACCGGAGAGTACGTAATCACCCACCGACAACTCACGGTCGCATCCGAGCCCGATCACGCGCTCATCGATGCCTTCGTACCGCCCGGCAATCAGCAGCAGCCCCGGTAACTGCGCGAGCTGCTGCGCCTGCACCTGGCCGAAGGGCTCGCCCTGTGCCGACAGGCACACCCGCGGGCTTCCCTGCGGGAGCCGCGCGTGCGCGGCGCGTATCGCGGCCATGAGCGGCTCGGGCTTCATGACCATCCCTGGACCGCCGCCATAGGGGCGGTCATCGACCGTGCGGTGCACATCGCTCGTGTGCGTACGCGGATCTTCCGTACCGACGCTCAGCAGCCCGCGGGCGATCGCGCGCCCGACGACACCGAATTCGAGTGTTCCCGCGATCATGCGCGGAAACAGCGTGACCACCTCGATCTTCATGGAGCCTCTATTCCAGCTCCGCCGGCCAATCCACCAGAACCTCGCCCTTGGTGAAGTCCACGCGGCGCAGATACCGCGGGGCAGCCAGCACCCAGTGCTCGCGCCCGCCCGCTTCACGCGTCACCATCACCGCGCCCGCCGGCGCCTCCACGAAATGGCTCACCGTGCCGAGCTCGGCACCTTCGAGATTACGAACGCGCAGGCCCTCGAGGTCTGCGCGGTAGTATTCCCGCTCGGGCAGCCGTGGCAGCCGCGCGCGGTCGATCTCGATCACCACCCCGCCGAGAGCCGCGGCTGCGTCGCGATCATCCACCCCTTCGAGGTGCGCCACCAATCCCGTTGCGTGCCGGCGTGCCTCGACGACGCGCCGCACGTGCCGCTCGCCGCCGGCGAGTCGTAGTGTCCAGTCCCCAAAGCCGAGCAACCCCTCCGGCGGCGCGGTGTGCGACTCGACGTGCACCCAGCCCTTGATGCCGAAGGGAGCGCCTACACGACCGAGCTCGATCCATTCCACGGCCGTCGACAGGTCCGCCGCGCCGCTACGCGTCGGTGCACTTCAGGCGGTTGCCTGCTTTCGATAGGAGGCCACCAGCGTGCGCACGCGGTCGGAGGGCTGCGCACCCTTGCCCACCCAGTAGTCGATGCGCGGCAGATCGAGCTTGAGCTTCTGCTCCCCGCGACGAGCGATCGGGTTGAAAAAGCCCACGTGCTCGAGGCTCGGCCCGCCCTGGCGCTTACGGCTGTCGGTCACGACGACGTGATAGAAGGGCTGGTTACGCGCCCCGCGCCGCGTCAGGCGAATGGTTACCATGATCGTACTGCTCTCGCTCCAGCGGCGGACCCGCGGAAAGGCCGCCCAAAAAAGAGCGCGGATTCTACGCAAGGTGCGAATCCGGCGCCAGTTTTTCCGCCACCCGGGGTCAGCGGCCGGGGAAGCCTGGCGGTAGGCCGCCACCTTTGAGGGCTCCCATGAGGGCTCGCAGACGCCCGCCCTTCATGCTCTTCATGACCCGCTGCATCTCCTGGAACTGCTTGAGCAGGCGGTTCACGTCCTGAACCTGGACGCCCGAGCCACCCGCGATGCGCCGCCGCCTCGAGCCATCGATAATCCCGGGATTACGCCGCTCACGCGGAGTCATGGAGTTGATGATCGCGACCTGCCGTCGCAGCTCACGATCGCCCTGGTCCGCCGACACCGCCCCTTTCTTTGTCACGGCCCCGGGAAGCTTGTCCAGCAGCGCACCGACGCCGCCCATTTTCTGCAGCTGCTCGAGCTGGCTTTTGAGATCGGTCATGTCGAAGCCCTTGCCCTTCACGACCTTGCGGGCGATCCGCTGCGCCTCGGCGTGATCGACCTTGGCGTGCACCTGTTCGACGAGGCTCACGACATCGCCCATGCCGAGAATGCGCGCGGCCATGCGCTCGGGATCGAAAGGCTCGAGCGCCTCGGTCTTCTCGCCGACGCCGAGGAACACGATCGGCTTGCCGGTGATCTCCCGCACCGAGAGCGCCGCACCGCCGCGGGCATCGCCGTCGGCCTTGGTAAGGATGATGCCGGTCAGATCGAGTGCGGCACCGAAGGCGCGCGCGGCATTCACCGCGTCCTGCCCCGCCATGGCATCGACGATGAAAAGCCGCTCCGCAGAGGCGACCGCCGCATCGATCTCGCGCACCTCCCCCATGAGCTCCTCATCGATGTGCAGCCGGCCTGCGGTATCGACGATCAGCATGTCGAACACGCCGCTGCGCGCCCGCTCGAGCGCGGCGCGGGCGATCTGCGCGGGCGCCGCGCCCGCGGGCGCAGGGAAGTACTCCGCGTGGACCTGTCCTGCGAGCCGCTCGAGCTGCAGCATCGCTGCCGGGCGGCGCACGTCGGTACTCGCGAGTAGCACCCGCTTCTTCTCGCGCTCGATCAGCCGCCGCGCAAGCTTCGCGGCAGTGGTCGTCTTGCCCGCGCCCTGGAGACCCGCCAGCAGCACCACGACCGGAGGCTGTGCGCGCGGCGCGAAGCCCCCACCTGAGCCTCCCATCAGCTGCACCAGCTCCTGGTACAGGATGCCGATGAATGCCTGTCCCGGGGTGAGGCTCGAGAGCACCTCGGCGCCGAGCGCCTTGGCCTTGACCGACTCGATGAAGGACTTCACCACGGGCAGGGCCACGTCCGCCTCGAGCAGCGCCACGCGCGTCTCGCGCAGTGTCTCGGCGATGTTCTCTTCGGTGATGCGGCCGCGCCCGCGCAGGTTTTCGACGGTTTGCGACAGCCGGGCCGTCAGGTTATCGAACATGGCAAGGCATGATCCGTGGACGAGCGGGCGATTATAGGGTGCGCAGCCGCATTTTCCTGCCGCGCCCGTGAGCTTCTATGCTTAGGGAGTACAGGTCTTCAGGAATGCCGCCTTGTTGAACCTCACTCAGACACCTGCGCTGCTGCTGGCGCTGCTGCTGCTGCTTCTCGTGGTGGCCTTCTCCTCGGGCACCGAGGTGGCCATGCTGTCGGTCAACCGCTACCGCATCCGTCATCGCGCACAAGGGGGCTCGGGGACCGCGCAGACGCTCGAGCGGCTGCTGGCGAAGCCGGACGAGTGGCTCGGGGCCAACCTGGTCATTCTCGCGGCGGCAAGCACTTTCGCCTCCGCGATCGCCACCATCCTCGCGCAACGCAGCGGGTATCGTTACGCGGTGCCCGTCACGGTCGCGCTGCTCACGATCGTGGTGATCGTCTTCTGCGAGCTGGCGCCGAAGATCTATGCGGCCTCGAACCCGGAGGGCGTCGCGCTGAATGCGGCGCGGATCTACCGCGTGCTCGTGCTCGTGACGGCGCCAGCCCTATGGCTCACCAATACCCTGGCCCGTGGCTTGCTATGGATCGTGAGGGTCGGGCGTGCGCCCATCACGACGACGCAGGCACTGAGCGCCGAGGAGCTGCGCACGGTGGTGAGTGAAGCGGCACCGGTCGTGTCCGCCCGCCACCGCCAGATGCTGCTGTCGATCCTCGACCTGGGCCGCATCACCGTGAACGACATCATGATCCCGCGCCAGGAGATAGCGGGGATCGACGTGGACGAGAGCTGGGAGGACATCCTCGATCAGCTGCGCCAGACCCCGCATACGCGGCTGCCCGTCTACCAGGGTGAGCTCGACAACCTCATCGGGCTGCTACACATGAAGCGCATCGCGAACGAGCTGGTGCGCGGTGAGCTCACGCGCGAGCGCTTGATCGAGATCGCGCAGGGCCGCGAGCCGTACTTCGTGCCCGAGGGCACGGCGCTTTCAGTGCAGCTCGGGTTCTTCCAGCGCAACCGCCGGCGCTTCGCATTCGTCGTCAACGAGTACGGCGACATCGAGGGACTGGTCACCCTCGAGGACATTCTCGAGGAGATCGTCGGCGAGTTCACGACCGATCCGGCCACCATCACCCACAAGGACGTGCACACCGAGCAGCCCGGCGTATTCATCGTCAACGCCAGCGCCACCATACGCGCACTGAACCGGGCGCTCGGCTGGCAGCTGCCAACCGGAGGACCGAAGACCGTGAACGGATTGCTTCTCGAGCACCTCGAGACGATACCGGACAAGGGCACCATGGTGCGGGTCGGCCACTACGAGTTCGAGGTGCTGCAGCTCGGGGACAATGCCATCCGTACGGTCAGGGTGCGTGCGCCTCCGCTCGGGCAGGCCGCCTGAGAGAGCCGCCGCGGCATCAGCCGCCGTGCGTGAGAGCAGCCTCCAGCGCCTCGGCTATGCGCGTCACCCCGATCACCCGCATCCCCGCAGGTGCGCTACGCGGGGCGTTACCCTGCGGCACGATAGCGAGACGGAAACCCTGCGCCTGCGCCTCGCGCAAGCGCTCATCGCCATACGCCACCGGGCGCACCTCGCCCGTCAGCCCGACCTCCCCGAAGGACACGAGCTGCGCTGGGAGCGGCTGCCCCTTCAGGCTCGAGGCGAGCGCAATCAGCACCGGGAGATCGGATGAGGTCTCACCGATCTCGATGCCGCCGACCACGTTCACGAACACATCGTGCTCCTGCAGGGAAAGCTGCGCGTGGCGGCTCGCGGCGGCGAGCAGCATGGCGAGGCGATTGGCATCGAGTCCCTGCGCGATGCGCCGCGGCGCACCAAAGCGCATGCGATCGACCAGCGCCTGCAGCTCGATGAGCAGCGGCCGCCCGCCCTCACGGGACACGGTGACGATGCTGCCGGGCGCAGGCTCGCTGGGGCGCGCCAGAAAAATGGCGGCGGGATTCTTGACCTCGCGCAGACCGCCGGCGGTCATGGCGAAGAAGCCGAGCTCGTTCACCGCGCCGAAGCGGTTCTTGGTGGCGCGAACGATGCGATAACGGCTGCCGGCCTCGTGCTCAAAATACAACACCGTGTCCACCAGGTGCTCGAGCAGGCGGGGGCCTGCGATCGTGCCCTCCTTGGTGACGTGTCCGACGATGATGACGGCGGTGCTGCTCGTTTTGGCGAAGCGGACCAGCTCCGCGGTGCACTCACGCAGCTGCGATACCGCGCCCGCCGGCGCCCCGGGCGTGCTCGATTGCACCGTCTGGATGGAATCGATCACCAACAGTGCGGCGCGCCGCTCGGTGGCGAGTGCCAGAATCGCGGCCACGTCGGTCTCGGCCACGACGCTCACGGCAGCGGCCCCGAGCGACAGCCGCTGTGCACGCAGGCTCACCTGCGCGACCGACTCTTCCCCGCTCGCGTAGAGCACTCCATTCGCGCCGGCGACGCTGGCTGCGACCTGCAGCAGCAGCGTCGATTTGCCGATGCCAGGATCACCGCCGAGGAGAATCACCGATCCTGGCACGATGCCGCCTCCGAGGACGCGGTCGAGCTCCTGCGCGCCGCTCGCCATGCGCTCTTCCCGCGCCGCCGTCGCTACCCCGGCGCTGAGCGCGACGGCGCGCGCACTGGCCGCCGCGCGCGGATTCGCGGCGGCGCGCTGCTCGAGCGAATTCCATGCGCCGCACAGCGGGCACTGCCCCTGCCATTTGAGGGTCTCGCCCCCGCAGGAGCCGCACACGAACGTAGGACTTGCGCGTGCCATCGATGCGCCTTCAGTCGACTTTCGGCTAGGATTCGCGGGCCGGCGGGAGCCGAAAGGCGCCTTTTGTGAACAAGGCCATTCGGACCGCTTGATGGCGATGCTAGCTTATGGCGGCTCGATCGGGGACGGGAAAGTGACGCGGATCACAGTTTTTGGGCCACAGGCGGTGCAGGGCGCAGCATGAGCTTGCGAAACAAGCTGCGCTTCGTGGGACTCTCTGATACCGGCAAGGTCCGAGAACACAATGAGGACACGATTGCGGTAGATCCGGACATTGGCCTCCTCGTGCTCGCCGACGGCATGGGTGGCTACAACGCCGGTGAGGTAGCGAGCGGCATCGCAGTGAAGACCATCGTCAATCTGGTGCGCGAGCACGTGGAGCGCGAAGACCTGTCGATAGCCGACAGCGAGTCCGGCCTGTCACGTCCCAAGATCATTCTGCGTGATGCCATCAACCGCGCGAACAAGATCATCTACCAGACCGCGCATACCCAGGCGCAGTGCGAGGGCATGGGCACGACGGTGGTAGCGGCACTGTTCTTCGACAACAAGGTCACCATCGCCCACGTGGGTGACTCGCGGCTCTACCGCCAGCGCGGGGACAAGTTCGAGCAGGTGACCATGGACCATTCGCTGCTGCAGGAGCTCGTCGACCGCGGGTTCTATTCGGCCGAGGAGGCGCAGCGGGCTGCGAACAAGAACTATGTGACGCGGGCGCTCGGAGTCGAGCCCCAGGTGGAAGTGGAGATCCAGGAGGTGCCCGTCGGCAAGGGAGAGGTGTTCGTAATGTGCTCGGACGGGCTCTCGGATATGGTCGAGGATGAAGATATCCATTTAACCATCAACACCTTTAGTGCTAATCTGGATACGGTCGCAAAACAGTTGATTCAATTGGCCAATGACAACGGCGGACGCGACAACGTGTCCGTGGTCATGGCGCATATCCTGGATGCATTCCCGGCGCGCACGAAGATTTTCGACAAGATCCTGGGTTGGTTCGGCTGACACGCGATAAAGGCATACGCACATGGCTAGGTTGGTCTTGAGCCTGGATGGCCAGGTAATGGCGGAATACAACATGAACAAGGAGCGCTACACCATCGGGCGCCTCCCGGATAACGATATCCGCATCGATAATGCTGCCGTCAGCGGGCACCACTCGCTGATCATCAACATCCTCAACGACTCGTTCCTCGAGGATCTCAACAGCACCAACGGCACCTATGTCAATGGCAAGCTGATCAAGAAGCACGCCCTGCAGCACGGCGATGTGATCACGGTCGGCCACCACCAGCTGCGCTTCGTCGAGGACGACGAGCAGCAGGACGAGTTCGAGAAGACCATGGTGATCCAGCCCTCCGCGCGCCCGGTGGAGAAGCTGCGTACCGCGACCGCGGCGGTCGAGGCCGCGGGAGCCAGCCCCGCGACCACTGGACGCTCACGCGCGCTCGCCGATGCCGCAGCGGCGGTCAAGAAGGCGAAGCTGCAGGTACTATCGGGTGCCTTTGCCGGCCGCGAAGTCGAGCTGAGCAAGGCGCTCACTACGCTCGGGCGTCCGGGCGTACAGGTGGCGGCCATCACGCGCCGTGCCGATACCTACTACATCGTGCACGTCGACAGCGGCAAGGAGAATGACTTCCCGTTGCTGAACGGCACGCCGATCGGCGCCAACGCCACCAGGCTCAATGACAATGACGTCATTCAGCTCGCCGGCGTGAAAATGGGGTTCTTCGTCAACTAGCCGCGCGGCTCAACGCCGTTCCAGCGGTACGCGAGGACTCACGCTGCAGAGGAGCTCGTACGCGATCGTGCCCGCGTGCCGCGCCGCTTCCTCCACGGGCAGACCCGCACCCCAGAGAACGACCGGCGTCCCGACACGCACGCCATGCAAGGCGGATACATCCACCGCCAGCATGTCCATGGACACGCGACCCGCGAGTGGCGCCCGCGCCCCGTTCACCAGCACCTCAGCGCCGCGTGCGAGGCTGCGGTGTACCCCATCGCCATAACCTGCCGCCACGATCGCGATCACCGAATCGCGTGGCGCCGTCCAGTGGCCGCCGTAGCCCACCGCCTCACCGCGCGCGACGCGCCGCACGGAAATCACCGAGCTCATGAGAGTCATGACGCATCGGAGGCCGAGCGATTGCGCGGAGCAGTCAGCGAACGGCGAGGCGCCATAAAGCGCAAGTCCGGGACGCACCCAGTGACAGCCGGTGGGCACCGCGCCGAAGATCGCAGCGGAGTTGGCGATGCTCAGCTCGTAGTCGAGCCCGCGCGTCGCCGCCCGCAAGCGCTCGAGCTGTGCGCGCGTGACCTCATCCTGCCGCTCGTTCGCGCAGGAGAGGTGGGTCATGAGACGCAACTCCTGTGGTGCCGGGTTGAGCTTACGAATACGCGCGAGCGCTGCAGCGAACTCGCGGGGCGCAAACCCGAGCCGGTTCATGCCGGTGTCGATTTTGAGCCACAACGGCAAGCGCGCGGCTTCCGGCGATCTCTCGAGAAGCTCGATCTGCAGTGCATCGTGCACGACCAGGTCGAGGCGCTCATACACGGCCTCATCGAGCTCCGCGGGACTGAAGACCCCTTCGAGCAGCACGATGCGCGCGCCGATGCCGGCGGCGCGCAGCGCCAGCGCCTCCTCGAGGCGCGCCACCGCGAGTGCGTCGGCTTCGCCGAGCGCGAGGGCAGTGCTGGCAAGGCCGTGCCCATAGGCATTGGCCTTCACCACCGCGATGACGCGGGCGCCGTTTGCGTGGGAGCGGATGACGCTGAGATTGTGGTGCAGGGCGTGGCTATCGATGACGGCCCGGATCAGCGGCGTCACCTCAGCACGCCCTCCGCGTAGGAATCGGACACGTAGTTGGCAAAGCGCGTGTACTGGCCCTGGAATGTGAGGAGAAACGTACCGGTCTCGCCGTTGCGATGTTTGACCAGATCGATCTCCGCGATGCCTTTCTTGGTAGTGTTGCGGTCGTAGAGCTCTTCGCGGTAGATGAGCAGGATCATGTCGCTGTCCTGCTCCAGGCTACCACTGTTGTGAGAAACAACGCCGTCTGCCAACCAACTCGCGGGGCCTGGAACGGTCAGATCAAACGCGTCTTCTTCGCCATCGGGCGTGATGGCAAGAACTCTGTCCCAAAACACGTCCGAAGTCGGGTCCGGCTCCGGCTCGCGTCGATCCGCAGGCTCAGCATAACTTGCCACTCTGGCGGACCCGGGAGAGACCTTGAACTGTCCCCCCGCCGTCGTGGCAGCGCCACTCATCCGCGCCAGTGGACGTCGCGACATTCCCAGTACGCTCATTTGCGCGCGCACGGCTGCAGACGCCTCCAGCGACAAGGCATCGACATTCGTATCAGCACGCGCCTCCCTGAGCGCTTCGAGCAGCTCGCTAGCGGGTTCGCGCCGCGGGCCAAATGCGCCAACCTGCTGCAAAAATGCTTTCTGGGCTTCGGACCCGCTGACACAGACCAGATAAACCGGGCGGTAGTGGCCGACCTTGACCGTCTGGGTCCGAGAGACGATTCCCAGCCGCAGCAGCAGCGCTCCGACATCCTGCGCCAATCGATGGCTGCAGGTCGCAAAGCTCACCGAGTGGCCAGCGCGCCCAGGGGGTTTGCGGACTGCGATCGTGCCATCGGTCGCCCACAGATGCCGCAGCAGCAGCGCGATCTGGTCGTTCGAGAGCGCAAACACCTCGGCGGGAAGGTGCTTCTGGTGCGAGCGTTGGCCGAAGATGCCGAGATCCCTGAGCCACTTGCCGACCCCCACCGGAGACCAGCGGTTGCCGTTGCCGCTGATGATGAGCTGGTGTCGATCTCCTGCACTTTCGTTGCGTGTCACGCGACAACCAAACATCTCGGCCGCGCCGCGCACCGCGGCGCTGTTTTCCTCGGAGGCGGTCGTGTAGCGCAGCGGCTGATGCTCCGGATAGCTCCCATCGCCGACGAGATGCGCAAGCAGCAGCACCCAGTGATCGGGCCAGCACTTTGGCTGCACCGGCTCCGGCAGCCGCCGGGCGAGCGCGAGGCGGTCACCCTCCTTGAGCGCACTTACGGTCGTCCAACCCGCGCCAGTCAGCAGACGATGCTCGGCCGTCGCACGGATGCACCGACCGCTCGCGAGCTGCACCTTGAAGACCGCTCGCTGCCCGACCTTCCAGACCTCCTCCGAACGGGCGCGCGTCAACTTCCTGTGCGCATCGATCGCCCACACCTCGGGCTCGGTTCCGACGAGGCTTGCGATCGGGACGCGCAGTCCGTCGGTCAGGCAAACGAGCGTGTCGCCGGTCACACATTCGCGTAGGTCCGACATTACCGGCCTCTTGTGCTCACGCTGCTCGACCGCGCGATTGAGCTGCGAGAGGGCGATTACCGGAACCTGCAGCTCCTTCGCCAGCGCCTTGAGACTGCGCGAGATCTCAGCGATCTCCGTGGCGCGGTTCTCCTTGGTGCCGGGCACCTGCATGAGCTGCAGGTAATCGACCACCACGAGGTTCAATCCATGCTCGCGCTTGACGCGGCGCGCGCGGGCGCGCAACTCCGTGGGATTCAGTGCCGGGGTCTCATCGACGAAGATCTTCGCCTCCGAGAGCTGGCTGGTGGCGCTCGTGATGCGCACCCAGTCTTCGTCGGAGATCTTGCCGCTGCGCAGACTGTTGAGCGGCACGCCGCCGATCGAGGCCAGCATGCGCGTGATCACCTGCTCGGACGGCATCTCCATGCTGAAGATTGCCACCGAGGCACGCGTGCCCGGATGCACGGCGGCATATTCCGCCATATTGACGGCAAGTGTGGTCTTTCCCATCGACGGGCGACCGGCGACGATCACGAGGTCCCCGGGACGCAGGCCGCCGGTGATCTTGTCAAAGTCGGTGAAGCCGGTCGGCAGACCCCGCAGCTTGTCGGGATTGTTGTGCCAGTCATCGATCTGATCGATCACCCCGGGAAGGAGCGTCCGCACCGAGACAGCGCCCTCGCGGCGCCGGAAACTGCCCTCGGCGATCTCGAACACGCGCTGCTCGGCGCGATCGACCAGCGCGCGCGCAGTCTCGCCATCGTTGTTGAAGACGGCGGCGGCGATGTCGGTGCCGGCGCGGATCAACTGCCGCAGGAGCGAGCGTTCGCGCACGATGTCGGCGTAGGCGCGTACGTTGGCGGCGGTCGGGGTATCGCGCGCAACCGAGCTCAGGTAAGCGAGGCCGCCCGCGTGCTCGAGCTTGCCGGTACGCTCGAGCTCCTGCGATACGGTGACGACATCGCAGGGTTTGCCCTCGCCGACGAGGTTGGCGATGGCTTCGAAGATCAGCTGGTGGTCGGGGCGGTAGAAATCCTCGCGCGTGACCACATCGGCGATGTTGTCCCACGCCACCGCATCGAGCAGCAAGCCACCGAGGAGCGCCTGTTCCGCCTCGACCGAATGCGGCGGCGTGGGCGCGTCGATCAGCGCAACTGGTGCTGAATCCCCGCGGGCCTTGGCGGTACCAGCCACCGGGATAGGCCGCTGCCGGCGCTACTCTTCCGCGACGATCGTCACCTGCACCGGCACGTCGACATCCGCGTGCAGGTGCAGGCTGACGGTGTGCTCGCCGACCATGCGCAGCGGACCGTGCGGCAGGCGCACTTCGCTGCGCTCGACCTTGAAGCCGACGCGCGTGCAAGCCTCGGCGATGTCGCTGGTCCCGATCGAGCCGAAGAGCTTCCCCTCGGTACCCGCCTTGGCGTGGATGGTGAGCTTGAAATCCTTCATCGCTTCCGCGCGCTCAGCCGCGGAGGACAGGTGCTCGCGCGCCAGACGCTCGAGCTCGGCGCGCCGTGCCTCGAAGCGTGCGACGTTCTCGGGCGTCGCGAGAGTCGCCTTACCCTGCGGCAGCAGGAAGTTGCGCCCGAAGCCGGAGCGCACTTTCACGCGATCCCCGATGTTGCCGAGATTAGCGACCTTCTGCAGAAGAATGACTTCCATCGCTTCGGCCCTTAGTGCTGATCGGTATACGGCAGCAGCGCCAGGAAGCGCGCGCGCTTGATCGCGACGGCGAGCTGGCGCTGGTAGAACGATTTCGTTCCGGTGATGCGGCTCGGCACGATCTTACCGGTCTCGGTGACGTAGCCCTTGAGCGTAGCCAGATCCTTGTAGTCGATCGACTTCACCCCTTCCGCGGTGAAGCGGCAGAACTTCTTGCGACGCGAGAAGCGGCTACCGCCGCCTCCGGCTCCTCTGGACATTGCCATGAATCTTTCCTCGAAAATGAGTTTAGTGCAGCCGGGTCCCGCGCGCTCGCCCTTCAGACGCTCTCGCCGACCTGGTCTTCCTCGTCGGCGGGCGGCGCGCTCTCATCGCGCGCGCGCTCACGGCGCTTGCCGCCGCCCTCGCCTTCCTCATCGGCTGCCTTGGCCATCGGCGAAGGATCGGTGACGGCTGCATCCATGTTCACCACCAGGTGGCGCAGCACCGCGTCGCTGAAACGGAAGGCGCCAGTGAGCTCATCGAGCGTTTTCTTATCGGTCTCGATGTTCATCAGCACGTAGTGCGCCTTGTGCACCTTGGAGAGCGGATACGCCAGCTGGCGGCGGCCCCAGTCTTCCAGTCGATGAACCCGCCCGCCACCAGCGGCAATCATGCCCTTGTAGCGCTCGATCATCGCGGGCACCTGCTCGCTTTGATCCGGATGCACCAGGAATACGATCTCGTAATGCCTCATGGAGTACTCCTTTCGGATTAAAGCCGCCCGGAACTCGAGGCTTTCCCGGTGCGGCAAGGAGATAAGCGGTCACGACTCTTGGAGCGCGCCACCGCGCCCGGTTCCAAAAGGGGCGCGCAGGATACTGAAAGGGCCCGGTGCGCGCAATGGCATAGGAGTGCGGAAACGTTCATAAACAAGGAGTTGACCAAGGCACCCCTCACGCGCCGAGGTGTTCCTCGACCTGGCGCCAGGCCAGTTCCGCCGTGGCGCGGGCCTTTGAGCCCGCCTCGCCCGCATGGCGGCTCGCGGCCGTGCCTTCCAGCACCCGCTTCATGATGCCCTGGCGGATGCAGGCTATACGGAAGAGGTTGTATGCCATGCAGAACTCCCAGACGCGGGGCTCGATCGCCGGACGCCCCGTGCGAGCACAGTAGGCGGCGACGTATTCCGCCTCACTCGGAACCCCGAGGGGCAGGAGGTCGAGTCCCTTGAGGCCACCGGCCTCGCCGGCGGGAATGCGCCAGAGCATCACATGATAGGAAAAATCGGCGAGCGGATGGCCGAGGGTCGAAAGCTCCCAGTCGACGACTGCGAGCATGCGCGGCGAGTACGGGTCGAAGATCAGGTTGTCGAGCCGATAGTCGCCATGCACCAGTACCGTCTCATCGCCCGCCGGGATGTTGGCGGGTAGCCAGGCGAGGAGCTTCTCCATGGGCTCGATGCGCTCGGTCTCGGAGGCGCGGTACTGTCCGCTCCAGCGGGCGATCTGCCGCGCGAAGTAGTTGCCCGGCTTGCCGAAATCACCGAGGCCGAGGGCGGCGTAGTCGAGGGAGTGGAGCGCCGCCATGACGCGGTTCATTTCCTCATAAAGCGCGGCGCGCTCCGCAGCAGTCATGCCCGGCAGCGTCGCATCCCAGAAGTTGCGGCCCGAGGCGTACTCCATCAGATAGAACACCGTGCCGATGACAGCCTCATCGGTACACAGACACAGCGGCCGCGCCACAGGCACATCGCTCCCGTGCAGCGCGCGGGTGACGCGGAATTCCCGATCGACCGCATGCGCGGAGGGGAGCAGCGCACCGGCCGGCTTCTTACGCAGCACGTAGCGCGCGCCATCGGCGGCGGTAACCAAAAAGGTGGGATTGGACTGGCCGCCGCGAAACTGCTCGATGCGGGTAAAACCGGCGAAGCCGGGCAGATGTTCGTGCAGCCAACGTGCGAGCGAGGCTTCATCGAGACGCTGCCGATCACTCAGCGGCATCGTGCCAGACAACTCCCCCTGGCTCATGCGCGCGTGTCGCCGCCATATTTGCGTAGCTCGAGACGGCCGATCTGGTTGCGATGAACCTCGTCCGGACCGTCGGCGAGTCGAATGGAGCGCGCATGCGCATAGGCGCGCGCAAGCTGGAAGTCCTCGGACAGCCCCGCAGCGCCGTGCGCCTGAATGGCCCAGTCGATCACCTGACAGGCCGTGTCGGCGGCGGCGATCTTAATGGCGGCGATCTCAGCGCGCGCTGCCTTGTTCCCCACGGTATCCATGAGCCACGCGGCCTTGTAGACCAGCAGCCGGGCCTGATCGATGCGGATGCGCGACTCGGCGATGCGCTCGAGCGTCACCGACTGCTCGGCGATCGGACGGCCGAAGGCCACGCGGCCCTGCACCCGGCGACACATCTTCTCCAGCGCCCGCTCGGCGACGCCGATGAGTCGCATGGCATGATGAATGCGCCCAGGGCCCAGGCGTCCCTGCGCAATCTCGAAGCCGCGCCCTTCGCCAAGCAGCAGGTTGCTCCGAGGCACACGCACGTTCGAGAACTCGATCTCCATGTGACCGTGGGGCGCATCATCGAAGCCGAACACCGGCAGGTGCCGCAGGATGGTGATGCCCGGCGCATCGCGCGGGATGAGGATCATCGATTGCTGCAGATACTTCGGCGCTTGCGGATCGGTCTTGCCCATGAAAATGAGTAAGCGACAACGGGGGCTGCCGGCGCCTGAGGTCCACCACTTGCGCCCATTAACAAGGTACGCATCGCCATCGCGGACGATGGAGCTCTCGATATTGGTGGCATCGCTCGAGGCGACGCCGGGCTCGGTCATGGCAAACGCCGAGCGGATCGCGCCTGAGACCAGCGGGTCGAGCCACTGCTTTTTCTGCTCCGGTGTGCCGTAGCGCTCGAGTGTCTCCATATTGCCGGTATCGGGTGCCGAGCAGTTGAAGACCTCCGCAGACCAGGGCACGCGTCCCATCCGCTCGCACAGCGGTGCGTACTCGAGATTGGCAAGTCCCGCGCCGTGAGGTGAATCGGGCAGGAAGAGGTTCCACAGCCCGGCCGCGCGGGCCTTCTGCTTGAGCTCCTCCAGCAACGGCGGCTCCTGCCAGCGATCGCCGGCGCGATGCTGCGCCTCGAAGCGCTCTTCATGCGGGTAGATGTGCTCATCCATGAAGGCGCCAAGCCGCTCGAGATATTCCCTGGTCTTAGCGCTGTATTGGAAATCCACGGCCCGACTCCCCTGCGTGCGGCGCGCAGTGCACGCGCGGCGCGCACTCTAATCCATCACCAGAACCACCTTGCCGAGCACCCTGCGCTGCATGACCGCATCGAGCGCATCGCGATAGCGCTCCAGCGGCAAGCTCGCCGACACGTGGGGTCGCAGACGTCCCTGCACGTACCACTCGAGCAGCTCGGTGAGATTCGCCGCATTACGCTCCGGCTGCGCCTTGGCGAAAGCTCCCCAGAAGACTCCCACCATCGACACCATCTTCACCAGCAGCAGATTGAGTGCAATCTTCGGAATCTCTCCACTCGCAAACCCGATTACGAGGTAGCGACCGCCTGCGGCGAGGCTGCGCAGTGCCGGCTCGGCGTAGGCGCCTCCGACCGGATCATAGACGGCATCGATTCCCCTGCCGGCCGTCTCCTGGCGGATGCGCTCACGCAGGTCCGAGGCTGCATAATTAATGAGTGCGTCCGCGCCGTGCTCCCGGGTGAGTGCGAGCTTTTCCTCGCTCGAGGCACAGGCGATGACGCGCGCACCCATGATCTTGCCGATCTCCACCGCCGCAAGTCCCACACCGCCTGCTGCCCCGAGCACGAGGAGCGTCTCGCCGCTGTGCAGGTGGGCGCGATCCTTGAGCGCATGGTAGGAGGTCGCATACGCGATGGGAAATGCCGCCGCCGCCACGAAATCCATCTGCTGAGGCAGCAGCGCGACACTTCCGGCATCCACGGCCACTTCCTCTGCGTAACCGCCGTGGCCGGTGAAGGCCAGCACGCGCATGCCCGCCTTCAGTGCGCTGACGCCACCCCCGACCTCGCTGATCACTCCAGCCACCTCTGCGCCCGGAGAAAATGGCAGCGGCGGCCGGGTCTGATACTTCCCCTGAACGATGAGCACATCGAAGAAGTTCACGCCGCAGGCTTTTACACGGATCACGACTTCGCCCGGAGCGGCGCGCCGGGCTGGAACGTCCTCCAGAGCCAGCTGCTCGGGTGGGCCGAAGTCCTTCGCTAAAACTGCCTTCATGGTCTGTCCCTTTGCCGCAGCGCCTCGTAGAGCAACATCGCCGCAGCAACCGAGACATTGAGACTCTCGACCGCGCCCCGCTGCGGCAAGCTCACCAGGAAGTCGCAGTTTTGCTTCGTCAGGCGGCGCAGGCCCGACCCTTCCGCGCCGAGAACGAGAACCACCGATCCTGTCAGGTCCACCTCGCGTGCCGCAGTCCCAGCCGCAGCGTCGGCAGCGACGATCCAGAGGCCCGCGTCCTTGAGCAGCTTGAGGGTCCGCACGAGATTGGTCACCGCGACCACGGGTGTCGTTTCCGCGGCGCCCGCGGCGACCTTGCGTACGGTCGGTGTCAATTGCGCGGCGCGGTCGCGCGGCACGATGACGGCGAGTGCACCGCAGGCATCGGCGGTTCGCAGACAGGCGCCGAGGTTATGGGGGTCCTGCACACCATCGAGTGCGAGCAGCAGCGGCGCGCGCGCCGACTGCAGCGCCTCCAGTAGCTCATCCTCGCTCCATGGCGGAATCGGGGTGATCTCCGCGGCGACGCCCTGGTGCGCCACCTCGCCGAGCTGCTCGCGGAGCGAATGCATGTCGACGCGCTGCACCGGGCGCTGCGCACGGTGTGCGAGCTCTTCGATCAGCCTGGCGCGCGGATCGTCGCGCCGCTCCGCGAGGCGCACACTAACCACGCGCTGCGGGTGCCTCTCGAGCATGGCGCGCACCGTGTGCATCCCGTAGATGGTCTCGCTGCGTTTCATGGCGCCGCGGGCACCGCCGGCGAGGGCGATCTCAGCCCTCCTCGGCAAGCGCCAGGTCGATCAGACCCTCAATCGGATTCACGGCGGTCACGATGACGCGCACGTGTGCGCCGGTGCGCAGCCGCCGGCCGTTGCGACGGCCGCGCCACGCGTGACCGTCCTCTTCCATCACGTAGAGGTCGTCACGGAGATTGTTGATATGCAGCAGCCCGTCCACGGCAACGTCCAGGATCTGCACGAAGCAACCAAACTCCACGACCGTGGTAATGAGGCCCTGGAACGTTTGCCCGATGCGCTCCTTTAAATAGGTGCATTTGAGGAAGCCTGATACGTAGCGGTCAGCTTCATCGGCGCGCTTCTCGAGCCGCGAGGTGCTCTCACCCACTGCCCCAAGCTCGCCGACTGGGTAGCCCCGGCCGGACCCGCGCGGCGCTTTGATGCGTGCTTTCAGCGTACGGTGCACGACCAGGTCCGGATAGCGGCGGATGGGGGAAGTGAAGTGGGCGTACTGCGTGAGCGCAAGCCCGAAGTGCCCGATGTTGGTGGGTTGGTAGATCGCCTGGGGCATCGCCCGGACGACGAGCGACTCGATGAAGGTGCGCTCGGAGGCATCGCTCACGCGTCGGGCGATCGCCTGCAGGTCGCGCGTCGTCACGCTCTTCGGAATGCGCGCGTCGATGCCGAGCGAGCTGAGGGTCGATGCGAGGCGCTCGAGCTTCTCATCCTCAGGCACCCCGTGCACGCGATAGAGAGTGGGGGTGTGTGATGCCTCCAGCTCCCGCGCCACGGCGACGTTGGCGAGGATCATGCACTCCTCGACGAGGCGATGCGCGTCATTCCGCACCCGCAGCTCGATGGCGCGCACGTGCTCCCCCGCATCGATCACGAATTCCGCTTCCGCGGCGTCGAAGTCGAGGGCGCCGCGCCGGGTGCGCGCCCGATACAAGGCGTGATAGACATCCACCAGCACCCTCAGAGGATCAAACAATGAACCCAGCTGCGAGCGCGCAGCCGGCCGCCCTTCGAACAACGCCTGGTGGGCGAGGGAGTAAGTGAGACGAGCCGCCGAGCGCATCACGGCCGGATAGAAACGAGCGCTCTTGAGCGCCCCATTCCGACTCACGATCATGTCGGCTGCGAAGCACAACCGGTCGACGTTGGGAGCGAGTGAGCACAGATGATCCGACAGTGCAGTCGGCAGCATCGGCAGCACGCGCGTCGGGAAGTACACCGAGGTGCCCCGCCGCTGCGCTTCGGCATCGAGCGCGCTCCCCGGACGCACGTAGTGGCTGACATCGGCGATCGCCACGATGAGACGAAAGCCCGCGGCATGCGGCTCGGCGTAGACTGCATCATCAAAGTCGCGCGCATCCTCACCATCGATGGTGACGAGCGGCAGCTCACGCAGATCGACGCGCGCAGCGGACTCACGTGGATCGACACGTTCGCCAAAGACCTGCGCCTCGCGCAGCGCGTCTGCCGGAAACTCGTGCGGCAGATCGAAGCGCGCGATAGCGGACTCGGTGGCCAACTCTACGGGACGATCAGGGTCGAGTACCTTCTCGATCCGTGCCTGGGCAGCCGAGGCGGAGCCGGCGTGGCGAATGATGCGTGCAGTCGCCCAGTCACCGTGACGCGCACCATGCAGGTCCTGCGGCGCCACCGCGCAGCGCAGCTGCAGGCGCCGATCGGCAGCATTCACCCATGCATTGCGTCCCTGGACCTCGACCGTTCCCAGAAAGGAGCTGACGCCGCGCGAGAGAACCTGCTCGACACGCCCCGACCAACGATCGCTCCCAGCGCGTGAAACTCTGACACTCAGCCGATCGCCATGCATCACACCGCGCATCTCGGGTGGTGGAAGGAAGACGCTTTCGCCGACGCCCTCTATGCGCAGAAAACCGTAGCCAGCACGATTGGCGCTGACCGTGCCCTCGACAATCGCACCCGATCGGAGTGAAGAATCAGTGCGGCGCGCGCGCGCGCGCGCCGCAACGTTGCACGGTTGCTGGCCTCGCGAGGGTGAAGAGGAAGCTGACTTCTGGCGATGCGTCTCGCCTCGTCGGCTCTTTGCCGCTGCGCCGCCGCTGCGGCCTCGACCTCCGTACTGTGCTTTACGCCCCTTCAATTGACAGCCCCTGAACCCGTGCGTACATTGCGCGGCCTTCCTCACCTGCCCGGGTGGCGGAATTGGTAGACGCACTAGTTTCAGGTACTAGCGGGTAACTCCGTGGAGGTTCGAGTCCTCTCCCGGGCACCAGTAAAAACAATATCTTAGCTTTGATTTCGATTCTCTTTCTTGAGGTCTTTAGCGCATCGCCGGTGAGGCTCTGCGGGGGTGAGCGTCAGCGCTCATCGTACCGTCCGCGGGTGGGATTCTACCCACTCTTTCTATTTGTGGTTGCGCGGGGGTCGGTGATGAGACTGTGTGACAACAGGATAG
>DASQYM010000025.1:0-17579 GCA_035639195.1 Steroidobacteraceae bacterium
ACGCTCGCGCAGCTTGCGGCCCGGTGTCTCGCCGGCCCATGCGCCCGGATAGATCTCGCGCACGACGCCCAGCCACTCCTCGGCCTCGGCGAGCGTCGCGAAGTAACCCATGTGCAGACGAAAGCGCTCGCGACCTTCTTCGAAGCGCCGGCTCACGAAGAAGTGAAAACGCCGCAGCTCCGGCAGGTCGGTCTGCGCGAGCGCCATCGGCGTCGTCGACGAGCATAGATTGAGCACAAACGGCCCTGCGCTGAGCGCAGGCGCCGCCTGACCCCTATCTTCCGTGCCGGCACCGGAAGCGAAGTTAGGCGTTGCTGTCATAACTTCCCCGTACCAGAGTACTCAAGGCCGCGGCCGTTCGGGACTCACGCGGATTCTCTACGGGGAGGGGAGCGCTGTCGTTCGCGCCGATGTGCGCGATCGTGGCAGCCCCGCCGTCATAGGAATCCTTGACCCTTAGACCGGTGGCTTTGCGTCCCCGTCTTTCGACGGGTTTGCCTTTGTCACTGAAGCTGAAGTGTCAAATCGTCGCGGATCGCAGTCAAGAGCGAATTGTGTGCCGCGGCTCTCAAGTAGTGTCACCCATCGGCGACATCGCAGCGGGCTGCGGCTTATGTTCAGACTAGCGCGCCCTGGCAGGAGATTTCGCCGGAGTGGGCGGGCGGGTGCGCGGCGCAGTGAGCCGCGCGAGTGCCTCTATGCCCTCGTAGGTGTAGCGCTGCACGCCGCGACGCCCCGAGCGCGTCGCGCCGAGCATGGCAGCCGCCGCGGTGCGCGCGCCGATCGCGCGGTAGGGCGCGTACTTGCCGCGCAGCAGCGGTGCCGCAAGTGGCATGAACGCGCTCGCCAGCAGCTCGAGTGGGCGCATCTCGGCGCGCCAGGCGAGCAGCATGGAAGGCTGCAGGATATCGAGCGACTCGAAACCGACCCCTTCCAGCTCTTCCTCCATCTCGCCTTTGGTGCGCAGATAGAAGTTGCGCGAGCGTGGGTCGGCACCGACGCTCGACATCACGACGAAGCGGCGCGCGTTCGCCGCCTTCGCCGTGCGGGCAAAGGTGAGCACGGCATCGACGTCGACCGCGCGAAATCGCTGCTGCGAACCGGCCTTACGCAGCGTCGTGCCGAGGCAGCACAAAGCGACATCGCATGTGGTGCCCTTGAGCTGCGACTCGAGACGCTCGAACTGCACGATGCGATTGGCGAGTCGCGGATGCTCGCGACCGAGGGGGCGCCGCGTCACGGCGATCACGCGGCTCACATCGGGCGCACCGAGCAGTGAATCGAGCGTGAAGCCCCCGGTCAACCCGCTCGCGCCGGCGAGCAGCGCAATGCTGCCATCCCCTTCTGCCATCGCTGTACCGCCTCTGACAGATGTTGTGTTGGCGCGCAGCTTAGAAGCGCGCGCCGCGCGCGGCAAGCGCCGGCGCGGAGCCGCCGGCGACCGGCCCGAGGTATCAGTGCAGCGCCTGGGGGCGCAGCGCGCGTGCGCTGAAGTAGTGCGCAAGGCTGGCGGGATCCGCCGCGCGATCCGCGAGCGCCACGTAGCCATCGGGCCGCAGCAGATATAGCGCATCCAGCTCGAGGCCGGCGGTCGCATGCGCCGCGCTCCAGGGGAATGACTCGAGCGGTAGACCGAGCGCCGCGCTGGCCTCGCGCAGGGCCGCCGAGGCTGCGCCGTAGACGTGCGCCTGCCAGGTGATTGCCGCGAGTGCGGCGTAGTTGTCACGCCCGTCGTGCGCCACCCAGGGCAAGCGATCCCCGCCGTGCACCTCGCCGGCGGCACCTGTGCTCAGCGGCGAACCACGGTAGTTCACCATGATCTGCGACACCGTGCGAAACAGGTACTCGCGCACCGATTCGAGCGAGAGAATCCGCGCGAACAATGCCGGTGCAAGGCGCGTGCGCAGCATGTCGGCGACCTTGCCCTGCGCGGTGGCGAAGCTGAATACCCGATCGGTCGTCGCCACCAGTCGCTGCGCGAAGCCGATACGCTCGGCTTCGTAGCTCGCCAGCAGCGCCTCATCTGCACGCCCCTGGAGCACTGCCGCAAGCTTCCAGGCGAGATTGATGGCGTCGCCGATGCCGGTATTCATGCCCTGGCCGCCGACGGGACTGTGGATGTGCGCGGCATCGCCGAGCAGGAACACCCGGTCGCGACTGAAGCGCCCGGTCACCCGATGATGAACATGGTAGGTGGAGAACCAGTTCACCTTGCTCACCGTGAGGCGCAGGTTCTGCATCGCGCGCTGGCTGACCTCCTCGAATCGGAGAGTCTCGGCATGCAGGGCGCGCTCGTCCTGGACCGTGCCGACGAGCCTTGCATGTCCTGCGCCGGCGAGCGGGAAGATCGCGAGAAAGTCTGCCTCGTCGAGATCGACGTGCAGCTCTCCATCGATCGGCGCGCCCGCGCCCACGATATCGGCGACGTAGAACACGTGGCGGTAGGTTCCCCCGGGAAAGCCGGTGCCGAGCGCCTCGCGCACCATGGAGCGCGCGCCGTCGCAACCGGCGAGATAGCGAAACTCTCCGGTCTGCTCTTCACCATCCGCCGTGCGCAGCTGCGCAAGCACATGATCGCCCGTGTCCGTGAAGGCGGTGAGCTCCGTTAGCCTCTCGACCGACACGCCGAGCTGCTGCAGCCGCGCGATGAGCAGCCGCTCGTGCTCGTCCTGCGGATAGATATGGAGGAAAGGATAAGGCGTCAGGTCCGCGCCGATGCGCCCGAAGGCGACGCGCGCCGCACGCTCGCCCCGTGACCACAGGTTGACCGCAGGGACCTTGTTACCCCGCTCGAGCACCTCTTGAGTCAGATCGAGCTGCCGGTAGAGCTCGAGTGTCCGCGCCTGCACCGCGAGCGCGCGCGATGTGGTGCCGGGTGCAGCGCTGCGGTCGATGATGCGCACGCCGACACCCTGCCGAGTGAGCCATAACGCCAGCACCAGACCCGTAGGACCCGCGCCAGCAATGAGAACTTCGGTGCCTGCCATCGCTCGGGCCGCTGCGGTGCCTCAGATGGGCTCTGAGCAGCTGACGTTGACCGTCAGATATTCCTCGCCGGGCCTGACGGTGATGTCGCGGCGCACATCGCGATACCCGTCGCGCGTGCCGATCACGGTGTAGTGCCCGGGCTTCAGCTCTATGTCGCGCCGCGCAAAGCTGCCGAAGCTGCCGACACTCGGAATCGTGACCTGCGTGCGGTTGTCCGACACGAGGGACAGACGTACGGGCTTATCGAGGGCGGGCAGTAACGCGGTGAGCCGCGCGATCTGCGTACGCAGCACCGGGCCCGAGGTGGGCTGCTGCTCGGCGGTCTGCAGCAGTGCCGCCGCTTCATCACGCAGCCCTGGGTTTGACAGCCGTTCCGGATGATCGATCAGCGCCTGCAGCGAGTCACCGAGCTGCAAGCGAGCCCCGGCACGCGAGCGCCCCTCCTGAGCCCAGGCAAGTGAGGCATCCTGCCGCAGCACCGCATCATAGGCATCGAGCGCATCCTGCCAGCGCTCCTCGTCCTCGAGATCTTCCGCCTCCGCGCGCCGCCCCGAGACTGTGCGGGTGGCGCGCGCGGCTTCGACACGCCGCAGGCCAGCCAGCGCCTCGGAGCCATTGGGGCGCAGTGCGCGCGCCTTCTCGAAGGCATGCTGAGCCTTATCGAGCTGCCCGGCTCCGAGAGCCGCGAACCCCTCACCAGCCGCCTTGGCGTAGGGATCATCCGCGAAGGCACCGCTGGCGGAAGCTTGCGCTGTGCCAGTTGCGGTGGGCACGGACTGCGTCGCGGCCGAACCTCCTGCGGACGCTGGCGGGCTCGCCGCGGACGAGGTTGCCTCCGGAGCCTGCGCGGGAGAGGACGTCCCGGCCGTTCCGCCCGGGGCGGCTCGCTCGATGGAATCCAACACGTTCGAGGCTTCGGCGAGACGCTGCTGGGCGAGCGGGATGCTCCCGGCATCGCGCGCGCCTACCGACTCGGCGGCGAGCCTGCGGGCTTTGCCGAGATCCGCTGCGGCCCAGTTGGCTGCGCCGCGTGCTTCGAGAAAGGCGAACCGCTGGTCGAACTCCGCTCGATGGGCCGCGAGCTGCGCGACACCCTCGGCTGGCTCCGGGGAGGTGGCGGGAATCTGGCCAGGCAGGAGTGCAGTGAGCGAGGCGAGATCGAGGTAACGCGGCACCACGAATACTGCCGCGGCTGCGATGGCGAGGAGCGTGAGCACCCATGTTGCGAGGCGCGAGCCGCTACGCATCGGCTCGAACCGCGACAGCTCTATCGGCGGAGCTTGTCGCAGCTCTTTCCACGGCTCGGGCTCGGTCTTTTTGCCGCTGGCGGCCGAGGATGGCAGGGCCTCCGGGCGTGCTGTGCGCGCCGTGGCCTCGTCAGAGCTGTCGGCCGCCGCTAGAGCCATATCGGCAGAAGCCACTGCCATATTTTCCGCGCGACTCTTCGTCCCGATGTCTGGATAGAGGGGTGCGGCTGCGGGCGCCCGCGCGAGCGACGCCCCGGGTAGCGTTCCCAGGAGCGCAGCGCGTGCCGCTCTCAGCCCGGTATCCGGCGGCAAAGGGGGCGGCTCTGGCAGCTGACGTGGCGGCTCCTCGAGCTGCCGCGTCAAATTCTCCTCGAGGTGCCTTGTGAGGTTGGAAGCGTCTTCCGCCAGCTCGCCGTCCTCGAAGTCAAAGCTCAGCGTGTCATTGAGCGCTGCCTCGAGGTCCTCGATCACCTCGCGCATCGAGCCCGGGCGTTCGCTGGCGTCCTTCGCGAGCATGCGTGTGACCAGCGCATCGAGCTGCGGCGGTATCTGCTCGGCGGGAACTAGCGGGGGTACCGGCTCCTGTTGCACACGCCGGGCATCGAAATGGGGATAGTGCGGCGGCCGGCGCGACAGCAGCTCATAGGCAAGCGCACCGAGGCCGTAGATATCGTCCGCAGGTGATGGAGGCTCGCCGCGTAACTGCTCCGGGCTCGCGGTGAAAGGCGACAGACCACGGATCATGGAGTCGGTGCCAGGGTCCAGCGTCAACCCAGAGACGCCGAAGTCAGCGAGCTTCACGCATCCGCGTGCATCAAACAGCACGTTACCGGGCTTGAGATCACGATGAATGACGCCGCGCTCGTGTGCGTGCTCGAGGGCCTGCGCAACCTCCACGAGCACGGGAACGATCGAAAGATAACTCGCGCCACGCAGGCGGCGCAGGTCACCACCGGTGGCAAGCTCCATCGGCAGGAGGAACGCGCCGTCCTCGCGCTCCGGATCGTACACCTTGAGAATGAAGGGGTGATCGAGGCGGCTGGCGCTCTCGTATTCGTGCCGCAGCGCCTCCCAGGCTGCGGCGGCACGACCGCCCGGCGGGCGCAGAATCTTGAGCGCGATATCTTCGCCACGCTGCGGATCGAGGGCGCGCCAGACCTCCGCCTGGCCACCGACGCCCAGTCGTTCCTGCAGGACGTAGCGCGCCTTGATGAGCGGAGCCGGACTCGCCTTTGCCGCGTCGTTCATGAGCCCCCACCCGCGCCGCAGCGGCGATCAGCGGCACGTAACCTTCGGGCATACAACTGGTTCAGTCACGCGTCTCCGTACAACCTGAGCCGAAGGGCAATTGTAATGGAGGGGTGCCTGGCATGACTGAACGGGCGCTGATACGTGCGCGCGCCCTGCGCTACAGCCCGAGGTGCAGCTGGGCCCCGCCTGGTCCCGGCGGGCGAAACAGTGCCGTATTCAGGGGCTTGCGAGGCCCGGAGTTCAGTTTCAGGCGACGACAGGCGAGTCGGAAGCGGTTGCCCAGCAACTGCGCGTACGGCCCCGTTCCGCGCATGCGCGTACCGAAGTTCGAATCGTAGTCGCGGCCGCCCCGAATATCGCGAATCAGCGACATGACGTGCGCCGCGCGGTCCGGGTAGTGCTGCGCGAGCCACTCGCGGAACAGATCCTTGACCTCATAGGGCAGACGCAGCAGCACATACCCCGCCCAGCGCGCGCCCACGCCAGCGGCCGCCTCCAGGATCGCCTCGAGCTCGTGATCGTTCAACGCCGGGATAATCGGTGCCGCCATGACGCTCGTTGGGATACCCGCTGCGTTGAGTGTGGCGAGGGTGCGCAGTCGTGCTTGCGGAGATGCGGTCTGCGGTTCCATTACGCGCTTCAGTTCGGTGTCGAGTGTCGTGACACTGACGGCGACGCTCACCAGGCCATCACGTGCCATGTCTGTCAGCAAATCGAGGTCGCGCAGCACCAGCGCGCTCTTGGTGATGATGGCGACGGGGTGACGCGTGCGCTTGAGGACCTCGAGGATTGCTCTGCTAACCTTCATGCGCCGCTCGACAGGCTGGTACGGATCGGTGTTGGCACCGAGAGTGATGGACTTGCAGAGGTAGCCTGGACGGGAGAGTTGCGCCTCCAGCATTTTCGGCGCGTCGGCCTTGTAGAAGAGACGCGTCTCAAAGTCGAGCCCAGAGGAAAGGCCCATGTAGGCATGGCTCGGGCGCGCATAGCAGTAGACACATCCGTGGGAGCATCCGCGATAGGGATTGATGGACTGCTCGAATGGGACGTCAGGCGAGTCGTTGGTCGTGATGACCGCGCGCGCCCGATCGGGCTCGAGCGTCGTCGGAATGCTCTCGGGCACCTCTTCTTGGTACCAACCGTCATCGACCTCGGCCAGCTGCTGCCTGTCGAATCGGCCGGGTGGGTTCGAGAGGGTTCCTCGGCTGGCAAAGGACCGTCGGCCAATGATGCTGCGCCGCATTTCTCCTACTGTACACCTATACATAGTTTCATTTGAATGACTAATAAAAACATACCGTTATACGGTACAGGTCGCCCCGTGCCGATGCGCGCGACACCCATGCCCATGAGGTATGCGCATGACCTATGCGTATTACCCATGCGCGCGATCCATGCGCATCACCCATGCGCATCACCCATGCGCATCACCCATGCGCATGACCCATGCGCACGACCCATGCGCATTGCCCCGAAGGGACTCACCCTCTCCAGGTCATCGATTCTGCACTTTCTGGGATATCGAGCCCGGCAGACATGCCGGGTCAGAGGAAGCCCGAGACGGCGCTAGGTGACTACTTCACCAGCCGCAACGAAAACGGATAGCGGTAGGTCTGCCCTTCGCTCGCCTTGATCGCCGCGACGAGGGTCATGACGAGCCATGCGATGAAGAGCGCGGTTCCGAGCAGAAAACCGATGAACACCAGCATGAGCAACATGCAGGCGAGCGCACCGAGCAGCACCGAAATATTGAAGTTGAGCGCTTCCTTTGCATGGCCCGCGACGAATTCAGACTCGTCGCGCCGCGCCAGCCACACCACCAGCGGCCCGATGACGATACCGGCGAGCGGCAGGACGAGACCGGCGAGCGCAGAGAGATGCGCCAGCATGCCCCAGGTACGCTCGTTCTCCGTCGGCGCAGCACCGGGTGTGGCGGTGGAGTTCAGGCCGTCCATACGACGGCGCGTAGATTACCACTACTACTACAGCGTCAGGCGAAGCCCCGCATAAGCGCCTACGCCCGGCTGCTGAAAGCCGATGGGGTTCTCGTATTGCCGGTCGAGCATGTTGTTGATGCGGCCGAACACCGTGAGATGCCCATTGAGCTCATAGCTGGTGGCGAAATTGACGGTCACGTAGCCGGGCGCATCGAGGCGTGGAATGGAGAAGTCGCGGTTGCCATCGACCCATGGGCCGACCGCGAGCACATCGACGCTCAGCTGCCAGGCGGTCGTAGCCTGCCACTGCGCAAGCACCGTCCCTTTGTTTTTGGGCCGGCGCAGCAGCTCCTGGTGTGCGACCTCATCGGTGGCTTCCGTGTAGGTGTAATCGAGGCGCAGCGTCAGCTGTCGGAGCGGTTGCCAGGAGATGAAGCTTTCGATTCCATCGGTGGTTGCTTCACCGATGTTGGCGTAGGTCGTGCCCGTCACATCGGCGGTGATCAAGTCGTGAATGCGGTTGTAGTAATAGGTCGCGCCGAAGCGCACGGCTCCACTGGCAAGCGCCTGCTCGAAGCCGGCGTCCCAGCCGATGCTGCTTTCGGGCTTGAGGTCGGGGTTGGCAAAAAAGAAGGGCGGGAAACTCTGGTACAGCTCACTGAGCGTCGGCGCCTTGAAACCTGTGCCCACGGAAGCCTTGAGCTTCGTATCGCCGTCACCGATGAGCCACGCCGGTGCGAAGCGCCAGGTAGTCTTGCCGCCGAAGCGGCTGTTGTCGTCGTAGCGTACGTTGAGTGCGGAGAACCAGTGTGAGCCGAGCTGCGATTGCAGCTCTGCGTAGCCCGAGCCGATGTGCACACTCGCGTTGATGGGTTGTTCGATCTCATCGCGCTCGTATTCGGCACCGGTTACCAGACTCACGCCCTGCGCGAGCCTGAAATTGCCCTGCCAGTCGGCCTTGCGCCGCTCGCCGGTGTTGAGGGCTGCCGGGGTTTGGGGCTCCACGGTCGAGGTGCGCAGATGCGAGTACCCGAAGCCGAGCGTCTGGTCGAGCAGGCCATCGAAGGAAAGTGCGTGCGCCGTCAGACGAGCGAAATATTCATCAGTCGCCGCGGTAGTCTGCTCGGCCGCCGGGATCCCCGCGAAGAGCGGCGGCGGGAAATCCTCCCCGGTCGTGTGCAGATGAATATCGGTGTAACGCACCACGAGTCCGAGATCGAAGTTCCGGCTGACGTCGTAGCCCAGTTTGGTCGACAGTGCCAGGTTGTCATCGTAGTCATCGTTGCGCGCCTGCCCGGGCGCCAGCAGATCGAGCGGCGTGACTGGAGTGGCGCCGGCGTGGAAGTGCGTAGCGTTGACGCTGTAATGAAAAGCGTCCTGCGAGCCGCTGAGCCTCGCCGCCTGGTTGAAAGTCTGGAAACTGCCGCCCTCGAGCCCTGCCGCCAGTGTCATGGGACCCGCGCCGGCGCGGGTGACGATGTTGATGACTCCGCCGATGGCGTCAGATCCGTACAGGCCGCTCTGCGGGCCGCGCAGCACCTCGATGCGCTCGATGTCCGGTGTCAAGAGCTGGCCGAAGTCGAAGGCGCCCGTGGAGTTGCTCGGGTCGCTGACGTCGATGCCATCGATCAGCACCTTGGTGTGATTGGAGTTGGTGCCACGGATGAAGATCGAGGTGACGCCACCGGGCCCACCGGTCTGCACCACGTTCAGCCCCGGAACGTCCTTGAGCACATCGCTGATCGTGCGCTCCTGGCGCGCCTCGATATCCTCGGCCGTGATGAGCGTGACACTGCTCGCTACCTCCAGTGCGGGCGTCGGAACGCGCGTCGCGCTCACGACGACGGACACCTGGTCATCCGCCTCCGCGGCGCGCGCTGCAGCGCAGACGAGAGCCGCGGCGAGCACGCCAAGTACCGAGATTCGCGGACGCCGGTGGGACAGCAGCAGAGTGAACGCGCGCCATGACGCGCGGCGCGCTTCGAGACCTGTTGGCATGACGAGCTCCTCACAATGCACACACCCGTGCCCGAGAGCTCGTGGCATCTGTGGAGCTGACAGCGCGCGGTCGACGCACATGTCGACCGCCAAACCGCATCTCCCGCCGCGACGCCCATCGGTTAACGCTTGAGGCCGGTCTCCGGGCTTTCGAGCTGGAGCGTTACTCCCGGTGGATCGCCTTCCCGCGCCGTTTGCTGGCGCAGTGGCTCTGTGTGATCCGCCGAAACTCGATTACCGTTGCGGGGGCAGCGCCGGCTTTGGACGAATCCGCACCGGACTTCCCGTTTAACCGCTCCCACAACCTGCAGCCACAGCCTGCTGCCGCACGCGTTGGAGCGGACACCTCACGCGGCGCGAAGACTGCCTGCGGCGCGTAGCTGCCGTCAAGAGCCACACGGGCGTTCCCGACGCGTGGCATGATCTGCGACGTGGGAATGACCAAAGACGACACCGGGACGACACGGCTCAACAGCGTCGCCGAGTGGGCCGGGTACCTCGCCCTCGCGCCGCTCGTGTTGTGCCTGGCAGGTGTCGGATTGCTGCGCGTGTATGCATGGCAGGAGCTCGCGCAGCGCGCCGCGCTCGCCTGGGGAGCAGTGCTGCTTGCCGCAACCGCCGCGGTGCACTGGGGGCTTGCGCTCGCCGGGCGGCTGCCGCACCCGCGCGTGCGCATCGTGGCCGTGCTCGCTGCGGCACTCGCCGGCACGGGAGCGCTGGTCGTCGGCGGACAGCGCGGTCTCGCGCTGCTGGTGGTTGCACATGGAGGATTCTGGCTTTACGAGAAGCACCGTCTCGGAAGCCTGTTGCCCGAGGCGCACCTCGCGCTGCGTCGTCCCGTGACTTTTTGGACTTGCATGCTCCTCGCCCTCACCATGTTCGTCTCGGACACGGCCGGCCTCAGCTGACAGCGCGGCGCCATGGAAGACTTCGTCTCCGCACCGTGGCTGCGCCGCCTGATTACCGCGACACTGCTGGCAGGATTGGTGCTGCTCGGCTTCCGAGTGATGGAGCCGTTCATCGTGCCGGTGCTCTGGGCAGCCATCCTGTCGTTTGTGACCTGGCCGGCTTATCTGCGGGTGCTGCGGGCCTGCGGCGGCCGGCGCGTGCTCGCCGCACTCATTCTGACCATCGCAGTATCACTGGCGGTGATCGCGCCGATCGCCTGGCTCGCCCTGGTGCTGCGCCTCGAGCTGGTGCGCCTCTGGCACGAGGCGCAGGCCGTGCTCGCGGGCGGGACGCAGCTGCCACCGATGCTGTTGAAGATTCCGTGGCTTGGCGATCAGGTGCGCGAGCTCGCGGCGCGTGCGGCGCAGGATCCTCACGTTCTCGGTTTGGAGTTGCGCCGCGTCACCGATCACTCCTTCGACCATATCGCGCGCCTCATCGGTGGTATCAGCCGGGAGGCGGTGAAGATGGCGTTCACGGCGGTGACTTTGTTCTTCGTCTACCGTGACGGGGAGCGTCTCGCCGCACAGCTCGCGCAGGCGCTCGAGCAGGTGCTCGGGGCGCGCGTGCACAATTACCTGCGCGCCATCGAGCAGACGGTGAGAGCCGTGGTCTATGGATTGGTCTTGACCGCGCTCGTGCAGGGTCTGCTCGTAGGCATCGGTTACTGGATTGCGGGCACGGGCGCGCCGGTCTTCCTCGCCGCGCTCACCACGGTGTGCGGTCTGATACCGTTCGCCGCGCCGACCGTGTGGCTCAGCGTGTCCGTGTGGCTGCTCGTTCGGGGCAGCACGGCCGCGGCCGTGGGACTGCTGATCTGGGGCGCCATCGTGCTCGGCTGGACGGACCACATCGTACGGCCCTTCCTCATCAGCCGCGAAGCGGCGATCCCATTCATCGTCGTGTTGTTCGGCGTGCTCGGTGGACTTGCCACCTTCGGTCTCGTGGGCCTGTTCATCGGACCGGTGATCCTCGCGGTGCTGCTGGCGGTGTGGCGCGAATGGCTCTTCGAGAGCCGCAGGCCGGCGGCGCCCTGATGATCAGCTGGTGACATCGGGCTCAGCGCGAGACAAAACCCGCGCGCGTCGCCGCCTCAGGCGCCGAGGAACATGCGGTACGCCGGGTTCGCGGTCTCCTCCACGTAACCGTAGTGCAGCTCGTTGAGATGCTGCAGGAAATCCGCCCGCTCCGCCGGCGGCACCTGGATGCCGGCGAGCACACGGCCGTAGTCCGAGCCATGGTTGCGGTAGTGGAACAGGCTGATGTTCCAGCGCGAGCCGATCGCCTGCAGGAATCTCAACAGCGCCCCCGGACGCTCGGGGAATTCGAACCTGTAAAGCAGCTCATCCGCGATGCCGCGCGCGTGGCCGCCGACCATGTAACGCACGTGCAGCTTGGCCATCTCATCGCCGGTCATATCGGTGACGGTGAAGCCGGCAGAGCGCAGAGCGGCGAGCACCGTCTGCTTCTCAGCGCTTCCACCGGTGAGCGCCAGACCGGCAAAGATCTGCGCGCTGTCGGCGCCGCCGTATCGATAGTTGAACTCGGTGACGCTGCGGCGTCCGAGCGCTTCGCAGAACTGCAGGAAGCTGCCCGGCCGCTCCGGTATCACCGCGGCGAGCAGTGCCTCGCGTTCGGCGCCGAGGTCGGCCCGCTCCGCCACGTGTCGCAGGCGGTCGAAGTTCATGTTGGCGCCGCTGTTGATGGCCACTACGCGCTTGCCGCGCCAGCGCTCGCGCGCCAGATATTTCTTCACGCCTGCCACGGCGAGCGCCCCGGCCGGCTCGACGATCGAGCGCGTGTCCTCGAAAACGTCCTGGATGGCGGCGCAGATCTCGTCAGTGGACACCAGCAGAATCTCATCTACCTGGCCGCGGCACAGCGCAAAAGTCTCCTCGCCCACGCGCCGTACCGCTACGCCGTCGGCGAAGATACCGACGCGTTCGAGCGTGACGCGCCGGCCCGCCTTGAGCGAGTCGTGCATGCTCGCGGCATCCTGAGGCTCGACGCCGATCACCTTG
The DNA here is from genome assembly GCA_035639195.1 of Steroidobacteraceae bacterium. Taxonomy (GTDB): domain Bacteria; phylum Pseudomonadota; class Gammaproteobacteria; order Steroidobacterales; family Steroidobacteraceae; genus 13-2-20CM-66-19. The sequence goes on from DASQYM010000025.1 coordinate 12,391, forward strand.
ACCCCGGGATAGAGATACTTCACGTACACCACGATGCCGGCAAGGAGTCCGCCGCCACCGACCGGGACGAAGATGGCATCGATCTCGCCGCCGGTCTGACGCAGGATCTCCACCGCGATGGTGCCCTGGCCGGCGATCACGTCCGGGTCATCGAAGGGGTGTACGAACACCAGGTTGCGCTCGCGCGCGAGCTGCAGCGAGCGCTCGTGCGCACTGTCGTAATCATCCCCATGCAGCACCACCTCGGCACCGAGATCGAGCACCGCCTGCACTTTGATGTGCGGGGTGGTCTGCGGCATGACCACGACTGCGCCGATGCCACGACGCCGCGCGGCGAGCGCCACACCCTGCGCGTGATTGCCGGCGGAGGCACACACCACCCCGCGCTGTGCCGCGGACTCGGACAGATGCGCGACGCGGTTGTAGGCACCCCGCAGCTTGAAGGAGAAGACCGGCTGCAGGTCCTCGCGCTTGAGCAGCACCTCACTGCCGAGCCGGCGCGAGAGCCGGGCAGCCGGCTCGAGCGGCGACTCGACGGCCACATCGTACACGCGTGCCTTGAGGATTCTTTCGATGTAGGGACTTGCCACGACTGCCACTCGCCGCGCCGACGCCACACGGACGCAGAAGCTTAGCGGGCTCTCGGTGAAATTTCGCTTCTTGGTGCCAGACGGACCCCGTCGACATCGCAAGCTGAACTCGGCGGGGGTGCTTTAGCCGGTGACGGTGCGGCCGGTCAGCGCTTGTCGGATGGCCTGCGCACCGCGAATCGGTAGTGCATGCGTCCGATGGTGATCTTGTCGCCATCGCGCAGCGTCTGGCGCACAATGCGCCGGCCATTTACCTGCACGCCATTCGTGCTGTTCAGGTCCTCGATCACAGTGTTGACCGGCCCGACCAGGATGACCGCATGGTGGCGGCTGATGAACTTGGCGTCGAGCTGCAGATCGTTGTCGGGCGTGCGACCGATGCTGGTCTTGCGGCCGAGCACGTGCACCACCTCACGCCCCTCCTGACTATGAATCAGCAGCCTGGTGGCGCCATCAGGCACCGCCTCCGCGACGTCTTCCTCATAGCGCCCATGCAGTGCGGGGTCACCGAGTACCGGATTGGTATCGGTCGAGGCCGAGTGCGCTTCAGCGCTCTCGTGCCATCGCGAGCCGGACGGCTCGAGTTCCGCACCGCGCGCGACACGGCTGCGCGTCGCGGCCTCGAATCGATGCAGCGCCTCCTCGGCGGCATGCAAATCGCTCTCGAGCTCGCGTACGCGCGCGAGATGCGTGGCACATTCACCCTGCAGCGACCGTACGCTCTCTGCACGCGTCAACGCCTCCTGCTCCAGCTGGCGCGCGCGCGCCTCGGCCGCCGCGATGCTGGCGAGATGACCGCTGCGCTCGTGCTGCGCCGAGCGCAGTACGCCGCCCCACTCCTCCATCTCGGCGCGCAGCGTGGCCAGCTCGGTTTCGAGCTGTTGAGTCTGCTGACGCTCGGAGTCCAGAGCAGCTTCGAGCTGTGCAGAGCGCTCACGTTGTTGCGCGAGCCCGGCTTGCTCAGAGCTCGCCCGGGCGGTCGCAGTCTCCGCACTGCGGCGAGCCTCCTCGAGAGCGCGCGCCAGATCTGCCGCCTCAGCGCGCAGCCCCTGTAGCTCGTTCTGCTGCTGTATGTCGCTGTGCGCGCGCTCGGCGGCGTGCGCCTCGAGCGCGCGCAGCCGCTCAGCGCCCGCGTTGATCTCCGCCTGCAGACGCGCGACGCTGGTCCGCAGACCCTCGGCCGCCTGCTGTGCTTCGCGCAGCTCCGTGTCCCGCTGCGCGAGCATCATGTTGAGCGCATCTGTCTGCTCCTCGAGTTGCGCTATGCGTGCGGTACGCTGCGCGAGCTCGGTTTCCTGCACACGCGCATGCTCAGCGTGCGAGGCCACCGTGCGCGTGAGGCGCACGAGCTCCCCCGCGTTGGCTTCGGCCTCGTGCTGCAGATCCGTCACCATCTGCTGCGCAAGCTCGCGGCGCCGCTCGAGCGTCTGCAGCGACTCGAGGTAGCTCATGGCGCGCGCGCGCTCGATATGCAGGTCGTCCATCACCCCGGCCGCATGTGCGCGCCGCTCCAGCGCCCGCGCCTGCTGTTGCTCGAGCTCCTGTGCCTGCCGGGTGCGGATGTCGCGGTCCTGCTGCTCGAGCAGCTCTTGCAGCTGCTGTGCACGCGCACCGGCGGCGCTCACCATGGCGCGCGCCTGGGCCAACTCCTGACCGCTCGCAGCGGCCTGCTGCTCCGCTGCAGCCAGGGCGCGCGCTGACTCTTCCAACCGTGTCGTTTGCTGCCCAGCAAAGGCTTGTCGTTGCGCGAGCTCGGCGCTCACTCGCGCCGCGCCCTGCTCGAGCTCGGCGAGGCGCTGTTGGAAGGCCGCGCTGCGCTGCTCGGCGTCCGCGCTGCGCTGCTCGGCGTCCGCGGCGCGCTGCTCGGCGCTCGCCGCCCGTTGCTCGGCGCTCGTCGCCCGTTGCTCGGCGCTCGCTGCACGTTGCGCGGCTGCCGCCTGCGCGCTGAGTGCCTCATCGCGCGCCCGCTCGAGCTGCACCAGGCGCTTGCCATGGCTCGCGAGCCGCTCCTGCGCATCCTGCAGCGCCGCCTCGCGCGCATCGTGATCGGCTTCCTCCCGGCGACGGGCCGCCGCGCTTGCGGCTGCGTTGCTCGGGCCGGCATGCGCTGCAGCCGCCGGTGCCCAGTTCTCGGTGAGAGCACATGGCTCATCCGCAGTGCCTGCGGGAATTTGCACCGTCAGCGTGGCGTTCGTATCGGGCACGGACGCTGGATCCAGCACGGGCAGCTCGGCCGTGCTGTCGAGGTCGGGATCCGGGCGCGACGGCTCTGGCGGCCGCGGGCGCGAGCTCATCGAAATTCTTCCATGTGCATCGATGAAAAAGTGTAGCGCCCCACTATGGGCGCACCGCACGCACTGCGGCAAATTATGTGAGAAAGCTCGCGAAAATTCCCCTCTCAGGCCCGCAGGAACTCGCGTGCCGCTTCGGCGATGCCCTGTGGCGCCTGTGCCAGCGCCTCGAGGCCGCTCTGCTGCAGCTCGGTCAGCCGCGTGGCTGGAACGACCTCGCGCACACGCGCCGTCGCTTCCCACAGGTCATCTCGCGGGCGCAGCGCCAGCAGCCGCTGACTCAGCCGCGCGAGGCGCTCACGCAGCGGATACTGGGCCGCAGCCTCGAGCACCCAGCGCGTCGTCTCGAGCGAGCGGAAAGCACCCTGGGCGGCCGCGGCGGCCTGAGGCTGAGCGCGGGCCGCCTGCCGCTCAGCCTCGGTCAGGAGCGGCACCGAGATGAGGATGACACGGCTCACCTGCGATGGCCGCGTCAGCGCGAGCTCGGTCGCCGGCACTGCGCCGCTGCGCAGACCCAACAGTGCGACGTTGCGCAGTCGCATGCTGTCGATGAAGTCCCCGAGCGCCGCGGCATACTCGCTCATGGTCGGCCGGGCAGTGGGTCCGTCGGACTCCCCGAATCCGGGCATATCCGGGGCGTACACGGAGCGGTCCTCGCCAGCAAGAGGGAGCAGGCGGCTGAACACGCGGCCCGTGCCGGGGAGATCGTGCAGACAAAGCAGCGGAGTTCCCTCCTCGAAACCCCCGCCGGGTGGCATCGCGTGGTGCACGTGCAGTTGTCCGTAGCGACACTCGAAGTAGCCGCGGCGCGCACGCGCCGCGGGCACTGGCAGCTGGGTCGGCGTTCCCCTCGGCATGCGCACCATAGTGCCACGATCGGCGCTCCTCTTGCGCCGGCGGTCGAGGCGGGTAAATTGAAGACATGGGACGCAGGTGGGCATTGCTGCTACTGCCAGCGCTGCTCGTAGGCTGCGGAGTGGCCGGGACGGGAGCGGGAGCGGCCGGCTCCGCCGCAGCGGAATCGGCAGCGCAGCAGGCGTCGCAGGGACGCGCCGCGCAGGATGAAGTCCGCCGGCAGATCGATGCGGCTTACAGTCAGGCCGCAGAGCAGCGCCGCGCGGCGGAGACGGATGGGCAATAGCCTTGCGCAATCTCCAGGTGAGGATCAAGCGTCCTCCTTCACGACCTGCTGATCTCGAGCTCGTCGAAACCGAGCGGCCGACGCTCACCAACGGCTCGTTTCTCGCGCGTGCGCTGTGGCTCGCCGTCGATCCCTTCCGCTGTGCACCCGACCCCACGACGCGAGGTTTGCCGCGACCGGGTGATGTCGTCCCCGCGCGCGGTGTGGGCGAGGTCATCGAATCGCGCCACGATGTGTTCAGCGTCGGCAGCGTCATCGTGCTCGATTGCGGACTGCAGCAGCTGTGCGTGTCCGGGGGGCTGCATGCGCGACTGTTGCACCCGGGACAGACGCCGGCCTCGACGGCCCTCGGAGTGCTCGGCGCGCCCGGGATGGCGGCCTACTTCGGGCTGCTGCACCTGGCACGGCTGCGTACCGGGGAGACGGTGCTGGTTTCCGCTGCCGCCAACGCAGCCGGTGCGACGGCGGGTCAGATTGCCATGCTCAAGGGCGCGCGCGCGATCGGCATCGCCGGCACACGTGAGAAATGCGACTGGGTAACACGGCACGCGCGGCTCTCGGCCTGCATCAACTACACCGCCGAAAACCTGCACGCCCGCCTGAGGCACCTGGCCCCCAACGGGATCGATGTCTACTTCGACAATGTGGGTGGGGAACTGCTCGAGGGGGTCGTGACCAGCGGCTTGCTTGCGCGCGGCGCACGCATCGTGCAAAACAGCGTCCTGCCAGCAGACTCGGACGCACTTCTCGAGCGCGGCGGCTACGCGCCAACAGCTCTCCAGATGCTGCGGGTGGAAGCTCGCGATTTCGAGCACCGGCGCGGCGAGTTTCTGCGCGAGGCGATCGCCTGGTATGGCGCGGGGCGCATCGCCACCAAGGATCACGTGGTGGAGGGCCTCGCCAATGCGCCGGCGCACCTGCTGCTCGCCATGCAGGGCGGTAACTTCGGCCGGCCGCTGGTGCGGATGTGAGACGCCAGTGAGGGCTCACCGCGCATAGAGAATGTGCGCGCGGTGAGCTCGGCCGAAGAGTGAGCTCGGCCGGAGAGCCTCAGCGCCTGCGGCGCACCGCCCGTCGCACCCGCCGTCCCGCGACACGCGCGCGGCGTGCCACGCGGCGTCCGCCACGGCGCACCGCGCGGGCGGTTTTGCGGGCCGCCTTGCGCGC
>DASQYM010000026.1:0-9960 GCA_035639195.1 Steroidobacteraceae bacterium
AGGTAAAAGAACAGCACCGGAACCATGGTGAACGAGAGTGCCAGGCTCGCCAGCAGCGAGACGATCACCGACACCGAGAGCGGCGAAAACAGGTACTTGGCCGTGCCCTGCAGCAGGAATACCGGCACGAACACGATGCAGATGCACAGGGTCGAGAGGAAGGTCGGCGTGCCCACCTCGCCGCACCCGTGCACGATGGCATCGACGAGGTGCGCACGCAGCGCGATGTTGCGCTCGATGTTCTCGATCACGACCGTGCCGTTGTCCACCAGGATCCCCACGGCCAGCGCGAAGCCGCCGAGTGTCATGGTGTTGAGCGTCTCGCCGCCGGCCCCCATCAGCAGCACCGCCGCAATGATCGACAAGGGGATCGCCGCCAGGATCATCACCGTCAGGCGCCAGTTGCCGAGGAACAGCAGGATCATGAGCGCGGTGAGCGCGGCTGCCATGGCGCCGCCCATCAGCACGCTGTTGAGCGCCGCCTTGACGAACAGCGACTGATCGAAGATCGGGTTGATCTGCACGTCGCGGGGCAGCATGTGGCGGATCTCTGGCAGCACCGCGCGGATGCCGTTGATCACCGCCAATGTCGAGACGCCGCCGGTATTGCGAATGGTCATCAGCGCGCCGGGGACGCCATCGACCGAAACCGAGTTGGTCTGCACCTGGAAGCCATCGTGCACGTGCGCCACATCGCGCATGAATACTTCGCGCCCATCCGCCCATTTGATGGGGAAGGCATTGATGGCGTCGATGACGTCCGGGCTGTTGTTCATCGACACCAGGTAATCGAAATTGCCGATCTTCACGTCCCCGGCGGGCAGGATCACGTTCTGGGTCTGCAGGGCGTTGCTCACGTCCGCCGGGGTGAGCCCGCGCGCCTGCAGGGCTGCGCTGTTGAGGTCGGCCATGATGACGCGCGGCTTGCCGCCGTAGGGGTATGGCACCTGCGCGCCGTGCACCACCGCCAGAGCCGGCCGGATGGTGTTTTGGCCGAGATCGTTGAGCTTGGTGTCGGGAAGCGAGTGGCTCGAGAGCGCCAGCTGGATGATCGGCACATCCGTCGCGCCGTAACGGATGACCAGCGGCGGAGTGATGTTCGGCGGCATGTACTTCAGCACCACGAGCGCGCTGCTTGCGAGCTGCGCGATCGCACGGGTGACATCGGCGCCCTCGTGCAGGTAGACCTTCTCGACCCCCACGCCTTCGTAGCTGGTCGCCTCGATGCGTGAGATATCATCGACGAGCGAGGCCATCTGCCGCTCATGCAGCGTCAGGATGCGGTTCTGGATGTCCGCGGCATCCATGCCCGCATAGGTCCACACCACGCTACAGACCGGGATGTCCATCTTTGGAAAGATGTCCACCGGCATGCGCAGCGCCTCGCCGATCCCCAGCAGGCCGATGAGAATCAGCATGGCGGTCACGGTATAGGGATGCTTGAGGACGTAACGGACCAGCGGCATGTGGGCTTCCTAGGCGCGCCCGGCCACATCGGTGGCGAGCGGCTGGCGCAGGCGGAAGGTACTGCCCCTGCCCACCTCGCTGATCACTTCGATATCGGCGCCGTGCGCGCTGCAGATAGACTTGACGATCGCCAGGCCGAGACCGGCGCCGCCCTGCTCACGCGAGCGCGAGGTGTCGACGCGGAAGAAGCGTTTGAACACGTGCGGCAGGGCTTCCGCGGGGATGCCGATGCCATCGTCGGCGACCTCGAGAACCGCGAAGCCCGGCTCGCGCCGCACGGTGAGGCGCACGCGCCCGCCGGCGGCGGTGTACTTGATCGCATTGTCGAGCAGGTTGACGATCACCTGCTTCAGGCGCGCCGGGTCGCCCTCCACCATCACTCCGGCAGTGGAGTCGCAGGCGACACTGACGTTCTTGTCGGTGGCGAGCAGGCTCATCTGCTCCGCGGTAGTGGCCGCGAGCTCTGCCAGATCGAAGCGCCGCCACGGCGCGCTCGTCTCGCCAGCATCGAGGCGTGAGAGCGCGAACAGGCTTTCGACGATCTCCGCCAGCCGCTCGACCTCCTCGAGCACGCTGCCGACGGTCTCGCGGGTTTCGCGGCCGAGCTGACGATCCTGCGCCAGGCTTTCCAGCTCCCCGCGCATCACGGTGAGCGGGGTGCGCAGCTCGTGGCTGGCATCGGCCACGAACTGCTTCGAGCCGTCGATCGCCTCATGCAGGCGACTGATCATGTGGTTGAGCGACACCGACAGCCGCTCCAGCTCATCGCCGCTGTGCACCACCGGCAGCCGCTCGCTGAGGTTGTGCTGGGTGATCGCCTCCGCTTTGCGGGCGATGCGCTCGACCGGATCGAGTGCGCGCCGCACCAGCACGAAGCCGCCGGCAACCGCCACCGCGACCGTGAGCGGCAGGCCCACCGCCAGCAGCCCGAGCAGCCGCCGCAGCATCCCCTCGAGCGGCGTGGCGGAGGTGCCGACCTCCACAACATAACGGCTGCCATCAGCCGCCACGGCCGGCACCGCGGCGATCAGCAGTGAGCCCTCGGTGAGCGATACCTTGCGCGCCGCACCGCCCGCGTCGCTGGCGCGGAACGCCGGCACCTGCGACGGATCGAACCACTCGCCCCGAGGCGAACCGGAGGAGTAAACCACCGTCCCGTCCGCGCGGGTGATGCGGATGAAGCGGTCGTTGCTCTCGGGCGAGTAGAGGTTCTCGACCTGATCGCCTATGGCGCCGTCACTCGCCCGGCTCGAACGGGCCACGAGGGTCGCGGCGATCTGCCGCGCGCGGCGCGCCTGGTTGTCGAGCACGTTCGCCTCGAGATAGTGACGCAGGGAGATGAAGGTGAGCGCGCCGAGCAGCACGAACACTGCGGTGAGCACCCCGGCATACCAGGTGACCAGGCGAACGCTGAGCGAGCGGCTGTTCACCCTTCCGCGCTCTCCGCGAGCCCGTAGCCCACCCCGCGCACCGTGCGGATCAGCTTGATGGGAAAGGGGTCGTCCACCTTGCTGCGCAGGTGGCGCACGTACACGTCCACGATATTGGTGAGACCCTCGAAGCTCTGATCCCACACGTGCTCGATGATCATAGTGCGCGAGAACACGCGACCGGGATTGGCGGCGAGGTACTCGAGCAGCGCGTATTCCTTCGCCGTGAGCTCGATGCGGCGGCCGCCGCGTCGGACCTGCTTGGTGAAGCGATCGACCTCGAGATCGCCGACGCGCAGCACGCTCGAGCGGGTGATCGGACCGCGGCGCAGCAGCGCCTTGACCCGCATGATCAGCTCCGCGACCGCAAACGGCTTGGTAAGGTAGTCGTCGGTACCCGCTTCGAAGTTGTGAACCTTATCCTGCGTGGCAGCGCGCGCCGTCAGTACGAGAATCGGCACCTGCTGGTTGATGCGACGGATGCGGCGCAACAGCTCCTCGCCACCCAGCCGCGGCAGCATGAGATCGAGGATGATCAGGTCGTATTCGTAGCTCTGCGCGAGCTCCCAGCCGCGCGCGCCATCGTCGGCGACATCCACCGCGAAACTCTCCGCCCGCAGCGCACGCGCCACGAGGTCGGAAACCTTGCTCTCGTCTTCTACCAGCAGCAATCGCATGGGCACCCCAGTCGTGCAAGCAAACCATACTGGGATTAATGCGGCGAAAACCGGCCATTAAAAAGCGTTCAGAATTCACTCAATCTTGCAGTAAGTGCCTGACAGGTCACACTTTACCGCGGACGCACGCGCCGAGCGGGACCGAAGCCCGGGGCTCTCGCCAGAGCCTTTGCCGCGCGGAAGCTACGCTACGCTCTCAACCGAAGCGGCCGGTGATGTAGTCCTCGGTGAGGCGATGCCGTGGGTTGGTGAAAACGCGATCCGTCTCGCCGACTTCGATCAGCTCACCTAGATGGAAGTAGGCCGTGCGCTGTGAAACGCGCGCCGCCTGCTGCATCGAGTGGGTCACTATCACGATCGCGTAGGACTCGCGTAGCTCATCAATCAGATCCTCGATGCGCGCCGTAGCAATCGGATCGAGCGCCGAACACGGCTCGTCCATGAGGATCACCTCCGGCTGCACGGCGATGGTACGTGCGATGCACAGGCGCTGCTGCTGGCCACCGGAGAGCCCGGTGCCCGGGCTGCTCAAACGGTCCTTGACCTCCTCCCACAGGCCCGCGCGCGTCAGGCTGGTGCAGACGATGTCATCGAGATGCGCGCGGCCGCGCGCCAGACCATGGATGCGCGGCCCGTACGCGACGTTGTCATAGATCGACTTGGGGAAGGGATTGGGTTTCTGGAACACCATGCCGATGCGAGCGCGCAGCTGGGCTACGTCGATGCTCGCATCGTAGATATCGCGTCCGTCGAGCAGGGTCCGTCCGGTGACGCGCGCCCCCGGGATGGTGTCGTTCATGCGATTCAGGCAGCGCAGGAACGTCGACTTCCCACAGCCCGAGGGACCGATCATGGCCAACACCTGGCGTCGGCCGACATCGACCGACACGTCCTTCAGCGCCTGCTTGGCACCATAGAAAACACTCACTTCGCGGCAGGAGAACACCGGGTTCTCGACCGTCGCCCCATCGGCCTGCGCCGCCGCATCGGTCGCGAGCGGGTGCCTGCCGCTCGGCTTGAGATTCAAGCCACCCTCGCCAAGACGCCCCGCGCCGCCGCCCGGAGCGGCGGCTGGTGCATGTCCTGTGGACCTGACATCCGGCGGAGCGTCCGCGCCCGCGGCGGAACCATCAGCGGCGGCGAGAAAACCGGAGCCGGCGTGATCACGATCAAAGCCGTTGCCGCCGCCCGCGCGGCTGGCACGGCGGGCCTCCTGCTCAGGAGGTGCGCGTCCGGGGCGAGAGGTTTCTTCGCTCATGGTGGAATCAGCCGAAACGCCCGGTGACATAGTCATCGGTGCGGCGGTTGCGCGGTGCGGTGAACATCTGCTCGGTCGGTCCGATCTCGACCAGCTCACCGAGGTACATGAAGGCGGTCACGTTGGAGACGCGGGCCGCCTGCTGCAGGTTGTGTGTCACGATGGCAATGCAATAGCTCTCGCGCAGGCTCTGCAAGGTCTCCTCCACCCGCAGGGTGGAGATCGGATCGAGCGCCGCGGTCGGCTCATCGAACAGGATAACCTCCGGGCGCAGCGCCAGGGTACGGGCAATGCACAGCCGCTGCTGTTGGCCGCCGGAGAGGCCCCGACCGTCCTCGTGGAGCTTGTCCTTGACCTCCTCCCACATCGCCGCATCGCGCAGCGCCTCCTCCACGCGGTCGCCGAGCTCGCTGCGCGAGATGCGCCTCGACAGGCGCAGCCCGAAAGCCACGTTGTCGAAGATCGACATCGGAAACGGTGTCGCCTTCTGGAAAACCATGCCGACGCGAAAGCGCAATGCCGCCACGTCCACGCTCGGTGCAAGGATGTCCTCGCCATCGAGCCGCACGTCTCCGGTTGCGCGATGCCCCGGATAGAGCGCGTACATGCGATTGAACACGCGCAGCAGAGTCGACTTGCCGCATCCGGAGGGGCCGATGAAGGCAGTGATCTGACGGTCGCAGAGCGTGAGGTTGACGTCCTTGAGCGCGTGCGCGTCGCCGTAATAGAAATCGAGGTGCCGCACCTCGAACTTCACGACGTCCTGCGGCGTGGCCGCCGGCGCGGTGCCGAGCCTTGCTTGCGGGGTCCCCATCAGCTGCGCCCGCCGGGGCCGAGCGAGGACACGACGAAGCGTGCGGCGATGTTGAGGATGAGGATGCTCGCGGTAATGATGAGCGCACCCGACCACGCCAGCTGCTGCCAGTTCGGGTACGGGCTGAGCGCGAACTGGAAGATGACCACGGGCAGGTTGGCGATCGGCGCGGCGAGATTACTGCTCCAGAACTGGTTGTTGAGCGCGGTGAACAGCAGCGGCGCGGTCTCGCCGCTGATACGCGCTATCGCGAGCAACAGCCCAGTTAAGATGCCGCTGCGCGCGGCCGGGTAAATGACGCTGGTGATGGTGCGCCAGTGGTACGCGCCCATGGCGGTCGAGGCGTCTTTCATGCCCTGCGGCACCAGATTCAGCATGTCCTCGGTGGTGCGTACCGTCACCGGTATGGCAAGGATCGCGAGCGCGACCGCGCCGGCGATCGCGGAAAAATGGCCCATGCGCACCACCAGCAGCTCATACACGAACAGCCCGACGATGATCGAGGGCGCCGAGAGCAGCACATCGTTGACGAAGCGGACGACGGTGCTGATGTGCGCCGTGCGGCCGTACTCCGCGAGGTAGGTGCCGGCGAGAACGCCTATCGGCCCACCGATCAGGATTCCGATCACCGTCATCACGACGCTGCCGTAGATCGCATTCAGCAGGCCACCGCTGCTGCCAGGCGGTGGGGTCATCGCAGTGAACAGCTGCAGCGACATCCCGGCGAGACCGTTGCGCAGTAGCGTCCACAGTATGGCGCCGAGAAAGAATAGCCCGATGGCGGTCGCGAGCCCTGAAAGCCCGAGCGCCGCTGCATTGGTGAGCTTGCGGATCGCGCGCCGGCTCATACGTTCGCGAGCGCCTTGCGCCCGAGACGCAGCAGCATCAAGCGCGCCGCGGCGATCACCGTGAAGGTAATGAGGAACAACAGTGCCCCAAGTGCAACCAGCGATGAGGTGTAGAGATCGCCGACCGCCTCGGCGAACTCATTGGCGATGGAGGCCGAGATAGTGGTCCCGGGTGCGAGCAGCGATGAACCGATGCGGTGGGCGTTACCTATGACGAAGGTCACCGCCATCGTCTCGCCGAGCGCGCGGCCGAGCCCGAGCATGATGCCGCCGATGATCCCGCTGCGGGCGTAGGGCACAACTACCTGCCAGATCACTTCCCAGGTCGTGGCACCGAGGCCGTACCCGGACTCCTTGAGCACGTCCGGCACTGTCTCGAACACATCGCGCATCACTGCGGAGATGAATGGGATCACCATGATGGCAAGCACGAAGCTCGCGGTCAGCACCCCGATGCCGTACGGGGGTCCCTGGAACAGCCCCCCGATGAGCGGCAGCGGCCCGAGCCATTCGATGAGCCAGGGCTGTACGTGGCGCTGCAGGACCGGTGCCAGCACGAACAGACCCCAGATCCCATAGATGATGCTGGGTACGGCAGCGAGCAGCTCGATCGCCACCCCCACCGGTCGCTTGAGCCACACGGGTGCCAATTCGGTAAGGAAGATCGCAATACCGAAGCTCACCGGGATGGCGAGCAGCAGCGCGAGGAAGGATGTGACCAGCGTGCCGTAGATTGGAGCCAGCGCACCGAACTGGTCCGTGACCGGATTCCAGATCTCACGCGTGAGGAAGCCGAGCTTGAAGTGCGCGAGCGCGGGCCACGCGCCAATGAGCAAGGAGACGGCGACCCCCCCGAGCAGCGCCAGGACGAGCAGCGCCGCCGCGAAGGTGGCGCCGCGGAAAGCGCGCTCACGCAGACGCTGTCCCGAGGCGTGCGCGGGCTCGATCGCAACCACCGTGTTCATTGCCGACGGTAACCTGTCACGCCTGCTCTTCCCCAACCCGGCCCCGCCGGGTCTGACGCGGTCGACCGCCGCTCCAACAGGCGCAGACACTCGCGGGCGCCTGCGGCTCGCACCGCGGGCGCGCTGGGCCGTCGGGCTCAGATGGCGGGGACACCCTTGATGTGAGTCTTCCAGGTGTTCCGGATCTGAGCGACCAGGCTGTCGGGCAGCGGAACGTAGTCCAGATCGGCGGCCATCTTGGCACCGTTCTTGAACGCCCAGTCGAAGAATTTCAACGCGGCGCCGGTCGCGGCCGGGTCCGGTGGAGTGCTGTATACCAGAATGAAACTCGCACCCGTGATGGGCCAGCTCTTCTCCCCCGGCTGGTTCGTCAGAATCAGGTGGTAGCCGGGCGCATGGCTCCAGTCGGCACTGGCCGCCGCCGCCTGGAAGGATGCAGCGTCAGGGGCGACCTTCTTGCCGGCGGAGTTGACGAGGTCCGCATACGCCATCTTGTTCTGCTTGGCGTAGGCGTACTCGACATAGCCGATGGCGCCGTCAGTCTGGGCCGTCATGTTGGCGACGCCCTCGTTGCCCTTGGCGCCGATCCCCACCGGCCACTGCACCGAGGTGTTGGCGCCGATCGCCTCCTTGAATTTCGGCAACGCGCTGGAAAGGTAGTTGGAGAACAGGAAGTTGGTCCCAGAGCCATCGGAGCGATAGATCGGCGCGATCGCGGTGGCAGGAAGCGCGAGCGTCGGATTGAGCTTTTTGATGCGTACATCGTTCCATTTGGCGATGTCGCCGAGGTAAATCTGCGCCACGGTCGGCCCATCTAGCACTATCTGTCCGCCCTGCACGCCCTTCACGTTCACCACCGGCACCACACCGCCGATGATCATCGGGAACTGCACCAGGCCTGCCTCCTCCAGGTCCTTCGCCTCGAGCGGCATGTCGGAGGCACCGAAGGTCACGGTCTTGGCCTTGATCTGCTTGATGCCCCCACCGGAGCCGATCGACTGGTAGTTCAGGCCAACGCCAGTCTGCTGCTTGTAGGCATCGGCCCATTTGGAATAAATGGGGTAAGGGAAGGTAGCGCCGGCTCCGGAAATGTCGGCCGCCTGCGTGCCGGCGAACGCCATCAAGGCGACTGCCGCCACTGACAGGCGCTTCGCATCCAGTAGGCTCATGATTTCACTCCTGCAGTCCCGGATCGTTGACGTCCGGATTTGTTGATGTGCATCAGGTTGGTGCGCATTAAATGACGAAAATATGACGCTCTCATGACAGCCCGGGCCCTGACCCGAGCTAAGCAGTAGCGCCACATCCCTGTGGCGTGCCTAGTGTTGCCGCGACTCTTTACAGTGGCGTGACGCGCGAGCCGCTTGCCGCGCTGCAGTTGACGCCGTATAACCCGGACCCCATGTCTCAAGCCCTTGAACTCACTAAAGATCTGATTTCGCGTCGCTCCCTGACCCCCGCGGATGAGGGTTGTCAGTGCGTGCTCTCGCAGCGGCTCGCCCGCATGGGTTTCCGCATCGAGCCGCTGCGCTTCGGAGAGGTCACTAATCTCTGGGCACGGCGCTCCGCGACGCCCCCGCTCTTCTGCTTTGCCGGACACACCGACGTCGTTCCGACCGGCCCACTCGATGAGTGGCACAGCGACCCGTTCGTGCCGCAGGTCCGCGATGGCATGCTCTATGGCCGGGGCGCGGCCGACATGAAGAGCGGGCTCGCCGCCATGGTCACGGCGACCGAAGAGTTCGTCGGTGCGCATCCCGAGCACTCCGGCTCGATCGCATTTTTGATCACGAGCGATGAGGAGGGGCCCTCGATCGACGGCACGCGTCGCGTCGCGGAGCTGCTGCGTTCGCGCGGCGAGCAGATCGACTGGTGCCTGATGGGCGAGCCCTCGAGCGAAGTCTCCATCGGCGACACGGTCAAGGTCGGTCGGCGCGGATCGTTGAGCGGCCGGCTGACCATTCACGGGGTGCAGGGGCACATCGCCTACCCACAGCTCGCCTCGAATCCGGTGCACGCGCTTGCGCCCGCACTTGCCGAGCTCGTCGGCCGCAGCTGGGATGAAGGCACGGAGCAGTTCCAACCCACGAGTTTCCAGGTGTCCAACCTGAATGCGGGCACCGGCGCACCGAACGTGATCCCTGGAGAGCTCGAGGCGCGCTTCAATCTGCGCTATTCGCCGGTGCAGACGCTCGAAGGACTCAAGCGGACCGTCGAGGACATCCTGCGTCGCCACGGAGTGCGCCATACGCTCGACTGGCACCTATCGGGCGAGCCGTTCTACACCCCACCGGGAACACTCTCGCGCGCCGTCGCGCAGGCAGTCGCCGAGGTCACCGGAGTGCCGCCCAAGCTCTCGACCTCGGGCGGCACCTCCGATGGCCGCTTCATCGCACCGCTCGGTGTGCAGGTGGTGGAGCTCGGCGTGGTAAACGCAACGATTCACAAGGTGAATGAATGCGTGCGTATCGCGGATATCGATGCGCTGCATCGCATGTACT
>DASQYM010000027.1:0-13451 GCA_035639195.1 Steroidobacteraceae bacterium
CACCCTTGGCCGCGTCCGCGGCGTCAGCGCGCGCCGAATCGCGCGCAGTGGCGGGCGTCTTGCCGGCAGAGAGCGCGGCCGCGGACAGCATGTCGCGCGCGTGCTCGCGCGCCTTGGCGCTGATCTCGACGCCGCCGAGCATGCGGGCGAGCTCCTCGATGCGCTCATCGCCATCGAGCTCGGCAACCGTGGTGCGTGTCGTGCGGCCGTCGGTCAGCTTGGCGACGCGCAGATGATGGTGCGCCTGACAGGCGACCTGCGGCAGGTGCGTGACGCACAGCACCTGACCGCGCACGCCGAGCGCGCGCAGCTCGCGGCCGACGATCTCCGCCACGGCGCCGCCGATGCCGGCGTCCACTTCATCGAACACCATGCAGCGGCTGTCCTGCGAGGCGCAGGCGACCTGCACGGCGAGCGAAAGCCGCGCAAGCTCTCCGCCCGAGGCCACCTTGGCGAGCGTGCGCGGCGGTGAGCCCGGGTTGGCGGAGACGCGAAACTCGATCTGGTCGATGCCGTGCTGCGAGGGATCGGCGTTGCCATCCTGGGACACATCCGCTTCGAACCGCCCGCCGGCCATACCGAGAGTCTGCATGCGCGCGCTGATGTCGCGCGCGAGCACCCGCGCGGTCGCCATGCGCTTGCCCGAGAGCTGCTGGGCCTGCGCGCGGTAGGCCTGCAGAGCGGTCGCGAGCTCGCGCCGTAAATCCGCGAGATCGGTATCGGCACGCTCGAGCGTGTCGAGATCCGCGCCCAGGCGGCCCGAGTATCCCGGCAGCTCCGCAGGCGTCAGGTGGTGCTTGCGCGCGAGCTCCTCGATGGCCGCGAGACGCCGCTGCACCTCCTCCTGCCGCGCGCTATCGAGCTCGAGAGACTCGCCATAGCGCTCGAGCTCGCGTGCCGCTTCGCGCACCTGCACCGCGGCTTCTTCCAGCAGCGGCAGCACCGCAGCGAGCTTGCCATCGAGTGCGGCGAGCGAGCGCAGCGACTGGAGCGCCCGGCTCACCATGGCGTGGGCGCTCAACTGGTCATTCGCGTAAAGCGCATCGAGTGACGCCTGTGCGCCGCCTGCCAGGCGCCCGCGGTTGGCGAGCCGCGCCGCCTCTTCGGCGAGCGCTTCGGCTTCGCCGGGCTTCAGCTGCAACGCCTGCAGCTCCTGCACCTGGTAGCGCAGCAGATCGAGCTTCGAGTCGCGATCGCGCGCCTGACCCTCGAGGGCGAGCGTGCGGTTGAGCAGCTCGAGCCACACGCGGTGTGCGATGCCGACCTGGCCGACGCTCGCGGTGAGCGATCCGTAACCATCGAGCAGCTCGCGCTGCGCGGCACTGCGGGTGAGCGACTGGAATTCGTGCTGTCCGTGGATATCGATGAGGATGCTGCCGGCCTCGCGCAGCAGCTGCACCGGCACCGATTGCCCGTTGAGGTACGCGCGTGTGCGGCCGTCGCCGCCGATCACGCGGCGCACCACGAGCTCCGTGCCGCCGGTGAGCGATTGCGCCTCGAGCCATTGCTTGAGTTCCCGCGGCGCATGGCTGAGCTCGAAGGTCGCGGCGATCTCGGCACGCTCGGCGCCGTGCCGTACCACCTCCGCGCCGGCGCGGCCACCCGCGAGCAGCTGCAGCGCATCGACGAGGATCGACTTGCCGGCGCCCGTCTCGCCGGTGAGAACCGTGAGCCCCGGGCGCAGCTCGAGCTCCACCGCATCGATGATGGCGAAGTCGCGGATCTGCAGGTGTATCAGCATGCTCAGTGCTCGAAGCTGCCGCGGCCCCAGCGGAGCTTCGAGCGCAGCAACCGATAGTAGTCGTGGCCGGGCGGATGCAGCAGCGTCACACGCTCGGCCGCGGTGGTTACCTCGAGACGGTCGGCCGGGGTCATGGCGCCGAGCAGTGCTCCATCGCAGGTGACATTCGCCTGCGTGTCTACGCGCTCGAGCAGCACCACCTCGATCAGGCAGCGCGCGGCCACCACGATCGGTCGATCGGAGAGTGTGTGCGCGCAGATGGGCACGATCACGAGCGCGGGCAGGTGCGGCTCGATGATGGGACCTGAGCACGAGAGGGCGTAGGCGGTCGAGCCCGTGGGGCTTGCAACGATGATGCCATCGCCGTCGTGGGTATTGACGTAGGTGCCGTCGATCCGCGTCTCGAAGTCGAGGGTGCGCCCGGTGTCGTGCTTCTGCATGACGACATCGTTCAGTGCGAAGGATTGCGCCGCTTCGGCGTGCGCCCGGTGCAGCCGGGCGGTGAGCAGCGGCCGCTCATCGGCTTCCAGCTCGCCGGCGAGCGCGGCGTCGACCGAGGACAGCATATCCTGGGGCATGACATCGGTGAGGAAGCCGAGGCGGCCACGGTTGACGCCCACGAGCGGCACGTTGTGCCGCGCGACGAGACGCGCGGCATAGAGCAGGGTGCCGTCTCCCCCCACCGCGATCACCAGGTCGGCGCGCTCGCCCAAGGTGCGCTCCGGAACACGCATGACGGGCGCCTCGCGCGCAAGCTCCGCATCCTCGCTCACGAGCACGCGCACGCCTCGGCTCTGCAGATGCGGGAGCAGCGTGCCAACGCTCTCGGCAATCCTCGGATCCGAGAATCGGCCGACCAACGCACAGGTACGCACCGGGAAAGCCATCTGCCAGTGTCTCGATTGAACTTTGCCTTGCCGCAGGGCGCGCCTTTGTAGCATGCGGGGTGCGCCGGGAGCCAATGCCGCCGGTCACATATCGTTGGGATGTGCACGCGCGTTGCGCCATCGCTTGACGGTCTCCCGGCCGCGCAGCAAGCTTTCCTGCTGTATGGCGCACGAAAGCCGGGACGAGCAGCTCGGGGAGCGCGCTCAGCAGCTGCTGCGCACGCTCATCGAGAGCTATATACGCGACGGTCAGCCGGTCGGCTCGCGCGTGCTGTCGCGCGAGTCGGGACTGCAGCTGTCTGCGGCAACGATCCGCAACGTCATGGCGGACCTCGAGGAGCTCGGCTTCGTGGCCTCACCCCATACCTCCGCCGGGCGGGTGCCGACCGACAAGGGCTACCGCTTCTTCGTCGACACGCTGCTCCAGCTGCGCCCGCTCGATGACGCGGCGACCGCTGAGATCCGGCGACAGTTCGAGGCGAGCCGTGAGAGCTCGACCGAGCTCATCGCCACCGTCTCGCAGCTGCTTTCCTCGGCCACGCAGCTCGCCGGCGTCGTCACGCTTCCGCGCGCCCGGCAGGCTGCAGTGACGCAGATCGAATTCGTCGGACTTTCCGAGAACCGGGTGCTGGTGGTGCTTGTGTTCAACGACCGCGAGGTTCAGAACCGCATCATCCAGCTCGAACGGCACTACTCCGCGGATGAGCTGAAGCGTGCCTCGAACTACCTCAACGAGCAGTTTCGCGGCCGCTCGGTGCGCGAGGTCCGCCAGGAGCTGCTGCGTCAGCTCTCCGAGGCACGCGCGCACATGAACCAGATCATGCTCGATGCGATCTCGTTCGCCCAGCAGGTCTTCGAAGCCGGTAGCGAAGATCGGCTCGAGTACGTTATCAAGGGCGAGACGAATCTCATGGGTGTGGCCGAGCTCACCAGCGTCGAGAAGCTGCGCCGGCTATTCGAGGCCTTCAACGAGAAGCGCGATTTCCTGCACCTCCTCGATAACAGCCTCAAAGCCGAAGGAGTCCAGATCTTCATCGGCCACGAGTCCGGATACCGGATTCTGGATGACTGCAGCGTTGTCACCGCGCCCTACGCCGAGGGCGATGCCGTCGTCGGGGTGCTCGGGGTCATTGGACCCACCCGCATGGCTTACGAGCGGGTCATCCCGATCGTCGACATCACGGCTAAACTCCTCGGCGCCGCCTTGAATTCGCGCCGTTGACCCCCACCCCCCGGGTGCCCGAGCCGAGCGAGCGGCGCTCGCCGGCCTTGCTTTCGGGTTGACTTTGGAGGCGATCGAAGATGAGTGCCAACGAATCCGGCCGGGGCGTGCCGGTCGCGACTGCAGCGGAACCGACCACCGTGCTCCCCGAAGGGTCTCCCTCCGCGGTCGAGCTCGAGCGGCTGCAGCAGGCGCTCATCGAGGCGGACGAGCGTGCCAAGAACCACTACGAGCAGTATCTGCGCGCTGCCGCGGAGCTCGACAATGTGCGCAAGCGCGCCCAGCGCGACATCGAGGCGGCTAACCGCTACGGACTCGAGAAGTTCGCCGCGGAGCTCCTACCGGTGAAGGATAGCCTCGAGCTTGCGGTGCAGAATGCCGGGCGCGCCGATGCGAAGAGCCTGCGCGAAGGTCAGGAGGCGACCCTGCAGCTGCTCTCCCGGGCACTCGAGAAGCTCGGCGTTACCGTGATCCACCCCGAGGGTGAACCCTTCGACCCGGCGCGGCACGAGGCGATGATGGCCCAGGAATCGGCCACTGCTGAGCCGAACTCGGTCCTGAAAGTGGTCCAGCCGGGGTATGAGCTCAACGGACGCCTGCTGCGTCCCGCGCGGGTGATCGTGGCCCGGGCGCCGGCCGAATGAAAAGCGACAGGGATGGGACGCGGTTCGGGCTTGAAAGCGCTCCCGGCTACCCCTAAGAAGTGACCCGGACATCCCCACTTAGACCTACAGAAACTGCGGCGGAGTGACCCATGGCTAAGACAATCGGCATCGACCTCGGCACGACCAATTCGTGCGTGGCCATCATGGAGGGCGGCAAGCCTCGCGTGATCGAGAACAGCGAGGGCGACCGCACTACCCCCTCGATCGTCGCCTTCACCAAGGACGGGGAGGTCCTGGTGGGTCAGCCCGCCAAGCGGCAGGCCGTCACCAACCCGCAGAACACCCTTTTCGCCATCAAGCGCCTCATCGGCCGCAAGTTCGACGACGAGGTGGTGCAGCGGGATATCAGGATGGTCCCGTACAAGATCGCCAAGGCCGATAACGGCGACGCCTGGGTCGAGGTACAGGGCAAGAAGATGGCACCCCCGGAGATCTCGGCGCGGGTGCTCATGAAGATGAAGAAGACCGCCGAAGACTATCTCGGCGAGCCGGTCAAAGAGGCCGTCATCACGGTCCCGGCATACTTCAACGATTCCCAGCGTCAGGCAACCAAGGACGCCGGCCGCATTGCCGGTCTCGAGGTCAAGCGCATCATCAACGAGCCGACCGCGGCGGCGCTCGCCTACGGGCTCGACAAGCAGGGTGGTGATCGCAAGATCGCCGTGTACGACCTCGGTGGCGGCACCTTCGACATCTCCATCATCGAGATCGCGGAGGTCGATGGCGAGCGGCAGTTCGAGGTGCTCTCGACGAATGGCGACACCTTCCTCGGGGGCGAGGACTTCGACCTACGCATCATCAATTTCCTGGCCGAGCAGTTCCTGAAGGAGTCCGGCGTCGATGTGCGCAAGGACCCACTCGCGATGCAGCGCCTGAAGGAGGCCGCCGAGAAGGCCAAGATCGAGCTCTCCTCGACGCAGCAGACCGACATCAATCTGCCGTACATCACCGCGGACGCCTCCGGTCCCAAGCACCTGAACATCAAGCTGACGCGAGCCAAGCTCGAGTCGCTGGTTGAGGACCTGGTTCAGAAGACGGTCCCGCCGTGCCGCACCGCGCTCAAGGACGCCGGTGTGAGCATCGGCGACATCGCCGAAGTCATTCTCGTGGGCGGCCAGACGCGCATGCCGCTCGTCCAGAAGTACGTGAAGGACCTCTTCGGTAAGGAGCCACGCAAGGACGTGAATCCGGATGAGGCCGTCGCGGTGGGCGCCGCCATCCAGGGGGGCGTGCTCGCCGGCGAAGTGAAGGACGTGCTACTGCTCGATGTGACACCGCTTTCGCTCGGCATCGAGACCCTCGGTGGCGTGATGACCAAGCTCATCGAGAAGAACACCACGATTCCGACCAAGGCATCGAACGTCTTCTCGACCGCGGACGACAACCAGACGGCCGTCACCATCCACGTGCTGCAGGGCGAGCGCGAGCGCGCCGCCGACAACAAGTCGCTCGGCAAGTTCGACCTCGCCGATATACCGCCGGCGCCGCGCGGCATGCCGCAGGTCGAAGTGTCCTTCGACATCGACGCCAACGGCATTCTGAACGTATCGGCGAGGGACAAGGCGACCGGGAAGGAGCAGAAGATCGTCATCAAGGCCTCGAGCGGCCTCAATGAGGACGAGATCAAGCGCATGGTGCGCGACGCCGAGGCACACGCGGAGGAGGACAAGCGCTTCCGCGAGCTGGTCGACTCGCGTAACAAGGCGGATGCGTTGATCCACGCCGTCGAGAAGTCCCTGAAGGATCTCGGCGAGAAGGTGGACGCGGCCGAGCGCGCCAAGGTCGAAAGCGCCGTCTCCGACCTGCGCACCGCACTCAAGGCCGATGACCGCGGCGTCATCGACAAGAAGGCCGAAGCTCTGGCCCAGGCCTCTGCCAGCATCGCGCAGCGCGCCTATGAGGGCTCGCAGGCCGGCGCTGGCGGAGCGGGTCCGCAGGGCGATGCCGGTGCAGCGCCCGAGGGCGGTGCCACCGGTGCAGGGTCGGGCCGAGAGGATGTCGTCGATGCGGAATTCGAGGAGGTCAAGGACAAAGGACGCAAGGCCTCTTAAGCTTGGTCCATGGCGAAGCGCGACTACTACAAGGTACTCGACGTACCGAGGGGGGCGACCGAGGCGGAGATCAAGAAGGCCTACCGCCGGCTCGCCATGAAATATCACCCCGATCGAAACCCTAACGATCGGGAGGCCGAGGAGTCCTTCAAGGAGGCCAAGGAGGCCTGCGAGGTGCTCACCGACCCGCAGAAGCGCGCCGCTTACGACCAGTATGGTCATCCGGGCGTCGAGGCCGCTTCCCGCGGCGCCGGCAGCCGGGGCGGATTCGGTGCCGACACCTTCAGCGACATCTTCGGCGATGTCTTCGGAGATATCTTCGGTGGCGCGCGCCGCAGCAGCCGCTCCCAGGTGTACCGGGGCGCCGATCTGCGCTATGAGCTCGAGCTCGAACTCTCGCAGGCGGTCTTCGGCCATCTGGTGGAAATCGAGCTCGAGCGGCTCGCCGAATGCGAGGTGTGCCGCGGAACCGGCGCCGCTAAAGGCAGTACCCCGACCACCTGCGAAACCTGTGGAGGCGCAGGTCAGGTGCGCATCGCCCAAGGTTTCTTCCAGCTGCAGCAGACGTGCCCGCGATGCCGTGGTGCCGGCACAGTCGTGCGTAATCCCTGCGACGCCTGCCTCGGCCAGGGCCGTGTTCGACGCCCCCGCACGCTCTCGGTCAAGGTGCCCGCGGGTGTCGACACCGGTGACCGGGTCCGGCTCTCGGGAGAAGGCGAGGCGGGGCGCAACGGTGGGCCGCCCGGTGACCTGTATGTCGAAATCCAGGTCCGCGAGCACCCGATCTTCGAGCGCGACGGAGTGCATTTGAGCTGCGAGGTGCCGGTGAGCTTCGCGACCGCGGCCCTCGGAGGCAGCGTGAACGTGCCGACGCTCGAAGGGGACGTGGCGCTCAAGGTCCCCGCCGAGACTCAATCGGGGCGCGTATTCCGCCTGCGCGACAAGGGCGTAAAGCCGGTACGCGGCGGCGCGCGCGGCGATCTGTTCTGTCGCGTGGTAGTCGAGACTCCCGTGCACCTGTCTGCGGAGCAGCGCGAGCTCGTACGCCGGCTCGATGAGTCGCTGCAGGTCCAGGCCGCGCGACATGCGCCGCGCGAGAATGGATTCCTCGAAGGCGTGCGCCGCTTCTTTGCATCGGGATCCGGAAAAGGCTGAGGCCTCCATGGTCCCCGCCGCTGCGCATGAGCCGCTCGTTCGTGCGGTAATCATTGGAGCGAGCGGGCGCATGGGACAGGCGCTGCTGCGCGCCGCGCCCGCCTTCCCCCGCCTCATCATCAGCGGCGCCATCGCCTGGAGTGACAGCCTCGCCTTGGGCCGTGATGCCGGGGACGTGGCCGGGATCGGCCGCATGAACCTTCGGCTCACGAGCGACCTGCCCGCCGCGCTGGCCGCGGCGGACGTGGCGCTCGATTTCAGTCATGCGGCCGCAACGGCGGCCACCCTCGACGCGTGCCGGGCGGCGCGCAAACCGCTGCTCCTCGGTACGACCGGTTTTGGCGCGCAGCTCGATGGGGCGCTCGAAGCTGCCGCACGCGAGGTGGCGCTCCTCATCGCTCCGAACACGAGCGTGGGTATCGCATTGCTCACCGAGCTGACGCGCCTCGCGGCACGCGCGTTGCCCGCGAGCTTCGACATCGACGTGCTCGAGCTCCATCACCGCCTCAAGCGGGACGCTCCATCGGGCACCGCGCGCTCGCTCGCGCGGGTGGCGGCGGAGGGCCGCGCAATTACGGCGCCCGTTGCGAATCCTGCGGCGACCGGCCGCAGCCCGGGGCCCCGCGGGGAGGGTGAGATCGGGCTTGCCTCGCTCCGTGCGGGGGACATCGTGGGAGAGCACACGGTGCTCTTTTGCGGGGCGGGCGAGGAGCTCGTGCTGACGCACCGCGCGCACGATCGGGGCATCTTTGCCCGCGGTGCGCTCTCGGCTGCGCTCTGGCTTTCGTCCCGGCCGCCGGGGCGCTACGTGATGGGAGACTTTCTCCAACTGAAAACAGAGACTTAGAAGGCTCTTGGTGAAAGGATGAGAGGTCAATCCCACGCCAGGCAGGCGGAATTTTCCATGGACACATCGCCCGAAAAACCCCTAAAATTTCGGCCTAATCCGTGTACGGGTTAGTCCATGCAAGGCGGGAGGATGTTCGATGAGAACTCCTCCCGCTTTGTGTATCTGCGCCAGGGAGAAATGAATCACGTGAGCGTACCTGCGGTGCTCGCGCTGGCCGATGGAACGATCTTCCGCGGCCAGTCGATCGGAGCCAAGGGAAACACCACAGGCGAAGTCGTCTTCAACACTGCGCTCACGGGTTACCAGGAAATTCTCACCGACCCTTCGTACGCGCGTCAGATTGTCACACTCACCGTTCCGCACATCGGCAACACCGGAGCGACGCCCGAGGATCTGGAGGCCGCGCAGGTGTATCCGGCGGGTCTCGTGATCCGCGATCTGCCGCCGCTCTCGAGCAATTGGCGCGCCAACGAGTCGCTCACCGAGTTCCTCGAGCGCGGCAAGATGGTGGCGATCGCGGGCATCGACACGCGCAAGCTCACACGGCTGCTGCGCGAGAACGGCGCGCAGGCCGGCTGCATCATGACCGGCGATCAGCTCGATGAGAGCGCTGCCGTGAAGATCGCGCGCAAGTTCCCGGGACTGAAGGGCATGGACCTCGCCAAGGTCGTGAGCACCAAGCGCAGCTATCAGTGGAATGAAGGCACGCTGTGGCCCGAGCCCGCACGCGCGCCGATCCGCGCGAATCAGCGCCTGCACGTGGTGGCCTACGACTTCGGCATCAAGCGCAACATCCTCAGACTGCTCGCCGATGGTGGATGCCGCATGACGGTGGTGCCGGCGCAGACTTCCGCCGAGGACGCGCTCGCTCTGGAGCCGGACGGTATTTTCCTCTCCAACGGGCCGGGCGATCCCGAGCCCTGCAGTTATGCCATCAAGGCGACGCAGCGCTTCCTCGAGACCGACCTGCCGGTGTTTGGTATCTGTCTCGGACATCAGATCCTCGGGCTCGCCGCCGGTGCGCACACCGTGAAGATGAAGTTCGGCCATCACGGCGCCAATCACCCGGTGCAGGAGCTCGAGTCAGGGCGCGTGTTCATCACGAGTCAGAATCACGGCTTTGCCGTGGATGAGAGCACGCTGCCTCAGGGAGTGATCGCGACGCATCGCTCGCTCTTCGATGGGTCGCTCCAGGGCCTCGCCTTCCAGGAGCGCCCGGTGTTCGGTTTCCAGGGGCACCCCGAGGCGAGCCCCGGCCCGCACGATCTGCGCGCGCTCTTCGAGCGCTTCAATCACCTCATGCTGCGGCGGCTGCAGGCGCAGCTGAAGGTCGCCGAGGAGAACCTGCGCAAGCAGGCGGGCGGACGCTGAAGCTGTGCCCAAGCGCACCGACATTCACAGCATTCTGATCATCGGTGCCGGTCCCATCGTCATCGGACAGGCGTGCGAATTCGATTACTCGGGCGCCCAGGCCTGCAAGGCGCTGCGCGAGGAGGGCTTCCGGGTCATCCTGGTCAACTCCAACCCCGCGACCATCATGACCGATCCCGAGATGGCCGATGCCATATACATCGAGCCGGTCAACGCGCACACCATCGCACGCATCATCGAGAAGGAACGCCCGGATGCGCTGCTGCCGACCATGGGCGGACAGACCGGGCTCAACACTGCGCTCGATCTGGTGCGCGAGGGCGTGCTGGAGAAATACGGCGTGGAGCTGATCGCCGCCTCACGCGCCGCGATCGACATGGCGGAAGATCGCGAGCTGTTCCGTAACGCGATGCGCGAGATCGGCCTCGAGACGCCGCGGTCGCAGATCGCCCGCAGTCTCGATGAAGCACTCGCCATCGCCGGCGAGATCGGCTATCCGGTCGTCATCCGGCCCTCCTTCACCCTCGGCGGCAGCGGTGGCGGCATTGCCTACAACCGCGAGGAGCTCGAGGCCATCGTGGCGCGTGGCCTCGATGCCTCACCGACCGGCGAAGTGCTGCTCGAGGAGTCGGTGATCGGCTGGAAAGAGTTCGAGATGGAGGTGGTGCGCGACCACGCGGACAACTGCATCATCGTCTGCTCGATCGAGAACCTCGATCCCATGGGCGTGCATACCGGGGACTCGATCACTCTTGCGCCCGCACTGACGCTCACCGACAAGGAATACCAGCGCATGCGCGATGCCGCCGTGGCGGTGCTGCGCAAGATCGGCGTCGATACCGGCGGCTCCAACGTGCAGTTCGCAGTGAACCCCGAGGATGGGCGGCTGCTCGTCATCGAGATGAACCCGCGCGTGTCGCGTTCCTCCGCGCTCGCCTCCAAGGCGACCGGCTTCCCGATCGCCAAGGTCGCCGCCAAGCTCGCCGTCGGCTACACCCTCGATGAGCTACGCAACGAGATCACCGGCGGCGCGACGCCGGCTTCCTTCGAGCCTTCGATCGATTATGTCGTCGTGAAGATCCCGCGCTTCACCTTCGAGAAGTTTCCGGCCGCCAACGACCGCCTCACCACGCAGATGAAATCCGTGGGCGAGGTCATGGCCATCGGCCGCACCTTCCAGGAGTCGCTGCAGAAGGCGCTGCGCGGACTCGAGACCGGGCTCGATGGACTCGACCCGCAGCTGCCGACGGCGCTCTCCGACGAGGACCAGGTGCGGCTCGCCCATGAGCTGCGCGCGCCCGGCGCCAACCGCTTGCTGTATGTCGCCGATGCGTTCCGCGCCGGCTGGTCGCTCGCGCGCATCGCCGAGCTCACGCACATCGATCCCTGGTTTCTCGCGCATATCGAGGAGCTGGTGCGCGCGGAGGCGCAGGTGCGCGAGGAGGGGCTCGGAGCGCTCAGCGCCGAGCGGCTGCGCTTTCTCAAGCGCAAGGGCTTCTCCGACAGCCGCCTCGCGCGACTGGTCGACATGCCCGAGAAGGCGATCCGTGATAAGCGCCATGAGCTCAAGGTGCGGCCGGTCTACAAGCGCGTCGACACCTGCGCCGCGGAGTTCGCCACCTCCACTGCCTACCTTTACTCGACCTACGAGGAGGAGTGCGAGGCGAACCCTTCCGACCGGCACAAGATCATGATCCTCGGCGGCG
Organism: Steroidobacteraceae bacterium; assembly: GCA_035639195.1. Lineage (GTDB taxonomy): Bacteria > Pseudomonadota > Gammaproteobacteria > Steroidobacterales > Steroidobacteraceae > 13-2-20CM-66-19. Next base: position 11,649 of record DASQYM010000027.1, read on the forward strand.
GACCCAACCGCATCGGCCAGGGCATCGAATTCGACTACTGCTGCGTGCACGCCGCGCTGCAGCTGCGCGAGGACGGTTTCGAGACCCTCATGGTCAACTGCAATCCCGAGACCGTATCGACCGACTACGACACCTCCGACCGGCTCTACTTCGAGCCCCTTACGCTGGAAGATGTGCTCGAGATCCTCGCGGTCGAGAAGCCCGAGGGGGTCATCGTGCAGTTCGGCGGCCAGACACCGCTGAAGCTTTCGCGTGCCCTCGAGGCTGCCGCCGCCCCGATCATCGGCACCTCTCCTGACTCGATCGATATCGCCGAGGACCGGGAGCGCTTTCAAGCGCTGGTGCGCAAGCTCGGCCTCAAGCAGCCGGCGAACGCCACCGCGCGCACCGAGGAGCAGGCGGTCACGCTCGGCCGCGAGGTAGGGTTTCCGCTCGTCGTGCGGCCGAGCTACGTGCTCGGCGGCCGCGCCATGGAGGTCGTCTTCAACGAGGAGGATCTGCGCAGCTACATGGCGCATGCCGTGCAGGTGTCCAACGACAGCCCGGTGCTGCTCGACCGCTTTCTCGATGCCGCCATCGAGGTCGATGTCGATGCGGTCTGCGACGGCGAGGACGTGCTGATCGGCGGCATCATGGAGCACATCGAGCAGGCGGGTGTGCACTCGGGGGACTCGAGCTGCTCGCTGCCGCCGGCGAGCCTGAGCCGCGAGCTGCAGGGGGAGTTGCGCGAGCAAACGCGCAAGCTCGCCCGCGCGCTGAATGTCGTCGGGCTCATGAACGTGCAGTTCGCGATTCAGGCGGGCGTCGTCTATGTGCTCGAAGTGAACCCGCGCGCCTCGCGCACCGTACCCTTCGTCTCGAAGGCCACGGGGCTCGCGCTCGCGAAGATCGCCGCCCGTGTGATGACGGGACACAAGCTCAAGCAGCTGGTCGGCGCCATCGAGCGCCTGCCTCCTTATTACTCGGTGAAGGAGTCAGTGTTCCCCTTCGTCAAGTTTCCCGAGGCCGATCCGATCCTCGGACCCGAAATGAAGTCAACGGGCGAGGTGATGGGCACCGGACGGACTTTCGGTGAGGCTTACGCCAAGGCGCAGTCAGCCTCGGGCGTCGTGCTGCCGCGGCAAGGGGTGTGCTTCATCAGTGTGCGCGATCGCGACAAGCCGCCGGCGGTGACGCTGGCGAAGAAGCTCATCGAGCGTGGCTTCGAGCTGGTCGCGACCGAAGGCACCGCGCGCGCGCTCGCCGAGGCCGGCGTCCCCTGCCGGCGCGTGAACAAGGTGCGCGAAGGCCGGCCACACATCGTCGACATGATCAAGAACGATGAGATCGACCTCATCGTCAATACCACCGAGGGCAAGCAGGCCATCCGCGAGTCGAACTCGATCCGCCGCGAAGCCGTGCACCATCGGGTGACTTACTACACCACCGTCGCGGCAGGTCTTGCGACCTGCGAAGCGCTCGATCACCTCGATGAGGTCGAGGTGCACCGCCTGCAGGACCTGCACAGCGAGGCGCTCGCCTCATGAAGCGCACGCCCATGACGCTGCGCGGGGCCGAGAGCCTGCGCGCGGAGCTCAAGCGTCTGAAGTCGGAAGTCCGTCCCGCGATCATCAAGGCGATCGCCGAGGCGCGCAGCCATGGTGATCTTTCGGAGAATGCCGAGTACCACGCCGCGCGCGAGCAGCAGGGCTTCATCGAGGGTCGCATCAAGGAGGTCGAGCACAAGCTCGCGAGCGCCGATGTCATCGATCCGACGCGTCTCCCCAATACCGGCAAGGTGGTGTTCGGGGCCTGCGTGGAGCT
>DASQYM010000028.1:0-4478 GCA_035639195.1 Steroidobacteraceae bacterium
CCAGCGCAGCACGCTGAACACCAGGCGCCGGCCGAAGGTGAGGCTGAGCGCGAGAAACAGTGCGGCCCCGAGTACGCTGTGCGCCACGGCGGCGAGGTCGATGGCGCCATGCAGCGCGAGGCCGAAGGTCACCGAGATGACGATCCAGCCGATGGTGTCATCGAGTATCGATGCAGCCAGTATCACCTGTCCGACGGTGCGCCGCAGGAATCCCAGATCGCGCACCACCAGCGCCACGATCTTCACCGAGGAAATCGACAGCGCCGTTCCAAGGAAGAGCGTGGTGATCAGCCGGCGCTGCGCGTCGGGCAGCATCGAGTCCGGCAGCAGCGCGCCGAGGGTAATCCCGCACAGGAACGGGACGATCACACCGCTCAACGATACGCTGACCGCAGCGCGACGCGCGTGCCTGAGGACCGATAGGTCGGTCTCCATGCCGGTAATGAGCAGTAGCAGCAGGATGCCAAGCTGCGAGACGGCATCGAGCATGGCCTGCTGCTGCGCGACCGCAGGGAACAACGCCTGCCACAGCCGCGGAGCCAATGCGCCGAGACACGAGGGACCGAGCAACACGCCCGCGATGATCTGACCGATGACCGGCGGCTGCCCGAGACGCTGCAGCGCTTCGCCCACGAGCCGGCCGACCAGCAGCAGTGTCACTAACTGCGCGATGAATACTGCGACTGACGCTCCATGCGTCATACACGCTCCGTGCAGGCCACAGCTGCCACAGCTGCCACAGCTGCCACAAATGTAGCACTGAAGCGTCAGCGTTGGCTCCGATGCAACCGTCAGGGGGTGCATGTCAGCCGTGGCTGTCAGCTGGACGGCGCAAGCGCCCGACAACCTGTCCAACTTTGCACCTACAGCTACCGCCCAGGCTGCGAGTTAGGCTCATTGCCCAGGCGCGCCGGGAGCGCCGCTGCAACCAACAGGACGTGGTCATGGCCAAGCGCAGGTACAGCCGCGCGAGCGGCAGAAAAGTCCGACGGGCAATGCACGAGATGAAGCGCGGCAAGCTGAGGAGCGGCCGCTCGGGTCGGAAGGTCAGGAGTCGCAAGCAGGCGATTGCGATAGGTTTGTCGGAAGCGCGGCGCTCAGGCGCCAAGGTACCGGCACGCAAGAAGTGAGCGGTTGAATCTGGCGGAGGCGGACAATGCTGACGATCCTGCTGATCGTGCTGGTGCTGATCCTGATCGGTGCGCTTCCAACCTGGCCGTACAGCCAGGCCTGGGGCTACTACCCGAGCGGGACCCTCGGACTCGTCGTGATCGTGCTCGTGGTGCTGCTGCTGATGGGCCGCATCTGAGCTGAGCAGGCGCACACCGCCTGCCGGCGCTTTGACCGCAAGGAGCGTCGCTGTGGCACTTCGCAATCTGCATCACTGCAGGTACCGGCTGCACGTCGTGCTGGCCGCGGGGTTGCTCGTAACGGCGCACGCGCCGGCGGCCTTGGCAGCCCCGGCTGCGGCGCGCGCTGAGCATCCGCCAGCGACGGCCGCGCCCGTCACTCGCTTCTCGGATCTCGGAGAAGTCACGACCGCGAACGTCGGCGCGTTGCTGCCGCTGGTCGCTCAATCGGTCGCCCGCGTGGATCGTCCAGACTCCTCCGCTGCCATAGACGCGATCGACGATATCGATGGGTCGCTGCAGCGCTTCGTGGCAGAACGCGCTGAACGGATAGATCTGCCGACACGTACCGGCGGTCATCCGCGCGGCGGCAACAGCGCGGTCAGTTATCTGGTCGCTGCCGGCGGCGCAGAGCGCGCGCCGGGGAGCTCCGCGCGGCCGGAGGTCGCCCGATGCGAGCTGCGCGCATGGGATCCCATCGCACGACAGCTGCTGTGGAGCGTGCGGGAAACGCTACCGATCTCACCGAGCACGCTGGTGACCGCGGGTGGACTGGTGTTCTATGGCACCGGCGATGGGTGGCTCAAAGCGCTCGATGCGCGCACTGGGCGCCTGCTGTGGAAGCATCGGGTCGATGGCCGAAGGCTCGATCAGCCGGTGAGCTACCGCGGGGCCGACGGACATCAGTACATCGCGGTGCGCGCGCTCCCCCTCACCTCCAGCAACGCGCCCGCTGATGGCAGCGCAACGGTGCTGCTGTTCGCGCTCGCTCATTAACGCGGCAGCGGCTCTTTCACGGGGGTGCAGGCGCATGTTTGAGGACATTCCTCCGCGGGAGAGCGGCAGCGGCCGCGTCCACGTGGTGATCGACACGCCGGCCGGAAGCCGCAACAAGTACAAGTACGATGAGCAATTCGGCATCTTTCGCATCAGCCGGGTACTGCCGCAAGGCGCGGTATTTCCCTACGACTTCGGCTTCATTCCGGGAACCCGGGCCGAGGATGGCGACGCGCTCGATGTGCTGGTGCTGCAATTGCCGGCCAGCTTTCCCGGATGCCTCGTGCCCGCCAGGCTGATCGGCGTGCTGCATGCCGAACAGCGCGACGGGGCGCAGCTCATCCGCAACGACCGGCTGATCGGCGTCGTCGATACCCCGGTCAACCCCGCGCGGTTGCAGGAGCTCAGCGCGCTCGATGGGGAAGAGCTGCGAGCGATCGAGCATTTCTTCAAATCCTATAACGCCTTCCAGGGACGTGAATTCAGCATCAGGAGTCGTGGCGCGCCCGAGGACGCGATCCAGGCGCTCGAGCGTGCCATCGAGGCACATGCCGCACACTCGGAGCGCAAACCACGATGACCCGCCGATTCGAAGTGAGCCATGCCACCTGCGGCGCCCGCGGTATGCGCGACCTCCTGCATCGACAGGTCGAGACGGCGATCGCGCAGCTACCGCAGCGTGAGGCAACCGATGAGCAGATCCACAGCGCACGCAAGCACATGAAAGCGGCCCGCGCAACGTTGCGCTTGCTGCGGCCGACGTTGAGCGAGATGGCCTATGGGCGTGAGAACCGCGCATTGCGCGACGCAGCGCGGATACTGAGTGCGGCGCGCGACGATGCGGTGCTGCTGAAGACGCTCGGCGAGCTCACCCGGCAGACCAAAGGCTCCGGCAAGCGCCGCCGCCTGAGCGAATTCCGCGCTCGGCTGCAGCGAGACGCCAACCGCAGACGCAGCGAGCTCACGCGTTGCGGCCTGCGGCAATCGGCCGCGCGTCTGCGCGGCGCACTGACGATGGTGGATTCCTGGCCCACGCCGCCGCAGGAGTGGAAACCCGTGTATCGCAGCTTGCGCGACAGCTACCGCAAGGGGCGCCTTTGCGCGCGCTGTAACGCGCAGCACGCCAGCGGACCGACTCTGCACGAATGGCGCAAGCGCGCGAAATATCTACGCAATCAGCTCGAGCTCATTGCCCCGGTGCAGCATGCCTCGGTGGAAGCCATGTCTGTCAAGCTTCACGAGTTGTCCGATCATCTGGGCGAGGAGCACGACCTGGCGGTGCTCGGCGAGCTGGCACACCGCAGCGGGCGGCAGCTGGGGCGCAAGGCCGACTCCGCCCTGCAGAAGCTCATCGATAAACGACGCCGCAAGATGCGCAAACGTGCTTTGGCGGTGGGTCTGCCGATCTACGCGGAGAAGCCCGGGCACTTCGAGTCACGGCTGCGGCATTACTTTCGAGAATGGTCCTGATGCGCGGATGCGCCAGTTAGGTAACCTGCTGTAGTCCATTTCCTACGTCGGCTGCCCTCCTCCGCTGACACTCCATCAGCAGGCCGCGCGTTAATGTCTCGTGCGGCGAGTGGCTGCGCTTACGATGGTGTTTGCGCCTGACTCGCTCCGAGGCGATCGTGTCAGGAATGAGCCGCTCGCATTTGCCGCGTGCACGCCGGCGCTCAGCGCCAGCGCAGCCGTTGCCCGCTTTCCCCCATCGCCCATCGCCGCTCGATTGAAGCCGCTCGATTGAAGCCGCGGACCTTATCCGCGCGCGCATCCCACAGGGAGTCTGCTGATGCAAACTGAGGAAACCCAGCGCCGGACTCGCACCTCCAACGGCCGCGCGCTGCGGGGAGAGACCAACCTCGATCAGCGCGCCCTGTTGCGTGCGCTCCAGGCGGTGCGCGATGGTGATTTCTCCGTGCGGCTGCCGAGCGATCACACCGGGCTTGCGGGCAAGATCGCCGACACGTTCAACGAGATCGTCACCTCCAATCAGCGGCTCGCGCAGGAGCTCGCGCACGCCGGACAGATCGTCGGCAAGGACGGACAGACGCGGCATCGCATGGCGAGCGATCGCCGCTCGGGCGCTTGGGGCGAGATGGAGAGCTCGGTCAACACGCTGATCGATGATCTTTTGTGGCCGACCACCGAGGTGACGCGCACCATCTCCGCGGTCGCCAAGGGAGACCTGCAGCAGACCATGAGCCTGCAGGTCGACGGACGCCCGCTCAAGGGTGAGTTCCTGCGGTCGGCGACGGTCGTGAACGCCGTGATCGAGCAGATGAGCGCGTTCACCTCCGAGGTGACGCGCGTCGCGCGTGAGGTCGGCACCGAAGGCAAGCTCGGCGGACAGGC
>DASQYM010000029.1:0-47489 GCA_035639195.1 Steroidobacteraceae bacterium
GGGCCGCAGCACCCCGCGGCCCACGGCGTGCTGCGTCTCGTCCTGGAGCTCGATGGCGAGGTGATCCAGAAGGCAGACCCGCACATCGGCCTGCTGCACCGGGCTACCGAGAAGCTCGCGGAATCCAAGCCCTTCAACCAGTCGATCGGCTACATGGACCGGCTCGACTACGTCTCGATGATGTGCAACGAGCACGCCTACGTGCTCGCCATCGAGCGGCTGCTCGGCATCGAGCCGCCCGAGCGGGCGCAATACATTCGCGTGCTGTTCGATGAGATCACGCGCGTCCTCAACCATCTCATGTTCCTCGGCTCGCACGCGCTCGATATCGGCGCGATGACCGTGTTCCTGCTGTGCTTCAAACAGCGTGAAGAGCTGATGGACGTGTACGAGGCGGTCTCGGGCACGCGCATGCACGCCACCTATTACCGCCCTGGCGGGGTGTACCGCGACCTGCCCGAGTCGATGCCGAAATACCAGGCGTCGAAGTGGCGCTCGGCGAAGGATGCGGCGCGCCTCAACGAGGCGCGCAGCGGCACGCTGCTCGATTTCGTGTGGGCTTTCAGCGCGGCGTTCCCGGCGGCAGTCGATGACTTCGAGACACTGCTCACCGACAACCGCATCTGGAAGCAGCGCACCGTCAACATCGGCGTCGTGAGCCCGGAGCGTGCCATGCAGCTCGGATTCTCGGGTGCCATGCTGCGCGGCTCCGGCATCGCCTGGGACCTGCGCAAGAAGCAGCCCTACGAGGTCTACGAGCGCATGGATTTCGATATCCCGGTGGGCGTCAACGGCGACTGCTACGACCGTTACCTCGTGCGGGTGGCGGAGATGCGCCAGGCGAACCGCATCATCCGCCAGTGCATCGAGTGGCTGCGCGCGCACCCGGGCCCCACGATGATCGATGACCGCAAGGTGCGCCCGCCGCGGCGCGAGAAAATGAAGGAGGACATGGAAGCCCTCATCCACCACTTCAAGTTCTTTACTGAGGGGTTCGAAGTGCCCGAAGGCGACACCTACGCCGCGATCGAAGCCCCCAAGGGCGAGTTCGGCGTGTACCTGGTCTCCGACGGTGCCAACAAGCCCTACCGGCTCAAGTGCCGCGCGCCCGGTTTCGCGCATCTCGCCGCGCTCGAGGAGATGGTGCGCGGACACATGATCGCGGACGTGGTGGCCGTAATCGGCTCGCAGGACATCGTCTTCGGGGAGATCGACCGGTGAGCGAGCGCAGCAGCGTCGGTGTCGGTGGCACGCAGCTGGTGAGCAAGGTGTCGCTGCTCTCGGAGCACACGCGGCAGGAGATCGATCGCTGGGTGAGGAAGTTTCCGCCGGGGCGGCAGCGCTCGGCATCGATCGCAGCGCTGCGCCTCGCGCAGGAGCAGAACGCGGGTTTCCTCAGCCCCGACCTCATGGATGCGGTGGCCGAATACCTGAAGCTGCCGCCGGTCCAGATATACGAGGTGGCGCGCTTCTACTCGATGTTCGAGACGCAACCCTGCGGGCGCCACCACGTCAGCATCTGCACCAACATCTCGTGCATGCTGAATGGCGGCGAGGAGTTGCTGGAGCACGCCGCCAGGAAGCTCGGCATCCGTGCCAATCAGAGCACCCCCGACGGCCGCATCTTCCTCAAGGAGGAGCACGAGTGTCTCGCCGCCTGCACCGGCGCGCCGATGATGATGGTGGATCACATCTTCCACGAGCATCTTACGCCCGAGAAGCTCGACGCAATCCTGGATGAGTTGAAGTGAGCGACCTGGAAAGCAAGTACGCCGACAAGATGAACCTGCTGGTGTTCGAGCCGCTGAAGCTCGAGCGCTCGTGGACGCTCGCCACCTACCGCAGCATCGGCGGGTACGAGGTGTGGGAGCGGCTGCTGCGCGAGAAACCCGCGCGTGAGCAGATCATCGATCAGGTGAAGGCCTCGGGACTGCGCGGCCGCGGCGGTGCGGGCTTTCCGACCGGCACGAAGTGGAGCTTCATGCCGCGCAACTCGCCGGTGCAGAAGTACCTGGTGTGCAACTCCGACGAGAGCGAGCCGGGCACCTGCCACGACCGCGACATCCTGCGCTATAACCCGCACGCGGTGATCGAGGGCCTCGCCATCGCCGGGTACGCCACCAACTCCACGGTCGCCTACAACTATATCCGCGGTGAGTTCCTCGGCGAGCCGGTGCCGCGCTTCGAGGCGGCGCTGGCGGAAGCCTACGCGGCGGGGCTGCTCGGAAGGAACCTGCAGGGCTCGGGCGTCGATTTCGATGTGCACACATTCATCGGCGCGGGCGCTTACATCTGCGGCGAGGAGACGGCGCTGCTCGACTCGCTCGAGGGTAAGACCGGCAAGCCGCGCTTCAAGCCGCCGTTCCCCGCGAATTTCGGTGTCTACGGCGCGCCCACGACCGTCAACAACACGCTGAGCTTTGCCTCGGTGCCGACCATCCTGCGCAAGGGCCCCGCCTGGTTCGCCGGGCTCGGCCCGCCGAACTCGGGCGGCACGATGATCTACTCGATGTCGGGGCACCTGGAGAAGCCGCGCAACATCGAGCTGCCGCTCGGCGTCCCGTTTGCGGATCTGCTGGCGCTATGCGGCGGCGTGCGCGGCGGGCGCAAGCTCAAGGCGGTGATCCCCGGCGGAGTCTCGGTGCCGGTCGTGCCGGGCGAGATCATGCTGAAAACCAACATGGACTACGACTCGGTGAAGGCGGCCGGCTCCGCGCTCGGCACCGGTGCCGCCATCGTGATGGACGAGACCACCTGCATGGTGCGCGTGCTCGAGCGCATCTCGCGCTTCTACATGGACGAGTCGTGCGGACAGTGCACGCCGTGCCGCGAAGGCACGGGCTGGATGAACCGCATGCTCAAGCGCGTGCTCGCCGGGCAGTCGCGGCGCGAGGAGCTCGCGCTGTTGCTCGATGTAGCAAACCACATCGAGGGGCACACCATCTGCGCGTTCGGCGATGCCTCGGCGTGGCCGGTGCAGAGTTTCCTCAAGCACTTCCGGCAGGAGTTCGAGTACATGATCGATCACGGCGGGCGCAGCCTCGCCGGCGAGCAACTGGGAGCGGCGGCCTGAGCTCGCGCGGCGCAGACGACGGACACACTCATGGCGGATGACCTGGTGAATATCGAAGTCGACGGCGTGTCGCTCAAGGCGAAGAAGGGCGAGATGCTCATGCGCGCCACCGACCGTGGCGGCATCTACGTGCCGCGCTTCTGCTACCACGAGAAGCTCGCGATCGCCGCCAACTGCCGCATGTGCCTGGTCGAGGTGGAGAAGGCGCCAAAGCCACTGCCGGCGTGCGCGACGCCGGTCGCCGAGGGCATGAAGGTCTTCACCAAGAGCCGGCGCGCCATCGATGCGCAACGCGCCACCATGGAGTTCCTGCTCATCAATCACCCGCTCGATTGTCCGATCTGCGACCAGGGCGGGGAGTGCGAGCTGCAGGACCTCGCGGTCGGCTTCGGCCGCGACATCTCCCGTTACCAGGAGGGCAAGCGCGCGGTGGCGGATGAGAACCTGGGTCCGCTCATCGCCACCGACATGACCCGCTGCATCCAGTGTACCCGCTGCGTACGCTTCACCGAGGAGATCGCCGGCATCCAGGAGCTCGGCATGATCGGCCGCGGCGAGCACATGGCGGTGCGCAGCTACATCGAGAGCACCGTGAATCACGAGCTCTCCGGCAACGTCATCGATCTGTGCCCGGTTGGGGCGCTGGTCGCCAAGCCCTCGCGCTTCGGCGCGCGCGCCTGGGAGATGAGCGCGGTGCCGCTCATCTCCCCGCACGACGCGGTGGGCTCGAACCTCTTCGGCCACGTGCTACGCGGCAGACTGATGCGCGTGTTGCCGCGCGAGAACGAGTCGATCAACGAGATCTGGATCGCCGACCGCGACCGCTTCAGCTACGAGGGCCTCTACAGCGCCGACCGGCTGCGCGCGCCGCTCGTGCGGCGCGGCGGCGAGTGGGTGCAGAGCGAATGGGAGCCCGCGCTCACGCTGGCTGCGGAGCGCCTTAAGGAGCGCGCCGCGAGCTTCGGGGTCCTCGTGAGCCCCTCGAGCACGACCGAGGAGCTGTATCTCGCCGCGCGCCTCGCGCGCGGGCTCGGCTCGAACAACATCGACCATCGCCTGCGGCAGCGCGATTTCCGTGACCAGGCGGCGGACCCGGTATTTCCCGCACTCGGTGTGCGCATCGCCGAGGTGGATGGCCTGAACGCACTGCTCGTGATCGGCTCGAATCTGCGCCGTGAGGCGCCGATCCTCGCGCATCGGGTGCGCAAGGCAGCGCTGCGCGGCGCGCAGGTCACGATGCTGAATCCGGCACGCTTTCCGTATCTGTTTCCGCTCGCCGGCTACCTCAGTTGCGCCCCGGGCGCGATGAGCGGCGAACTCGCCGCGCTGCTCAACGCCGCCGCCACTGCCACAGGTGCGCCCGTTCCCGAGCATCTTGCGGCGGTCGCGCGTGCGGCATCCGTTACCGATGCGCATCGGGCCGCGGTTCAGGCACTGCTCTCCGGGCCGCGCCGCGCGATCTGGCTCGGGGCGCTCGCGGCGCGCCATCCGGCATTCGCCGATCTGCGCTCGCTCGCCGCGGCGCTCGCGCAGATGTGCGCGGCGAGCTACGGTCGTATCGCCGAGGGCGCGAATGCCGCCGGCGGCTATGTTGCCGGCGCGGTGCCGCATCGCGAGCCCGGCGGGAAGGCGCTCGCCCAGCCGGGTCTCAGTGCGCGCGAGATGCTGGGTGCGCCGCTGCGCGCCTACCTGCTCCTTGGGGGCATCGAGCCCGGGATCGATACCCTCGAGCCGGAGGCGCTGCGCACGCTCGCGCAGGCGGAGTTCGTCATCGCGCTCACTCCCTTCGCGAGCGAGGAAGTGAAGAGCTTCGCGCACCTGATCCTGCCGATCGGCACCTTCGCCGAGACCTCCGGCACCTACGTGAACTGTGAGGGCCTCTGGCAGAGCCAGGCGGGCGCGGTGACGCCGGTCGGCGTGGCGCGCCCGGGATGGAAAGTGCTGCGCGTGCTCGGCAACCTGCTGAAGCTGCCGCGCTTCGACTACCAGTCCTCGGAGCAGGTGCTCGCGGAGCTGCGTGCGCAGTGCACGGCTCTTGCGCCTGGCGCCTACAGCGGTCGGCACGCCGTGCCGCTGCCCGACGATGGCGCGCGCCTCGCGTCGCCGCCTACGGTCACCGACGTGCCGATGTACCAGGTCGATGCGCTCGTGCGCCGTGCCGTCTCGCTGCAAAGAACGCGCGATGGCCGAGCGCCGATCGTTACCTACTGAGGGACGGGAGTGAGCGTGCTGCACAATCTGACGAGCCGCTGGATCGCGCTCCCCGACTACGCACAGTCGACGGTGTGGATCCTCATCATCACCGTTGCGCTCATCATCTGCGTGGCGCTGCTGACGCTGTGGGAGCGCAAGGTCATCGGCTGGATGCAGCTGCGCCGCGGGCCGAACCGCGTGCGCATCTTCGGCCTCTTCCCCGGTCTCGGTCAGCCGTTTGCGGATGTGTTCAAGCTCCTCCTGAAGGAGGTCGTGGTCCCGACAAACTCCAACAAGCTGCTCTTCCGCCTCGCTCCCATGATTGCGCTCATTCCGGCCTTCGCCGCCTGGGCGGTGATTCCGCTGTCGCCGACGGTGGTGGTGTCGAAGGCCGACGCGGGGCTGCTCTACCTGCTGTCGCTCACCTCCATGGGCGTGTACGGTGTCATCATCGCCGGCTGGGCGGCGAACTCGAAGTATGCCTTCCTCGGCGCCATGCGCTCGGCCGCGCAGCTGGTAGCGTACGAGATCGCCATGGGATTCGCGCTGGTGGGTGTGCTCATGGCGAGCGGCAGCATGAATCTCGGCACGATCGTCCGGACTCAGTCCGGTGGGATCGCCTCATGGAACTGGTTCTGGCTGTTTCCGCTGTTCATGGTGTACTTCATCTCCGGCATCGCCGAGACCAACCGCGCTCCCTTCGACGTCGCCGAGGGCGAATCCGAGATCGTCGCCGGCTTTCACGTCGAGTATTCGGGCATGGCGTTCGCACTGTTCTTCCTCGCCGAGTACGCCAACATGATCCTGATATCGACGCTCACCGCGGTGTTCTTCCTCGGCGGCTGGCAGGGGCCGCTCGAGGGCTACCCGGGGATGGCCTCGGCGCCCTGGTGGATCGCCTGGCTGGGTGCACCGAGCTTTCTGTGGCTGTTCCTCAAGGCGTTCGTACTCGTGTTTTTGTTCCTGTGGTTTCGCGCCACCTTTCCGCGCTACCGCTACGACCAGATCATGCGCCTCGGTTGGAAGGCTCTGATACCGGTGACACTGGTGTGGCTCGGGGTGGAGATGATCATGGCCGTGTATCACATCGGGCCGTGGGCGCGCCCCTGGTATCACGGAGGCTAAGCGCTCGATGGCCTGGAATCCGCTCAAGACTTTGCTGATGCCCGAGCTCATCAAGGGGCTGGCGGTGACCGCGCGCACCTTCTTCAGCAACAAGTACACGCTCAACTATCCGGAGGAGAAGACGCCGCAGTCGCCGCGCTTTCGTGGCCTGCACGCGTTGCGCCGCTACCCGAACGGGCAGGAACGCTGCATCGCCTGCAAGCTGTGCGAGGCGGTGTGTCCCGCGGTCTGCATCACCATCGATTCGGACGTCGCGCCCGATGGCACCCGGCGCACCACGCGCTACGACATCGATCTGTTCAAGTGCATCTACTGCGGCTTTTGCGAGGAAGCATGCCCGGTGGATGCCATCGTGCTCACCCGCATTCACGAATACCACATGGAAAAACGCGGTGAGAACATCATGAGCAAGGACAAGCTGCTCGCGGTTGGCGAGCGCTACGAGGCGATGATCGCCGCGGACAAGGCCGCCGACGCCCCTTACCGATGAGCGCCACGCCGTGCTGATACAGGTTTTGTTCTACGTGTTCGCGGCCATCCTGGTGGCGGCAGCCCTCGGAGTGATCACCTCGCGCAACCCGGTCTACTCTGCGCTTGCGCTGGTTCTGTGCTTCGTCACGGCGGCGGCCATCTGGCTGCTGCTCGAGGCGGAGTTCCTCGCGGTGGTGCTGGTGCTGGTGTACGTCGGGGCAGTGATGGTGCTGTTCCTGTTCGTGGTGATGATGCTCGACATCAATCTCGAGCGCCTGCGCGAGGGGTTCACGCGCTTCGCCTGGCTCGGCGTGCTCATCGCGCTCGCGGTGGTCATCGAGATCGTGGGCGTCGTTTGGGCTCGCGGCGGACTCGGCATCGACGTCAGTCACGGGGGCGAGCCGACGCCGGCGAGCTACAGCAACACGCTCGAGCTCGGGCGCGTGCTCTATACCCGCTACGCCTATCCGCTCGAGCTCGCCGCCATGGTGCTGCTGGTGGCGATCATCGCCGCCATCACCCTCACGCTACGGCACCGGCCGGGCTACAAGCAGCAGGACATCTCGGCGCAGGTGGCGGTGCGGGCGGCGGACCGAGTGCGGCTGGTGAAGATGGATCCGGAGCCGCGCCAATGATTTCACTCGGGCAGCAGCTGACGCTTTCCGCGGTGTTGTTCGCCATTGCGGTGGCCGGCGTGTTCCTCAACCGCAAGAACCTCATTCTGCTGCTGATGTGCGTCGAGCTGCTGCTGCTGGCCGCGAACTTCAACTTCATCGCCTTCTCGCGCTACCTCGGGGACCTGAACGGGCAGGTGTTCGTGTTCTTCATCCTCACGGTCGCCGCGGCCGAGTCGGCCATCGGCCTCGCGATCCTCGTCGTGCTGTTCCGCGAGCGGCGCACCATCGAGGTCGAGGACCTCAACACCCTCAAGGGCTGAACACCGTGCATCCCCTCAATCCCAGCGTGTTGCTCGCCATCGCCCTGTTGCCGCTCGTAGCCTCAGGCGTTGCAGGTCTCGGCGGGCGCTTCATCGGTCGCGCGGGCGCGCATACCGTCACCTGTCTCGCGGTGGCGATCTCGTGCGCGTTGTCGCTGAGTGTACTGAAGCAGGTCTACTTCGATGGCGCCCCGCTTTACGACGGTGCGGTGTACACCTGGCTGGTGAGCGATGGCATGCACATGGAGGTCGGTTTCCTCATCGACCGCCTCACCGCACTCATGATGGCGGTGGTGACCTTCGTGTCGCTGTGCGTGCACGTGTACACCATCGGTTACATGGCGGACGACCCGGGCTATACCCGCTTTTTCAGCTACATCTCGCTGTTCACCTTCTCCATGCTGATGCTGGTGATGTCCAACAACTTCATGCAGCTGTTCTTCGGCTGGGAAGCGGTGGGCGTAGTTTCGTACCTGCTGATCGGCTTCTGGTATACGCGCCCGAGCGCGACCTTCGCGGCGCTCAAGGCCTTCATCGTCAACCGCATCGGCGATTTCGGCTTCGTGCTCGGGATCGCGGGCATCGCCTACTACAGCGGATCGCTCGACTACCGCAGCGCCTTCGCCGCGGCCCCTGACATCGCGCACGCCGTGCTGCCGATGACCTCCAACTCCGGGGTCGCCGCGCTCACCCTGATCTGCATCTGTCTGTTCATCGGCGCCATGGGCAAGTCCGCGCAGGTTCCGCTGCACGTGTGGCTGCCGGACTCGATGGAAGGCCCGACGCCGATTTCGGCGCTGATACACGCCGCCACCATGGTGACTGCGGGCATCTTCATGGTGGCGCGCATGTCGCCGCTGTTCGAATACTCGGACGCGGCACTGTCGTTCGTGATGGTGATCGGAGCGATCACCGCGTTCTTCATGGGATTGCTCGGGGTGGTGAATAACGACATAAAGCGGGTGATCGCCTATTCGACACTCTCGCAGCTCGGCTACATGACGGTCGCGCTCGGCGCCTCGGCCTACGGTGCGGCCATCTTTCACCTGATGACGCACGCCTTCTTCAAGGCGCTGCTGTTCCTCGCCGCGGGCTCGGTCATCATCGCGCTCCACCACGAGCAGGACATGCGTCGCATGGGTGGACTCGCCAAGTACCTGCCCATCACCGCGGTCACCTGCTGGATCGGCGCGCTCGCGCTCGTCGGCACGCCGTTCTTCGCCGGCTTCTATTCCAAAGACGCCATCATCGAGTCGCTGCGCAACTCACAGCGTTACGGCGCGGGCTTCGCTTACTGGTGCGTGCTGCTCGGGGTCTTCGTCACCGCGCTCTACACCTTCCGGCTGCTGTTCATGACCTTCCATGGGCCGGAGCGCTTCCGTGCACCGGTGCTCCCCGCGGCCCCGCCGGCACCGGGCGCTCGCGACACCGAGGCAGGCGAGGCAAGCGCACACGGTGCGCATCAGGATGAGCACGCGCACGGCGATCCGCACGAGAGCCCGGCGGTGGTGACCGTACCGCTCATCGCACTCGCGATCCCCTCGGTGGTGATCGGCGCACTCACCGTAGTGCCGGTGCTGTTCGGCAACTATTGGGGTGGCTCGATCTTCGTACTCGAGGCAAACGACGTGGTCGGTGAGCTGGCGCACGAGTTCGCCCAGCCGGCCTGGGTGTCGTTTGCGCTGCATGGGCTCATCTCGCCGCCGTTCTGGTTGGCAGTCGCCGGTGCCGTCACGGCCTACTTCTTCTTCCTGCGCAACCCCGCGTGGGCGGAGCAGGCGGCGCAGCGATTCAACTGGCTCTATCGATTGCTCACGCAGAAGTATTACTTCGATTGGGTCAACGAGCGGATCATCGCGCCGCTCACCCGCGGGATCGGACTCGGCCTGTGGAAGGGCGGCGATGAGGTGCTGATCGATGGCGCGATGGTGAACGGTACAGCCAGGACAGTGAGCGGGGTGGGGGGGCTGTTGCGGCTCATACAGACCGGCTACCTCTACTCGTACGCCTTCTGGATGATGATCGGCCTGGCGCTGCTGCTCGGCTGGTTCCTGCTGCACTTCCACGGCTGACAGGCCTCGCAATGCACGCGCTGCTCTCCTTGCTGATCTGGGTGCCCATCGCCGCCGGCGTGCTCATCCTGCTGCTCGGCGAGCGCAACATCGTCCTCGGGCGCTGGGTGGCGCTCGCCGCCTCGCTCGGGACGCTGGCACTGACGGTGCCGCTGTGGACGCACTTCGACAGCAGCAGCGCCGCGCTGCAGTTTGCCGAGTCGCTACGCTGGATCCCGCGCTTCCAGGCGTACTACGCGCTCGGCGTCGATGGCATCTCGCTGCCGCTCATCGTGCTCACCGCCTTCATGACGGTGCCGGTGGTGATTGCCGGCTGGAGCGTGATCGAGACGCGCCCGGCGCAGTACTACGCCGCGTTCCTCATCATGGAAGGGCTGATGATCGGAGTATTTGCCGCCACCGATGCACTGCTGTTCTTTTTCTTCTGGGAAGCGATGCTGATCCCGATGTTCCTCATCATCGGCATCTGGGGCGGACCGCAGCGCGTGTACGCCACCATCAAATTCTTCCTCTACACCTTCCTCGGCTCCGTGTTCATGCTGGCGGCACTCATCTACCTGTACGTCAAGTCCGGTAATTACGCGATCGCGAGCTTCCAGGCCATGCCGCTGTCACTCATCGAGCAGCGCTGGATCTTCGTGGCGTTCCTGCTCGCCTTCGCGGTCAAGGTGCCGATGTGGCCAGTACATACCTGGCTCCCGGATGCGCACGTCGAGGCGCCGACCGGCGGCTCGGTGATCCTCGCGGCCATCATGCTGAAGATGGGCGGCTACGGGTTCCTGCGCTTCTCGCTGCCGGTGGCGCCCGATGCGAGCCGCGAGCTCGATCTGCTGGTGATCACGCTGTCGCTGATCGCGGTCATCTATATCGGCTACGTCGCGCTCGTGCAGCCGGACATGAAGAAGCTCATCGCCTACTCCTCGATCTCGCACATGGGCTTCGTGACGCTCGGCGCGTTCGTGATGTATGAGATCGTGCGCAATACCGGCAGCCTGCAGGGGGCGGGGATGGGGGTCGATGGGGCCATGGTGCAGATGGTCTCCCACGGGCTCATCTCGGGAGCCTTGTTCCTCTGCGTCGGCGTGCTCTACGACCGGCTGCACAGCCGCCAGATCGCCGACTACGGTGGCGTGGTGAACACCATGCCGGCATTCGCGGCCTTCATGGTACTGTTCGCGCTCGCCAACACCGGACTTCCGGGCACCTCGGGCTTCGTCGGGGAGTTTCTGGTGATTCTCGCCACCTTCCGCGCGAGCTTCTGGTACTCGGCGCTCGCCGCGGTGACCCTGATCCTCAGCTCCGCCTACACGCTATGGCTGGTGAAGCGCGTGATATTCGGTCCAGTGGTGAGCCCGCGGGTGGCGGCGCTCAAGGACTTGAACGGTCGCGAGTTCATCGTGCTCGGCGCACTCGCCGCGGCCGTGCTGGTGGTCGGGGTGTGGCCGGCACCGCTGCTGAAGGTGATGCAACCGACGGTTCACCACCTGCTCAGTCAGGCCGTGGCTACCAAACTGTAGGGCGCACGAGCGCGAGCGCACCGAGCGGCTGACACTACCCGACTATGGATCAAACCCTCCTCAACGCCGCAAGCTTGGCGCCCGCAGTGCCCGAGATCTGGCTCGTCTGCGCGATCTGCGTACTGCTGCTCGTCGAGGTATTCGGGGGCGCCAAGCGGCCCGGCCTCATTCCCACGCTCACTCTGCTGGCGCTCGCCGTAGGTGCCGCACTCACCGTGCGCTACGCCCAGGTGACGCACCGCGTCCTGCTGTTCGATCGTACCTACGTGGCCGATGAGCTCGCCGTGGTGCTCAAGCTCGCGGGCTTCCTGTTCGTCGCGGTGACGCTGCTCTATTCGCGCGCGTATCTCGAATACCGCAACATCCAGCGCGGCGAGTATTACGTGCTCACGCTCACCGCACTCCTTGGCATCTTCGTGCTGGTGTCGGCCAACAATCTCGTCACCGTGTACCTCGGAGTGGAGCTGCTCGCTCTTTCGGTGTACGCCATGGTGGCCTTCGACCGCGACTCGGGGGTGAGCGCCGAGTCGGCCATGAAGTACTTCGTACTCGCCGCCATTGCCTCGGGTGCACTGCTCTATGGCATGTCGCTCATCTACGGTCTCACCGGCACGCTCGATCTCGGGGAGATCGCCACGCGACTGCGGGCGCCGCTCAACCCGGGTGTGGTGCTCGGGCTCACCTTCATCGTCGTGGCGGTCGCCTTCAAGCTCGGCGCCGTTCCCTTTCACATGTGGCTGCCGGATGTATACGAGGGCGCGCCCACCAGCGTGACGCTGTTCATCGGTACGGCGCCAAAGATCGCTTACTTTGCCCTCGCGCTGCGCCTGCTCGCGCAGGGGCTCGCCGGCACCGAGGCCGAGTGGACGCAGATGCTCGCGGCGCTCGCGGTGCTGACTTTGATCGTCGGCAATGTGCTCGCGCTGGTGCAGAGCAACCTGAAGCGCATGCTGGCGTATTCAACCATCGCCAACGTCGGCTTCATCCTGCTTGGATTCGTCGCCGGCACGGCCGATGGCTACGCCGCGGCGCTCTACTACACGCTGCAGTACGTGCTGGTGGTGCTCGGCTCTTTCGGCGTCATCCTGCTGGCCGCCGCCAAGGGCTTCGAGGCGGACCGTCTGGATGACTACAAGGGCCTGCAGCAACGCGATCCGCTCCTTGCCGCGACCATGATGGTGCTGATGTTCTCGACCGCGGGAGTGCCGCCGTTCATCGGCTTCTGGGCGAAGCTGCGCATCATCCAGGCGCTGTGGGAAACCAACCACCCGTGGCTGGTGGTGCTCGCCATCATCATGTCGGTGGTGGGCGCCTACTATTACCTGCGGGTCATCAAGCTGATGTATTTCGATGAGCCGGCCGGATCGCAGCCGGCGCCCGCGCGCGAGCTCGGTGTGCGTTTCACGCTCGGGGTGAATGCCGTGGCGGTGCTGGTTCTGGGACTGTTGCCCGGCCCGCTGCTCGACCTGTGCGCGCGCCTCATCCACTGATCCGGAGAATGCTCGCGATGCAACCTGGAATATCCCGGGCCGCGCTGTGCGCCTCCCTGGCGGGCGCCGGCGCGCTCTGGCTCGTGGCCGGCAGCGCTCAGGCGCAGGCGCAGGCGCAGGCGCTCCCGCGCTACCACATCGCCCACGAGGTGAGCCTGCCGGGCGATGGCGGCTGGGACGATGTGACTTTCGATGACGGGGGACATCGGCTCTTCATTGCGCATGGCAATGAGGTGCAGGTGGTGGATGCCGACAAACTGACGCTCGCCGCAACCATTGCCGATACTCCCGGGGTGCACGCCATCGCGCTTGCGGGCGATGTCGGACATGGCTACATCAGTGCCGGCCGCAGCGGCACCATCGTGGTGTTCGATCTGAAGTCGCTCGCGCGGCTGAAGGAGATCAAGGCCACGGGCGAGAACCCGGACGCCATCCTTTACGACTCCGCGACCCACCGGGTATTCAGCTTCAACGGGCGCGGCCGCAATGCGACGGTGGTCGATGCGAAGACTGATGAGGTCATCGGCACGATCGCCCTCGATGCCAAGCCGGAATTCGCGGTGAGCGACGGCAAGGGTGCGCTCTACGTGAACCTCGAGGACAAAAGCAGCATCGCGCAGATCGATGCACAGCATCTGAAGGTGGGTGCGGTCTGGCCGATCGACGGCTGCGAGCAGCCCTCCGGACTCGCCATTGACCTATCCGGGCAGCGCCTGTTCGCCGGGTGCAGCAACAAGGTCATGGCAGTCCTCGACGTACGCTCCGGCCGCACACTCGGTACGGCGCCGATTGGCGCAGGTGTCGATGGTGCGAAGTACGACTCGGGAACGCATCAGGCCTTTGCCTCCTGCGGCGAAGGAGTGCTGTCGGTGATCACGACCGGTGCCGCTGGCAAGCCGAAGGTCGCGCAATCGCTGCCGACGCAGCGGGGTGCGCGCACCATGGCGCTCGATGAGCACGCGCATCGCCTGTTTCTCGTCACCGCGGGCCTGGGTCCCCCACCGGCTGCGACCGGCGACAATCCCCATCCCAGGCCGGCGATCCTGCCAGGTTCGTTCCGTCTGCTGGTGGTGGCTCCGGCGAACCTCACCCAGTGACCGCGCGCGCCTGCGCCTGGCTCGCCGCGGCGGCGTTGCTGCTCACGGCAAATGCGGAGCCAGCACCGACGGCGCCAGCGGAAGGCAGCAGTGCCTCCAATGCGCTGGCGCGCGAGCTGCTCCGACAGCTGATCGCGATCAACACCACGGACACCCCGCGGGGCAACGTCACGATGGCCGCCGAGGCCATGGCGCAGCAGCTACGCAGCGCAGGCTTTTCGCCCGCGGATATCCAGGTACTCGGCCCGAGCGAACGGAAGAAGAACCTGGTGGTGCGCCTGCGCGGTTCCGGTCAGCATCAGCCGGTGCTGCTCATCGGTCATCTCGATGTCGTCGAGGCGCGGCGCGAGGACTGGAGCAGTGATCCGTTCGGGATGGTGGAGAAAGACGGCTATCTCTACGGTCGCGGTACGCTCGATATGAAGGGCCCGGACGCGATCATGCTGGCAGCTTTGATTCGGCTGAAGCAGGAGGGGTTCAGGCCCGCACGCGACATCACCGTGGCGCTCACTGCGGACGAGGAAGGCGGCGGCGCCAACGGGGTCGAGTGGCTGCTGCAGCATCACCGCGAGCTCATCGGTGCGCAGTTCGTGCTGAGCGGTGATGACTACTCGGTGCTGACCGAGAACGGCAAGCCGCTGTTCTTCAAGCTGGTGGCGAGCGAGAAGGTCTACGCCGACTTCCAGCTGCGCGTCACGAACAAGGGCGGGCACAGCTCCGAGCCGGTCGCGGACAACGCCATCTACACCCTGATCCGCGGCCTCGATCGGCTCGCCGCGTACGAGTTTCCCTTCGAGCTCAACGCGGTGACCCGCGAGTACTATCGGCGCCTTGCGCAGATCGAGTCCGGGCAGCGGGCGGCGGACATGCGGGCCATCCTGCGCGATCCTCCGGACGCCGAGGCGCTCGGGCGGCTGTCACGGCGGCCGCTCGACCGCTCGATCACCCGCACCACCTGCGTCGCGACGCGCCTCGAGGCCGGGCATGCCAACAACGCCTTGCCGCAGCGCGCGCAGGCGGTGGTCAACTGCCGCATTCTCCCCGGCCACTCGCCCGAGGAGGTCCGCCGGCAGCTCGTGCAGGTGCTGGGCAATCCGGCGATCACCGTCAGTTACCTTGCGAGCGATGGCGCGCTGCTCGATGCAGCGCCGAGCGTACGCGGGTTCGCGCCCCCGCCGCTGGTGCCGGAGATGCTGATGCCGCTCGATCGGCTGGTGGCGCAAACCTGGCCCGGGTTGAAAGTGATTCCTTGCATGTCGGCCGGCGCCTCCGACGCTACGCACACGAGCGCCGCCGGGCTGCCAACCTATACCTTCTCACCTCTCACCGTCGATCCCAACGATGATCGCGAGCACGGTCGCGACGAGCGCATCAGCGTCGCCTCGTTCTATGAGGCGAACGAGTTCTTCTACCGCTATCTGCGGACCCTGACGGCACCCTGAGCCCGCTGCGCGAGGTAACAGTACATGCCACTTCGCACCCGCCGCTTGCGCCTCCTCGGGCTGCTCGCTTTGCTCCTCAACGGCGCAGCGCCCGGCGCGCAGCGCGCCGGCGATGCAGGCGACTCGGCCGCGGATACGCTGGCGCGCGACATCTTCAAGCAACTGATCGAGATCAACACGACCGATTCCGCGGGCAACGTCACCACCGCAGCCGAGGCGCTGGCGGAGCGTTTTCGCGCCGCAGGCCTGGCTGCTCGCGATGTGGTGATCGCGGGACCCGCGGCGCGCAAGAAGAATCTGCTCGTGCGTCTGCATGGCACCGGCAAGCGCCGCCCGCTGCTGCTCCTCGGACATCTCGATGTGGTCGAGGCGCGGCGCGAGGACTGGAGCACCGATCCGTTCCAGCTCATCGAGAAGGATGGCTACTTCTACGGCCGCGGCACGCTCGATATGAAGAGCGGCGATGCCATCATGTCGACGACGCTGCTGCGCATGCAGCAGGAAGGCTACCGGGGAAGCCGTGACATCATTCTCGCTCTGACCGCGGACGAGGAGGGCGGCTGCTGCAACGGCGTCGAGTGGCTGGTGCGCAACCATCGCGAGCTCATCGATGCGGAGTTCGTGCTCAATCACGACGGGCTGGTCGGGTACTCGATCACTTCCGAACACGGCATACCGCAGGAGTTCGACCTCAGTGCTACGGAGAAAACCTACGCCGACTACCAGCTTGCGGTGACCAACCGCGGCGGCCACAGCTCTCTGCCACGACCTGACAACGCGATCTATGAGCTGGCCGAGGGTCTGCTGCGCGTCGGCCGGTACTCCTTTCCGTTCGAGCTCAATGAGATCACGCGCGCCTATTTCGAGCGCATGGCCACGGTCCGCAGCGGGCAGCTGGCGGCGGACATGCGCGCCATCACCCGCACGCCGGTGGACGCAGCGGCCATCACCCGCCTGTCGCGCGACCCCGAGCTCAACTCCCTGACGCACACGACCTGCGTCGCGACCCGGCTCGAGGGAGGTCATGCCAACAATGCCCTGCCGCAGCGTGCGCAGGCGGTCGTCAATTGCCGCATCCTGCCGGGGCACTCCAAGGAGGAGGTGCGCCAGCAGCTGCTGCATGTTCTGGGCGACCCCGCCATCTCCGTGCGCTACGTGGCCGATGACGGCAAGGTCTCCGATAGCGCGCCCGAGCAGCGCTCCCTGCCGCCCTCGCCGCTGCTGCCGGACATGCTCAAACCCCTGGAGAGCACGGTGCAGGCCATGTGGCACGGGCTCCCGGTGGTGCCCTACATGAATGCCGGGGCCACCGATGGCATCTACACCCGCGCCGCGGGGCTTCCGACTTACGGCGTCGCCGGCATCGCCGTCGATCGTGACGATGTTCGCGCACACGGGCGCGATGAGCGGGTGCGCGTCGCTTCTTTCTATCGCGGCAACCAGTTCTTCTACCGTTATCTCAAGGCGTTGACTGCCCCGTGATGGCGCCCCTTCTTGCCCGAACCGCAGGCGAGCCGGCCGCACCGCAGGGCGCAGCGCGCACCCCGGCTAGGAGGTGCGCCGCGAGATCGCGATGGCGGCAATCGCGACGATGGCGATGTTGAGGATCCACCAGAAGATCTGCTTGTGACTGCTGCTGATCACACTGGCGGTGCCTGAGCCTGGCGCGCCGGAGCCAGTTCCCGCCGCGGGCGCCAGTCGTCCGCTCAGGACCTCGTGGACGCCATCGTGACCGACCGTCACCTCGATGGTCTTTCCGGCGTCCACCGCCGTCGCAGGCCGCGGGACGAACCAGCTGCCATCGGGATTTGCGGTCGCAGGCTCGCTCTTGTTATCGATCCTCACCGCAAGCTCATTCACCACGAGCGGTGCTTCGCCCGAGGCGCGCCGTACCCGCAGTGCGAGCCCGCCTGCGCGCGGAGCAGCGTCCACGGTGAGGAGTGCGGAGTGCGCGAGCGGCGCGAGCGCGGGCGCCGCAGGTTGTGCCAGAGCCGCAGTCAGGGCGCACAAGCCTAGTACGCCGGAGAAACAAGCACGCGCGATCGACACCGCTGCCATGTTAGCAGGTCTCCGGAACGACACCGCGGGTGAGAACGAGCGCGGCTCGGCAGGGACGCTATATAGTGCCCCTATAACACGGGAGTGCCCGCACCATGGACCGCGCCGTCGAGCCGCACCTCACCCTCGCACCGCGCTATCAAAGCGGTTTCGGCAACCACTTCGCCACCGAGGCATTGGCCGGTGCGCTGCCGCAGGGCCGCAACTCGCCGCAGCGGCCAGCCTACGGACTGTATGCAGAGCAGTTCTCCGGCACGGCCTTCACCGCGCCGCGACACGCGAACCGACGCAGCTGGCTGTACCGTATCCGACCGGCAGCGGTGCACGGGAGCTTCCAGCGCATCGAGGACGGGCTCATCACCAGCGACTTCACGGAGTGCGAGTGCTCACCAGAACGGCTGCGTTGGTCGGCGCCGCCGCTGCCGCGGGCGCCGACCGACTTCCTCGCCGGACTCGCGACTCTCGGGGGCAACGGCTCACCCGATGCGCAGACGGGCTGCGGCATCTACTGGTACACGGCCAACCGCTCGATGCAGGATCGCTTCTTCTACGATGCCGACGGTGAGCTGCTCATCGTGCCGCAACAGGGTGGCCTGCGGCTCGCCACCGAGCTCGGCGTGCTCGAGGTGCAGCCGCTCGAGATCGCCGTCATCCCACGCGGGCTGCGTTTCCGGGTCGAATTGCCGGACGGCGCGGCGCGCGGCTATGTGTGCGAGAACTTCGGTGCACCGCTGCGGCTGCCCGACCTCGGACCGATCGGCTCGAATGGACTTGCGAATCCACGCGACTTTCAGACGCCCGTGGCCTGCTACGAGGATCGTACGGGGAATTTCGAGCTGGTCGCGAAGTTTGCCGGCCACTTATGGTCGGCGCGCATCGATCACTCCCCGCTCGATGTCGTCGCCTGGCACGGCAACAACGCGCCCTATCGCTATGACCTGCGGCGATTCAACACCATCGGCTCGATCAGCTACGATCATCCGGATCCCTCGATATTTCTGGTGTTGCAATCGATCAGCGATACCCCTGGTGTGGATGCGCTCGATTTCGTGATCTTCCCGCCGCGCTGGCTGGCGATGGAGCGCACGTTCCGGCCGCCCTGGTTCCACCGCAACGTCGCGAGCGAGTTCATGGGCCTGATCGAGGGCGTATATGACGCCAAAGCCGCGGGCTTCGTACCCGGCGGGGCATCGCTCCACAACTGCATGAGCGGTCACGGACCCGATGACGCCAGCTGGGAGAAAGCGAGCCGCGCCGACACCTCGAAACCGGTAGCGATCACCGACACCATGGCCTTCATGTTCGAGACCCGCGCGATCATCCGGCCGACGCGCCATGCGCTCGAGAGCGCGCTCCTGCAGCGCGACTATTGGCGCGTCTGGCAGGACCTGCGCGGGCACTTCAGTCCGCCCGCGCCGGACTCCCAGCGCAGCGCGCCGCTGCCAGAGCCCGCGCGCGGTGCACGCCGCGCCACGAAGCAACGAGCGCGCAAGCGATCGCGCCGGTGAGCGGCCTCGACGCCACGCACGACCCGGCGCTGAGCAGCTGGGTGGAGAGTGCCAACACTGCTGGCAGCGATTTCCCCCTGCAGAACCTGCCGTTCGGCGCGTTCCGGCGCGCCGGGACGGTCGAGGGATTCCGCGGCGGGATAGCAATCGGCGATTCGGTGCTGGACCTCGGTGCACTGCAGGCGCTCGGGGTGTTTACGGGAGCCGCAGCGCAGGCGCTGGCGCTATGCACCGGCCCGGTGTTGAACCCCTTCATGGCCGCAGGCCGCGAGGCGAGTACGGCTCTGCGTGCGGCGCTGTCGGGCGCACTGCGCAGCGGCTCGCCGCTCGCTACGCGGCTGCGCGCGCTGCTCATCCCGCAGTCGGCCGCGGAATACCGCGTCGCCGCCCAGGTTGGAGACTTCACCGACTTCTATGCCTCGATTCATCATGCCACGGCGGTCGGACGGCTGTTTCGTCCGGACAATCCACTCCTGCCCAACTACCGCTGGGTGCCGATCGCCTATCACGGCCGCGCCTCCTCCGTGCTCGTTTCCGGTATGTCCTTTGCGCGCCCGCACGGCCAAGTGATGCCCGCGGGCGCCACGGCTCCGGAGCTGCTCGCTACGCGCCGCCTCGACTACGAGGTCGAGGTCGGGGCGTTCGTCGGTCGGCCCAATCCCCTCGGCCACCGCATCCCGCTCGCCGAAGCCGAGCGCCACCTCTTCGGGCTGTGCCTGTTGAACGACTGGTCGGCGCGCGATGTGCAGGCCTGGGAGTATCAGCCGCTCGGACCGTTCCTCGCGAAGAACTTCGCCACCACCGTGTCGCCCTGGGTCGTGACGCTGGAAGCACTCGCGCCGTTTCGCGTGCCGTGGGTGCGTCCCGCGGACGAGCCAGCGCCGCTTGCCTACCTCGACGATGCCGGGCAGCGCCGCGCGGGTGCGATCGATCTGCAACTCGAGGCATGGCTCGATACCGCAAGCATGCGCGCCAAGGGCATGCCGGCGCAGCGCCTGTCACACAGCTCATTCCGCGACTCGTGGTGGACCATCGCCCAGATGCTCACTCACCACAGCGTGAACGGCTGCAACCTCGAGCCCGGTGACCTGCTCGGCAGCGGCACGCAGTCAGGACCGGAGCCCTCTGCCGCCGGCTCGCTGCTCGAGCTCACCGCGGGCGGTCGTCAGCCGCTCACGCTGAGTGGCGGCGAGACGCGCACCTTTCTCGAGGATGGAGACAGGGTCGTGCTGCGTGGCTGGTGCGAGCGGCCGCCTTACGTGCGCATCGGCTTTGGCGAGGCTGCAGCGACCGTGCTGCCGGCGCTGCCGTGAGCGTCGCACCCTGGCCGCTCGCTGCCGATCGAAGTGCGAGGTCCTACCGCTACTACGACCTCATCCTCGGCGCGTACGTGTGCGTGGTGCTGTGCGCGAATCTCATCGGCGCGGCGAAAGTGGCGACAGTGCAGGTGCCGGGATGGGGTGGGGTCACCTTCATGGCGGGAGTTCTGTTCTTTCCCATCTCCTACTTCTTCGGCGACATCCTCACCGAGGTGTACGGCTATGCACGCGACCGGCGGGTGGTGTGGAGTGGCTTCGCCGCGCTCGCGTTCGCTGCCATCATGTCGGTGGTGATCGTACGGCTGCCGCCGGCGGATTTCTGGCGGCCGCAGCAGCCGGCCGTCGAGGCGATGTTCGGCAACACCCCGCGCATCGCCTGCGGCTCGATGGTGGCGTTCTGGTGCGGCTCGTTCGTCAACAGCTATGTGCTCGCGAAGATGAAGCTGCTGACGCGCGGGCGCTGGCTGTGGACACGCACCATCGGCTCGACGCTCTGCGGCGAGCTCGTCGATTCCGGGCTCTTCTACAGCATCGCCTTCACGGGATTGTGGCCGACCGCGGATCTCATCGCGGTGATGCTGACACAGTACCTGCTGAAGTCGGCGTGGGAAGTGCTCGCTACACCCGCCACCTACTGGATCGTCGGCTTCCTCAAGCGCGCGGAGCAGGAGGACTACTACGATCGCAACACGAACTTCACCCCATTCTCGCTGCGCGCCTGAGGCCGCGGCGCGCCGCTGCTTCCGGAGTGCGGCGCGCAAAAAAAGGCGGGAGCGCAGTGCGCCGCGCTCCCGCCCGTCAGATGCAAACCGACCAGGAACCCGCGTGATCCCGCGGGCTGGTCCTTACTTGCCGATCTGCTTGCTGACCTGGTTCTCCTGCTGGTTGAGCGAGCGCTGTTCGGCCTTGGTGATATGGCCGCCGTTGGTGCTCGCCATGGTGCGCTCTTCCTGGCGGATGGCGTGATCCTCGGAGTGCAGCTTGTGCGCCTGCGCCTTGGTGATCTCGCCTTCCTTGCGCTCGGTGTTGATGCGCTTGTTCTGATTCGCGAGGCGCGCATTGACCTCCGTGCGGCGCGGATGGTTCTTCTGCCACTGCGTTTCATCGGCGAGCGCATTGCTCGCAATGCCAGCGAGCGCCACGGCCGCGACCGCGGCGGTCACGGCGATGCGGATGGATTTCAACATGGATCGGTCCTCCTGAAAGCTGTTTAGAGTGATCGCTATTGAGCCGGAAGCTCCGGCTACTGGGCGTTAACAACGTCGCAGCTTGCGAAGTGCCGACCTTTGTGACGGAAAGTTAACCAACAGGATGAGTGTGAACTGAGTCACATTCGTGCTGCTTTTGACAGGTCCGGAAACGGCGGGCAGCGCGGGATGCGGGCGGGGATCATGCGCGGATATCGAGGAGCGAAGAGCGCCGCACACATGTTGAAGCTGGGCGCGGCCTGGCTGTTGGTCAGCACCACCACGGCCACCGCGGCTGCCGCGGCGGAACAGTCGCGCGCGGACGCCTGGTGGACCGGACCGATGCTGGCGCCCAACGCCGCAACGCTGCCGCAGGGTCATGCGCTCATCGAGCCGTACCTGTTCGACATCATCAGCACCGGTCATCTCGACACCAACGGTGACAAGCATGCCGCCGCCCACGAACACGATCTGGGCTCGCTCAGCTACCTGCTCTACGGCCTCACCGACAATGTCACTGCCGGCTTCATTCCGCGCCTTTTCTACGACGAGCCGGCCGGTGCCGCCAACAGCTCGGGTGTGGAGTTCGGCGACCTCACGCTGCAACTCGGCTACGGACTCACACACTACCGCGACGGCGGCCATACCCCGGACATCTCGCTCGTGTTGCAGGAGACCTTGCCCACGGGGCGCTACGACCGCCTCTCGCGTGCGAGCGATGGTGTCGGCGCAGGCGCATACACCACTTCGGTCAACCTCTACCTGCAGGATTATTTCTGGATGCCGAACGGACGCATCCTGCGCGCACGGCTCGATCTGAGCTACGGGGTTTCCTCCTCGGTGAGCGTGCACGATCAGAGCGTGTACGGCACCACCGACGGCTTCAGCGGCCATGCGTATCCGGGAAATTCCTTCTCGGTGGATGCGGCCGCCGAGTACAGCCTCACCCGCTCGTGGGTGCTGGCGCTCGACATCGTGTATCAGCACAACGACAGTACGCGGGTGAGCGGCAGCACGCCGGCGGCGCCAGCTCCCGGGAGCTCGCCGGTCGAGCAACAGTCGGGTTCCTTCTGGTCACTCGGGTTTGCGCCGGCGATCGAATACAACTGGAGCAGCCGTATGGGTGCGCTGCTCGGCGTGCGCGTCATCGAGATCGGTCGCAACACCACCGCAACCGTCACGCCAGCGATCGCCATCAACATGGTGTTCTGAAAACGCGCACACGCTGTGCGCCACGACTGAACCGCGCGTGAACGGCGCGCGGTGCTGCGGCGGGCCGCGCCTTGAAAGGCGCTCGCAGGCCCCCCATCCCGTTCCTTGCAGCCTGGTTATGACAGTGGTCAACGATCCCCTGTGTGACTGCGTTTTAATGGCTGCGAGCTTGAACGGTGGCAGCGGCTGGGCGTCTAATCGATTGGCCGGCCAGCGCCCCGGAAAGTGAGCTCGAGCGTAAATGGGTGATGAGGCGTGAATAAGGCGATGATCAAAGCGACTGCGCGCTATGTAACGCGAACCATCGGCGCCGTACTGTTCGGCATGGCGCTGGCGGCTGCGCCAGCGCTGACCTATGCCCAGCATAGCGGTGGCGGTGGTGGTGGCGGCGGCGGCGGGGGCCACGCCTCAGGCGGCTTCGGCGGCGGGGGGCACGCTGGCGGCGGCGCGCATTTCGGTGGCGGTGGCCATGTCCTGGGCGGTAGCCCGCATTTTGGCGGCTTCGGCGGCTACAGCTATGCGCCCTCCGGCGGCCATTCTTTTGCAGCTCCGCACTACGGAGTCTCGGGGCACTCCTACGGCACGCGCTATTTCGCCCCCACCGGCCATGGCTTTACCTATAGCGGGGCGCATTACGCGCGTTCGGGCTATGTGGCGCGTCCGGGTTATGTCGGCCGGCCGGGTACCGTCGCACCGCGCCCGGGTGTCGGTGCGCCATCTGCGACGTACTACTACGGGCATGGTGGGCATGCCTGGGCGGGAGGCTACTGGCACGGAGGATACTGGCCGCATTGCTGGTACTACCCCGGCTGGGCGTGGTACCTCCCGGTGCTTCCGGTTGGTTACGTCACCTACTGGTGGGGCGGCATGCCGTACTACTACTGGAACAGTCTCTATTACACCTGGAGTCCAGCCCAGAGCGGTTATGTGGTGACCGATCCGCCGCCGGCCGAGGAGAGCGAGGGCAGCGCGGAATCGGGCGGCGCCTATGAGCAGGCACCGCAGGAGCAGGGCTCGCAGGAGCAGGGCCCGCAGGCAAGCTCCAGTGGCAGTGCGGGGGACGTTTACGTGTATCCGCGCAATGGCCAGACCGAGGAGCAGACGCAGAACGATCGCTACGAGTGCCACAGCTGGGCGGTGAGCCAGTCCGGATTCGATCCCACCCGTCCACAGCAGACCGGTAATCCTGCCGATTATCGGCGTGCCATGGTCGCCTGCCTCGACGCGCGCGGCTACTCGGCGCGCTGAGCCCCCTCATCCAGCTGACAGACGGAACAGGCCGCGGCGCGAGCCGCGGCCTGTTCGTTTGAGCGTCCGGAACTAGAAACCAACCTGGGTAGCCGGGCCGAAGGTGCCCGGTGAGCCTGCCTTCTGGAAGAGGACCCCCGCACTTGGCCCATCCGCAATCGCGATGTCCGGCAGTCCGTCCCCATTGAGGTCGGCGATCACCACTGAAAGCGGCTGCCCGAGAGCGGCGTAGTTGATCGCCGGGAGGAAAGCTCCGGGATGCACCGGATCCTGCAGCAGCACCGAGACACTGCCCGTGCCACTCGGCGCAAGGTTCGCCACGACGATGTCCATGTTGTGATCGCCATCGACATCGTCGACGGCGACATCGATCGATGCGCCCGGCGTCGTGTACGTGACCGGTGGCAGGAAGCTGGCGTGCGTGGCTCCGACGGGATGGGTGGGATCCTGCAAGAGGACCGACACACCGGCTCTGCCTGTGCCATCGTCACCCGGCCCGAAATTCGCGACGACGATGTCAGGACGGCCGTCCCCGTTCACATCGGCGATCTTGACCGACTGCGGCTGCGCACCGGCGGGGAAACTGACCGGCGCCTGGAACGTGCCGCGCTGCTGCGGGTTCTGGTAGAAGATCATCACCGCGCCGTTGTTGCCCGATGAATCGAAGGTGGCCGCCACGATGGCCGGGACACCATCGCCATCGAGATCGCCGACCGCCACCGAGGGCGTCGTCAAGCCGGTGGAGAGCTTCATTGGCGCCAGGAACTTTCCGGGGCTCGCCGGATCGGCCATCAGCACGATGACGTTGCCGTTCGAGCTCATGTCGGCGAGCACCAGATCGGGCTTGCCATCGCCATTGAGATCAGCGGCGACCACCTGGTTCGGCTGGCCGCCGGTGACGACGTCGACGGCGCTGTTGAAGGTACCGGGCATCGCTCCATGCATGAAGACCGACACGCTGCCACTACCGAAGTTGGCGATCACCAGATCCGGGAGACCCGTGCCGGTGAGATTCACGGCCTGGATGCTCGAGGGGTTGGTCCCGGTGGTCGAGTAGTGCACGCCGGTATGGAAGGTGCCGAGCGAGCCAGGCGTGTTCAGAATGACGTCCGCGTAGCCCGGGTTCTGCGCAGCGCCTTCATCTGCCGTGGTGGCTACCAGCAGATCGAGCGCCCCGTCACCATTGGCATCGGCCACCACGACGGAATTGGGAGTGGGAATGATCGCCGGCAGGTTCGGATTGTCGTCGTTGTAGCAGCCCGCGAGCAGGCCGAGCGCCAAGGCCAGTCCAAAGGCCAGGCGGCGGGAGGAGAGGGTACCGACACGATTTAAAAGTGAATGCGTTTTCACGGCGGGTACCTCCGTGCACTGATTCGCCCTGAATATCTGCCAACGCGTACCCCGCACCCAGGTTTACGCCGCCCGCCCCGGAAGACGCGCAGCGCACAGCGTACACTGCCCCCGGCGGAGGCGGTATACGCGCTGCTGGGGCAGACAGCTATGGGGAACGTCGCGCGCACGGTGTTTCTTTTCGACGTGGACAACACGTTGCTCGACAACGATGCGGTCCAGAACGACCTGAGCACGTACCTCGAGCGCGAGGTGGGCCTTGTGAGCCGCGACCGCTACTGGGAGATTTTCGAGCAGCTGCGCAGCGAGCTCGGTTATGCGGACTATCTCGGCGCCCTGCAGCGCTATCGGCTCGAGCACCAGGACGACCCGCAGCTACTGCGCATCTCGTTCTTTCTGCTCGACTACCCCTTCGCCGAGCGCCTCTATTCCGGCGCGCTCGCAGCTCTCGCGCGTTGCCGCGAGCTCGGTCCAACGGTAATCCTCTCCGATGGCGATGTGGTATTCCAGCCCCGCAAGGTGCAGCGCTCCGGACTGTGGAAGGCGGTCGAACAACGCGTGCTCATCTATCTGCACAAGGAGCAGATGCTTGCGAGCGTCGCGCAGCGCTATCCGGCCGAGCGCTACGTGATGGTCGATGACAAGCTGCGCATCCTCGCGGCCATGAAGAAAGTGTGGGGACCGCGGCTCACCGCGATCTTCCCGCGGCAGGGACACTATGCGCTCGACCCCCGCGAGGTCGCCGCGTATCCACCCGCGGATGTGACGCTCGAGAGCATTGCGGAGCTTGCGGATCTTCCCGCGGCCATGCTGTGTGGCGCGCGGCCGGGGTGAGCGGTTAGGCTAGATGGTGCGGGGCGGAGGGCCTCGGAAGCGGAGGACGGAGGCGGAGCAGGAGATGTCTTCAGACCGTCCATGGCTCGATCAGCTGCGCGAGGGCAGCAGCGCGCTCCAGGGTGTACTCGGCGCGCTGCTCGAGGCGGAGCGGCACTTCCAACCTCCGGCTTCGCCTCTTGAGCGATTGCAACAGATCACCACCAGCCCCGAGTGGGCGTGGCTGCAGCCGCTCTATCGGCTCATTGCCGATCTCGATCACGCGCTCGCGTACGCCAAGGATTTGCCCGCGAGCGAGGCCGCGGCGATCGGCGCGCATGCGCGCGAGCTGCTCACCGGCGGCGGCGGTGCCAGTGAGCAGGCGTTCCTCGAGCACTATCGCGCGCTGCTGCAGACCGACCCTGCGGTTGCGATTGCGCATGCGGCGGCGCTGCGCGCGCTCCAGGTGCTGCCTCCCGAGCCCGTGAACCAGTCCGAGCGGCTGCATGCCCGCCATCAGTGGAACGAGCGGCGCAGGTTCCTGCGCATGGGACAAAGCGGCCGCGGAGCATCCTGAGGGCAACCGTTACAGCCCTCGTCGCTCATCAATAAAGGCGTGCAGCGCGCTCCCGGGCTCAATAGCGCAGCGAGTAGGGCAGCTCCGGCATCTGCCGCGAGCGAATCTGCAGCTCGTGACGGTTGTAGTCGATCACGAGCACGTCGAAGGATCCAAGCAGATCCATGCCGAGCGTCAACGTCGGCTCATTGGTGAGCTTCCAATGCTGGAACAGGTACATGTCGCCGAAGGTGATGCGCGCGCCCTTCACCTGCAGGTTGCCGAAGTCGATATCGGGGGCGAGCAGGTTGTCGCCGGTCTGCACATCGAGAGTGACACCGATGATCTCCTCGGGCGCGGCATTGCGTGGCGGTACCCGCATGAGTGCATGGCGGAGCGCGAGGTTGCCGATGGTCCCCTGCGCACCGGTATCGACGATCGCTTTGGCGTGTACGCTGCCGACGCGCACGTTCGCGTACAGCAGCCCGCCGCTGGTCTGCGTGAGCGGCACGACGATGAAGTCGTGCGGGGCACGCTCACCATGCGAGAGCGTGATCTCGAGGCGATCGTGGCTGAAGTCGGCATAGATGCGCTTGTTCGCGAGACCCTCGATGCCGAGCACCCCCTGCGCGCCGCCGAACACGTCCGAGAGCACCGGCAGATCGCTCGGTCCAATGAGCAGGTCTCCCACTTCGAGGCTCTCCACGTGCAGAGTGGGCACGACCGCGGTGCCGGTGAACCCGGTGACCTGCGTGTTGGCGACCGCGGGCGCTCCCCCGAGACTGTGCGCGGCTCGGGTGGTGATGGCCGAGCGGTTGGCCCCGGTATCGAGCACGAGACGATAGGGCCCCTTGCCATCGATCAGCACCGGCGCCCAGATCCGTCCGATGCGATCACGGCGCGTCGGCGCCACATAACGTGGCTCCGTAGTCTGCACGATGACTTCTTCGAGCTGTTCCGCAGGAGTGGGCAAGGCCTGGGGGGCTGCGGCTGCGGCTGCGGGCGTGGTCGTCGCCGTCTCGGTGGCAGAAGTGGCTGTCGGAGGCGCCTGCTCGGCGACAGCGGTCACGCACAGAACCGCCAGAGCAAGCCCCTGCATGCAGCGACCCATCAGCACCTTGGCAGTCACATTTAACAGTAGACCACGCCCGCCGGGAGGTCTCCAGTTACTTCGTCGCAGTTTTCCCGCCGCCGATCCCATCGGCATTGGGTTTGACCCGACGTGGAGCGGCAAAGTTTCGACTTCCGGCATCCGAGGGGTGCGTTGATGGTAACTTACACCTGATAAATCAAAGCCGTCCGGAGTATCCGCTGCATGAATCGAGCCGTCCCGCAGAGTGAAGCCTCGCCTCCACAGGTATCCCCTGCAACTCTCACCCACCTGCAACGGCTCGAGGCCGAGAGCATCCACATTCTGCGCGAGGTGGTGGCGGAGTGTGAGCGGCCGGTGATGCTCTATTCGATCGGCAAGGACAGCTCGGTGATGCTGCACCTGGCGGTGAAGGCCTTTTATCCGGCGGCGCCCCCGTTTCCGCTGCTGCACGTGGACACTACCTGGAAGTTCCGCGCCATGTACGAGTTCCGGGATGCCACGGCGAAGCGGCTCGGCATGCGGCTGCTGGTGCACGTGAACCAGGAGGGTCTGCGGCTCGGCATCGGGCCTTTCACGCACGGCTCGCAGGTGCACACCGACGTCATGAAGACGCAGGCACTGCGACAGGCGCTCGACCAGTACGGCTTCGATGCCGCCTTCGGCGGAGCGCGCCGGGACGAGGAGAAGAGCCGCGCCAAGGAACGCGTCTTCTCCTTCCGCAGCGCCCAGCACCGCTGGGATCCGAAACAGCAGCGCCCGGAGCTGTGGATGCTCTACAACGCGCGCAAGCGCCCGGGGGAAAGCCTGCGCGTGTTCCCGCTGTCGAACTGGACCGAGCTCGATGTGTGGCAGTACATCTGGCTCGAGCAGATCCCGATCGTGCCGTTGTACTTCGCCGCCGAGCGCCCGGTAGTCGAGCGCGACGGCGCCCTCATCATGGTGGACGATGAGCGCATGCCGCTGCGGCCGGATGAGCGGCCGCAAATGCGCAAGGTGCGCTTTCGCACCCTCGGTTGCTATCCGCTCACCGGTGCCATCGAGAGCGAGGCCGACACGCTTCCCGCCATCATCCAGGAGATGCTGCTGACGCGTACCTCCGAGCGGCAGGGCCGGGTGATCGACCACGACGCGGCCGCCTCCATGGAACGTAAGAAACAGGAAGGGTATTTCTGATGGCTCACCAGTCGGAGCTCATCGCACGGGACATCGGCGCCTACCTGCACGCGCAGGAGCACAAGAGCCTGCTGCGCTTCATCACCTGCGGCTCGGTGGACGACGGCAAGTCAACGCTCATCGGACGGCTGCTGTACGAGTCGAAGCTGATCTTCGATGACCAGTTGACGCAGCTCGCCGCGGACTCCCGGCGCATCGGTACGCGCGGCGGCGAGCTCGATTTCGCGCTGCTGGTCGATGGGCTCGCCGCCGAGCGCGAGCAGGGCATTACCATCGATGTCGCTTACCGCTTCTTCTCGACCGAGCGGCGCAAATTCATCGTCGCCGATACGCCCGGGCACGAGCAGTACACGCGCAACATGGTGACCGGCGCCTCCACCGCGGATCTGGCGGTGATCCTGGTCGATGCGCGCAAGGGCGTGCTCGTCCAGACACGCCGTCACAGCTATCTCGTGCACCTCATCGGCATACCGCGCGTCGTGCTCGCGGTCAACAAGATGGACCTGGTCGGCTACTCCGCCGCCACCTTCGAGGAGATCGTGGCGCAGTACCGCGAGTTCGCCGGGCGGCTCGGCCTTGCGGATATCACGCCGATTCCGCTCTCCGCGGTGCACGGCGACAATGTCATCACCCGCAGCGGCAACATGCCGTGGTACTCCGGTCCGACGCTGCTCGGGCACCTGGAGACGGTCGAGGTCGACTCGGCGCTCGCCGGCCAGCCGTTCCGGCTGCCGGTGCAGTGGGTCAACCGGCCGAACGCCGAGTTTCGTGGTTTCGCCGGGCTCATCGCCGACGGTACCGTGCACCGTGGCGATCGGCTGCGTGTGCTGCCCTCGGGTCGCGAGAGCCGCGTCGCACGCATCGTCACCGCGGACGGCGATCTCGAATCGGCGACCGCAGGTCAATCGGTGACTCTCACGCTCGATGCGGAAATCGACATCAGCCGCGGCGATGTTCTCGCTGCCGCCGACGCTCCGCCGCAGGTGGCGGACCAGTTCGAAGCGACCATCGTGTGGCTGCAGGAGGAGCCCATGCTCCAGGGCCGCACCTACCTGATGAAGGCGGGCACGCGCATGCTGTCGGCGACCGTGACGCCGCTCAAGCATCGCGTCAACGTCAACACGCTCGAGCACGAGCCGGCCGAGCGGCTCGAGCTCAACGATATCGGAGTGTGCGAGCTCGAGCTCGATCGTCCCATACCGTTCGAGGCCTATAGCGACAGTCGTGCCCTCGGCGGCTTCATTCTGATCGATCGACTGACCAACAACACCGCGGGCGCAGGCCTGATCAACTTCGCGCTGCGCCGCTCGCAAAACGTGCACTGGCAGGCGCTCGATGTCGACAAGCAGCTGCGCGCGCGGCTCAAGGGACAGAAAGCCTGCGTACTGTGGCTCACGGGACTATCCGGCGCCGGCAAGTCGACCATCGCCAATCGCGTCGAGAAGCGCCTGGCGGCCGCCGGGCGGCACACCTATCTCCTCGATGGCGACAATGTGCGCCACGGACTCAACAAGGACCTCGGCTTTACCGCGCAGGACCGCGTCGAGAACATCCGCCGGGTCGCGGAAGTGGCGCGGCTCATGGTGGATGCGGGTCTCATCGTGCTGGTCTCCTTCATCTCGCCGTTCCGCTCGGAGCGGCGCATGGCGCGTGAGCTGTTCCCCGCCGGAGAGTTCTTCGAGGTGTTCGTGGATACCCCGCTCGCCGAGGCGGAACGGCGCGACGTCAAGGGCCTCTATCGCAAGGCGCGCCGGGGCGAGCTCAAGAATTTCACCGGCATCGATTCGCCGTACGAGCGGCCGGAGAATCCCGAGATCCGCATCGACACGACCGCCCTCAGTGCCGATGAGGCTGCGGCGCGCGTCATCGCCCATCTCGAGTCGCGCAAGGTGATCGGCAGCACATGAGGGCCGACCCCGGCGGCCTGCTCGAGCGCAGCACAATGATTGCGCGCGCGGCGGGGCGCGAGATACTCGAGGTCTACGCGGCAGGTGCGGCCGCAGCGACACCTAAGGCCGATGACTCACCGCTCACCGCTGCCGACCTGCGTGCGCACCGGCTGATCGTGGAGCAGCTGCGCAAGCTCACGCCCGAGCTGGCGGTGCTGTCGGAGGAGTCGGCACAGGTCCCCTTCACGGTGCGCAGCCAATGGCGGCGCTACTGGCTCGTCGATCCGCTCGATGGCACGCGCGAGTTCCTCTCGCGCAACGGCGAGTTCACCGTGAACATCGCGCTCATCGAGGACCATTCACCGGTACTCGGTGTCGTGCACGTGCCGGTCACCGATACCACCTACTACGGCGTGCCCGGAACGGGTGCCTGGCGGCAGCAAGGCGCCGAGCCCGAGGTGGCGATCCGCGTGGCGCCCCACTCGGCCGTGCCGGTGCGGATCGTCGGCAGCCGCTCGCACCGCGGCGACTCGCTCGCTGCATTTCTCGAGCGCGTGGGCCCGCATGCGCTGCTCGCGATCGGCAGCTCGCTGAAATTCTGCCTGGTCGCCGAAGGTGCGGCCGATGTATATCCACGCCTCGGCCCGACGAGCGAATGGGATACCGCGGCCGCGCATGCGGTGCTGCTGGCAGCGGGCGGGACGCTGCGCGCGCTCGATGGCGCGCCGCTCGCGTACAACAGCCGCGAGGCACTTCTCAACCCCTTCTTCGTGGCCTTCGGTCCCGATGACCACGACTGGCTTGCGCTGCTGCGCTGAGCGCGCAGCCGTGCCATGCTCAGCGGCCCGTAGCGTCACTCCGGGAGCTCAGCATGCGTGAAGCCGTGATCGTCTCCACCGCCCGCACGCCGATCGGCAAGGCTTATCGCGGCGCCTTCAACGACACCGATCCCGCAGTGCTCTCGGGTCATGTGGTGCGCGAGGCGGTGCGCCGCGCAGGCGTCGATGGCGCCGAGGTCGAGGATCTGGTGCTCGGCTGCGCCATCCAGCAGGGCGCACAGGGCTACAACATCGGGCGGCTCACCGTCGCGAGCGCGGGTCTTCCGCAAAGCGTGGCCGGGATGACCATCGACCGCAAGTGCGCCTCGGGCCTCATGGCGATCGCGACCGCGGCACGGCAGGTGGTCGAGGACGGCATGGATGTGGTGATCGCGGGCGGTGTGGAGTCGATCAGCCTCACGCAGAGCAAGCATTTCAACAACTTCCGCGGCGAGTCGGAGGCGGTGCTGGCGCGCTCTCCGCACATGTACATGCCGATGATCGAGACCGCGGAGGTGGTCGCGCGACGCTATGGCATCAGCCGCGAAAGCCAGGACCGTTATGCTCTGCAGAGTCAACAGCGCGTCGCCGCCGCCTACCAGGCGGGCCGCTTCGATGCCGAGATCGTGCCGCTCGCGAGCCGCAAGCTGATCATCGACAAGGAAAGCGGCGCGACGCACGCCCAGCAGGTGCTGCTGCAGCGGGACGAGGGGTATCGGCCCGACAGCACGCTCGAGGGCCTCGCGAAACTCGAGCCGGTCTGGTCGCAAGGCAAGGCGATCGCGCGCGGGGAATACATCACCGCGGGCAACGCCTCACAGCTCTCCGATGGCGCCTGCGCCGTGGTGGTCATGGAGGCGCGGCTCGCCGAACGGCGCGGGCTCGAGCCTCTCGGCGCCTGCCGCGGCATCGCGGTCGCCGGCTGTGCACCGGATGAGATGGGCATCGGGCCGGTGTTCGCGGTGCCGAAGCTGCTCGAGCGTCAGCAGCTGAAGGTCGATGACATCGGCCTGTGGGAGCTGAACGAGGCTTTTGCGGTGCAGACGGTGTACTGCCGCGACCGCCTCGGAATCGATAACGACAGGCTCAACGTCGATGGCGGCGCGATTGCCATCGGCCATCCTTACGGCATGAGCGGGGCGCGCCTCGTCGGCCATGCGCTCATCGAAGGGCGGCGGCGCCGCGTGCGACATGTGGTCGTCACCATGTGCGTCGCGGGCGGGATGGGCGCGGCGGGGCTGTTCGAGGTGTTCTGACCCGCGCGACGCTTGAAAATATCGGACCAGCCCGTAGGATCGTCAGCTTGAGCACAGCTTTTTCACAGCGCGAGCTGCGCGACGCCTTCGGCCTGTTTGCTACGGGCGTGACGGTGGTAACGGCGGTGCGACCGGACGGGACGCCGGTCGGTGTCACGGCAAATTCCTTCAGCTCGGTATCGCTCGAGCCGCCGCTGCTGCTGTGGTGTCTGGCAAGTGGCAGCAGCGCAGCGTCGGCCTTTACGCACAAGGCACCCTTTGCGGTGCACATCCTCGCTCATCATCAGCTGGATCTCGCGCTGAGTTTCGCGCGGCGCACGCACGAGAAGTTCGAGGTCGACCGTCACTGGCGCAACCGGCCGGCGCCGCCCCACCTCGACGATGCCCTGTGCCGGTTCGACAGCAAGGTCCATGGGGTGCACGACGGCGGCGATCATCTCATCATCGTCGGTGAGGTGCTCGGCATTGCCTGCGCTCCCGGGACGCCGCTCGCGTTTCACGCCGGCCGCTTCGGCAACTTCAGTGCCGATCGTGGCATCGGCAAGGTCGACATCTGGGAGGGCGTGGAGGATCACTGGTACTGATCGCGGTGCC
Organism: Steroidobacteraceae bacterium; assembly: GCA_035639195.1. Taxonomy (GTDB): domain Bacteria; phylum Pseudomonadota; class Gammaproteobacteria; order Steroidobacterales; family Steroidobacteraceae; genus 13-2-20CM-66-19. Next base: position 33,492 of record DASQYM010000029.1, read on the forward strand.
GAGCCGCAGCGGGGAGTGCGGGCGTGCAGTTTGTCCATACTGAGGAACAGCAACAGATCCGGGCGAGCGCGCGCACTCTGCTGAGTGCACGCGCCGGTCCCGCGCAGCTGCGTGAGACGCTGCGCGCCCCGGGCGGCTACGACGCGCAGCTGTGGCGCACGCTCGGGGAGCTCGGCTGGACGGGACTGGCGATCCCGCAGGAGTACGGCGGTGCCGGCCTCGGGTGGGTGGAGCTCTGTCTGCTGCAGGAAGAGCAGGGTCGGCGCCTCGTTGCCTCGCCGTTCTTCGCCACGAGTGCGCTCGCAGCGCCGCTCATCATCTCGTGTGCCGCTGCAGATCAGCGCCGGACACTGCTGCCGCGCATCGCGAGCGGCGAGGTGCGCATCGCCTGCGCGCTCGGCGGGACCGACGGGCGGCCGCCGCCCGATGGTATCAGCGTGTCGCTCGCAAGCGGCGTCGAGGGTTTCACGCTGCACGGTGTCGCCGATTTCGTCATCCACGGCGACGCGGCGGATCTGCTCCTGGTGCTCGCGCGCTCAGCGCGACCCCAGGGAACCGATGCGGTCAGCGTCGCAGCGATCCCCGCGGACACACCCGGTGTCAGCATCCACCCGCAGATGATGCTCGATCTGACGCGACCGATGTCGCGCGTCGAGTTTCATGGCGTAAGCATCAGCCGCGAGCAGCTGCTCGGTGAGCCCGGCACGGCAGGCAGCTCCCTCGAGCAGGCGCTCGATCTTGCACGCATCGCGCTCGCTTCCGAGGCGCTCGGCGGTGCGGAGCACGTGCTCGAGATGACGACCGCGTACCTCAAGGAGCGCATTCAGTTCGGTCGGCCGATCGGCAGCTTCCAGGCACTCAAGCATCGTCTCGCCGATATGATGATCGAGGTCGAAGCGGCCAAGTCCGCCGCCTGGTACGCGGCTTGTGTAGCCGACGAGCGGCCCGAGGAGCTCGCAGAAGCGGCCGCCATAGCCAAGAGCTACTGCTGCGATGCCTTCTTCGACTGCGCCGCCAACGCCATTCAGTTGCACGGCGGCATTGGCTTCACCTGGGAACACGAGGCGCACCTTTATTTCAAGCGTGCGCGCGCGACGGCGACGCTGCTCGGCAGTCCCGGCTGGCAGCGTGAGCGCCTGGTAAGGCGTGTTGCCTGCGGCCGGTCGGCAACACCCATTTTCTAAGGTCCTGGCAGGCGCAGCCCGGAGGCAAGCCGATGAAGTTGGGATTTACGCCGCAGGAAGAGCGTTTCCGCGCCGAGGCCGCCGCCTGGCTCGAGGGGCAGCTGTCGGGTCCGTTCCGCGATATGCGCGGACTCACCTCCCAGGGCGGACACCCGCAACGGCGGCGCGATTGGGAGCGCGCACTCGGCGAGGCGCGCTGGAGCTGTATCGGCTGGCCTGCAGCGTACGGCGGGCGTGATGCCTCGCTCGCCGAGCAGGTGATTTTCGCCGAGGAATGTGCGCGCGCGGGTGCTCCCGGCCGGCTCGGGTACATGGGAGTGGAGCTGGCCGGACCGACCATTCTCGCGTTCGGCACCGACGCGCAGAAGCGCCGCTTCCTCCCGCCCATTGCCCGGGGCGAGGAGCTCTGGTGTCAGGGCTACAGCGAGCCGAATGCCGGCTCGGATCTGGCCGGTGTACGCACCCGCGCCGCTCTGGAGGAAGGGCCCGGAGGTGGCCAGTGGGTGGTCAACGGGCAGAAGACCTGGACCTCCTTCGCGCAGTACGCGGATTGGTCGTTTGTCCTCTGCCGGACCGAAGAGGGCTCGCGCGGTCACCGCGGCCTCTCGTACCTCCTCATCCCGATGCACCAGCCTGGCGTCACGGTACGCCCGATACGACAGATGACCGGCGGAGCCGACTTCAACGACACCTTTTTCGTCGATGCCCGCACGGATGCCGACAACGTCGTCGGCGCGGCGGGCGATGGCTGGAGGGTAGCGATGGCCACGCTCTCCTTCGAGCGCGGCGTGTCGACGCTTGCACAGCAGATGAGCTTCGCCAACGAGCTGCGCGCGATCGTGTCCGCCGCCGAGGCTAACGGTCTCATCCATGACCCGCAGATCCGCCAGCGATTCGCGCATGCGTACATCGGCCTGCGGCTCATGCGCTACAGCGCGCTGCGCATGCTCGCGAGCGCCGAAGCCGGCAAGCTCTCGAACGAGGCCTATACCTACAAGATTTTCTGGGCCACCTGGCGCAAGAAGCTCGGTGTGCTGGCGCTCGATGTGCTCGGACCCCGCGGGGAGATCGCCGCCGGCGCGAGCTACGAGTGGGAGCTGCTGCCGCGGCTATTCCTCGGCTCGCGCGCGGATACGATCTACGGCGGTACGAGTCAGATTCAGCGCAACATCATCGCCGAGCGCGCACTCGGGCTGCCGCGCGAGAGCCGCTCGGCATGAGGTTGTACGCCGAGGCCGGTGCGCGGGAGCCAGCGAGAGCCAGCGGGGGCCAGCGGGGGTCGGATCGCGCGCGCATTCGGCGCACGCGCCGCCTGCCTCTCAGAATTTGAAGGTCGACAGCAGCAGACTCGTCTCCGTCTGCGAGATCCCCTCGATGAGCCGGATGCGTGCCAGCACCCGATCGAAGCTCTCCAGAGTATCGGCCCGCAGCTCCGCCACGATGTCCCAACGGCCGTTGGTGCTGTAGAGCGCCGTCACCGCCGGCTCCCCGCGCAGCGCCTTGATCACCGCATCCTGCTGGTTGCCTTCGACCGCCACGGTCATGAAGGCCCGGATGCGCTGCTCCTCGACGTCCGGCTTCAGGCGCAGCGTGTACCCGACGATCGTTCCATTGGCGGCAAGACGCGCCATGCGGTTCTGCACGGTCCCGCGGGAGACCCCGAGCGTCTTCGCGAGCGAGGCCACCGAGGCGCGCGCATCGTTACGTAACAGGCCTATCAACTGACGGTCGATGTCATCCATGGCTGCTCATTTTGACACTTTCAACTGGCGAATTGCCCATCGGGATGCGCTATTGTGGCAACTTTCTATCTTTATTTTGGTTGAGACAGAGCTCAGGATAGCTCTGGACCGGCGGCGGTCCCGTAAGCCGCCGGCAACCGGAGCCAAGCATATGGTCGATTTCATTGGGGTATCCCGCGTACGGGAGCTGCTTGCCCGCCGGGGCACCGCGCGCTTCATCCAGGAGCTGGCCGCGGAGATCGAGGCGGATTTTCTGCGCTGGGAGGCGTTCGAGAAGTCGCCCCGCCATGCGACGCATTCGTGCGTCGGGGTCATAGAGCTTATGCCCGTATCCGATGGGCGGCTGTACGCGTTCAAGTACGTCAATGGCCACCCGAAGAACACCGACGCCGGGCTCCTTACCGTTACGGCATTTGGCGTACTGGCGGATGTGCACACCGGCTATCCACTGCTGTTATCCGAGCTGACGCTCACGACCGCACTGCGCACTGCGGCGACCTCCGCGCTGGCGGCGCAGCACATGGCGCGCGCCGGCAGCCGCGTGATGGCACTCATCGGCAATGGCGCACAGGCTGAGTTCCAGACCATCGCCTTTCATCAGCTGCTCGGCATCCGCGAGGTGCGCCTGTTCGACACCGACCCGGGCGCGACCGACAAGCTCGAGCGCAATCTCGCGCGCACGCATCTGCCGGGACTGAGGGTCACGCGGTGCAGCTCCACTGCTGCAGCAGTCGCGGGCGCTGACATCATCACTACTGCGACTGCCGATAAGCGCAACGCGACCATCCTGACACCGGAGCTCATCGTTCCGGGCGTGCACCTGAATGCGGTGGGGGGCGATTGCCCGGGTAAGACCGAGCTGCACCGCGACATCCTGCTGCGCCCCGACGTGCGCGTCATGGTGGAGTACGAGCCGCAGTCGCGCATCGAGGGCGAGATCCAGCAGATGGACGCGAGCTACGCGGTCCTGGAGCTCGCGGCGGTGCTCGCCGAGCGTGCGCCTGGGCGCACGCACCATGAACAGGTCACGGTGTTCGATTCGGTTGGATTTGCGCTGGAGGATTTCTCCGCGCTGCGCTATCTGCGCCGGATCCATCACGAGGAGCGCGGCGCGCGCGCGCAGATCGACCTGCTGCCGCAGCTCGAGGATCCGAAGGACCTGTTTGGCCTGCTGTCGGCGCAGCCGCAGCGGCTCACCCTGTCCGAAGAGGAGGCGGCCTGACATGGTGCGCGCAAGTCTCATTGGTGCTCCAACCGATGTGGGTGCAGCCGACCGTGGCGCTTCGATGGGACCTGAGGCACTGCGCGTCGCGGGCCTGCTCGCCGCCCTGCGTGCACGCGACCTCGAGGTGGTGGACCTCGGCAATCTGAGCGGTCCGGGTAATCCCTGGCAACCGCCGCACAATGGCTACCGGCATCTGCCGGAAGTGATGCACTGGAACGAGCTGGTGCATGAAAGCGTCTTGCGCGAGCTGCATGAGGATCGGCTACCGATCCTGCTCGGCGGCGATCATTGCCTCGGCATCGGCTCGATCAGCGCGGTTGCGCGCCATTGCCGCGAGCAGGGGCGCAAGCTGCGCGTGCTATGGCTCGATGCTCATGCGGACTTCAACACGAGCGAGCTGTCCCCAAGCGGCAACGTGCACGGCATGCCGCTCGCCTGCCTCTGTGGGTTCGGACCGCCGCAGCTCACGCGCATCGGCGGCCGCACGCCCGCGATAGATCCCTCCTGGGTGCGGCAGGTCGGCGTGCGCAGTGTCGACGCCGGAGAGAAGCGTTTCGTGCACGAGCAGGGCCTGGACGTCTTCGACATGCGCCACGTCGATGAGCTCGGCATGCGTGCGACCATGGAGCAGGCGCTGAGCGGCCTGGACAGCGACACGCACCTGCACGTCAGCTTCGATGTCGACTTCCTCGATCCGGAGATCGCGCCGGGAGTCGGTACTCGCGTACCGGGAGGACCAACCTACCGCGAGGCACAGCTGTGCATGGAGATGATCGCCGACACGCGCCGCCTGGCCTCGCTCGATGTGGTCGAGCTGAATCCGGCCTTCGACGTCCAGAACCGCACCGCGACCCTGGCCGTCGATCTCATCGAGTCGCTGTTCGGCAAGAGCACACTCGTGCGCCGCGCGGTATGGGAAGGTCCGGCCAAGTCGCCGAACTCGCTGAGCGCGGCGTGAGCTGCGCCTGACGCGCGCGCTCGCCGCCGCGTTGCAATCGCCGATAGGTCGCCGCATCATTCTCCGCACCCTCACGCAACAGCGCCGGAAGGTGAGCAAGCCATGGCCGAGAGCGTCTACAAAGTCATCGAGCTGGTAGGAACCAGCACCGAGTCCTGGGAGAAGGCCGCGGCCGCCGCGGTGAACCGGGCTTCGAAATCACTGCGCGATCTGCGCATCGCGGAGGTTGTGCAGCTCGACATGCACATGCAGGACGGCAAGATCTCGGCCTATCGTGCCAAGGTGAAGGTTTCCTTCAAGTTCGAGGGCGAATAGCCGCGACCGCGGTACTCGCCGCGCGTGGCTCCCTCAGTGGGCAGTGGCGCGCTGCAGGGCAGCGCGCGCCAGGAGCCGCGTCGAGTCGAGCGTCGGCAGTGGCGAGTTATCGTCGTTCATGATCAACGGGATCTCGGTGCAGCCGAGTACGATGGCATCGCAGCCTTCGTCCTTCATGCGGCTCATCACCCGCTGGAAGAAGCTGATCGCTTCGGGCTTGAATACTCCGGCTACCAGCTCCTCGAAGATGATGCGGTTGATCTCGGAGCGCTCCACCGGGGTGGGGCGCAGAAACTGGAGTCCGCGCTCGGCGAGCTTGTCCGGGTAGACCTCACCGTCGACGAGGTAACGCGTGCCGGTGAGCCCGAGTCGATGGAAGCCGCGCTCGGCGGCGTGCGCGGCCACGACTTCGGCGATGTGCAGCCAGGGAAGGGGTGAGCGGCGCAGCACCCAGGGCATCGCCTGATGAATGGTGTTGTCCGGGCAGATGAGGAAATCCGCCCCGGCCCGCGCGAGCTTGTGCGCCGCAGCCAGCATCAGCTCGGCGACCCCGGGCCAGTCACCGCGCTCGATGGAGCCCATGTAGGCGGCGAACGAGTGCGTGTGCATCGACACTTCGGGGTGCGCGAGCGGCCCGAGCCATTGCGGGCCCTCGAGACACACCGTGCGATAACAGAGCGCCGCGCCTTCCGCCGAGCAGGCGACGATGCCGATGTGCCGCGTCATGGCCGGATTCTACCGTCAATCGCGGCCGGCATCGGCGCGGAGTGACAGGAGAAAGCGGACGCCGCGGGCCCCTCAGGAATTGAGCATCAGCGGTCCGGACCGAAGGCCGCCGGGCTCGACCGGAAAGCTCACCGCGATGCGGGTGCCGGTGCTCAGCGAAGTGATGCGCATGTCGCCGTTGAAATGCAGCACGCGTTCACGCATGCCGGCGATGCCCACACCCGAGCCCTGCATCTGGATCTCACGCAACTTCTCGGCCGGGATCCCGCTGCCCTCGTCCTCGATCTCCAGCAGCAGCCGGCCACCGCCGAGCTCGATGCGCAGGATCGCCGTCTTGCTGCCGGAATGGCGGTGAATATTGGTGAGGCTCTCCTGGACGATGTGGAACACCGCGGCCTCCAGCTCGCGCGGCAACCGACCGAGACGCTCATCGAGCTCGAGCCTGATGGCGATGCCGCTGCGTTTGGAGAGGCCAGTGACGTACCAGCGCAGCGCACCCGTCAGCCCCGCATCATCGAGCAGTGGCGGGTGCAGCAGATAGGAGGCAGTGCGGATATCCTGGGTGAGCTGCTGCACGAGCTGGAGACTGCCGCCGATATCCTCGGCCAGCTCCGGTGAGAGCGTGGCGGCCCGACGGTTGAGGCTCGCGAGCTCCATGCCGAGCGCCGCGAGCAGCTGGCCTGCGCTGTCGTGCAGATCCCGGGCGATGCGCCGTCGGTCCTCGTCCTGCATCTGCATCATGCGCATCGACAGCACCCGCAGGCTCCGGTAGGCCTTCTCGAGCTCCTCGGTGCGTTCGCGCACGCGCGACTCGAGGTGGTCGCGCGCCTCCCGCAACGCTGCGCGCGCGTGCATTTCCGCCGACACCTCGCGGAAGTAGCACACCACCCCATATCCGCCCTCCGGCAGCGGTATGCGGTCGACGCGCCAGTCGTAGTGCTCGTTCTGCGGGCGATCGCGCCGTGAGATGGCCTGCTCGACTGCGTGATGCGATTCGCCGGTGGCGAGTGTATGGCGGAAGATGCGCAGGACCTCGGCGGCATATTCCGGAGCCCGTATCTCGCTCAGCACTTCGCCGTAGTCGCGGCCGACGAGCTCGGGAGTCGGCCCGAAGGCCGGACGTGCGGCGGGGTTCACCTGACGCACGCGTAGCTTGCCATCGAGCAGGAACACCCCGATTGGTGCCCGATCGACCAGGATCTCGAACTGCGCCGAGCGCTGGCGCAGCACTTCCTCGACCCGCTTGCGCTCGGTGATGTCCTTCACGATGACTGCGAGGCGCGCCTGCGAGCCGTCCTCGACCCGAAACGCATAAAGCTCGAGCACCCGGCCACGGTCGAGTTGCCCGTGCTCGAATCTGCGCGACTCGCCGCTCTCGAGAATGTGCTCGTAGGCGCGGAACCAATCGTCTGGTTCGGCAGGGAAAGCCTCGCGCAGCGTGCGGCCGGCGACCTCGCTTGCGGCCGTGTGCGCGATGAAGCCCGGATTCACCTGCAGAAAGCGGAAATCCGCGGCCGCGCCGGTCGCCGCCGGCACACGCTCGAGCACACAGAAGCCTTCGTCGATGGATTCGAACAGCGTGCGGAATTTCTGTTCCGACTCGCGCAGCGCTGCTTCGGCGCGCCACCGCTCGATAGCGAGACTTGCCAGGTGCGCGCCGAACTGGCCGAGGTCGCGCTCCCAGGCGTTCGGCTGACGCGCCTCACCGAGGCATACGAGGAAGGCGGCCGTGACCGCACCGTCGGCGCTGTGCACCGGCGTCGCGTGCAGCGCGTGCACCCCGTGCGCAGTGCACAGCTCGCGCCAGGCCGGCGCCCAGCGCGCATCGTGGCCGATGTCCGCCACGCTGATCGGCTTGCCGTGCAACACCACCGCGTCGCGTGGCATCGGCATGTCGTCACCGGCGAAGGGTAGCTTGCCCAGTTCGGTCATCAGCTGCGGTGACAGTCTCGATGAAACGATGCGCTCGCGGCGCGCCCGCCCGCAGCTGGCCAGGATGACGGCGGCGGACGCACCAGGCTGCAGAAGCGTCACCGACTCGGTAATGGCGCGCAGGCAGTCATCGAGCGGGCGGCCGCGCGCGATGAGCTCGAACAGGTAGTTCTGCTCGAGCAACAGGCTCTCGGCGCGACCTCGCTCCGGGTGGAGCGAGCCGAGCCGTGCCGCTCGCTGGGCCGCGCCGGCGCGCGCGAGTGAGGCGCGCCCGCCGCCGGATGCGCCCGCGGCTGCAGAAGCAGGCTTGCCTCCATGGCCATCGCCCGCGCGGTGCGTCGGATCGAGGATCGACTCGATCGTCGAAAGCAGGTTGCTGCCAATGTCGGACTTGGAGACGAACCCACGGGCTCCGGCCTTGAGCGCGCTCGGCAGCATCTCCGCGGGATCGTGCTGACTGACGATCACGATTTCAGAGCCGGGGGATTCGCGCCGGATCGCGGCGGCGGCTTCGAGGCCACTCAGGCGTGGCATGCTGACATCGAGCAACACGATGTCCGGCCGCAGCTGCGCCGCCTTCTCGATCGCTTCCACGCCGTCGGCGGCTTCGCCGCAGACCTCCCACGCGGGTTGCGAAGCGAGCAGCGTGCGCAGTGTCTCGCGCAGCAGCTCGTGATCGTCGGCAATGAGAATGCGTACGCAAGCCATCGTCCGCTTACGATCTCCTGGCTCCCCTGGCGATACCGACAGTATATACGGCGGTGCGCGCCCGACGGTGTACTCCTCGGGCGCAGTGCTCACGGCGGCAGGAAAAGCGCAATCACAACCTGAGCGTGTCAACCTGGCGCAGGAGGTTCGCGGCGCCCCGCAAACATGGATGGCGCTGAGCTTTTCGTGCCGGTCAGGACAAAGGCTGTACTATCGCTGCCTAACACCAACTGGCGCACTCGTTGCGCGGCGCGGCATGATCGCCCGCTGCCTAAGGAAGCATGACCCAGCCGCCCATCAGGCGCACGACGCGCACAGACTGGGGCTGCCGTCGCGAGCACAAACGGCGGCGGCTCGAGCGGGTCGCCCCGTACGTGGAGGGCAAGCTCGTGCGCCGCGACTCGATCGTGGCGGCGCTCGAGGCACTCCTCACGCCCGGTGATCGGGTCGTGCTCGAGGGCGACAATCAGAAGCAGGCGGACTTCCTGTCGCGTGCGCTCGCGCAGGTCGACCCCGCGCGCGTGCACGATATACACCTGCTGATTCCGTGCATAACCCGTCCCGAGCACCTCACGCTGTTCGAGCGCGGCATCGCCCGGCGTGTGGACTTCTCCTTCGCCGGGCCGCAGAGCGTGCGCGTTGCGCAGCTGCTCGAGGGAGGCAAGCTCGAGATCGGCTCGATCGACACCTACATCGAGCTGTACGCACGCATGCTGGTCGAGCTGACTCCGCAGGTGGCACTGGTATGCGCCGGGCAGGGCGACCGGGGGGGTAACCTGTATACCGGCGCCAACACGGAGGACAGCCCGACGATCATCGAAGCGGCGGCGTTTGGTCATGGTGTCGTGCTGGCGCAGGTGAACGAGCTGGTCGATGAGCTCCCGCGGGTCGACATTCCGGGCTCGTGGGTCGATCTGATCGTGACGGCCGATCGTCCGTTCGCCCTCGAAGCGCTGTTCACGCGCGACCCGGCACGCATCAGCGAGCAGCAGGTGCTGATGGCGATGCTCGCCATCCGTGGCATCTACGAGCGCCATGGCGTCACCTCGCTCAATCACGGCATCGGCTTCGCCACGGCGGCGATAGAGCTGCTGCTGCCGACCTATGCCGAATCCCTGGGCCTGAAGGGACGCATCTGCCGCAATTGGGTACTGAACCCGCATCCGACCATCATTCCCGCGATCGAGACTGGCTGGGTCGAGCGCGTGTACTGCTTCGGCAGTGAAGCGGGTATGGAGCAATACGTGCAGGCGCGCTCGGATGTCTTCTTCGTCGGCGCCGATGGCAGCCTGCGATCCAATCGCACACTGGCCCAGCTCGCTGGCCAGTACGGGGTGGATCTGTTCATTGGATCGACATTGCAGATGGACGCGGACGCCAACTCCTCGACCGTGACTCGCGGGCGGCTCGCCGGCTTCGGGGGAGCGCCCAACATGGGTCATGATCCCCGCGGACGGCGCCACGCGAGCCCCGCCTGGCTCAGTCTCATCGCGGCCGATACGCCGGTTGCACGCGGGCGGAAGCTCGTGGTGCAGCTCGTGGAGACCTGCCGCAATGGGGTGCCGGCGATCGTCGAGTCGCTCGATGCGGTTGAGGTCGGGCGGCACAGCGGCATGCCGATTGCGCCGGTAATGATCTATGGGGATGACGTGAGCCACGTGGTGACCGAGGAGGGCATCGCCTATCTCTACCGAGCGCAAGCAGGCGAGGAGCGGCGCGCGGCGCTCGCCGCCATCGCCGGGGCTACACCCATCGGGCGGCGGGCCGACCCGCAGCGCAGTGCGAGTCTGCGCGCTCGGGGCATCGTCGCTTACCCCGAGGATCTCGGCGTCGCCCGCGCCGAGGCACGACACTCGCTCCTCGCAGCACATAGCATGGATGAGCTCATCCAATGGTCAGGTGGCCTGTACCAGCCACCCGATCATGTAAGACGCAGATAACCGGGCGAGGGCTGCGCCTACCGTGCCCTCAGGCGGGCTCGGGGGGCCCGGCGGCTCGAGGCTGCCCGCGGCGCCGGCGCAGAGCCACGACCTCGCCGACGATGCCGCGGCGGAAGGAGAGCACGCAGGCGACGAAAATGACACCGATGATGGCCGTCACCCAGCCCCCTACCACATCCGAGAGGTACTCCTGCAGTGTAACGACGATAGCCGCTCCGACGACCGGACCGAAGAAAGTGCCGGTGCCGCCGAGCAGCGTCATGAGGATCACTTCCCCCGAGGTCGACTGCTGCACATCCGAGAGCGTGGCGAACCCGAGCACCAGGGAATTGAGCGATCCGGCGAGTCCGGCAAGAGCGGCGGAGAGCACGAAGGCGAGCAGCTTGTAGCGGTTGATGTCATAGCCGAGCGAGATCGCCCGCGCTTCGTTCTCGCGGATTGCGCGCAGCACATGCCCGAATGGCGAGTGCACTACACGGCGGATGAAGAGAAACACGGCAGCGAAGATCGCGAGTACGAGGTAGTACATGACGCGGTCGGACCTGAGCGGCAGCACGCCGAGGAGCGTTCCGCGGGGAACCCCCTGGAGACCATTCTCTCCGCCGGTAAAGGGCGCCTCGAGGCACACGAAGTACACGAGCTGGCCGAGCGCGAGCGTGATCATGGCGAAGTAGATACCGCGCCGCCGGATGGCGAGACCGCCGAAGATCATACCGAGCACCGCGGCCACCGCCATGCCGCTCAGCACCGCGCCGGCGGGTCCTGCGCCGTGCGCAGTGACCAACCATGAGGCCACATAAGCGGCGAAGCCGAAAAATGCGGCGTGCCCGAAGGAGAGCATGCGGCCGTAACCGAGCAGTAGATTGTAAGCGCAGGCGAACATGGCGAAGCACAGCAGCTTCATCAGAAAGACCGGGTAGAGCCCGATCCACGGGAGCGCCAGCGCGAGCAGACTCAACAGCACATAGAAGACGCGCATCGCGCTACTCCCGGCCGAACAGTCCCGCCGGCCGCAGGACCAGCACCAGCGCCATGATGACGAACACCACGATGTTGGAGGCCTCGGGATAGACGACCTTGGTGAGGCCTTCGATCAGGCCGAGCACCAGGCCACTTACGATCGAGCCCAGGATCGAGCCCATTCCACCGATCACCACCACCGCGAACACCACAATGACGAGCTCGTTACCCATGTGCGAGTTGACCAGCACCACCGGGGAGGCGAGGACGCCCGCGAGCGCCGCGAGCGCCACACCGCCGCCGTAGCTGGCAGCGACGAGCAGCGGGACATTGACACCGAAGGCCTGCAGCAAGGGAGCATTCTCGGTGGCGGCGCGCAGTGTCGCGCCGAGGCGCGTGCGCTCGATGACGAACCAGGTGCCGAAGCAGACCAGTACCGATGCGAGAATCACCCAGGCGCGGTACAAGGGCAGAAACATGAAGTGCAGGTTGAGAGCCCCGGCGAGTGAGTCCGGCACCGGATAGGACTGGCCGCTCGCGCCGAACACCTGGTGGAACGATCCCTCGACGATCAGCGCCAGCCCGAAGGTGAGCAGCAGTCCGTAGAGGGGATCGAGACCATAGAGGTGCCGCAGCAGCAGCCGCTCCACCAGCACGCCGAGCACTCCGACTGCGAGCGGCGCTAGCAGCAGCGCCAGCCAGTAGTTGATTCCCAGGTACTGCAATCCGAGCAGAGCCGCAAAAGCGCCGAGCGTGTAGAAGGCGCCGTGCGCGAAGTTCACCACGCCCATCAGGCCGAAGATGACCGCCAGCCCGAGACTCAGCAGCGCATAAAACGACCCGTTTACCAGGCCGAGCGTCAGCTGCCCGAGTATCACCGGGACGGGGATGCCAAGGACCGTGCTCACGGCCGGCCGGATGCGTCCGCCGGGCTACTTGGGCGCGAGCGGGCAAAGACCGGTAATCGGCCCGAACGCGTCCTCGCCGCTCATCTTCCGGATCAGCTTGTAGTAGTCCCAGGGATATTTCGATTCCTGCGGCGTCTTGACCTGCATCACATACATCTCGTGGATCATGGCGCCGTCGGCGCGTATGTAGCCGCCCTTGGCGAACATGTCGTTGATCTTGTCCTTCTTCAGATGCGCCATGACCTTGTCGGAATCAGTAGTGCCGGCAGCCTTCACCGCCTTCAGATAGGTGAGGGTGGCCGAATAGGCACCCGCGTGGTCCATGGTGGGCTCGCGGTTCATCTTGGCGAAGAAACGCTTGGCGAAAGCGCGGGTCTCTTCGTTGAGGTCCCAGTAGAAGCCGGTGGTCAGATACAGGCCCTGGGCGGTCTTCAGGCCGAGGCTGTGGATGTCGGTGAGGAAGGCGAGCAGCGCCGCCGGCTTCATCGTGCGGGTGATACCGAATTCGTTAGCGGCCTTGAGTGAGTTGCTGAAATCCGTGCCCGCATTGGCGAGCCCGAGCACCTGTGCGCCGGAGGCCTGAGCCTGCAGCAGAAAAGAGGAGAAATCCGCCGCACCGAGCGGTACCCGCACTGCGCCGAGGTTCTTGCCGCCATGAGTCTCCACCACCTTCGAGGCCGCGCTCTGCAGCTGCGTGCCGAAGGCATAGTCCGCAGTCAGATAGAACCAGGTCTTGCCGCCGGCGTTGATCATGGCGGTCGCCGTGCCGTTGGCGAGCGCGGTAGTGTCGTAGACGTAGTGCACCGAATAAGCCGTGCAGTCCTCGTTGGTGAGCGAGGCGCCTCCCGCACCGATCACGATGAAGGGCACCTTCTTGGCACCCGCGACCTTCGACATGGCGATGTTGACGCCGGTATTGGAGCCCCCGAGCAGAAGGTTGAGGCGCTGCTGATCGGCCCATTCGCGGAACTTCGAAGCGCCGATGTCGGGCTTGTTCTGGTGATCGGCGCTGAGCACGGTGATCTTCCTGCCGAGCACCGTGCCACCGAAGTCGGCGATGGCCATGTTGATGGCCTCGACCCCGCCCGCACCCTCGACGTCCGCGTACACTCCGGACGTATCGTCGATGTCGCCGATCACCACCGGCTCGCCCGCCGCATAGGCCATGCAGGGACTCGCTGCGAGGAAGGCGCTGCCGAGCGCGCTGGTCCACCTGCTCACTGTCATTGGTCTTCTCCTGAGTAGGAAGGGATCGGTCAAACGCCGAGAAACTCGCGCAGCAGCGGCATTTTGGCCTGAAGCTCGCACGCCGCGAAGCCCGCCACGATGCGCCCGCGCTCCATTATGTAGAAGCGGTCGGCGAGTGGCGCGGCGAAACGGAAGTTCTGCTCCACCATGAC
>DASQYM010000030.1:0-27530 GCA_035639195.1 Steroidobacteraceae bacterium
TCCCGGTCTCAGTCCAGGAGCGCAACCGCTCCAGCAATGTTGGACTCATGGCTCCTCCCCTATCTCGGCGCTCAACGCCTGAGGGTGGAATTCGGTTGACAGCCGAGAGGAGCTTCAACAACAGCCGCCGATGCGCCCTCCTTCGCAGCCGTAGCGCGCCTTCTGACGCTCGCGGAAGAACTCCGCGTAGCTCATGACTGGTTCTGCCGGGTGGTGTGCGCGCCGGTGAGCGACATAGGTGTCGTAGTCCGGAATCCCGACCATCAGGCGGGCAGTCTGCACCGCCCTCCTCCACAGATGCCTGGGTCTATCCATGGCCCATCGCCGCCTCGCCGATTTCGATCGCCGTGTTGCGCGGAGTCGCCCGAGCCTGACGGATGCTGATGATTCCGTAGGCCACTACCACGATCACGATGGCGACGGCGAGCGCCGCCAGCGCCGCATCGAGATAATCGTTGAAGATCACCCGGCTCATCTCATGCAGCGACTTGGCAGGCGCCAGCACCTGCTGCGACGCGAGCGCCTGGCCGAATTTCTCGGCGTGACTCAGGAATCCCACCTTGGGGTTGGGGCTGAAGACCTTTTCGAGCCCGGCGGTGAGCGTGCACACGACCAGCCACACAGTGGGCACGACCGTTACCCATGCCCAACGCTCGCGCTTCATCTTGTAGAGCGCCACGGTGCAGAGCGTCAGCGCGATCGCCGCCAGCATCTGGTTGGTCGCGCCAAAGAGCGGCCACATGGTCCAGATTCCGCCATAGGGATCGACCACCCCGGCATACAACAGATACCCCCAGAGCACACAGGAAACGGCCGAGCCGATGACATTGTTGCCCCAGGCACGGGTGGCCTTGAAGGCAGGAATCGCATGCCCGACGAGATCCTGGATCATGAAGCGGCACACGCGCGTGCCCGCATCGACGGTCGTCAGGATGAATAGCGCTTCGAACAGGATGGCGAAGTGATACCAGATGCCCATCAGCGCACGGCCGCCGAGGAAGCTCGAGAAGATAGTCGCCATGCCGACCGCAAGCGTCGGCGCTCCACCGGTACGCGAGAGGATGCTGGTCTCACCGACATCGTGCGCCGCCTGCGTGAGCATGTCCGGTGTCACGGTGAAGCCCCACTGCGTGACAACATCGGCGGCGTGCGCGGCAGTGGTGCCGATCAGCCCCGCTCCGCTGTTCATCGCAAAGTACACGCCCGGGTGAATGATCGAGGCGCCGATCATCGCCATGATGGCGACGAAGGACTCGGTCAGCATCCCTGCGTAGCCGATGAAGGCTATCTGCTTTTCACTCTCGATCATCTTCGGTGTCGTGCCCGAGGAAATGAGCGAGTGCCAGCCGGAGACCGCGCCGCAGGCAATGGTGATGAATAGAAACGGAAATACGCTGCCGGCCCACACTGGCCCCGTGCCGTCGATGAAGCGCGTGATCGCCGGCATCTGCAACTGCGGATGTGCGATCAGCACGCCGATGGCGAGCAGCGCCACCGTCCCGACCTTGAGGAAGGTCGAGAGATAGTCGCGCGGTGCGAGCAGCAACCATACGGGCAGCACCGAAGCAACAAAACCATACACGATGATGAGTAAGGCCAGGGTCGGTCCGGAGAATGTGAAGTAGTGCGCGAGCTCCGGCGTCTCCGACACGGTGCGCCCATAAATGAGCGCGGCGAGCAGCAGCACACCGCCGAGCGCGGACATCTCGCCCACACGCCCCGGACGCACGAAGCGACCGTAGATCCCCATGATGAGCGCGATCGGGATGGTGCAGGCGACCGTGAAACTCCCCCAGGGGCTGCTCTTGAGGGCATTCACCACCACGAGCGCGAGCACCGCGAGAATGATCACGCAGATGAGAAGTACGCCGATCCCCGCGACGGTGCCCGCGACCGGACCCATCTCCGAGCGCATCATGTCCCCGAGTGAACGGCCATCGCGGCGCGTCGAGAGGAACAGCACCATCATGTCTTGCACGGCGCCCGCGAATACCACACCGGCCAGCAGCCAGAGCGTGCCGGGGAGGTACCCCATCTGTGCGGCGAGCACCGGTCCCACGAGTGGTCCTGCACCGGCGATCGCGGCGAAATGGTGACCGAAGAGCACATAACCGTTGGTCGGAACGTAATCGAGGCCGTCGTTATGCCGGTAGGCGGGAGTTTGGCGGGCGGCGTTCACCCCTAGAACCCTGTTGGCGATGAAAAGACCGTAGAACCGGTAGGCGATCGCGTAGATGCACAGCGCCGCGATCACCAGCCACATCGCATTTACCGGCTCGCCGCGCTTCAGTGCGACGATGCCCAGCGCCACGGCACCGAGCACCGCAACCACGACCCAGAGCAGTTTCTTCGGCGACATCGTTGGCTCCTACGGCTGTTGTAGGTGGCTCAGCGGCCGATCACCCGCGGGCGGGGACGGGGACACCACTGGCACCACTTGTTTTGGACCGCCTGTAGCAAGGAGCAAGACATTAGCGCTTAACGGCAGGCCTCGCCACATGGCAATGGCACCGCCAGCGCTAACCGGCCGGTCGCTATTGCGTCGCGCGGTAGAGCTGGCGGGTGATGTCCGCGATGAGCCGGGAGCCCGCCTCGGGGCTGCTCGCCCCGCGCGTGAGGACCACCAGCACGAAGGGCCGCGGCGCGAAGACGATCGCCGCATCGTGCCGGATACCGGTGATCTCCCCGGTTTTGTGGGCCACACGGGTACCGGAGGGAAGCCCCGCCGGAATGCGATCGTTCACCGTTTGCCGCTCGAGGACCGCGAGCATCTCCTTCGATGAAGCCTCATCCACGGCGCGACCCGCGGCGATCGCCTCCAACAGCTGCAGCAGCGCAGCGGCGGTCGTGGTGTTGTTGAGGCCCCGCGCGAACGCCTTGCCGTCCTCGAGGTCCCGCCGCACATTCATGCCATCGGCGCCGAGCGCATGAACGCCGGCGCGAATGTTGTCGACACCGAGCTTGTCCATCAGCAGGTTGGTCGCGAGGTTGCTGCTCACGGTGATCATCAGCTCACTCAGCCGCTGCAGCGTCCGCGTCTCGCCGACGGCCCGGTAGAGATCGGTTTCCGAGTCATCCTGCGGATCGAGCGCAAACGGCGAGCCATCCACGAGGCTGTGGAACTCGTTGCGGATGGTGAGGGGCTCATAGAGACGCACCTGCCCCTGCTGGGCCTGGCGGTAGAGCTCAATCAGCACCGCCACCTTCATGGTGCTCGCAGCATGAAAGGTCGTCTCAGCGTGGCGGAGCCACTGCGCTCGGCCATCGAGGGTGCGGAAAGCGATGCCGACCTCCGCCCCGCTTTTCTCGATGGTCGACTCGATGGCCGGAGTCGCTGCGGTGAGTCGTGCTTCCTGCGCGGGCGCCGCACTGGCCAAAAAAAGCGCACCGCAGGCCAGCAGGCACTGCGGTGCTACTTGCGCGAGTCGGTGAATCGATCCCCTGGCTTTCGGGCGGATCGCTCCGCCCTGGGTCCGCCCGCTTCCGGTCAGTTCGAGCCCCAGCAGGTCTTGGTCTGGTTGGCGCCGTGATTGTCCAGCGCGCCCTGCGCGCCGGTGCTCGCGACGGTGAACTGAGCGCACGTGGTGTCTGTCGTCTGTGGCGCCTGGACGGGTACGGCGCTCAGAGTGTAGTCCTGGGCGTCGGGTATTGTGAACGTGATGGTGTAGAACAGGTTCGGCGTCTGCATGGTCGAGCCGTTGTTCACGATGGTACCGTTCACATTGCAGCCCGCATAAGTAAAGCGGCGCGAATAGCAGCGCTCGAGCGACTGCGCGGCGAGCTGCATGGTCTTCGTCGCGTCGGTGCGATTGGCCTGCCGGGTGAAGCTCGAATACGCCGGGAAGGCGATCGAAGCCAGGATCGCCACGATCGCAACTACGATCATCAGCTCGATCAGCGTGAAGCCACCATGTTTGTGCCGGTTCATAACTGTCCTCAATCCCCGTCTATGCGTCACGAAGTTTTCTTCGATGATTCAGCTTACCTGCTGCTGCACGCCGGCTTGTTGCGCTGGCTCACGTGGAATCCAGCGGCTTGGTGCGCCACCTCACGCTGTTGCGAAGTGTTGAATTCTGTTATGAGCGCAACGCGGGCCGCGCAGGGATTACGTAACAGTGCGCAGCGCACACCGCTTTTCGTGCACGCGGTAACTCAGGCGAGACGCCAGTGTGCCGTTGCCGGCGGCAGTGCGGATCAGTTCGAGCCCCAGCAGGTCTGGGTCTGGTTGTTCGCACCGGTGTCCTGGGCCGCCACCTGGCCGGTGCTAGAGAGCGTGAACTGCGCACACAGGTTGTCGGAGGTCTGCGGGGCCGCGATGGCGACAGCCGTGAGGGTATAGTCCTGGGCGTCGGGTATGGCGAATGTGACGCTGTAGTAGAGGTTCGGCGTCTGCATGACCGAGCCGTCGTTCACCAGGTTGCCCTGTACGGTGCAGCCCGCATATGTGAAGTTGGCGGAATAGCAGCGCTCGAGCGATTGCGCGAAGAGCTGCAGGGTCTTGGTCGCGTCCGTGCGGTTCGTCTGCATGACGAATTGCGTGTATGCCGGGTAGGCAATGGCGGCCAGTATGCCCACGATGGCGACCACCACCATGAGCTCCATGAGCGTCACCCCGGCCTCGGGGTGCAGGCGCACCCGCATTCTCAATCTCCCCAGTGAAGCGTGATGTTGATCGCCTGCGAGGCGGAGGACTTTGCCGGCCCATCCAGCTGGACATCCACGATCTGTCCCGGCTGGAATTTGCTCACCGCCTCGTACGCGGCACTCGCCGCCGCGATCGAGTAGATGTGGCCCTGGATGTTCACCATGTTGCCATTGATGGCGACGATCGGCCCGGTGACCACCTCGCCCGGAACGGCGGCGGCGACCGCGATGCCGCCGCCGAGGACTGCACTGGCGCACGCCAGCCACCCCAGAATTGCCTGTCTCGTTTTCAATGCCGTGTCTCCCACCAGGAAATGCGTTGCTTGGCGCGGCCGCGGTCGAGGACCGAGTCCACGTTGTTGCTCGAGACCGAGGTGAGCTTCATGGTACCGCCGATGCCGCTACCTCCGGGCAGCAGCGTCGGCGCAGAAGCGTACACCGGGCCGAGCGACATGCCCACCGGGTTGTTGCCGGTGGAGCCGACATCGCTGCCATCGAGCTTGCCATCGCTGTTCACATCCAGCTCGGGCAGCGGGAAGGACCCACCGGTGGCGAAATTGAACACCATGAGCCAGGCCGAGCCGCCTCCCACGCATTGGCTGGTGTTCGGTTGGTAGGTCGTGAACACGACGCCACCGCCCGATTCGATCTGCGGATCGGTGATGATGCGCTCACCGGTCGCGAGGCTGAGGTCCACGAACCAGCCGCGGTTGGTCGGCAGTGTCACCGGCAGCACCGACGGCACGATGCGGACCTGCACCCCGCCAGAGGTGGTGTCGTTGGCGAGCTGCTGCTGCACCAGGTTTGAGCGGCTGGGAATGCCGGCGAACCCGATCGGGGGTCCCGAGCCGGTCGGGGGATCGAATATGCCGTAGAGGCTCTGCACGCCGGTGGTCGAGAGGTCCCCGACTCCGAGCATTTCCCCGGTGCCGATGAACACCATGGTGCCGAGCAGCTGCGGGAACTCGGGATTGAGAGTCACCGCCGGTGTCGTGGTGATCGGTTGTATGTTGCCGGAGGCATCGCGCGCGCGGTAGATGACGCTCACCGTCCAGCTCGCGGGGTTGCTGTTGGTGATGTCGACCCGCCAGAGATTGCCCTGCAGGTCACCGGCGTAAACGGTATTGGCCGGTGCCGAGACCTGTCCGTACGAGTTCACGACGCTGACGCTCGAGAGGCCGTTGGCGAGGCCCGCATTGCACACTCCGGCCACGGCGGCGCACAGATCGATTTTCTTGACAACGGTTCCGTACTGCGGCTCGAGCGCATAGAGCACGGGCTTCTGATTGGCGCTGTTGTAGCCGTTGCCGAACAACACCATCCAGCCCGCCGCGGTATTCACAATGGCCGGCTCGCTGTAGCTGAGGCCCATGTCGACATCACTGAACTCCCACAGCACGGACTGGGCGAGCGTTTGCTCCGACAGGTCCGCGGCAATGGCGTCAGGGTTGGTCACATCGAGCGCAAACACCGTCTTGCCGCCTGCGCCGAGATTGGTCGCGAGCACCGTATGCCAGGTGCCGTCGCTCGCGAACTTCACGTCGGCCTCACGCGGTGAGCCGTTGACGAAGAACAGGTGCTGCGAGTTGTAGAACGGATTCGCCAGCTTGACGAGGTTGTTGTACACGCCGTTCGGGATGTAGGCGAACATCTCATCGCCGGTGGCGGCATTGAGCGCATGCAACATGCCATCGCCCGCGCCGACGTAGATCGTCGCTGTGCGATTCTGATTGGCGATAGCGAACGCGAGGTAGTCTGCGGTCTGAGTGAGACCCTGCGGCGGCCCGATGTAGAGCGGAGCGCTGTCGACGATGTCCGCGAGCTTGTGTGTGCGGTCGCGCATCTGCCCGCCGTTGCGCAGCTCGTGGAAGGAGCTACCGCGCAGGTAGTTCAGCACGTGCTGCCCGTTGGGGTCCGGTAAGAAGGTCTGGAGCGCCGTGCCGAGCCCGGTGGTGGCGGAGATGCCAGCCGGCGCAATCGCGGGATTCCAGCGGAAGGGCGTCCCGGCCCGGGTCGTCGGGTCCCAGGTCGCGATCACCCGTCCGGTGTTCCAGTTCTGCGCATCGAGCTGCGTCATGGCACTCCACAGCTGGCCGCCCGGCGCGGTATTCACGAACCCCGTGACCGGATCGATCGGCCAGGCGTTGAGGTTGCCCGTCCAGTCGAGGTACGTGTCAGAGGTGGTGAACTGCGCAAGATAGGCGACCGAGCCGCGGTGCAAGCCGGTGGAGTTCACCGCCGTCGAAGCGGTCGACTGGGTGGTGTTCTGGATCTGCGCCAGGATCGTCTGCAGATCGTTGGTGAGCGAAGTCGGGTCGGTTGCCGGGAAGTAGCTGCCCGTGCCACCGGCGATTGCGAAAGCGGTGAGCACCTGTGCCGCGACCGGGTTGACCGTCGGATCGACGCCCGCACCGAGCCCTATGACGTAGGTCTTGACGTGCGAGGTCGAGTGCAGCAGCTGGGTCAACTGGTTGACGGTGTCGATCACCGCCTGGTCGTTGGTCGCGCCAATGTTGAGGGAGCCGTTGGCGTTGAAGGCCACGTTCATATGCCAGTTCACCGCGGACACGGTGCCGGGCGGCGGCCAGGATTTGCCGCTCTTGTCCAGCGTCGGCATGCCGTCCGTCAAGAGGATGACGTACCGGGTCGGCGTGCAGCCGTTTGATGACGGTGGATTGCCATTGAAGAGTGTGCCGGCCTGTATGAGGAGGCCAGGAAGCGCGGACTGGCCGCCCGCCGCCTTGATCTCGGTGGTGCCGGTGCTGTTGGTCTCGGGCGCGAGGAACGGCGTGAACTTCGCAATGGCATTGTTCACCGTCGACTGGGTCGGGATCGCGCCCGCGGTGGTCATGGGCACCGCGACGCTGCCCGAATTCGCAGATTGCCCGCCGTAGTAACCGAAGCCGCGCTCGATGTACATCGCCTGCGGCGTATACGGCACGAAGCCGGCGTTGGTCGGGAAGGTCGTCGGGGCGCAGCCATTGACTGTGTTGGTGTAGCTCTCGTGGATGTTGGCGGGGTTGGCGTTGTACTGTGCCAGCGTGAAGTGGGCGTAGGGATTTCCGGGGTTCGGGCCGCCATACACCAGGCACACCGGCGCGAGGCCGCCGGCGTACAGCACGTCATTGATGAGCGGATCATCGCTGCTGCCGCCGTTGTAGGCGCCGGCTGCCGGAAAGATCGTGGCGTCGATCTGCATCCATTGCGAGCTCTGCATGCTGCCGGTGACCCTGCCGCTCGTGTCGATGGCCTTGCAGGCGGTGTCGACCACGTTGGCCGGCACCACGTTGTACCCGCGGCAGGGATTCGGGATGTAGCGGTTGCCGGCGACCGGGGCGTTGGTGAATACAAAGCCGGCCGGAGGGCTCATCTCGTACACCCAGGTGGTGTAGATGTTGGTGCCGGAGAGGCTGTAATCGATCAGCGCGAAGTCCGCGTACGGCATGTACGTCTGGAGCATCGCCGCTATGCCGCCCTTGGCCACGTTCAGGCGGCTGGGAGAGTTGTCGACCAGGTGGCCGTTAGAGGGACTCGTATAGGGAGCGGTGCCGTCGCCCGGACCCGGGTCGATGGGCGGGGTGAATCCCGTTGGAATGTTGTAGCTCAACGGCGAGCTCGAGTTCTGCAGCAGGTTCATCGACGCCGGGAGCGAGCCTGCGCCCGTCATGATGGCGCCGCTCAGGTTGCCGTCCATCGACTCGGAGTTGCCGATCGCCAGCACGACCTGCGGGTGTGCCGGAATGGCGATCGTGAGTGGCACCTGCGAGATCTGCGTCGGAATCACCGCGGCCGCCGGCAGGTGGCTCGTGCGCCCGAGCAGCACGCAGGCGAGCGCCCCCAACAGCACGATGGCCGGTTGCAGGATGTGTGCGGGAGTTCGGATTGCCATAATGGTTTCCGGGCCGTTTGGCCGCCTAATGAATGATGCTTTGCAGTGTTGCGCTCGCGGACGCATCGCCGCCGACGGCGTGAGCGGTCACGCGATACACCGAACAGGACTGGGTCTGACTCGAGGGCGTGCACAGCGGATCGCCGGCGCGCGCTACCGGAGGCAGGTTCTCGATGATCACCTGAGTCAGCACGGGCGATGCCGGCGCATTGCCGAGCACGGGCCCGGTATAGGTCAGGGCGGCCGGATTCGGCGCCGGGTAATTGAGGTTCCAGTTGAAGTTGTCGGCGATGCTGCACCCGCTCGGGCAGCTGGCCAGTGCCCCTTGCACCTCGGTCTGCAGCACGTACAGGCCAGTGCCGTTCTGGGCGAACTGAGCAATGCTCCAGTTGCCATTGGCCAGGTTGATCTCGGCATTGCGCAGCGCGGCTTCCGCCGCCTGCATCGCCAGCTGATGGTTGTGCTCATTGCGTGCCATGACTGCCTCACCGGTCTGCAGGCGCGCCGCGGTAACTCCGATGATGGTGAGAACGATCAGCAGAATGAGGGCGATGTACAGCACCGCGCCCTGCTGGCGGGACCGCACGAAGTGTACTGAGGTGTTGCGCACTGTCGGCTCCCGTGGATTGCGCTTCAGTTGACCGCGTTGCGCAGATTGATGGTGGCGTAGAACACCTGGCGTACGCGGTTGTCGACCGGCACAGTCACCGCCGTTCCGAGCACGTTGTAGGGCGCCGCCGCGACTACCGGCCGCGTTGCCGGCGGGCTCGCCGCGAGCAGTGCCACCTGGATGCTGACGACGTTCAGCGCGCCGACCTGGTCCGCGGTCACATAGGCGGCTGCCGTCTGAGTTCCGGCGGGATCGATGCCGTAGAGCACCTGCATGTTCTCGATGTCCGGGACCAGCTCCTCGGGCGCTGCGAAGCCGGGGCCGTTCACCTGCTCGATCCGCCACAGCGAGGAGTCACCGTCCGAGCCGGTGCCGATGTAGTAGATGGTGGTGGTGAGCGGAGCCACGAGAGCACCTGCAGAGAACCCGACTGGCAGTGCGGTGCCGAGGCTCACGTTGGAAGGTGCGCCCGGGGCCACCGCGGCGACCTGGAAGATCACTGACTTGGTGCAATCCGACACCGCAGCGTATTGCGCCGCCGTGATGGCTACCGGTATGGGAGTCACGAAGACGTTGTTGGCGCCCGGAGCCGCATCGGCGGTCGTGTACACGGGTGCCACGCGCGGCACGCTCGAGCGAACCACGAGCACATCGCTCCCCTTCACCGGGGCTCCGAGCGGCCCGGGAGCTGCGCCGGTGAAGGCCGGGTCGAGATTCGGCGTCCAGTTGTTCGCGGCACCGACGGCCGGCACCGCAGGCAGGGCGAGCGCCGCCGGGGGTGTCGTGCCGTTGGCCTCGAACCCCACGATGCCTTGAGCATAAGTGTTGGGAAATAACGTGGCGAATGGCGTCTGACTGGTGGCGGACATCGCCGAGTTGCACGCGAGATTCCCGGCGCTGCGCACGGACTCCCCGATCAGGTTGAGCGCGAAGCGGCCGCTGTCGGACATCTCGCCGACTCCGGCAGTCGCCTGATACGCGGTCCGCGAGCCGATGAACACTGAGATCACCGCCCCGGTGAGAATGAGCGCGAGCGCGATGGCCACCATCAGCTCGACCATGGAAAAGCCTGCCTGGCGCTTCACAGCACAGTCTCCAGGGTGATCGAGATCAGGTTGCCGGCCGGCGCTCCGAAGGACTGCTCGGCCACCTTGTCTGACCATTGCACGGTCACCGTCGCGGTAACGTTGTTGGCGCCGGTCACCACATCGGGAGCGGTGACCGTAGTCACACTGCCCTGCCCCTGAGGCAGCGCCGCCCCGAGGTTGGTACCCCATAGGTTGAGATCGCTCTGCGCCTGCTGACCGGAGTTGCAGGGCGCCGCAGCGGTGCAAGCCACCGGGCCGGGAAATACTCCCATCGCCGTGTCGTATCCCTGGACGAGGGCTGCCTGTCGATTGGCGCGCATCGCATCGAGAATCGTGTAGCCGAGCGCCGTTGCCTGGGTGCGCATATAGGCGCTGTCGTTGGCGCGCGCGGAAAGGATCATGAGCTTGCCGATGCCGAGCAGCCCGATGCTCATCACCAGCATCGCGATCAGCACTTCGAGAAGCGTGAAGCCCCTTTCAACAAGGGCGGCGGCACGGGGCGTGTGGGTTGTGCTCATGCGATTACCCTCACGGACAGACGAGCGCAGCACCGGTCAGGTCCTGTCCCACCATGGGGGCGGCGACGACCCGGCCCATCACAGTGACCTGGAGATAGCGTGCGAAGGTCGCACCGCGTGAATCGCACATCCTGAATGCGACCGGCGCGTTGGCGGCGCCGTTTGAAAGGAAAGTCACCGACGGATTTGCGGGCACCATGGTGAGCGTGGTGCCGGTGGGCAGTGCGCCCACCACCTGGAGCGGTTTGGGCACTGCCGCCGGATTGAACGGATTGACGCTCGGCAGGACGATCCAGCCCTGCTCCCACGGCGTTGCGGTGCAGGTCGCACCGTCGGTGCTGCTGCACACCTGAACTCCACCCTGGATGTCTTCCTTGATGGCCTCGCTTCGGGCCGTGTTGAGGGAGAGCACCAGGTTCTGCTGCTGCACCCACTGCTGGTCGTTCTGCATGAAGCTGCGGAACGCGGGAACCGCGAGTCCCAGGAGGATCGACAGCACCACGATCGTCACGAGGAGCTCGACGAGCGTAAAGCCGGCCGGGCGTTGCCGGTGCGTTATGGGCGCAGGAAGAGCAGTCGTTGCGGGCTTCATGGGCGGCAGTCTCCAGAGAGCAGGGTTCCTGGGTCGTGAATTAGGTCTCACTCGAGCCCAAGCTTCTTGGGCTTCCGATGAACGGCCGCGCCAGAGGTGTAGACGGCACGGGTGGGTCGCCTGCACGCGACAAAGAAATCAATATGTTATGGCGGGGCTGGCGTTCCCGTAAGCGCACAACCCCTTTGCATCGGGGGCGTGCGCATGACCTATGCGCATGACCTATGCGCACGACCTATGCGTATGACCTACGCGCACGACCTATGCGCACGACCTATGCGCACGACCTATGCGCATGACCTATGCGCATGACCTATGCGCATGACCTATGCGCATGACCTCTGAACCATCCCCTTACGTCACCCCTGGGCATGGCCGAAGGAGATCACCACCCGTACAGGCGATGGGCACACCCACGTGCTCCTATAGGCGGCAGGCGGATTGGCCACGAGCGCGCTACGCAATGGCTGCTGCTGCGGTGTCGTGCTGAGACTTGCGGAGAAGGACTGCTCGTGGGCTCGATGGCCAGCGTTCAGCCGCGTGGTTTCACCATATTCTTTTGCTAGAGCCTGCGCTATATTTCCGCCGCAGCCGCTTGAGCGCGCTGGGGTTTCAGCACTTACGGACAACAACGACGAGTCGATGCCGCCTCCTTTCTAACGGGACGCAACCAGGAGGCATCCCCGAGGTCGTGATGACTACTGCATGGCAACAGCTTGAGGCCGCGGCGCTGACTCTTGCGCGATCCGGCCCGATCAAGGATCGCCTCGCCGATGCGTATCGCAAGCACCTCTCACTGGTGAGCGCCGAAGAGTTGCCGGAGGCGTTACGCGCGGAGTTTCGTGCCTGCCACGACGCACTCACGCGCGAAGCGCCGTTGCGTGGCGAAGACGCGGTGCGCGCGACGGTGCGCAAGCTCTCGGGTCACGAGGCGGATGAGCTCGCGTGCAGCGTGGTGCGCCTGTTTGCTGCGATGGTGCGCGAAGGAGCACGCGCGCAGGTTACGGAGAATTCCGACCTGGTAGTGAACGGTTCGACGACCGCGAGCGCGCGCGGCAAGATCCTGAAGAGCGTGCCGCAGGTGATTTCGCTACGCGCCGCCGAGTCTGACGGCGCGCGGTCAGCGCGTCCGGGCAACGGCCGGTCGGTCAGTCGAGCTTGAATTCGATCGTGTCCCAGCGCGTCGTCTCTTCATGACGCGCCTGACGCCGAATTGCATCGACCAGCGCGCGCTCGTCCCAGTCGACGACCTCGTTGGCGAGATCGAGGATCGCCTTGGGTACGTCTTTGCGAGCTCCGAAGGGCTTCATGAGCACTACCGGCTTGTGATTCGCCTGCGCATAGAGCAGCTCGAAGGTGAGCAGCTCCCGGTGCGTGTCGAACAGGCTCGAAAGCGCAATCACTGCCTCGACCGGCGAGATCTGACGCCGTAGATCCTCCCGCAGCGCCTCCTTGTCCCCGCTCGGGCGTTGCTCCGGGGTGCTGTAGTTGCGGTAGAAGAAGTTGCGAGCGCTCTCCAGGTACTCGAAAACGCGCAGGTAATCGTCGCTCGTCTCCCAGGCGTGCGTGACGAAAAGCCGGACCGGGTTGGCCTGCGACATAGCGGCCAAGTCTGGCACAAGGTCATGCGCGGCGAAACTTCCGCCCTTCCCGGATGTGCTCGTGGGCGCAGGCGTCGCGGGGACTCATAGGGCCGCGCGCTACCCTCGCGCCGCAGTCGGCGCCGTTGCGCGATAGAATCGGCTCCTTGCGGCCCTTCAATACTCATTGCTGACCCCGTTGCACGGTGCGACTGCTCGTCTACAACATTCGCTACGCCACCGGTACGGGCCCGGCTTTTCACTTGCCCCTACCCGGCGCCGGCTACCTGCGCAGCAACCGCAAGGTGCTCACCGGCATCACCGAGTTCCTGCGTGCAGAGCATCCGGACATCGTCGGGCTGATCGAGGTGGACACCGGATCGATCCGCACCGGCATGCTGAACCAGGCCGAGCACATCGCTCGGGAGCTGGGGCACTACTCGACCTTCCAGTGCAAGTACGGCACCGATTCCATCAACCAGCTGATGCCGATCGTGCGCAAGCAGGGCAATGCGTTCCTCTCCGCCCCGAACGTACACGGTGAGCGTTTCCACTATTTCGACACGGGCATCAAGCGCCTCATCATCGAGCTGGAGCTGTCGAATGTCTGTGTGTTTCTCGTGCATCTGTCGCTCAAGTTTCGCCAGCGCCAGTACCAGCTGCGCTCGCTCCATGATCTGATCGTGCAATCGGCGAAGCCGGTGATCGTGGCGGGCGACTTCAACACTTTCTGGGGTACCCACGAGATCTACTTGTTCATGCGCGCCGCCGGCCTGCGCAGCGCCAACACGGCAGGGCTGCCCTCGTTCCCGGCCCGGGTGCCGCGCATCGAGCTCGACTTCATCCTGGTGAGCGAGGGGATCGAAGTGACCGACTTCCGCGTGCCCGATGTGCGCTTCTCCGACCATCGACCCCTGGTATGCGATTTCCGCGTGCGCGCCGACACCACCGAGCACGCGGGCGCCGCAGCGGACACCGCCTCGGCGGCATCCGCGGCATCGGCGGCCTGAGTGCCGCGGTGAGGTGTACATGAACGACGCCAGCTCCCGATCCTGGAAGCTCGAGCGCGATGCCGAAGGCCTGGCCTGGCTGACCCTGGACAAGCCCGGAACGTCCGCCAACGTGCTTTCTGCCGATGTCCTGCAGGAGCTCGATGAGCTGCTCGGCGCTCTCGAGCAGGAACGCCCGCGCGGGGCGATACTCATCTCGGCCAAGAAGAGTGGCTTCGTCGCCGGCGCCGACATCAAGGAATTCACCGGCCTTACCGATGAGGCGAGCGGCTACCAGCTCATCCGCCAGGGCCAGCAGGTGCTCAATCGCCTGGCGGCGGCCCCCTTTCCGACGGTGGCGGCTATCCACGGTTTTGCCCTCGGCGGCGGCCTCGAGCTCGCCCTCGCCTGCCGCTACCGTGTGGGGGTCGGCGATGAACGGCTCTCGCTCGGGCTCCCCGAAGTGATGCTTGGCATCCATCCTGGATTCGGCGGCACGGTCCGCTCGGTGCAGGTGGCCGGCGTGCGCATCGCCATGGAGTTGATGTTGACCGGTAAGCCCATGCGTGCCGAGAAGGCGCTCGGCGCAGGGCTCGTCGATCGTCTGGTTCCCGAAGCGCAACTGCGCAGCGCTGCCCGGGAACTCGTGCTGCGCCCTCCGGCGCCACGTCGCGCGCCGCTCAAGGCGCGCCTGCTGGATCTCGCTCCGGTGCGGCCATTCGTGCGGCGCACGCTCATCGCACAGGTCGCCAAGCGCGCCCCGCGCGAGCACTACCCCGCTCCCTACGCCATCATCGAGCTGTGGTCACGCTACGGCGCGCACGGCAACGCCGCTTTCGAGGCCGAGGCACGCTCGATCGCGCACCTGTTCACCACCGAGACCTCGCGCAACCTGGTGCGAGTATTCCTGCTGCAGGACGTGCTCAAGAGTTCAGGTGGCAAGAGCGGCAGCGACATCCGTCATGTGCACGTGGTCGGCGCCGGCGTCATGGGTGGTGACATCGCAGCATGGTCGGCGTTACGTGGCTTCACGGTAACGCTCGAAGACCGCGCTGCGGAATACATCGAGCCGGCGATGAAGCGCGCGCAGGAGCTCTTCGACAAGCGTGTGCGCGAGCCGGCGCAGAACGCGGCAGCGCGCTCGCGCTTGCGCGCCGATGTGGCCGGTGAGGGAGTTGCGGCGGCGGACCTGGTGATCGAAGCCATCTTTGAGAATCTGGCAGCGAAGCAGGAGCTCTACGCGCGCCTCGAGCCACGCATGAAAGCAGGCGCACTGCTCGCGACCAACACCTCGAGCATCATGCTCGAGCCGCTGGCCGCTCGGCTCGCGCGTCCCGAGCGGCTCGTGGGATTGCACTTCTTCAATCCGGTAGCGCAGATGCCGCTGATAGAAGTAGTGCATGCCGAGCGTACTGCGCCGGAGGCGGTGCGGGCCGCCACGGGCTTTGCGCGGCGCCTCGACAAGTTGCCGGTCTCCTGCCGCAGCGCGCCGGGCTTCATGGTGAACCGCGTGCTGACACCGTACCTTTACGAGGCGATGCTGGCCGCCCAGGAGGGCACGGCGCCCACTGTCATCGACCGCTGCGCGGTGAGCTTCGGCATGCCCGTCGGGCCGATCGAGCTGATCGATGTAGTCGGACTCGATGTTGCCTCCCACGTCGGCGAGATCATCGCGCAGGAGCTCGGCCGGCCGGTGACACAGATCGCACGGCTCAACGAGCTGCTCGCCGCCAAGAAGCTCGGCCGCAAGAGCGGAGCGGGCTTCTACCTGTGGCGCGAGGGCAAGGCCGTGAAGCCCGCCGCTGAAGGCGCGAGCACACCGGCCGATCTGCTCGACCGTCTGATACTCGTCATGATCAACGAGTGCGTCGCCTGCCTGCGCGAGCGCGTCGTGGAGAGCGCCGATCTCGTCGATGCCGCGGTGCTGTTCGGCACCGGCTTCGCCCCTTTCCGCGGCGGCCCCCTCAACTACGCACGCGCCCGCGGCATCGACGCCGTCGTGGCGCGGCTCACGGAACTCGCCGCGCGTCATGGCGAGCGCTTCCGACCGGATGCGGGCTGGGTCTCACTCGCCGCCGGTCAAAAGCGTGACGGGGCCTGAAGCGCTCGCAAATCGCTGTGTTACCATCAAAAACTCATCGTATCGGCGCGTACGCGCGGGTGCGATGTGGTTCACGTTTCGCGTTGGGGAACAATGGCCGAAGAACAGGCAGCGTCCATCCAGTTGCTGCGTATGTTCGCACCGCTCGATGGCATGAAGCGCGAGAATCTCGCCGCGCTCGCCAAGAAAGTGAGTGTGCGCACGCTGACGCGCGGGCGCGTGTTGTTTAGTCAGGGCGACACCGACAAGCGCACCGTCTGGCTGGTGAACGGCGTGGTCGAGGTCGATGACGGCGAGAAGAAGCTGACCGTGTTGCGCGGCGGGACACCCGAAGCGAAGAATCCGCTGCACCCGAGTCTGCCGCGCAAGGTGACCGTGCGCGCCGTCGATGACATCAGCTTCCTGTCGATCGACAGCGATCTGCTCGATGTCATGATCACCTGGGACCAGACCGGCAGCTATGAGGTCGAGGAGCTGCAAGCGCAGCTGCAGGGCGCCGGCTCAGACGACTGGATGACCACACTGCTGCAGACCAACGCCTTCCACCGTATCCCGCCCGCCAACATCCAGGCGATATTCCAGCGCCTGCAGCGCACCCCGTGTCGTGCCGGCGAGGTGGTGATCAAACAGGGGGCCGAGGGCGATTACTTCTACATCATCGTCAGCGGCAAGTGCGCGGTGACGCGCGAGACCCCGCTCTCGCGCGATGGCATCAAGCTCGCCGAGCTCGGCGTCGGTGATACCTTCGGCGAAGAAGCCCTGATCGCGGAAGCCAAGCGCAACGCCACCGTCACCATGGTGACCGACGGCGTGCTGATGCGGCTCAACAAGCAGGACTTCCGCGAGCTCATGAACGAGCCGCTGCTGCAGTGGGTTACCGCCGAGGCGGCGCGCAAGATCGTCACCCAGGGTGGACGCTGGCTCGATGTGCGACTGCCGAGCGAGCACCAGAATCTCGCCGTCGAGGGCGCGCTCAACGTGCCGCTCTACCTGATCCGGCTCAAGCTTTCCACGCTCGATCGCAACAAGCCCTACGTGGTGTATTGCGATACCGGCCGCCGCAGCTCAGCCGCCGCCTACATCCTGGTGGAGCGTGGCTTCGATGCCTACGTTCTGCAGGGTGGGATGGGTTCCGGCGCGGGCCTGCAGCTCACCCGCGGTGGCGCCGCGGATAAGCCCTGACAGCTACATGGTGTGCGTGGCTTTGTCGCCCGAGAGGGCGCCCGCGAGATAGGTCTCGATCTTCTTCTGCGTCTGCCCGCGATCCTGCTCGGAGAACTGCACGCCGATGCCGGCGGTGCGCTTGCCCTGGTTGCCCTGCGCGCCCTTCGGCGTCACCCAGATGACGCGGCCGGCGACCGGCAGCTTCTCGTCCTCGCCCATGAGATTGAGCAGCATGAATACTTCATCGCCCAGGCGGTAGTTGCTGTTGGTGGGGATGAAAAGTCCACCGTTCTTCACGAACGGCATGTACGCGAGATAAAGCGCACTCTTGTCCTTGATGGTGAGGGTTAGCAGACCCGGCTTGTTTCCACCCGCTCTCAAGTTTTTGTCCCCATCCAGCTGTGCCGGCCGTGCCTTCATCCATGTGCCCCGTTGCGCGCCCCGCCCGAGGGTGCGATTCGTCTGAAAAGAGCTTCGAGCGCCATTCCCCTGTT
Organism: Steroidobacteraceae bacterium; assembly: GCA_035639195.1. Lineage (GTDB taxonomy): Bacteria > Pseudomonadota > Gammaproteobacteria > Steroidobacterales > Steroidobacteraceae > 13-2-20CM-66-19. The sequence continues at coordinate 17,670 of DASQYM010000030.1, forward strand.
CAGCGGCACATCCAGCGTCGCGCGCAGATCGCGTACCTCATCCACCAGCCCGAACAGCTCGCGTATATTCAAGAACGCCCGCGCCTCTGACAAGTAGGGGGCAGGCCGCAGTTCCGCCAAAAGTGCGCCGCTGCGCTCGCCGCCGCGAATGCGTTCTGTGAGCCAATTCTCAAAGCACAGCAGGCGCAGCGGCAGCTGGGAGCGCGCCCAGCGCTCGGCCGCGGCGACGGGATCGGTCCGCCCGGCGGCGAGCGCATCGAGGGTACCGCGCGTGTCCGCCCCCACCGCGGCGAGCTCGGCGGGATCGGTCTGGGCGGCCTGCATCGGCGCCTCGCCGAGGGTATCGAGGGCCGCGTCCCAGTCGGCTTTGCCGCGTACCGTCGTGAGCCAGGCGACGGACTCGGCACGCCCCGGGGCGCGGATCCGCACCCGCTGGCAGCGGCTCAGCACGGTCGGCGGCAGCCGCGAGGGCTCACTCGCCACCAGGATCAGCAGAGTGCGGGGAGGTGGCTCCTCGAGGGTCTTCAGCAGTGCATTGGCGGCGAAGCGGTTGAGCGCATCCGCTGGCGTGATGACGCCTACCTTGTACCCTCCGCCGTGACTGGTGAGCGCGAGTTCCGCCGAGAGCTCGCGCACCTGCTCGATGCGGATCTGCCGCGAGTCCTCCAGCGGCCGCAGCCACTGCACATCCGGATGCGTGAGCGCTGAGACGCGATGACAGGCCACGCATGCGCCGCACGGAGCCGCCTTGCCACGGTCACACAGCACGAGCGCTGCTGCCCAGGTGGCGAGCCAGTCGCCGCCGGTCCCGGGTGACTCGTGGATGAGCAGTGCATGCGGCATCCTTCCGGCCGCATGCGCGCTCCGGAGCGAGGCGGTCTGAGCCGCCAGCCATGAGGGTGCAGCGGTCGAGGCCGACCCGCTCATGATGAGGTGAGTCTCGAGAGGCTGGCAGCCGCTCGTTGCTGCACCTCGGTCAGCGGCGCGGCGGCGTCGATCAGTTGAATCCGCTCGGGCTCGCGCCCTGCCAGGGCGAGATAGCCGGCGCGCACTCGTTCGAAGAATCCGACGGTCTCCGCCTCGAACCGGTCGGCAGCACCGGCGCCGCCGCCGCGCGCGCGGGCGCGCGCGAGGCCGTCCGCAACCGGTAGGTCGAGCAGCAGCGTGCAGTCGGGGGTGAGTTGCGGGTGCACCGCGCGTGCCAGCGCGTCAATGAGTGCGCCATCCACTCCACGTCCGTTCCCCTGGTAAGCGCGCGTCGCATCGGTAAAACGATCGCACACCACCCACTGCCCGGCACGCAGCGCCGGGATAATCACCTTCTCCACGTGCTGCGCGCGCGCGGCGAACATGAGCAGCGTCTCCGTCACCGGCGACAGCGGTTCCGTACCGCGCTCGAGTACGATCTGCCGCACCCGTTCCGCAAGGGGCGTCCCTCCGGGCTCGCGGGTGAGACGTACGGAGATCCCCCGCCCGGTGAGCCAGTCGGTGACGTACCGCGCGATGGTTGACTTGCCCGCGCCTTCGATGCCCTCGAGCGTGATGAATCGCCCGGCGCTCACGGCTGATGGACTCGCGCGCTCGCGCGCAGGCGCTCGAGATAAGTCTGCACCGCCGAATTATGCTCCTGCAGCGTACTCGAAAAGCGGTGGGCGCCATCGCCGAGGCCGGTGGCGACGAAGTACAGCGCCGGCGTCGACGCCGGCTGCACCGCGGCCTGGAGCGATTCCCGTCCGGGCAGCGCAATTGGTGTGGGCGGCAGCCCCTCGCGCGTATAGGTGTTGTAGGGGTTGTCGCGCAGCAGATCGCGCGTGTGGATCGTGCCATCGTAGTGCTCGCCGAGCCCGTAGACCACGGTGGGATCGGACTGCAACCGCATCCTCTTGCGCAAGCGGTTCACGAACACACCGGCGATCAACGGCCGTTCACTCTCGAGTGCCGCCTCTTTTTCGATCACCGAGGCGAGAATCAGAGCCTGATACGGCGTCTCGAGCGGCAGGCCGGGGGTGCGCGCCTGCCAGGCGGCCGCAAGCGCACGCTGCATGCTGTCGTAGGCGAGAGTGAGGATGGCAGCGTCGGTGGTGTTCGCGGCGAACCGATAAGTGTCGGGGAAGAATTCGCCCTCGGGCGCGAGGCCCGGATGCCCGAGCGCCGCCATGATCTCCGCCGGACTCTTGCCCTGCAAGGTGTGTGCGATGCGCGGATGCTCCTCCAATGCACCGAGGAATTCGGAGAATGTTGCGCCCTCGACGACCGTGACCTGCTCGAGGATCACCTTGCCCTCCTCGAAGAGCGAGACGATCTGCGCCGGACTCGAGTGCGCGGGAAGCTCGTACGCGCCGCTTTGCATGCGTGGCTTGAGTCCATGTACACGCAGGTACCACTCCACCGCACGGGCGTTGCGCAGGTTGCCGCTCGTCTCGAGCCGCACGAGCACGCTGCGCACACTCGTGCCGGGCTCGACCTCGATGCGCACTGCAGCCGCCGCTGGGCCCGGCGCACGAAACTCGCGCTCCAGCCATAGCCACGCTACAGCCGCGCTGGCAGCGAGTACGAGCAGCACGATGGCCATCAGCGCGGCAACGCGCGCCCTGCCGCAGGCTCTGGTGCGCATGAGCGACTCAGTCACGTGCGCCTCCCGAGTGCACCTCCACGGCAAGGCGCGCAGCGAGCCGTGTCTGCAAAAGCCGCGTCACGGGACCGGGGGCCCGTTGTTCTCCTGCGAGCTCGCGCACCGGCCGGATGCCGCTGAGAGCGTTCGTGAGGAATACTTCCTCCGCCGCTTCGAGATCCGCTGCATCGAGCCGCCGCTCTTGCGCCAGGATGCCGGCAGCAGACGCGATCTCCAGTACCAGCCCGCGCATGATTCCCGCGACGCCACAGCGATCGATGAGCGGCGTCAGAAGCTTCGACCCGTGGACCAGGAATACGTTGCTCATGGTGCCTGAAACCAGTGCGCCCGAGCTGCTGAAGAGCAGTGCCTCGGCGATCGCCGGGTCGGTCCACTCGCGGCGCGCCAGCACCTGCTCCAGGCGGTTGCAGTGCTTGATGCCCGCGAGCGCGGTGTTCTCACCGAGCCGCAGTGTTGCAAGGTGCACGCGCACGCCCTCCTCATGCCACGCCGGATCCTCGCGCGGCCATGCATAGCGCAGGGCGATGCGGCTCGGCCGCTCGCCACCTGCGAGTGCATAACCGCGGGCGAGCGCCACACCCCGTGTCAGGAGCAGCTTGATGACAGCGCGCGATGTGCCACGGGCCAGGTCCGCCACCTCGCTCGCGAGCAGCCCAGCCTGAGGCGTTGCCAGCCCGAGCCGATCGCAGCCCAGCGCTAGTCGACGCAGATGGCGCTCGAGAAGGCGCGGCCGGCCTTCCAGGCATGCAATGGTCTCGAACAGCGCATCGCCGTAGTGCAGCGCACGCTCGAGCACCGGCACACTGGCGGTGGAGGCGTCGAATTGCTGTCCATCGATGAGGACCATCTCGAGATCGCTCATCAGGTGGACTCCTCGAGCGCGGCGAGGAGCCCGCGTGCCTTGGCACGCGTCTCTTCGAGCTCCCGCTCCGGATCGGAGTCCGCGACGATGCCAGCGCCCGCCCGAAAGGAAAGCGCGTGCCCGCGCAGCGTCATGGTGCGGATCAGGATGTTCAGGTCGAGACGACCATCCTGTGTCAGGTAGCCGAGTGAGCCGGTGTACGCACCGCGCCCTTCGCCCTCGAGCTCGGCGATGATCTGCATGCAGCGGAACTTCGGGCAGCCGGTGATGGTGCCGCCGGGAAAGACCGCGCGGATCGCGCCGATCGGTGTGACCTCAGGCCTCAGCACGCCGCTCACGTTCGAGACGATGTGATGCACGTGCTGGTAGGACTCGATGGTCATGAGCTCATCGACGCGTACGCTGCCCGCCTCGCAGACCCGGCCGAGGTCGTTGCGCTCCAGGTCGATCAGCATGACGTGCTCGGCGCGCTCCTTGGGGTGCGCCGCGAGCTCGCTCATCTCGCCGGACTCTCGTGCCGGGTCGCGGCTGCGCGGGCGCGTGCCGGCGATCGGGCGCGTGTCCACGCGCCGCTCAGCGACGCGCACCAGCCGCTCCGGCGAGGAGCTGAGAATGGAGATGCCCTGCCATTGCGCGAGTGCCGCAAACGGAGCCGGATTGGCGGCGCACAACCGGTCATAGAGTGTAGCGGCGGGAGCGGCGCGCGAGCGGGGCGCTTCATGCCCTTCCCCTTCAGGGGCGCGCAGGAGCACGTCCCACGGACGGGAAAGATTCGCCTGGTAGATGTCGCCCGCGCGCACGTACTCCTTGGCACGCAGCACACGCGAGAGATAGGCGCCCGGGTCTTCTTCGCGCACGCTCTCGATGCGCAGGCACGGCGTCTCGCCCGACTCCCGCGCCGCCTGCAGCGCATCGGCAACCAGGCGGCTGAGAGTCGCTGCGTCCTCCGCCACCGCGCGGGTGCGGCCGCTTTGCAGATCGAGCTCGATCGCCCCGCGGGTGCGCAGCGCAAACGCCTGCCAGGGAAGCGGCGCCGCCGGTAGCGCGAGATTCGGCTCGATCTCCGCGGCGAGCTCGTAGCCGAGGAACACAGCCCAGCCGCCCGCGATGAGCGCCGCTGCACCTTCACCACCCGCCGCCGGAGCACGCTCGCTGCGCCACCAGTTCTCGAGCGCCGTGAGGAATCCCGCGCCTTGCGGCGTCATTCCCGCCGATTGCAGCGTACCGGCACGATCGAGCCACAGCGCCGCAGAGGGCGCTGCGAGCAGCAGGCTCCTGCGGCTGAGAGGTCCTTGCGCCGCACTGTCCAGCAGCAGCGGATAGTGCTGCGGGTGGAGCGCTGCGAGTCGCCGCAGCACCCCAGGTGCAACCTCGAGCTCGCGAACGAACGGAGCGCGCGTGACAGGGTCCCCGGTCCGGATCGCTCAGGCGTCGAGACGCCGGAAGATGAGTGAGCCGTTGGTACCGCCGAAGCCGAACGAATTCGAGAGGCTCACGTCGATCTTCATCTTCCGCGCGCTGTTCGGCACATAGTCGAGGTCGCACTCGGGATCGGGGGTACGGTAGTTGATGGTTGGCGGCGCCACGTTCTCGCGGATTGCCAGGATCGAGAAGATCGCCTCCACGACCCCGGCCGCACCGAGCAGATGTCCGGTCATGGATTTGGTGGAGCTGACCGCGATCCGATAGGCCTGCTCGCCGAAAGCTCGTTTGATCGCCACCGTCTCCGCCGCATCGCCGATCGGCGTCGAGGTCGCATGGGCATTGATGTACTGCACGTCGCCCGCATCGAGCTGGGCATCGCGCAGCGCATTCACCATGGCGATGCGCGCACCCTCGCCGTCCTCGGACGGGGCGGTGATGTGATGCGCATCGCCGCTCATGCCAAAGCCGACCACCTCCGCATAGATACGCGCGCCCCGCGCGCGCGCGTGCTCGAGCTCCTCCAACAGCACCGCGCCGCCGCCATCGCTCAGCACGAAGCCGTCGCGATCCTTGTCCCAAGGCCGGCTCGCCTCCTTCGGTGCGTCGTTGCGGGTCGAGAGCGCCTTCGCCTGGCCGAAGCTGCCGAGGCCGATGCGGGTGGTCGCCATCTCCCCGCCCCCGGCGATGATGATGTCCGCATCACCATACTGGATGGTGCGCATGCCGAGTCCGATGGCATGCGTCGAGGTCGTGCAGGCGGTTACGACGCCTAGGTTGGGACCTTTCAGGCCAAAGCGGATCGAGAGGTGCCCGGCGATCATGTTGATGATGGTCGCCGGCACGAAGAACGGCGAGATCTTGCGCGGATTCATGGTCTTCAGGTACGCCTCGAAATCCTCCTCGATCGTCCAAAGTCCGCCGATGCCCGAGCCACACACCGCGCCCGCGCGCGTGGGATCGGTTTTGGAGAAATCAATGCCGCTGTCGGTGACCGCCTGTACTCCGGCGGCGACGCCGTAGTGCATGAACTCGTCCATGCGGCGTGCTTCTTTCGGCGAAATGTATTGCGCGACATCGAAGTCGCGGACCGCTCCGCCAAAGCGGGCCGGGAAGGCGGAGACATCGAAGCGCGTCACTGGAGCGATCCCGCTCTCTCCCCGCAGAATGGCATCCCATGCCGATTGGACGGTGCTCCCGACCGGGGACACCACGCCGAGACCTGTTACGACGACCCGCCGCTTGCTCACGTGCTTCCTGCAGGAACCTGAGCGAGGTCAGGACTTGCTGCGACGCTCGTTGATGTAGTCGATCGCCTGATGGACGGTAGTGATCTTCTCGGCGTCCTCGTCCGGGATCTCGATCTCGAATTCCTCTTCCAGAGCCATGACGAGCTCGACCGTGTCGAGCGAGTCGGCTCCAAGATCGTCCACGAACGATGCATCGTCCGTGACCTGCTCCTGTTTGACGCCCAGCTGTTCGGCAACGATGGCTTTGACCTGCTGCTCAACTGTGCTCATTAGCGGTTGGTCCTTATATAGATAGATATAGAGACAGAACTGCCGCGGCGCTCGCCCTCACGGGGTACTGCGGGCGCGGTATTGTAGGGGAACACCCCCGGGGGTGCCACTCGGGCACACACCCGCGAGTGATTGTTTTTGCTGGTGAAACTCGCACTCGCGGTGTTCCCGAGCGCGAGTACGCGCAGCGCCTGTGGCGCAGCGCCAACGCGCGCCGCGGTTCATGGCATGTACATGCCGCCATTCACGTGCAGCGTGTCGCCGGTGATGTAGGCGGCGTGCGGCGAGACCAGAAACAGGACCGCGGCAGCGACTTCGGCCGCTGTGCCGAGCCGCCCAGCCGGTATCTGGCCCAGCAGTGCAGCGCGCTGCTCCTCGGAGAGCGCGCGCGTCATGTCGGTATCTATGAAACCTGGCGCTACGGCATTCACCGTGATGCCGCGCGAGCCGATCTCGCGCGCGAGCGACTTGGTGAACCCGAGCAGCCCCGCCTTGGCGGCCGCGTAATTAGCCTGCCCGGGATTGCCCGTGAGTGCGACGACCGAGGTCAGGTTGACGATCCGGCCGCGCCGCTCCTTCATCATGTGGCGCACGCAAGCCCTGCAGAGCCGGTACACGGCGGTGAGATTCGTGGCGATCACCGCATCCCAGTCCTCCGGCTTCATGCGCAGCAGCAGCGTGTCGCGGGTGATGGCCGCATTGTTGACGAGGATCGTGGGCAGCTCGGAGCTCTGCTCGAGCTGCGCTATCAGGGCATCGATCGACGCAGGGTCGGCGACGTCGAGCACCGCTCCGCGCCCGTTGTATCCGTGCGACGCGAGGGTCTCGCCGATGCGCTTGACGCCCTCGGCGCTCGTCGCCGTGCCGATGATCCTGGCGCCCGCCCCCCCAAGGGCGAGGGCGATGGCACTGCCGATACCACGCGAGGCGCCGGTGACGAGTGCGACCTGGTTTTCAAGCATGGCTTCCCCCCGTGGCGGTGAGCGCGGCTTCGAGGCCAGCAGGATCGTCGAGTGCCGGGAAGCTCAGGTCCGCCCGTCGCTCGATGCGCCGATTGAGCCCCGTGAGCACTCTGCCGGGCCCGCACTCGATGATCTGCGACACCTCGCTACGCGCAAGCGCACGCACCGAATCGGTCCAGCGCACCGGGCTCGAGATCTGTCGCACGAGCAGCTCGCGGATATCTGCAGGCTCGGAATGCTGACGGGCATCGACCGCACTGACGTATGAAATCGCGGGCTTGCGCACGTTGAGCGCATCGAGCCGTGCCCGCAGGCGCTCGCCCGCCGCGCGCATCAGGCTGCTGTGCGCCGGCACGCTCACCGGAAGCACCAGGGCGCGCTTCGCTCCCTTGCTTCTCGCGCCCTCGATCGCCCGTTGCACGGCCGCAGCATCGCCGGCGATCACGATCTGACCGGGTGAGTTGAAATTGACCGCCTCGACTACCGCGCCCTGCGCGGCCTCGCGGCAGACGGCCAGTACGACCTCATCCTCGAGGCCAAGAATGGCGGCCATCGCGCCGCTGCCCGCGGGAACCGCCTCCTGCATCGCCTGGCCCCGGAAGCGCACCAGCTCGATGGCTTCTGGAAACTCGAACGCACCCGCGCAGACGAGCGCGGTGAATTCCCCGAGGCTGTGGCCGGAGACCAGTGCGGGCACTCCTCCGCCACGCGCTCGCCATATGCGCCACACGGCCACCCCTGCCGCGAGCATCGCCGGCTGGGTGCGCTCGGTGGCATTGAGCACCTCCGCGGGTCCGGCGCTCACCAGCTGCCACAGGTCGTAGCCGAGCACCTGCGAGGCTTCCGCGAAGGTATCGCGCACGGCCGGCTCTGCGGCGGCGAGCGATGCGAGCATCCCGACCGACTGCGAGCCCTGACCGGGAAACACGAACGCGAACGCCATGAGCCCTTCCGCCGTCGCAAAAGCTGGCGATTATAACGGCACGCGGCGCGGCTTCAGGAGCGCGGCGAGCGCCGCTCCTCCGAGCACCCCGTAGAGGTGCGCGTCCACCACCACCGGATCCCGTCCGGAGAAAGGCAGTGCCCCGATCGTCTGCTCGTACAGAAGCTTCGCGGCCAGCAGCGCCGCGAGCACCCATCCATCGCGCTCGCCGTGGCGAATGTGTGCCAAGGCGCCTGCCGCCATGGCCCCGTGCAGCACACCAGAGGAACCCACGTACCACTGCACGGTCGAATCGCCGAGCCACAGGCCCGCATCGATGGCGGCGATGGCCCCGAGCAGGATGGCAAGCCATGCCTTCGGCGAGTAATCCCGGGCGAAGAGCGCCCACACGAGAGCGAGGCCGGCCGCATTGAGCAACGCATGCCGCAGGTCGAGGTGAACGAGGTGTGCGGTGAGCAGCCGCCAGAATTGCCCCTGGGTGAGCGCGCCGCGCTCGTAACGCAGCAGACCCTGGCCGGCATCGCCACCGAGGCCCGTCAACAGCAGCAGCAGGCAGACGCAAAGCAGTGCCAGCCCGCGGCGGCCGTCGCAATTGACCGACCTGAGCGCCAGGTGCACGTGGTTCACGAAGCCGGAGACCCCCATTTGTTATCATCCTGAGCCGTTTTTGGGCCAAATCGCCGGTCCGGCCGGGACATGCAGCTCATGAGCCACACATTTCAGGTTAGCAGACCGCCTGCCGGCCAGACCGATCGCTTCAAGAGAGCCTGGCGAGCCCGATCTCACGGGGTGAGCCGCGCCCGCGGATTCACCCTCATCGAGATCATGGTGGTGGTGATCATCATCGGTCTGCTGGCGGCAGTCATCGTGCCGCAGATCATGAGCCGTGTGGATGAGGCGCGCGTCACCAAGGCGAAGCAGGACATCAAGAGTCTCGAGACCGCGCTCACCATGTTCCGGCTCGACAACTCGAAATACCCGACCACCGAGCAGGGACTGCTGGCACTGACCGCACAGCCGACCGATCCTTCGATCAAGCACTGGCGGCCCGGCGGCTACCTGCAGCGCATCAGCAAGGACCCCTGGGGCAATGACTATCAGTATGTCTTCCCCGGCTCGCATGGCCAGGAGTTCGACCTGTACAGCCTCGGAGCCGATGGCGCTCCGGGCGGTGATGGCATCAATGCCGACATCGGCAACTGGAACATCACCGACTAGCGTTGCCTCCCGGCGCAGGCGCGCGCCGGGAGCTCGCCGCGTACCCCGCGGGTTCACCCTCATCGAGGTGCTGATCGTCGTGGTGATCATCGGCGTCCTCACGGCGGGGATCGTGCTGTCGGTCAACATCACCGGCCGCGATCGCGAGCTCGAGAAGGAGAGCGACCGGCTGCTCGCGCTCTTCACCTACGCGCGCGAGCAGGCGGAGCTCCAGACCCGCGAGTACGGGATTCTCTTCCAGGAGGATGGCTACGAGTTCCTGGTCTACGACGGGCTGCTCGCCCAGTGGCGCAGCGTGACCG
>DASQYM010000031.1:0-94288 GCA_035639195.1 Steroidobacteraceae bacterium
TTTCGGCGCGGCAGGGATTTGGTCTAGCCAGCATGCACCAGCGCGCCAATGCGATCGGCGGTGAGTGGCAGATCGCCAGTGAGCCGGACCGCGGCACGCGCGTCAGCGTGCGCATGATGAAACGAGCCTCCTGAGCTATCAGCGGTCCGGAGCCTGGTAGCCCTGAGGGGCCTGTGAACCTGCCCCGAAGAAGAACTTCTCCATCTCGGCCTCGAGGAACTTGCGCGCCTTCGGTTCGATCGGGGTGAGCCGATATTCGTTGATGAGCAGCGTCTGGTGTCGCAGCCACTGCGCCCAGGCCTCCTTGGAGACCTGCTCGTAGATGCGTCGGCCGAGCTCGCCGGGATACGGCGCCCGCTCGAGGCCCTCGGCTTCGCGCTTCAGCAAGACACACCGCACTACGCGTGACATATTCTAGGCACTCCGCTCGAACAGGGTTTCATCAGCCAGGCGCGCCAACAATGCAGTGATGGGCGCGGGCAAGCCGATGCGTGCCGGCTCGCGCAGGTTATACCAAAGGCCGCCGTTCTCCTCCACGAGCGTCGTGCAGCCGGTGCAGTAGACCATCAGCGGCCGGATTCTGAGGTCGAAGTGAGTGAATGCGTGCTCGAGCTCGGCAAGCGGCTGCGGCACGACCGAGTCGGTCCCGAGGGTGTTGCTTACGAAGGCTGCGGCGGCGCTCGCGGTGTCGAACTCGGGCAGGCACCAGAGTCCTCCCCACACGCCCTTCTCCGGCCGCCGCTCGAGCCGTACTCGCCCGCCATCGAGGGCCACCACCATGAACACGCGCCGTAGCGGCCGCAGGCGCGGGCGGCGCGCAGCCGGCAACTCGTGCTGTCGTCCGCTGCGGTGAGCCACGCAGCCCGGCACGAGCGGGCAGTGACTGCATAGCGGCCGGCGGCGCACGCACACCGTTGCCCCGAGATCCATGATGGCCTGGGTGTACTCGGCAATGCGCGTCGGCGGCGTGCAGCGCTCGGCGAGCGCCCACAGCCGTTTCTCGGTGGCGCGCTCACCGCGCTGGCCGGCGACGGCGAAGTAGCGCGCGAGCACGCGCCGCGCGTTGCCATCGAGGATGGGCAGGCGCGCGCCGCCGCTCAGCGCAAGGATGGCCCCCGCGGTCGAGCGGCCGATTCCGGGCAGCGCCGCGAGTGCATCGAAGCTCGCCGGGAGCTCACCGCCGTGCTCGACGCTCACGCGTACGGCCGCACGATGCAGGTTGCGGCCACGCGCGTAGTAGCCTAGACCGGACCAGAGGTGCAGCACCTCATCGACCGGCGCGGCGGCGAGGGCGCGAACGTCGGGAAAACGCTCGAGGAACCGCCGGTAGTAGGGAATGACGGTCGCGACCTGCGTTTGCTGCAACATGATTTCCGAGACCCAGACTCGGTAAGGGGTGCGCGGATGCTGCCACGGCAGATCGTGCCGACCGGCGCGGGCGTGCCAGTCGAGCAGCGCAGTCGCAATGGGTGAATGGCGCGCAGACGGGCTCGGGCTCACGCGCTCATTCTAACGCTCTGGAGCGTAACAGCCTTTCAGGGCCGATCGCACAGCTGCACATCGCCACTCATGGTCTTCAGCCGCAGGTGGCCGGCGCCCTCACCGCGCGTGCCCTCGAGCCGGCTCCCCGGGCCGTATTTGCTCAGCCGCTCGGGACTCGCATTGAAGCAGTCGGTGATGTCCCCACTGAAGCTCGAGACCTCGTAGGCGTAACCGCCCTCGGCGCTCGCGCGCACGTTCATATCGCCGCTCACCGTCGAAGCTTCGAGCGTCGCGTTGCGGGCGAGCTTGCCCTGCAAGCGCACATCGCCAGCGGTCGTACGAGCGCGCACCGAACGTGCATCGTCGAGCGAGAGAACCAAGCTTCCGTTCACGGTGCTCGCTTCGAGATCGCCCCCACCATGCTCGAGCTGCACGTTCCCGCTCACGGTGCTCAGGTGCACTCGCGCGGGCAGGCCGTGGCCCTTCAGGCGCAAATCGCCGCTCACCGTCTTGAGCTCGACATCGGCGCCGCCGAGCTCGGCGGTGATGTTGCCGCTCACCGCGCTGAGCCGCTGCACCCCGAGTACGCCGTTGCAGATCACATCGGCGTTGACCGCCGAGACATTCAGCTCGCTCGCCTTGGGAATTTTCACCTGCAGTCGTGCCTCGCCGCCCTGGCTGGAAGCGTGCGGCAGCACCACCTTGATGGTCGTGCGGCCGCCATCGCTGCTCACATCGACGCGCTCGACGCCGGCGTCGAGTTCCGCGTGCACGCTGACCTCGTTACGTTCCCAGCCGCTCACCTCGATACTGCCGGTGACGTTGGAGATTTCCACCACCCCGCGCGGTTGCGCCGGCACCTGCCGATCGAACGTCTTGTCGCTCGAGGCGGTGGCCGTAGTGCCCGCGAGCAGCGGGAGCAGCGCGACCGTGAGGGGCAAAGCGATGCGCATCTTCAGATCTCCCTGCCAGAATCACTGGCTTCGTGCACGTCGGTCAGGACGCGCATTTCGTCCTGGTAAGTGTTGATGAGCAGCTCCTGCAGCAGCGCGTTGCCCGGATCCTGACCGAGTGCCTGCTCGAGGTCCTTCTTGGCCTTTTCGACCGCGGCGAGGCTCGCGCTCACCTTGGCGCGCGCCGGAGGCGGCAGCGCCGCGAGACGCTCCTGCAGCGCGCGCACCAGCGCGCGGCGTTGACGCTCGTAGCGCGGATCGCTCACATAGGCGGCATCGAAAGCTGTGGGCCCAAGCCCAATCGCGGCGGGTCGGCTAGCGGCAATCGGCGGCGCGCCGCCGACGGGACCGCCAGGCAGCAGACTGCGGCCGATCCAGACGCCCACGGCGACGCACGCCACCATGGCGGCGGCGGCGAGCCAGCGCAGCCGCAGCGCGCGGCGGTACGCAGGCTTCGCGCCCTGCGCCGCCGATGCTTCCGGCGGCAAAGCGGCGAGCCGCGACTCGATTCCCGGCCACAGATCGTGTGCGGGCTCGATGGCCTGTGGCAGCTCGCGCAGCGATGCCAGCTTGCGTCCATTCGTGCCCGTCGGACCGCTCATGTCAGTTCACCTCGATATGGAGCCGCTCGCGCAGCAGCCGACGCGCGCGGTGCAATTGCGCCTTGCAGGTGCCCTCGGCGATGCCGAGCATCTCTGCTGCCTCGCCGTGCGAGTAGCCGTAGAGGGCATGCAGCACCAGCGCGTCGCGCGCGCCTTCGGGCAGTGCGCCGATGGCGCTCTCGAGCTCCTGCACCTCCACCGGCGTTTCCAGCGCCCACTCGGCGGCGCTGCCTTCCTCCTCCTCGGGTAGCGGCTCGACGGGTCCGCTCTTGCGTCGCTTGGCGAGAGTCACATTCACCGCGATGCGATGCAGCCAGGTCGACAGTGAGCTGCGCGTCTCGAACTTCCCGAGCGCGCGCCAGGCATTGATGAAGGTATCCTGCGTACAATCCTCCGCCAGCTGCGCGTCGCGCGTCATGCGCAGGCATAGCCCGTAAACCCGCCCGGCATGCTCCCGATAAAGCCTCTCGAAAGCGCGCTGGTCACCGCCGCGCGCCCGTTGGACGAGCGCGCTCTCCCAGTCGACCCGCGTTTCCTCGGCCTGCGCGTGTGCCATCTGAGCTGTTAGAGGGGCCGTCCTGCCAAAGCGTTTAAGCCTCTCGTCGCCGCACGGCAACACATTTTTCAGGAACCGGAGGGCCCTGGCAGCACTCTCCTTAAGGAGAAGCCTCAGAAGCTATGCAAGGAGTTCAGCGTGCCGAGCAACAGGGTATTGCGCCGATTCTGGCGCCCACCGGCGGAAACTCTGGAGGCCCTCGGCCACGTGCTGGGGGCGCATTGGCGCGCGGCCGCACGCACTCGCGCGGCGCGGCTGTTCATGCCGGCGGATGGGAGCTGGCTGCGTGGACGCGCCATGCTCAGGGCGCCGCCGGCAGCCATCACCACCTCACCACGGGCGGTAGGCTCATCAGATACGCGTCCGGATCGGCGTCGGTACTGAAACCGAAGCGCGTGCCGCGGTCGTACACGAGGTTGAACTCGACGTAGCGGCCACGCTTGTACAGCAGCTGCTCGCGCGCCGCATCGTCGTAGGGGCTGTCCTTGCGCCGCGCGATGATTCGCGGATAGACCTGTAGGAATGCCTCGCCCACTGCGCGCACGAATGCAAAATCCGCGTCGCGGTCCGCCCCGGCGAGATCATCGAAGAAGATTCCGCCGACCCCGCGCGGCTCCTGGCGGTGTGGCAGATAGAAATACCGGTCGCACCACGCCTTGAATTGCCCATAGCTCCCCGGCCGGTAAGCCTCGCAGGCAGCTCGCAGCGCAGCGTGAAAGTCCGCCGTGTCGTTCTCGAACGGGAAGGTGGGTGTCAGATCCGATCCCCCGCCGAACCAGGCTCGGCTCGTCGACAGATAGCGCAGGTTCATGTGCACCGCGGGGACGTAGGGGTTCACCATGTGGGCGACCAGCGAGATACCGCAGGCCGTGAAGCGGCCATCGGAGGCGTCTGCACCCCTCACCTGAGCACGTGCCTCGGGCGGCAGCACGCCCCAAACATGGCTTACGTTGACACCCACTTTCTCGAACACCGCTCCCCTCATCAGTCGCGATTGGCCGCCACCCTGCAGGCGATGCCCGGCAGGCTTTGCCCAGCTGCGCGCGTCGAAGCGCGCTTGCGGCTCGAAGGCCTCGAACGCCGCGCAAACCCGCCGCTGCAAATCGTGGAAGTAGGCCGTGGCGCCAGTCGCGAAGTCGCTAGCGTCGCTCATGCACGTAATCCACGAGCCGCGCCACGGCATCCGGATCGGTGTCGGGCCAGATGCCATGCCCCAGGTTGAAGATGTGTCCCGGCGCGTGACCGGCTTCCTCGAGCACCGCGTCGACGTGACGACGCAGCTCATCAGGGGCGGCAAACAGCGCCGCGGGATCGAGATTGCCCTGCACAGCCTTGTCAGGCCCGAGAATGTTGCGTACCTGCGAGAGCGGCGAGCGCCAGTCGACGCCGACGACCTCGACCTCGAGGCTTGCCACGGCAGGCAGCAAGGTTGCGCCCTGGTTCACGTAATAGATGAGTGGGACGCCGCTTCCGCGCAGCGCGGCCACGGTGCGGCGTACGGCGGGCAGCGCAAACTGCATGAACTCGCGCGGTGCGAGCAGGCCGGCCCATGACTCGAACAGCATGAGCGCCTGCGCGCCGGCCGCGGCCTGGGCAGCGAGATATTCCGCCATTGCATCCGCCAGGCGGCCGAGCAGCCGCTGCGCGGTGCCGGCCTGCGCATAGAGAAAGCTGCGCGCGGCGGCAAATTCCTTGGAGGGCCGTCCGCAGACGAGGTAGCACATGAGCGTGAACGGCGCACCCGCAAATCCGATGAGTGGTACGCCGCCGGGGAGGGCAGCCCGGATGAGCCGAATGCTCTCGAGAACGAAAGGAACGTCGCGCGCGGGCATAAGCGGCGGCAACGCCTCCACCTGCGCCATGCTGCGGATCGGCTCCCGTACCACCGGGGCAGGCTCGAACGAGAGCCCAACCCCCATGCCCTGGATGGGTGTCATGATGTCGCTGAACAGGATGGCCGCATCGAGCGGAAAGCGCCGCAGCGGCTGGAGAGTGACCTCGGCGGCCAGCTCCGGTGTGCGAGTCAGCGCCTCGAAATCCACCTTGGTCCGCAAGGCGCGGTACTCGGGCAGGTAGCGACCGGCCTGGCGCATGATCCATATCGGCCGATGCATCACTGGCTCACGGCGGCAGGCGGCAAGAAACGAGCTCTCGACCGCACGCACGGCTGCGCCCGGAGCGGCCTCGGGTGTGGAAGCGCGCGGCGGCCCGGGCGCACTCATGCGCGCAGCCACTGCGCCACCTGCGGCGCAAAGTAGCTGATGATGACATCGGCACCGGCGCGGCGAATGCCCGTGAGAGTCTCGAGCACCGCCGCACGCTCATCGATCCAGCCGCGCTCGGCGGCTGCCTTGATCAGGCTGAACTCGCCCGAAACCTGATAGGCCACCACCGGTACCTGCACCGTGTCGCGTACTCGGCGGATGATGTCGAGATAGGGACCTGCTGGCTTCACCATGACGAGGTCGGCGCCTTCCTCCACATCGAGCAGAACTTCGCGCAGCGCTTCACGCGCGTTGGCGGGATCCATCTGATACGAGCGACGGTCACCGAAGGCGGGCGCAGACTCCGCCGCTTCGCGGAATGGTCCATAGAACGCGGAGGCATACTTCGCCGCGTAAGAGACGATCGGTGTGTGGGCATGCCCGTGGGCATCGAGCTGCGCGCGCACCGCCGCCACGCGTCCGTCCATCATGTCGCTCGGTGCCACCGCGTCGGCGCCGGCACGTGCGTAGTTGAGGGCGACATCCGCCAGTGTTTCGATGGAGGAGTCATTGTCGATCGCGCCGTCCTGCGAGACGTGGCCGCAGTGGCCGTGGTCGGTGGCTCCGCACAGGCAGACATCCGCCCACAGCAGAAGCTTCGGACATGCTTGCTTGATGGCCGCGATGGCAGTCGCCGCTAGCCCGCGCGCATCGAGTGCGTCACTCGCCCGCGCATCCTTGTGCTCGGGCGCGGCGAACAGCAACACTCCCGGCACGCCCGCCGCCTCGGCCACGCGCGCTTCCTTCACTGCCTCATCGACCGACAGCTGCGCGATGCCCGGCATGCTCGTGACCGCGTCGCGCACTGCACGTCCGGGTACGACGAACAGCGGATAGATGAGCGCGTCAGGCGTCAGCCGTGTCTCACGCACCAGGGTCCGCCAGGTCTCGTGCGCCCGCGTGCGTCGCGGTCTCACTTGAGGAAATCCCATAGGTTTCAGACTCTCGTTTGCAACAGGCGAAGTGTGGTCACGGCCAGCCCGTGCAGGGTCGCGGACTCCGCGACCACGGCATCCTGGCCATGTGCATTGAGTTCGGCGGCGGTCGTGCGCCCGATCGCAACCGCCGCGGCCTCCGCGAGCAGGCGCTGAAAGTCGGCCGTCCCCAGCGCCTGCGCCAGCTCGCTGACGGCGGAAGGACTGGCGAAAGTGACCGCACCGATTCCACCGCGGGCGATCCAGGCGCGGCATTCGTCGATGTCGAGAGAGGCGGCCTGTGTACGGTAGGCCTCCACCTGCGTAACCGATGCACCGAGTTGCCGCAGTCCCGCGGCGATGGTGGGCAAGGCGCGCGAGCTTGCGGGGTAGAGCACCTTCACTGCGGCATCCTCGGTTGACCACTGCCTCGCGAACGCGGCGATCAGACCGGCGGCGCTCGGCTCCTCGGGAGTCAGATGCACGGGCCAACCCCTCTGGCGCAACACCTGGGCGGTCGCCTGGCCCACCGCAGCGATGCGCACGGCAGCGGGCGGCGTCGCCAGCCGCTCGAGCACGGCCGCTACTGCATAGCGGCTGGCAAACACGATCCAGCCGAAGCTCTGCAGTTCTGCCAGTGCCGCCTCGAGTGCAGTCGGATCGGCGCGGGCTACACTCACCGCCGGCCACGACAGCACCGTGAGACCCAGCCCACGTAACTCGCGGCTGAGCGGACCATCGCTGCCTTCTGCGCGAGTCACGACCACGGGCCTCATCGCAACGCTCATGGCGGCTCCACCGCATGCGCCATGCGCTCCTTCTCCATCAGATCGCCGGCACCCGCTGCAAGGAGTTCCTGCGCGACGCGTATGCCGAGCCCTTCCGCCTCCGGCGTGACCGCCGGTCCCTCTGCGCGGGCCGACACGTATCGCGTCCCATCGAGAGCGCACACGCAAGCGGTAAGAATCAACGTGCTGCCCTGGAGGGTGGCGAGTGCCCCGAGCGGGACCTGGCATCCGCCTTCCAGGTGCTTGAGCAGCGCGCGCTCGGCACTCGTGACGAGGCGGGCGCCGTGCTCATCGAGCTCCACGAGCCAGCGCGCGGTCTCCGCGTCGCCACTGCGCGCGCACACGCCGATCACACCCTGCGACACTGCCGGCGGAAAGCTTTCCGGTGAAAGATGCTCACTCACGTGCTGCGCGAGCCCGAGACGCGTGAGACCGGCGGCCGCCAACACGATGGCGTCATACTCTCCACGCTGCAGCCGCTCGATGCGCGTCGGTACGTTGCCGCGCAGCTCGAGCAGCACTGCATCGGGCCGCAGGCGCGCCAGGAACGCCCGACGCCGCAGGCTGCTCGTGCCGATGCGTGCGCCCGATGGAAGCTGCGCCAAGGCTGCGCCGCCACGGCTCACGAGGGCATCGCGCGGATCGGCGCGCGGCAGTAGCGCCGCGAGCGTGAGCCCCGTTTCGAGCTCGGTGGGCAGGTCCTTCAGGCTATGCACGGCGATATCGACCTCACCGGCGAGCAGCGCGCGATCGATTTCGCGGGTGAAAAAGGCGCGCCCGCGCGTCTGCCACAGCGGCACCTCGCTCTGCAGGTCGCCGGAGGTGCGGATGTGCACCAGCTCGATCTCTGGAGCACCGGTCTGCGCAGCGATCCGCGCAGCCACCTCGCGTGCCTGCCACAGGGCGAGCGCCGAGGCGCGGGTGCCGATGCGCAGTATGTGCCTGCCGCTCATGACTCACCTTCGATGAGGAAGCGGTAGCCGACTCCCCACACCGTGAGGAAGTGCCGCGGGTTGGCCGGATCTCTCTCGAAGCGCTTGCGCAGGCGCAGGATGAAGTTGTCCACGGTGCGCGTGGAGGGGAATACGTCGTAGCCCCAGACGCGCTCGAGCAGATCCTCGCGCGAGACGATCTGCCCCGGCTGCTCCGCGAGCACCTTGAGGATCATGGCTTCCTTCTCGGTGAGCTCCTGTGCCTCGCCGTTCCAGGCGCGCGCACGGAAAGCCCGGAAGTCCACTTCGTTGCCGCCGAAACTCAGCACGGCGGTAGCACTCGTGGCTGAAGCGCTGCGATACCAGTCCCAGCGTCGCAGGATCGCCCGCACCCGCAGCAAGAACTCCTGCAAATGGAAGGGTTTTGCCAGGTAGTCGTCACCTCCCGCCTCGAGCCCACGCACGCGATCGGCCGGATCGCCGCGCGCGGTGAGGAATAGCACCGGGGTGGTGTTGCCACGCGCGCGCAGCGTACGACACACGCTGAGCCCATCGGCTCCCGGCAACATCACATCGAGAATGACGAGTGCACAGCTGTGCTGCGCCAACCACGCAAGTGCCTGCTCACCATCAGGAGCGACACTGACCGCGTAGCCTTCGGCCCGCAGATTCTCCACCACACCCGCCGCGAGGTGCGGATCGTCCTCGACCACGAGCACCTGCGCCGGAGACGCCGCGCTCATGAGCGCGTCTGCTCCCGTTCGGATGCCGCCTGGGGTGCGGCACCGGCCGCTGCGGCGGGCCAGGTGAGCCGTATGCGGGCGCCCTGACCGAGGCCATCGCTCTGTGCACTGACACGGCCGTCCGCCATCTCCATCAAGCGCCGTACGATGTAGAGACCGAGACCGGAGCCGTAGTGGGCGCTGCCGCGCAGGCGGCTGAACTTGTGAAACAGTCGCGCGCCCTCACCGGGGGTGAAGCCGACGCCGCTGTCGGCTACCTGCAGCTCGACCTCCCGCTCGGTCGCACGGGCACTGAGGTTGATGCGACCGCCGCCTGCGCACTTGACCGCGGCGAGGGCATTCTCAAGGACGTTGCGCACCACCACATCGAGCGCGAGCGGATCGCTCACCACGGTGAGAGTCGGCGCGATATCGGTCGTGATGCTGATGTGCTCCGCGCGCGCGCGCTCCTCGAGCTGCGCGATCACGCGTTGCACCGCGCCCGCGAGCTGCAGCACTTCGGACTTGAGGTCCACGCGCCCGCGCTCGAGGCGTGCGCTCTCGAGAATCTGTGTGACCATCTGCTCCATGCGCGCGAGGTCGGCGAGCATGCGATCGATGAGGGGCCGCGCGGCCTCCGGGCCCGGCGCGCGCAACGCCAGTGTCTCCAGCGACAGCTGCAGACTCGCGAGCGGTGTCTTGAACTGGTGCGACACCAGCGCCAGAAAGCTGTCCTGCTGCTCGCGCACGTGCGCCTCTGCGCGCAGCGCCCGCGCGATCACTGCGATGCAGGCTGCGAGCGCGAGCAGGAAAAACGAGCCTTCCCAGGCGTACTGCCGGTAGCGGCGGTGCTCTTCCGTGGTGAGCGCCGCGGCGAGCTCGGGGGCGAGCGCAGCGTGTCCGCCGCTCACCACGATGCCCGGTAGCAACTGCCCCACCCGCTGTGGCGTCGCGCCCGAATCGAGCAGCGCTTGCGCGGCAGCCACCTGCTCCGCGTACGCCGCGCGCGCGGCCGAGACTTTCTCGACCGTATAGGCGTGCTGGTCGAAGAGCCACCATCCCACCTGCACGGCGGACACCACCACGAGCGCGAGCGCGGTGAGCTGAAAGACGCGCGTCGCCTTCATGCGATCATCGCCAGCGAATCACGCAGCGCTTCGACCAGGCGCATGAGCTCGGCCGGGCCATGGGCGAGTGACAGGAAGCATGCCTCATAAGCGGAGGGCGGCAGATATATGCCGCGATCGAGCATGGCGTGGAACAGCGCTCCGAAGCGCGCCGACTCTGCTGCGCTGAGCGGCGCCGCCACGCGCGGTGCACCCGCGGCGTGAAATGAAAGCCAGAAGAGCGAGCCGACCCGGACGAGGTGCACCGGGAAGTGGGCCGCGGAGAGTACGGGGACGAGCAGTCGCTCGAGCTCTGCGCCGCGAGCCTCGAGACGCTCCCAAGCGCTCTCTCGTCCCAGCAGGTCGAGCGTTGCGAGGCCTGCCGCCATCGCTACCGGGTTACCCGAGAGCGTGCCGGCCTGATAGGTGTCACCATCGGGCGCAAGGTGCGCCATGATGCGCCTTGCGCCGCCGAACGCCCCGACTGGCATGCCGCCACCGATCACCTTGCCGAAGGTTGCAAGGTCCGGTGCGATACCGAGCCGCTCGGCGGCCCCGCCGCGACCGAGGCGAAAACCCGAGATCACCTCATCGAAGATCAGGAGTGCGCCGTGCCGCTGCGTGAGCTCGCGCAGCGCTTGAAGGAAGGCGCGGCGCTGGGGCAGCAGACCGTGATTGGCGGGCACGGGCTCGATGATCACCGCGGCGATGCGTGCGCCCTCGCGGGCGAAGAGCTCCGCCGCTGCCGCTTCGTCATCGAGCGGTAGCACACGCGTGCAGGCGACGAAAGCCTCCGGTACACCGGCTGAGGAAGGCCGGCCGAAGGTAGCGAGTCCCGAGCCAGCCGCCACCAGCAGATGATCGGCGTGCCCGTGGTAGCAGCCCGCGAACTTGACGATGAGCTCGCGCTCGGTGAAGGCGCGCGCCACGCGGATCGCGCTCATGACCGCCTCGGTGCCGGATGACACCAGCCGCACCTGCTCGGCCGCGGGGTAGGCGGCCACCACCCGTTCGGCGAGCTCGACTTCGGCCGCACACGGGGCGCCGTAGGTCATGCCGCGTCCGAGCGCCTCGGTCACCGCGGCAACGACTGCGGGGTGTGCGTGCCCGGCGATCAACGGACCCCACGAGCCGACAAAGTCGAGATAGGCACGGCCATCCGCATCGAAGATCTGCGCGCCCGCTGCGCGCGCGATGAAAAGCGGTGTGCCGCCCACGGCGCGGAAGGCGCGTACGGGCGAGTTCACGCCTGCGGGAATGACCCGGCACGCGCGCTCGTACAGCTCGGCCGAGCGCGGCCGGAGAGTGGGGTGCGCAAGGGCGGGCCGCTGCTGAGTCATATATCTCCCGTATCGCCGGCGTCGATGGCGGGCTGCCGTGGCGCGCGTGCCCCATCGAAGAATGCCTCCACCGCCTCGCTCCCCGCATGCGCCGCCGCAGCCCGCAGTCCGGCCAGCGGCAGGTGCGCCAGGCGGTGCGCGAGAGTTGCCGCGAGCCGCTCGAGCTGCGCACGCTCGCGGGCATCGAGCGTACGCAGCTCTCCTTTGAGCGCGCGTGCCACCTCCGCTGCCGCCATCTGCTCGAAGGTCTCGCGCAGCCGGGCGAGACGCGGACCGATCGCGCGTACCGCAAGCTCGGTGCGCAATCTCGTCAACCGCTCATCGATCGCCGCGCGCACTGGCGCGAGACGCACCAGCTGCGCGAGCCGCCGGCCCTGGGCCGCTTCGATGAGCTCGTGCATTCCCACACGGCTGAGGCCCGTGCGGCGCGCCGCGTGCGGGTCGACGTTGGGCGGTACGCCGAAGTCGACGAGCAGCGGTGCGCGCACCGCCGTGGACTTCAGGCGTGCCAGCGCCGACGCATCGAGTAACTCCGCGCCACCGCCGGCCGCCAACACCAGGGCGCTCACCGATGGCGGTCGCAGCCGGAAAGCCTCGAGCGCGAATGCCTGTCCCGACAGGTCCGCGGCCAACTCCTCTGCGGATGCCAATGTGCGGTTGACGATGATAAGGGGAACGTGGGCGGCGTGTAGCGCAGCAGCGCACCGGCGTGTCATGGGTGACACGCCGAGCAGTGCCACGGGCTCTTGCGCCCCGTCGAGATGTTGCAACACACGATCGGCAGCGAGGTCCGCAAGGGACGGTGTGTGCAGGCCGGCCGAGAGTCGCCGCATGCGCCGCGCCATGCCGAGCGCTTCGCCCACGAGCCGGTCGAGAATCGGACCGCAGGTGTGTGCGGCGCGCGAGTCCTCCCAGGCACTACGCAGCTGCGCGGCGATCTCGTGCTCGCCGGTCTGCGCGGAATCCAGTCCGCAGGCGACAAGTAGCAGATGCTCGACCGCCGCCTCACCGGTCCAGGCACGCAGCACACGCGCGGCTTCGCCGGGTCCGGGCTCGCGGCGCGTCAGGATACGGAAGACCTCCTGGCGCAGGTCTGCGGCGGGCGTGCCGTCTTCGGTCGAATACAACACCTCGACGCGGTTGCAGGTGCCGATGTAGAGGATTTCCGACGCCTTGAGCAGGGCGCGCAATGCCGGCAGCCGCGCCGGTACTTCCGCTCGTGGCACGGCGAAGCGCGCTACCTCATCCACGTCCGCGTGGCGATAGGAGAGACCCACCACACCGATCTGGTGCATCCCGCAAGCTTAACCGCCCGGGAGCACCGGGGATGTCATCGAATGGTCACGGCGCCAGCGAAGCGCCGCACAAAAACCCGCATTCAACCGCTGGCGGGCTTCATGCCTTCGCTGGAGCCCAGTTGCCGCCGGGCATAGCGTGCCGTGGCGCTGAGCTGCGTGATGCCGGGATTGCGCAGGATCGTCTGCCACTGCTCGCTCGCGTGCGCCGTCTCTCCGCGCAGCTGATAAGCCTCGGCACGCAGGACGACTGAGGGCATGTGAGAGTAGAAGAAGACCTGCGGGTAGAGCAGATCGAGCGGCGCCGCGATCGTCAGCTCCTTGAGCGCAGTGGCAGTGTCACCTCGCCTGAGCGCGAGTTGAGCACGTATGCATGGCAGCCAGTAGGACTGCATCACACTATGGTCTGGATAGCGCTTCTCGATATCCGCCATGAGCGACTCCGCCCTCGCGATGTCCCCGGTCCCCGCAAGAATGATCGCGGCGGTCGCCTCACCCTCGCGGCTGGTGCGTGTAATGCTTAGTGCCCGCAACGCCTGCTCGCGTGCCAGTGGCTCTTTTCCCAGAAGCTCCTCGCGCCACGCCGAGTTCAGCAACCAGCTCGCGGCCTGCTCGAGATTGCCTGCGTCCCGCGCCGAGGCGACTGCGCGCTCGCTGAGCCGGCGGGCCTCGCCGAGGTTGCCGGAATAGGCGGCGGCGTCAGCTTGTTCGGAGAGGATCTCGTGCTGCAGCTCTTTCTTGTCGTCGAACCACGCGGACTGCGCTGCCATCTCCGCGCGGTCGTTTTCCAGCGCGGCAATGACGTACAGGTACAGATGCGGGGAGTCATCGTCGAGATGCAATCGCAGTATGTCCAGGTATGCCGCGCGCGCTTTCTGGAAATCGCCGACCGCGATCAGCATTTCCATGAGATCCTCATGAGGCACGACGTCGGCCGGATTCATACGCCGGGCGAGCTCGAATTGCGCAATCGCCTCATGGTAACGGCACACATCGCCGTAAAAGCTCCCGAGGTTCGAGACGGCCTTGTAGTCCCTGGGGTAGCTCGCGCTCCACTCTCTGAACGCCTGCACGGCGCGCTGTTCATTCACGGTGACGAAGGCATGATATTGAGCCGCGATGTTGAGTGCCCGGCGGCGGCTGGCGTGCGCGCGCATCGCGAAGGCGCGCGTGAACATCTCCCGCGCCCGCTCTTCCTGCCCGGAGTTGCGGTAAGCGAGACCGAGATCGTACGTGGCTGCTGCAAACGCCGGGTCGTCAGCGATCGACTTCTGCAGAAGCGGTAACGCGGCCGCCGCGCCTTGCTTGCGCCATTCAGCGAGCGCCGAGCTCCACGCGTCCAGCGCTTCGAAGGAGCCACTGGTGGCTTGCGACAACGGCGTGCTGAGCCTGTCCACTGACCCCCGCGGCTCGCCGAGATCGAGCCGCAGCCGCTGCGCAGCCGAGCCCAACGCATCCACCAAGCGCGCGCGCTCTGCCGTGAACTCTTCATGCGCGAGCGGTGTACCGTTGGAGCACTCCAACACCTGCAATTGCCCCTGCAATCCCGCACCTTGCGGGGTGGGCGCCAGCGTTCCGTGCACATAAGCGCGCGCATGCACGCTCTGACAGAGTTGCCTCAGGTCATCGGCCGCCATGGAGGCGGAGCTGCCATGTCGCATACCCTCGATTACCGCGTCGGGCACCAGGTTGAGATAAGGCGATTCATCGAGCGCGGCACGCAGCGCCTCGCGCAGGGCACGTTGTGGGGTTGTCTCGCTTGCGCGCTCGAACCCCACGAGCATGAGCGTGTCGGATTCGGTGAGAACGGTCGTGGCGGCTGCCGTGACGAACCCCTGCGCGAGCCATAGCACGAGCCCCCATGCTGCCGGTTGGCAACGGCTCTGCCTGAGGTTGATCATGAGAAAGCCCCGGAGTTTCCCCAGCGCATACTAGGGCGCGAACGCGCCACAGAAGGTAGCGCGCTATCGCGGCTTTGCCACCGCTTGCCTCATTTCCTCGGAACGGCGCGCAGCGGGACATGGAGCGGGCGATGGGAATCGAACCCACGTTAGCAGCTTGGGAAGCTGCAGTTCTACCATTGAACTACACCCGCGCAGACTCGTTACTTTAGTGCGCGTCCCTCACTTCGGCAACGAGCCCGGCGGCGGCGAGCCGGAGCGCCCGTGCGTCAGGCGAGTGCGTAGAGATATTCCACGAACGATGCCACCGCCCCATCGAGTCCCTGCACCTTCGGATTGCTCGACTCGATGAGGTAGTACTCATCGGGCGCATGCGCGCCGGTGCCGTGCCCCATGCCGAAGTGGCCAGCAGGCAGGCTGAGCGGTGCATTCGTGAACACGCATCCCGGCCATGAGCCCCCCAGCCGCGGCCACAAGAGTGGATCGGCGCCGAGCCGCCGGTAGGTCGCGAGCTGTGTCTGGATCAGACGGCTGTCGGGGTCCGTCTGGGTGGGGTCGTAGCCGCCACTCATGTTCACTTCGATGTCAGCGAAGCCGTGCTTCGCCAGGTGCGCCTTCAGCTTCGCGAGCGTGTCTGCGGCGGTCATATCGGGCACGAGGCGCATGTCGATCTTGGCCACTGCACGATGTGGCAGGACGGTCTTTCCGCCTGGACCGGTGTAGCCGCCCACCAGCCCTTCGATGTTGATCGTCGGGCGCGACGCCAGCAGCATGCGCGACTGCACCCACCCGCTGTCGTGCACCCACCGATCGACGGCCAGCGTACGCTTCACCGTCTCCTCGGAGGTTTTGGCGGCGTACTCTTCGATCATCTTCTTCTGCTGCGCCGTAAGTGGCCGCACCTTGTTATAGAAGCCCTCGACAGCCGGGGTGTGCCCGTCCTTCTCGACGAGCGTGTTCAGCGCCTGTATCAGGTGCCAGGACGGCGAATCCACCGCCGCCTCGAGGCTCGAGTGGATGTCGTGCTTCGGGCCGCGGCCCCACTTCTCCCCGCTCGAAACCAGCTCGAGCTCCACGACTCCCTTAGCGCCGAGATTGACCTGTACCCCGCCGTCACGGTCCTGGGCGGCCTCGGGCATCCACACACCCATGCATTTCTTAAGCTCGGCAAGCACCTGCGGATTCATGACGATCTCGGAGAAGT
Source organism: Steroidobacteraceae bacterium (assembly GCA_035639195.1). Lineage (GTDB taxonomy): Bacteria > Pseudomonadota > Gammaproteobacteria > Steroidobacterales > Steroidobacteraceae > 13-2-20CM-66-19. The sequence goes on from DASQYM010000031.1 coordinate 16,060, forward strand.
GCGGCGAGGCGATCTCCTCCTCGCCCTCGCACACGAGCACGAGGTTGACGGGAAGCTTGCGGCCGGCTGCCTTGAAAGCCATGAGCGCACTGAGAAAGGAGTTCTCCGGCCCCTTCTGGTTGACGGCGCCGCGCCCCATGCACACGGTCCCGAGACCTGCCTTCTGCACCAGGCGCCCCTCGAGCGGTGGGGAGCTCCACTCCTCGGGCACGAACTGCTTCACGTCGTACATGAAGTAGATGCCGACGGTCGTGCGCGCGCCTGCATCGAGACGTCCGAAGACTCCAGGCTTGCCGGAAGTCGGCACCAGCTTCACTCCGGTGAAACCCGCCGCCTGGGCAAGCTGCGCCATGTGCTCGGGTCCCTGCGGATAGTTGCGGTTCTCCGCGGCGATCGAGGGCAGTGCAATCCATTCCTGGAGGCGACGGACATTCTCGGCGTGCATTTTGGGAATCTGCGCCAGCACAGCCGTCCTGTCCGCCTCGGCGTCCGCTGCCGCGGCGAGCATCGATGCGGGTAGAGCGGCGAGCGCCGCCGCCGACATCGAGCCACGCACGAAGTCACGCCGGTTGAACGCTGCGTCAGTGCTGTCAGACATGGATCCCCCTACGCGGGAGTGGCGAAAACTCCGAACCTTACACTACTTCGCCACCTCGTCAGAATGGATTGCTGATGCCGCTGAATACCCGATTCGCCCACCGGCTGGACGCTCCCCTGAGCCGGCTACAAAATGCTGGCGGGACCACCAGGGGACGCGCTTCGTGCAGCAGCCGGTTCTGCAGCGGAATGGAAAACGGGTGCGACGGCCGATGCCCGGCATGTTGGGCCGAGTTACTCCGCTGCGCTCTGCTGCCTGGGTGCCGCTCGCGATGAGCTCCTGCCGCCCGGCCTTCTCCGACGAAAGGGGCATCGAAGCATGAGCTTTTTGCCCGTGGCGGCGCCCATCGAGCGCGCCGTGTGCGTGTACTGCGCCTCGAGCCGCATCGCGCATCCTGACTACCGCGTGGCGGCGCGACGGCTCGGCGAGGTACTCGCGGATGAAGGCGTAGGGATCGTCTACGGCGGTGGCGCCGGCGGCTCGATGGGCGCAGTTGCCGACGGTGCGCTGTCGCGCGGAGGACGGGTGGTCGGCATCCTGCCGCGGTTCATGGCGGATCTCGAATGGGGCCACAAGGGTCTCACCGATCTGCAGTTGGTCGAGGATTTGCGCACGCGCAAGCACATGATGCTGACACTCAGCCAGGCGGCGATCGCCTTGCCGGGTGGCTCGGGCACGCTCGAGGAGCTGCTCGAAGCGATTACCCTCAAGCGGCTCGGGCTCTACCTCAATCCAATCCTGCTGGTGAACACGCGCGGCTTCTTCAGCCCGCTGCTCGAGCTGCTCGCGCGCGCGGTGGACGAGCGCTTCATGGATCCCCGCCACCTCATGATGTGGCAGGTGGTCGGGACTCCGGATGAGGTGCCGGCTGCGCTCGCGAGCGCACCCGCCTGGAGCGCCGAAGCGCGCCAGTTCGCAGCGGTCTAAAGCACGCCGGCGCTGTTCACTGCGCCCGGGTCGTCGACCCGATGAAGGCGCTGAGATCGCGCTTCATCTTGGCGATCGACGGCGGATGCACGTACATCATGTGGCCCGCCTCGTAGTAGCGCATCTGCACGTGGGCAGCCACTTCGCGCGGCACGCCCAGGTGCATCATGACGTACTCGGTTCCCGAGAACGGCGTGGCGAGATCGTAGTAGCCGTTCAGCACCAGCACGCGCAGGTTCGGATCCTTGATGAGCGTGTCGGCGAGATCGACGCCCGAGTTCACGATCGGCTGGTCGCCCCGCTCGGTGTGGTGCGTCCACTTCCACTTATCGCCGATGCCGAAGTTGGTGGTGGCATAGGTCTCGCCCTGACCGAAGCGCAGCTCGCCGTGATAGTAATCGAGGAACGCCGCGGCGAATGCCGCACTGATGGCCGAGGACTGTGGATCGTAATCGGTTTCCTTGGCGAGCAGATCGCTGGTGGGGCCGGTGAAGCGGCCGTCCAGTCGGCCGACGGTGAGTCCTCGGGCCTTGAGCAGCTCGTGCGCGAATTCGTTCTCCGAGACCCGCAGCCGCGCCTGCTTCAGGTACTCCACCGGCAAACCGATGTAGTCGTGCATCTTCTGCGCCACGACATCGCGCTCCTCGTCGGAAAGCGTGTCGCCCTTGAGCAGCGCCGCGGTGTACGGACCCACAGCGTACTGCCGCACCTCGGCCAGGAACGGCTCGAGGGATGCCGGCTGACCGGTCACCACGTGGTGATACCAGGCTACCGCAGCGTACGCGGGCAGGTACACCGCGTAGGGCCGGTCGTTGCCGGGCAGCTCCGCGAAGATGGCTTCGATATCGGTCGCTACCGAAACGAGCACCAGACCATTGAAGGTGAGCGAGCGGCGCGAGCGCAGGTAGTCGACGATGGCGGCGGCGCGCGTGGTGCCGTAGCTCTCGCCGAGCAGGTACTTCGGCGAGGTCCAGCGGTTGTTGTCGCTCACGTATTGCGCGATGAAGCGGCTCACCGAATCGATGTCCGGGTCGACGCCCCAGAACTCCTCGTCCTTGTGGTCGCAGACCGCGTGGCTGAGTCCGGTCCCGACCGGATCGATCATCACCACATCGCTCACATCGAGCAGGCTGAACTCGTTGTCCGCCGTTCGGTAAGGGGCGGCGGGTGTCGGCGTGGGGTCGGAGACCAGCACGCGCTTCGGTCCCAGCACGCCCATGTGCAGCCACAGGGAGGACGAGCCCGGGCCGCCGTTGAATGCAAAGGTGATGGGGCGCACGCCGCCTGGCTTGCCGTCGCGGCGCGTGTACGCCACGTAGCCGATGCTGGCCATTGGCTTGTCCTCATCGGCGCGCACGATGAGCGTCCCGGCAGTCGCGGTGTATTCGATCGCTTTGCCCCCGACACTCAGTCGATGCTGAGTCACCGATGCCTGCGCCGTGGGCAGCCGCATCCATTGCTCCTTCTTGTCGCCTTTGATGTCGATGCGGCACAACTGCGACAGCTGCGCCGGCGAGGTCGCGGTCTTGCCGCCGGCCGCTGCAGCGGACGGTGCACCGCCCTCGCCCGCGGCGGGCTCTTGTGCGTAGGCTGCCGCCACCAGTCCCGAAATGACCATCACACCCGTCCACAGCCGCGACGACATCTGCACCTCCCGGTTATCGCGTGTGAGCTCGCCCGCGCTCTGCTGCGGACGCCGCGCGCTTATACCATGTCGGCGGCGCCAGTCGCTGTAACATCGGCGCACATGACGGCCATCGATCATCCGCGCTCGATCCGTTCCTTCGTGACGCGCTCCGGGCGGATCACCGAGGCGCAGCAGCGGGCGCTCGCGCAGCTTTGGCCGAAATACGGCATCGCGTTCTGCGGCGAGCCCCTCGATGCAGGTGCGCTCTTTGGACGGGATGCCCCGCGCACGCTCGAGATCGGCTTCGGCAATGGTGAGAACCTGGCGAGCCTCGCACGGGCCCACCCGGAGTGTGATTTCCTCGGTGTGGAAGTGCATCGTCCTGGCGTCGGCAGGCTGCTGCGCGAGCTCGAATCCGGGCAACTCACCAACGTGCGGCTGATCTGCCACGATGCGCTCGAGGTGGTTGCTGAGCAGATACCCGCGGGCTGGCTACAGGAGATTCTCATCTTCTTTCCCGACCCCTGGCCGAAGAAGCGCCATCACAAGCGCCGCCTCGTGCAAAGTGCATTCGCGCAACTGCTCGCTGGTCGACTCGCGGTCGGCGGGGCGCTGCGCGTCGCCACTGACTGGCGACCCTATGCGCTCGACATGCTGAGTACGCTCGCGGGGGTTGCGCAGCTGCACAACCTGGCGCCGGATGGCACCTTCGTGACCCGGCCCGCTGAGCGGCAACCCACACGCTTCGAGCAGCGCGGCGCCCGCCTCGGCCACGAGGTCTACGACCTCGCTTTCCGGCGGCTGTGAAGTCAGCTCACACCGAAGGCCTGCCGCAGCCCATCGAGCACGAACTGCACCGCGAGTGCGCCGAGGATTACCCCGAGCAGGCGGCTGGCGACATTGGCGCCGGTGACGCCGATCACACGCATCAGGGGATCGGCGAGCAGCATCAGTACCAGCGCGATGACGAGTACCAGCAGCACCGCGATCAGGTAGGCGCCGAACAGCGCCGGCTGATCGGTGAGGTGGACCGGACCGAACCACAGCAGAATCGTCGCGAGTGCGCCCGGTCCGGCTATGAAGGGGAAGGCCAGCGGGAATACTGAAATGTCTGCGCGCCGGCGGCTCTCGGCGGCCTCGCTCGAGGAGGTGCGCGTGCCCGATTCGCGGGCGAATACCATCTCCAATGACAAAAGGAACAGCAGCAGCCCGCCGAAGATGCGGAAGGCTTCCAGGCTGATGCCCATCAGCTTGAGAAATGAGGCGCCGCCGAGCGCAAACAGCACGAGGATCGCCGCGGCGACGCTCACGGCGCGCAGCGCCATGCGGCGTTTGTAGGCGCTGGTCGCACCCGTGGTGAGACCGGTGAACAGCGGAATCAGCGATACCGGTTCGACCACCACGAAAAACACCACGAGAAACTTCAGCGGCTGCCCGAGCATTTGGTGCTGTGCGCCAAAGCGCGCGCAGGTGCGCTCGTGGCTGTCACAATTAATGTCTTGAAAGCCTCACAGGCGAGGCGCAACATCATTGCAGAGCGGACGCAGAATCGTAAGGGTGCTGAAGGATTTTCGCGGGAGGTGGCAGCGATGGCGACTCCTCAACCCGGTATCGGCGATTGGTATCGCCTCAACGGCGGCGCGTTGTTTGAGGTGGTAGCGCTCGACGACGACGACGGTACGATCGAAATCCAGTATTTCGACGGTACGGTCGAGGAGATGGACATCGAAGACTGGGAGGCGCAGTGGGAGGAAGGCGCGCTCGAGTCTGCCGAAGCTCCCGAGGACTGGTCAGGATCGGTCGACGTCGAGGGCAATGACGACGAAGGTCGCGGCGGCGATTCACTTCCTGAGGACCGCGACGTGCGCGCCAGCTCGCTCGACGGCATCGACCTGTTCGAATGAGCGGCGACGCCGCTCAGGGCTCCATCTAACTCCCCAAGCCCAACCGGGCGGCGGGCGAAATCGACCTGAGAGACAGGGCGTTGCAGGCGCCCCGCTAATCCAGGTCGGCCGCAAGGGCCTCGACATCCACGCTGTCGGCGAGCAGCACGCAACCGCACCGCACCCGCAGTGGCACCGGTGTGAGCGATCGTCCGGCACACGGCCCTGCTATGCAATATCCGGTGGTTTTCTCGAACAGCGCACCGTGCGAGGAGCACAGGATGAGTCTGCCATCGGCAGTCAGGAAGCGCTGCGGGCGCAAGTCGAGGGCGTGCCCGGCGTGAGGACAGCGGTTCAGGTAACCGTGCACGTTCTCGCCCACTCGCAAGAGGAAGATCCGTAGCGGCCAGTCACCGCCGCCGATGGTGTACCCGCGCGCTTCGGCTGTGAGGTCCGATAGCCGGCAAACGACTCGCTCGAGATCAAGCTCTTCGGCCGTCATCGGCTTTCCGCAGCCGCCCCCGTGCGCGTCCGCACACTTGGTCGCTCGAGAGCTCCCTGCTGGCGCAAGACATAGAGCAGCACGAGGCCTGGCAAGGCGAGCGCTGCCGTGTAGAGGAAGAAGTGCGGATAGCCGATGTGGTCGACCACCATGCCGGAGGTACCCTCGAGTATCTTGCCCGGCAGCGCGTACAGCGAGGAAAAAAGCGCGTACTGCGTGGCGGTATAGCGCGCGCTGGTGAGACCCGAGAGAAAGGCGAGCAGCGCGGTGCCGTGCATGGCGAGCGCGAGATTGTCGAGAGCGTTCACGCCGCCGAGTCCGAGCAGTGTCGGGGTATCCGTGCTGGCGAGCAGCGCGTACCCGAGGTTCGAGAGGATGATGAGCACACTCCCGAGCAGCAGCGATCGCAGCAGGCCGAGACGCGCGATGAGCACGCCGGCGAGCAGCACGCCGAGGAGCGACATCAGCAGTCCGTAGAGCTTCACGACCGTGGCGATCTGATTGAGCGTGAAGCCGCGGTCGATGTAGAAGGGATTAACCATCGAGCCCATCGCAAATTCGGTAAGACGGTACACGGCGATGAACACCAGCGTCAGCAGCGCGAGCCTCGTGCCGTAGCGGCCGAAAAAATCGCTGAGCGGGCAGATGACCGCGGTCAGGAACCACTCACCGGCATGCCGCAGCCACGGCGGCCAATGGGCGCGCCGCTCGACCCAGGCGACGACGCGCTCCTCGCGCGTCACCGACTCGGGCGGCGTCGCGGGCGCGGGCTCCGGCACGAGGAGCGTCGCAACAACGCCGACACTCACCAGTGCCGTCATGCTCATGTAGCTCGCATGCCAGCCGGCCTGCCCCGCGAGTGCCAAGGCGCCCGCCCCGCCGACGATGAGTGCCACGCGGTACCCGATCTGATAGGCGCCGAGCATGGCTCCCTGCAGCTGCAGCGGCGCCGATTCGATGCGCCAGGCATCGAGGGCGATATCCTGGGTCGCCGCGCAAAAAGCGGTGAACAACGCCCACAGCGCAAGCGGGCGCACACCGGCAGCCGGCTCGCACAGGCTGATGTTGAAAAGTCCCACTGCAATACCGAGTTGTGCGAGCAGCATCCAGCCGCGGCGGCGGCCGAGCAGCGCTTGCAGCAGCGGCGGCGGCACCCGGTCGATCACTGGCGCCCACAGGAACTTGATCGAATAAAGGATGCCGACCCAGGCGAGCATGCCGATGGTGCTGCGCTGGATGCCCGCCTGGCGCAGCCACGCTGAAAGTGTCGAGTACACCAGGTAAAACGGCAGACCGGCGGAGAAGCCGAGGAACAGCATCGCCAGCACCCGTGGCTGGCGATAGATGGCCAGTGCGCCGAACCAGCCGTTTGCGCCATGAGCTCGCTGCGAGGCGGCTCCGCTCAAAGCCAGTAGTCCATCACGAGCGGTGCGTGGTCCGAGAAGCGCTTTTGCCGGTAGATGCTGGCCGCGTGCGCCCTGCCGGCGAGCGAGCTGCTCACCACCTGGTAGTCGATGCGCCACCCGACATTGTTCGCACGTGCCTGGCCGCGGTTTGACCACCAGGTGTACAGCTCGGGCTCGGGACGCACCTCGCGGAAAGCATCGACGTAGCCCGCGCCGCCGAATAGCCCGTCCATCCACGCGCGCTCCTCGGGCAAAAAACCAGAGTTTTTCTGGTTCGACCTCCAGTTCTTCAGGTCGATAGGTCGGTGGGCAATATTCCAGTCACCGCAGAGGATGTAATGCCGGCCGCGCCGCTGCAGCCGCGCGAGATGCGGCGTGAAGGCTTCGAGGAAGCGGAACTTCGATGCCTGACGTTCCGGTCCTGCAGTCCCCGAGGGAAGGTACAGCGACACCACCGACAGCGCGCCAACCTGTACCTCGAGGTAACGGCCCTCACGGTCAAACTCCTCGATCCCGAAACCACGCATCACGCGTTCCGGTTGCGTGCGCGAGTAGAGCGCAACCCCCGCGTAGCCCTTGCGCTCGGCATCGCAAAAGACACTGTAGTAGCCCCCGAGGCTCACGTCGTGTCCAGCGAGCTGGTGCTCCTGACTGCGGGTTTCCTGCAGGCAGATGTAATCGGCCTGCTGCCGCCGCAGCCAGCGGAATAGCCCCTTCTCGGCCGCGGAGCGGATGCCGCAGACATTGACGGTGATCACGCGCATGGCGCAATGATATGGCATGCAGCAATACCAGCTCACCTTCATCGAGCTCGCACTCACACGCAACGCACTGCGCTTCGGCCGCTTCACCCTCAAATCCGGGCGCGCAAGCCCCTACTTCTTCAACGCGGGATTGTTCAGCGACGGTGCGTCGGCAGCTGCCCTCGGCGGTTGTTATGCGGCCGCGATCGTGGCGTCCGGCCTCGGCTTCGACATGCTCTTCGGCCCGGCGTACAAGGGAATTCCCCTCGTCACCGCCGCTGCGATCGCACTCGCCTCCGAGCATGGTGTGAATGTGCCCTACGCCTTCAGCCGCAAGGAGGCGAAGGAGCATGGCGAGGGCGGCAGCATTAGCGGTGCGCCGCTCCAGGGCCGGGTGCTGATCGTGGATGATGTGATTACCGCCGGCACCGCGGTGCGCGAATCGATCGGCTCAATCCGCGCGGCCGGTGCGCAGCCGACTGGCGTCGCGCTTGCGCTCGATCGTCAGGAGCGTGGGCAGGGTGAGTTGAGTGCCGTGCAGGAGGTCGAACAGGTGCACGGGCTGCGATGTGTGAGCATCATCACACTTGCCGATCTCATCGAGGCCCTCAGCGCGCCGGGTGAGCGGCGGGCGCGCATTTCTGACGACCAGCTCACAGCCCTGCGCGCCTATCGGGAGCGTTATGGCGTCCGCTGAGCTTGCCAGCGCCCGCTCCACCGTCGGAATATAAAACCTATGCTCGTCGCCTCGCGCCCCTGGGTTTTCGTGCTGCTCGTAACGGCCGCGCTCGGCACTGCCGCATGGGCCGCGCCGAGCTCGCACACATCGCAGGATTCGCACAAGGGCATCGCTTATCGCTGGGTCGATGAGCAGGGCGTAGTGCACTACGGCGACAACATCCCGCCGCAGTACGCGAGCCAGGATCGCGCCATTCTCAACGCCCAGGGGGTCGAGGTCGGTCATCTCGATGCGCGCAAGACCCCGGAGGAAGAGGCCGCGGCGAGCCGTGCCCGCGATGCGCTGATGAAGCAGAAGCAGCACGACGCATTTCTGGTCTCCACCTACACCTCAGTGAAGGACATCGAGGCGTTGCGCGACGTGCGCCTCGATCAGCTGAAGGGTCAGCGCACGGCAGCCGAGCAGTACCTGGAGAGCTTGCGCGTGCGGCTCTCGAGCCTGCAGTCGCGCGCGTTGGCCTACCGCCCGTACAGTACGCGCGCGGACGCCCGGCGCATGCCGGACGATGTGGCGGAGAATCTGGTGCATACCCTGAACGAGGTGCGCGTGCAGAGCAGCGCGCTCGCGGCCAAGGGTGCAGAAGAAACCGCGCTGCGGGCGCAATTCCAGTCGGATATCGAGCGCTATCGCGAGCTGCATGCGATCCATTCGCAGTCGGCCGCCATACCCACCGTACCGCGCGCGGCTGCCGCCGCGGAGTAAGCCTGCTTCGCCGCCGCGAGCGCGGCGCCTGCTCAGTGTCGACCGGAGTGGCCGAAGCCGCCCGCACCGCGGGCAGAGGCGCTGAATTCCCGCACCACCTCGAGTTGCACCTGCACCACCGGGACGACCACCAGCTGCGCGATGCGCTCGCCCGGACGGATGGTGAAAGGCTCGGCCCCCCGATTCCAGCACGACACCATCAGCTGACCCTGATAGTCGGAGTCGATCAGCCCGACGAGATTGCCGAGCACGATGCCGTGGCGATGGCCGAGCCCGGAGCGCGGCAGGATGAGCGCGGCGAGCGCCGGATCGCTCAGGTGAATGGCGAGTCCGGTAGGAATGAGCTCGGCTTTGCCCGCGGCGAGCGCGAGGGGCGCCTCGAGGCACGCCCGCAGGTCGAGTCCCGCGGACCCCTCGGTGGCGTAGGCGGGAAGCGGGAACTCGGTGCCGAGACGCGCATCGAGGAGTCGCACCTGCAGCGCGCAGCGACCCGCCTGCGTGCCGCTCACGCGAGCGCCGTGCCGCGCTTGCGCGCACCGCCCCGTGCGGCCATCTCCTGCGCGATCAGCGCAACCAGGCCGCGCGCCAGAGTGAGCTTGCCGGCACGGCCAAGCTCATGACGGCCGCTGCGTGTGAGCACGATGAGCTGATTGTCCTCACTGTCGAAGGCCTTGTCGTGGCCGACCTCGTTGGCCGCGATCATGTCGAGATTTTTCTTCAACAGTTTGCTGCGTGCGTTCTGCTCGACCGATTCGGTCTCGGCAGCGAAGCCGACCACGAACGGACGCTCGCTGCGTGCGGCCACGGTGGCCAGCACATCGGCGGTGCGCTCCATCGCGAGCTCGAGCGAGTCGTTCGTCTTCTTGATTTTCTGCTCCGCGGCGCGGGCCGGCCGGTAGTCGGCCACTGCGGCGGTCGAGATGAACACATCCGTACCAGGCAGAGCCCGCAGCACCGCTGTGAGCATCTCGGCGGCACTTTCGACATCCACCCTCTCGATGCCTGCCGGCGTTGCCAGGCTCACCGGCCCAGCCACCAGTACGACCTTAGCCCCCGCCTCGTGCGCCGCCTGCGCCACCGCAAAGCCCATCTTGCCGGAGCTGCGATTGCTGATGAAACGCACGGGGTCGATGCGCTCGCGAGTCGGACCTGCGGTGATGACTACACGGCGCCCACTGAGCGCTCCCCTCGCAGGCGACGGCAGGGGCAGGAGCGACAGCAATCGCTCGCTGAGGTCCGACGGTTCGAGCATGCGGCCTGCCCCACTCTCACCGCACGCCTGATCGCCTTCGTCGGGGCCGTAGATCTGCACACCGCGTGCGGCAAGGGTCGCGATGTTGGTGCGCGTTGCCGCATTGGACCACATGAGATGATTCATGGCGGGCGCCACCGCGATCGGCGCAGCGGTGGCAAGACACAGAGTCGTCAACAGGTCATCGGCCAGGCCCGCCGCAAGGCGCGCAATGAAGTCGGCGCTCGCCGGCGCAATGAGCACGGCGTCGGCCCAGCGCGCGAGCTCTATGTGGCCCATCGCGGCCTCGGCCGATGTGTCCCACAGCTCGCTGCGGACGGGGCGCCCCGAGACGGCTTGGAAGGTGGTCGGGGTTACGAATTCGCGCGCACCCTGGGTCATCACGACCTGCACCTCGGCGCCCCGCTCACGCAGCCGTCGCACGAGGTCCGGGCTCTTGTAAGCGGCGATGCCGCCCGTGACGCCAAGAAGAATGTGCTTGCCTTGCATGGATCTCATCTCGTTCCCGCGATTATCGCACCCTCCCCTGCGAAGCGCGTAAGCACGAGTGCGCCTGTCGGAAATCGTCCATTCCGAGGGCATTCTCCCCCTCGCCGCCCGCAGGACGCATGCCTTAGATTGGATGCATACATCGTTAGAACCGACGGTAATGACCATCCGCCACTGGCCCGCCGCGGAGCGGCCGCGTGAGAAACTGCTCGCACGCGGGGCACACGCACTCTCGGATGCGGAATTGCTCGCGCTGCTGCTCGGATCGGGCACCCGTGGGGGCTCTGCCGTCGAGCTGGCCCGTAGGTTGATCACGCAGTTCGGCTCGCTGCGCATGCTGCTCAATGCCGAGGCGGGACGCTGTCTCGCGCAGGCGGGAATCGGCCCTGCGCGCTATGCCGTCCTCAAGGCGGCGCTGGAGCTCGCGCGCAGGCACTTCCGCGAAGCCCTGCTCGTGGGTCCGGCCCTTGCCGCACCCCAGGCGACGCGCAGCTTCCTAGTGGCGCAGCTGCGCGACCGGCCGTACGAGGTCTTCTGCTGCCTGTACCTCGACAATCGCCACCGCCTCATCGCCTTCGAGGAGCTGTTCCGCGGAACCATCGACCGCGCCGGCGTACACCCGCGGGAGGTGGTGCGTCAGACCCTGCTCCACAACGCGGCGGCGCTGATCTTCGCTCACAATCATCCCTCGGGCGTGCTCGAGCCCAGCCAAGCGGATGAGATGATCACACGGCGGTTGAAAGAAGCTCTGGCACTCCTCGATGTGCGGGTGCTCGATCACTTCATCATCGGCGACGGGCAGTGCTTCTCGTTCTCGGAGCACGGGCTCATTTAAAGCGAACGGCGGGCGGTGTGATCCCCGCCCGCCGTTCTCGCGGGACGTTTACTTGAGAATCGCTTCCTGCGAGGTGCGTGAGCCGAGCACGGTGCGGATCTTGCCTCGATCCGCCTCCGACTTGTTGGCCGCCTCCGTGGAGCCCTCGATCTTCGCGCTCACCTGATCCATCTTGCCATTCAGGTGATCGAGCGCCGCCCAGTTCTTGAACTCAGTGACCAGGATGACGTCCGGGTCTTGCGGGTTGCGCGCTTCGACGACCAGAACGCGCCAGCTCGTGATGAGTCCGGCAGCCTTGGCTGCCTCCTGCTGCTTCTTGTAGGTGGTCGCCAGCCAGTGCATGTAATCGTCGAAATGACCATCGACCGTGCGGATGTAAGCGGAATTGACCACAGGTCCGTCGGTCCAGTCGCGACCGTCGGCCCAGGCGGATGTCGTGAAGGCGGCAACAGCAGGCAGCGCCGCGATGGCGCAGAGGTATCGAGTCAAACGCATGGCACCCTCCCCAGGGATTCAATGTGATTGTTGGTATCTCGCCCACAGAGCAGAGCGACCCGGCCTGCGGACGAACGTGAGCGCAACCTACGCTCGTCGCAGAGGCATCGCCAGAACGCTTCCGACATTCTTTTGGTGCATGGGAGCGGCGTAGCCGCTTCTTGTGATCCCTCCCCCGTGCTGGTATAAAGCCCGGCCCGGGGTCGGGTGGGGAGGGGCCCACTCGATCGTAAGTCTCTGAATTCAAGGCTGTTCTATATGTCCCGCGTCTGTGAGGTCACCGGCAAGAAGCCGGGTGTCGGAAACCGCGTCTCCCACGCCAACAACAAGAAGCGCCGGCGCTTCCTGCCGAATCTGCATACGCAGCGCTTCTGGCTGGAGACCGAGAAGCGCTGGGTGACGCTGCGTCTCACGACCAGTGGGATGCGCACCGTCGAGAAGAAGGGCATCGACAAGGTCGTCGCCGAGCTGCGCGCCCAGGGCCACAAGTTCTGAGGCACCTTCCGAAGGAGGCATCATGCGCGAGAAGATCAAGCTACTGTCCTCGGCCGGAACGGGCCACTTCTACGTGACGACCAAGAACAAGCGCCTGCATCCGGACAAGCTGGAAGTGCGCAAGTTCGACCCGGTGGCGCGCAAGCACGTCGCTTACAAAGAGTCCAAGATCAAGTAATTCCGCTGCCCGAGCTGCCCGAAGTCGAGACGACGCGGCGCGGCCTGGCGCCGCACGTGCGCCGCCGGCGCATTGCGCGGCTCAGCGTATACGAGTCCCGGCTGCGCTGGCGGGTGGCACGCGATCTGCCACGCAAGGTGGCGGGCCAGCGTATCGTGCGTGTTGGCCGGCGCGCCAAGTACCTGCTGCTCGGGCTCGAGTCAGGGACGCTGCTGCTGCACCTGGGTATGTCGGGCAATCTGCGCGCGGTGCCGGCGGCCACTCCGCGCCGTGCGCACGATCATTTCGACCTGGTGCTCGATTCCGGCGTCGCGCTGCGCTTCAACGACCCGCGCCGCTTCGGCAGCCTCCTCTACACGAGCGGCGAGCCGCAGCGCCACCCGCTGCTGGCGCATCTCGCTCCGGAGCCCTTCTCGAAGGCCTTCGACGCGGACTATCTCTATCGCATCAGTCGCCGACGGCGGGTCGCCATCAAGCACCTGCTGATGAACAGCCGCCTCGTCGTCGGTGTCGGCAACATCTATGCGAGCGAGGCGCTGTTTCGAGCACGTCTGCGACCCGGCCGTCCGGCACGCAGCCTGTCGCGCGCCGATGCGGTGCGCCTGGTGCGAGCGGTACGTGCGGTGCTGCGTCAGGCCATCCGTTCCGGCGGCACCACGCTGCGCGACTACCTGGGTGCCGATGGCGCGCCGGGCTATTTCCGGCAGCGACTGTACGTCTACGAGCGCCGTGGCAAGCCCTGCCGGCGCTGCGGTAACGCGGTGCGGGCCATGACCCAGGGGCAACGCTCCACGTACTATTGCTCGAGCTGTCAGAAGTAACCCGCGGAGCGAGCGGCACGCATGAGCCAGGAAATCATCGATCAGCTTGCGCGCGCCGATCCCGTGCTCGGCGGCCTGATGCGCGCCGTCGGGCCGTGCCGGCTTGCGCCGGAAGTGGACTGCCATCCCTTTCAGACGCTCGCACGCGCCATCGCTCACCAGCAGCTGAATGGGACGGCGGCCAACACCATCCTCAAGCGTCTCACAGACTCCTGCGGAGCCGGACTGTTCCCGACGCCACAGCAGGTGCTGGCGGCGTCCCGAGAGAGCCTGCGCGCCGCGGGGTTCTCTTTCGCCAAGGTCGCAGCGCTGCGGGACCTTGCGGAAAAAACCCTTGCGGCCGTGGTGCCCGATGGCGCAGCGCTGCTGCAGCTCGATGACGCAGAGATCATCGCGCGTCTCACGCAAGTGCGCGGCATCGGACGCTGGACGGTGGAGATGCTGCTCGTGTTCCAGCTCGGCAGACCCGATGTGCTGCCGGTTGACGACTTCGGTGTGCGCAGCGGCTTTCAGGCCGCCTACGGGCTTGCGCGCTTGCCGCGTCCGAAGGCGCTCGCCGCCTGGGGCGAGCGCTGGAAACCATACCGCACGACCGCGGCGTGGTATCTCTGGCGCGCGCTCGAGCTGAAGCGCGCCGGCACGCTGCCGGTGCCGGAGCAGCGCATACGCCTGCCGCGCATCAGCAGGCGCCGCCGCGCTCGCAGCCGCCCACGGCCGGCCGACACGGCACGCCATCCCAAAAAATCGCGCCCGACGCGCCCAGCGCGACGCTCATCAAGCGGCAAGGCCGCGCCGGTGCGGTCGGCGCCGGCCCGCGTCCTCAAGGGCGGCGGTACTTCTTCAGCTCCGCTTCGACGATCGGATGCACGAAGGCACTCACGTCTCCGCCGAACACGGCGATCTCGCGCACCAGCGTCGAGGAGATGAAGGAGAACGGCTCCTGCGGCGTGAGGAATACGGTCTCGAAGTTGCGATCGAGATGCCGCGACATGTTGGCGAGCTGGAACTCGAACTCGAAATCCGACACCGCGCGCAGCCCGCGTACGATGACCGCATCCTGGTAGCGGCGTGCGAAATCCACCGTGAGCCCTGCGTAGCCCTGCACTTCCACATTCGGCAGGTCGTGCAGCACGCGGCGCGCCAGGTCGACGCGTTTCTCGAGGCTGAACATCGGCGTTTTGTTGGGGTTGGCAGCGATGGCCACCACTACGTGGTCGAAGATGGAGGCGGCGCGGCGCACCAGGTCCTGATGACCGTTGGTGATCGGATCGAAGGTCCCCGGATAGACGGCGTTGGGTTTCATGCGACGTGTGGGTCCGGCGCGGCGCGCATGAACAGATGATAACCGACCTCTCCCGCCTGCTTCGCCTTCAGCGACTGCCAGCTGGCGGGAAGCGCCGGCAGACCCTCACGGGCCGCGCACTCCACGTAGATGAGCGCGCCCGCCTTGAGCCAATGACGCTGCTCCAGCAGCGCCGCCGCCTGCTGCAGTAGCGGCGCCGCGAAGGGTGGATCGAGGAACACGATGTCGAGGGGGTGAGCAACGCCGCCGAGATAGTCCAGCGCGTCGGCGCGCACGACCTGCGCATCTCGAGCCTGCCAGTCCTGCAGAAGCGTACCGAGTGCGCGTGCTGCCGCGACATCCCGCTCGATGAACTCGACATGCGCCGCACCGCGCGAGAGCGCTTCGAGCCCGAGCGCTCCGCTACCGGCAAACAGATCGAGGCAGTGCGCGCCACGTACTGCCGCGCCGAGCCAGTTGAAGAGCGTTTCGCGCACCCGGTCCGGAGTCGGGCGGATGACCGCTGCGGCCGGGAAACGCAGCTTCCGACCGCGCCACGTCCCGCCGATGATGCGCAGTACGCGCGCGCGCTCTGCCCTTCTCACCGGAAGGGCCGCGCGGCGCTTCGACTTGCCACACAACGTCAAGTGCGCTTCAGTCCTTTCCCGGCCGCACCTTGCCACTGTTCTGGCCGTGAGCGTACTCTAGCTCGGCTCGTTCAACAGCGCTCAAGCAGCACCGGCACAGGGGGGTCAAGGCCGGTGAGCCATAAAAACTCAGATGGCTCGCGTCAGATGGCTCGCGCATCACAGCAGAACACCGATCGCCGGCGCGTCCGACTCATGCGCGGCCGGGTCGGCCAGGAGCTTCGAGGGATATGAAAAGACTCATCGCCGTCGGTCTCATCTCGAATGCGTTGGTGCTCGTCGGCGCGTGCGGTAACACCGGCTATGGCACGGCCACCGGCAAGGCGGACCTCACCGGTTTCAACGGTAACCCCGGCACCCCCTCGTGCAGTAATCCGACCCGGCCTGCCAACACGGCGCTCTATTGTCCCGCGGCGGGCATACTGCCCTATCCGTTCGACGCGTACTTCGCCGGCTCCACCGACGGCACACTCAACATCCAGCCGCCGAATCAGCTGAACCCACTGCAGGACGCGGTCAATGCCCTCGACGGCTTCTCAACCACGGCGCCGATCCGCGAGCGCTTCAACGGCCCGATCGACGCGCCCTCGCTCGCCGCACCCGGTGCCGTGGTGGTCATCCACATCAGCACCAACAACGCCGGCCCGCAGGCCAAGGCGCCAGTGACGCCCAAAGTGGTGGGCGGGACGGGAGATTTCATCCCTCTCGTCGGCTGCGCAGCGGGGGGCGCGTGCACGGGTGCCGACTACTCGGTGGGGGTCGCGTCTGACGACCCCACGATCCTCGAGATCACACCGGTCAAGCCGCTCGCCGCCAGCACTTGCCTCCCGACCCCACCCGCAACAACCTCTCCCTGCCAGACGATGTCCAATGGTGGCAATGGCGAGGCGTATCTCGTGCTGCTCACCAAGACGATCACGGTCGGCGGTGTGGCTGCCGCGCCCGATGTGGACTACGCCAACTTCCTCGGCGCCCTGAACTCAGGCGGGCCAACGTGCCCGAGCATCACCGATCCGACCCTCAATGCGCTCTGCCAATTGACCGGTGCGCACCTTGGGCTTGCGCAGCTGTATGCGCAGGTCGCTCCGGGGTTCAACCCTGCAAACGTGGTAGCGTCCTTCAGCTTCTCCACCCTATCGACGACCGACACGCTCGCCGCGGCTGCCTCCGAAGCGACTCCGCAGCAAATCAAGGTGAATCCTCTCATCGCGCCGGACCACACACCCCTCACCACCGCGGCGTTCAGGGGTCTGGGACTCGCCGATGTGTACGTCGGCGTGATGACTCTGCCGTACTATCTTGCCACGACCACGATGAGCGTGACCGCACCGGACACCGAGTACTGGCACGCTTCCGCGACCACTGCACCTGACAAGACGAGCACGTTTACGACGCGCTTCAACCCGTTCCCGGTGCCGACGGTGAAGCAGCTGCAGGTGCCGGTGCTGATGACCGTACCCAACACCAATTCCGGCGCGACGAAGCCGACCAGCGGTTGGCCAGTGGTGATTTTCCAGCACGGCGTCCTGGAGGACCGCACCAACCTATTTGGAATCGCCGATTCATTCGCGAAGGCAGGGTTCGTCGCAATCGCGATCGACCTGCCGCTGCACGGACTGACCAACCCTTTCAATCCGAGCGATGCCACCACGATCCTGTACGCAAGCAGCACCAATCCCTACTACACCGGCCTGGGCTTGCCGGCGTCTGGCTCGATCGAGCGCACCTTCGACCTGAACACGATCAATACGGCAGCCGGGCTGCCTGGCCTCGACCCGACCGGCTCGCACTACATCAATCTGAAGAGCGTGCTCACGTACCGCGACAACATCCGTGAATCTTCGGTCGACTTGGTGACGCTCGGCGAGTCCGTCGGCAGCATCACCCTCCCCGCGCCCGCCACGGCGCCGTACGTCAACCCGTTCAATGTTCATTTCGTGGGTCATTCCATGGGCGCCATTATCGGTGCCGGCTTTCTCGCGGTGATGCCGCCGCAGGCGATCGTGACCGCCACGCTCGCCAATCCGGGCGGCAAATTCGTCTACCTCGGCATCGAGTCACCAACATTCGGTCCGCCGACGATTGCGGCTCTAGAGCAAGCAAGCAACGGATTGCTGACACCCGGCACCACGCCATTCGCCCAGTACCTCCGTGACGGCCAATCGGTCATCGACGCCGCGGACCCGTGGAATTTCATCGGACTAGCGGCCCTGCAACATCCGATCCACATGATCGAGGTCGTCGGCACCACGCCGCCGCCAGCGGGGTGCAATGCGCAGGCACCGCCGGTAGGGTGTCCCGACCAGGTCGTCCCCAACGATTCGACCGACCGTCTGATTGAGGCTGGCGGGTTCACGCAGGTACATCCGCCCGGCGCGGGTCCGAGCGCCACTCCGCTGCCACCTTCGGTCGTCAAATTCACGGCGGGAACCCACGCCTCTTTCCTCGACCCGACGGCGGGGAGCGCCCCCGCGACCGTCGAGATGCAGACCGAAGCGGCTACGTTCGCGGTTACGAATGGGACGTATCTCCCGGTCTCGCCAGGCGCGCCGGTGCAGTAACGCGACCAAGCCGCGGCGTGGAGCATCTGAAGGGCGGCTATCGGGCCGCCCTTCTTCTTCGCCTACAATGCCGGGGCAGTATGTTCCGCCGCGCTCCCGAGAACACGAACTCGCCGGTCGAGGATCGCCCCGGCTTCCTGCGCCGCCTGCGCAGCCGCCTGAATCGCGGCGATTCCTGGCTCACCTGCGATCTCGGCGACCTGCTGCGCGGCCGGCAGATCGATGCCGCGATACTCGAGGAGCTCGAGACTCGGCTGATCACCGCGGACGTAGGGGTGGAGGCCAGCGAGCGTATCCTCGAGGGTCTGCGGCAGCGCGTGGCACGACGGGAGCTGAGCGATGCGCGGGCCCTGATCAGCGCACTGCGCGAGGCGATCGTAGAGATTATCGCGCCCGTAGCTGCACCGTTGCGGATCGACAGCGCCCATCGCCCGTTCGTGATACTGGTGGTGGGAGTGAACGGGTCGGGCAAGACCACCACCATCGGCAAGCTGGCGCTGCGTTGTGCCGCCGAGGGCCGCTCGGCGCTCCTCGCCGCTGGTGACACCTTTCGTGCTGCGGCGATCGAGCAGCTGAAGGTGTGGGCGGAGCGCACCGGAGCGGACTTCGCCGCGCAGCTTCCCGGCGCCGACCCGGGCGCAGTGATATTCGATGCGCTCGCCGCGGCGCGTGCCCGCGGGAGCGATGTGGTGCTTGCCGACACTGCCGGCCGGCTGCACAGCCAATCGCACCTCATGGAGGAGTTGAAGAAGGTCAAGCGCGTGATACAGCGCTTCGATCCGAGTGCGCCGCACGAGGTGCTGCTGGTGCTCGATGCCAATCAGGGGCAGAACGCGCTGGTGCAGGCGCGCCAGTTCCATCAGGCGGTGGGCGTCACCGGGCTCGTGCTCACCAAGCTCGATGGCACCGCGAAGGGCGGCATAGTCATCGCGATCGCCAACGAGCTCAGGATTCCTATCCGCTATATCGGCGTCGGAGAGGGTCCCGAGGACTTCGGCGAGTTCGACGCCGCGGCATTCGCCGCCGCGCTCACCGAGGGACCGGAGCGGCGCGCCAGCGAGGCGGGCACCGCATGATCGTCTTCGACCGGGTGAGCAAGCGCTACCCCAACGGGCGCGACGCACTCAGCAACGTCAGCTTCAGCATCCATACCGGCGAGATGGTGTTCCTCACCGGCCGCTCCGGCGCCGGCAAGAGTACGGTTCTGAAGCTGATCGCGCTGCTCGAGCGACCTACCCGCGGCGCCGTCATGGTCGCGGGGCGCAACACCCAGACGCTGAAGGCGCGACACGTCGCCGCCTTCCGCCGCCACATCGGTGTGGTTTTCCAGGACCACAAGCTGCTCGCTGACCGGCCCGTTTACGATAATGTTGCGCTCCCGCTCGCCGTGGCGGCGACTCCCTTGAAGGAGATCGACCGGCGCGTGCGCGCGGCTCTCGACCAGGTGGGCCTGCTCGGTAAGGAGGGCGTGCTGCCGCTCGAGCTTTCCGTCGGCGAGCAGCAGCGTGTCGGCATTGCCCGTGCCGTCGTCAGCAAACCTCCGCTGCTGATCGCCGATGAGCCGACCGGCAATCTCGACCCAGACCTGTCGCTCGAGGTGATGCGGCTATTCCGACGCTTCCAGGACGTCGGTGTGACGGTCGTGATCGCCAGCCACGACCACATGCTCGTGCACGAATTCGCTCAGCGGGTCATCGTGCTCGAGAACGGCCAGGTGCAGGGAGATGCAGGCGACCCGTTGCCCTCGGTGCTGGCCTACCGATGAGTCTCGCGATCGCCAGTGGCCGGCATC
Source organism: Steroidobacteraceae bacterium (assembly GCA_035639195.1). Taxonomy (GTDB): domain Bacteria; phylum Pseudomonadota; class Gammaproteobacteria; order Steroidobacterales; family Steroidobacteraceae; genus 13-2-20CM-66-19. The sequence continues at coordinate 36,034 of DASQYM010000031.1, forward strand.
TGCAAGCCCTGCTCGGCTCGCTCGGCCGGCTCGTCCGCAGTCCGCTCGCGACGTTGCTCACTCTGCTGGTGATCGCGCTGGCACTGTCACTGCCGACCGCATTGCGGCTGTTCGTCAGCAACGCACAGGCGGCGACCGGTAATTTCGCCGACGCGATCGATCTGTCGGTGTTCCTCAAGACTGACGTGCCGCTCGTGAAGGCTCAGCAGCTCGCGCAGGCGGCGCAGCGGCGCCAGGACGTCGGCTCCGTCCTCCTCATCCCGGCCGACAAGGGGCTCGAGGACTTCAGAACCTACTCCGGGTTCGGCGATGCGCTGGTGGCGCTCAAGGAGAACCCGCTGCCCCACGTGCTGCACGTGCGCCCGCGAGCGGAGACCAGTTCGACGGCTGCACTCCAAGCGCTACGCAGCTATTTCACCGCCTGGCCGGAAGTGGAGCTGGTGCAAGTCGACTCGGAGTGGGTCATGCGCTTCAATGCCATACTGGAAGTGCTGCGGCGGCTGCTGCTCATCGCCGCCGTGCTGCTCGGGGTCGGCGTGCTGGCCGTCGTCGGCAACACCATAAGGCTCGAGATCTCCGCGAGACGCGCAGAGATCGAGGTCACGAAGCTCGTCGGTGGGTCGAACGCCTTCGTGCGCCGGCCGTTCCTGTACACCGGCGTGCTGTACGGCCTCGGCGGCGCCCTGCTCGCCTGGGGAATCATCGCCATCACGGTCGCAGTGCTCGGGGAACCGGTCGCGACGCTCGCACGGCTGTACGGCAGCCGCTATCTGCTGCGTGGGCCTTCAGCGACGGATATCGGTTTTCTGCTCGGCGCCGGGGTGATGCTCGGCTGGCTCGGTGCCTGGATCTCCGCGGCGCGGCATCTGCGCAGCATCGAGCCGCGCGCCTGAACGCGCCGCGTCTCCTGGCGTGGTTTCAAGTCGACGCGGCGAGTCCCGCATCGTGTGCGAGCATGTTCGCTTCCACCCAACGGCGGATGCGGCGCGCATCGGCCACACGTGTGCGCTTGCCGAAGGAATTGAGCAACACGATCACCACCGGGCGCTCTTCGATCACCGTCTGCATTACCAGGCAGCGCCCCGCTTCGTGGATGTAGCCGGTCTTCTGCACCACGATATTCCAGTCCGGTTTGCTGACCAGCGAGTCGGTGTTGTGGTAGTGAACCAGATGACGACCGACCTGCACGGTGTAGTCGCTGTCGGTGGAGTATTCGCGGATCGCGCCGATTTTTGCGGCCGCCATCACCAGTTTGGAAAGATCCTCCGGGCTCGCGACGTTCTCATCCGAGAGCCCGGTCGGCTCGACGAAGTGCGCGCTCGTCATGCCGAGCTCGCGCGCCTTGGCGTTCATGGCGATCACGCAGGCCGTGATTCCGCCGGGATAGGTGCGCCCGAGCGCATGCGCGGCGCGGTTCTCGGACGCCATCAGCGCCAGGTGCATGAGATCACCGCGCGAGAGCCGGGTGCCGGAAGCGAGCCGGGAAGACGCTCCCTTGCCGGAAAAGCGGTCATCCTCGGTCACCATCACCACCTCATCGAGCGACTGGCCGGCCTCCATCACCACGAGTGCCGTCATGAGCTTGGTGATCGAGGCGATCGGAAGCGCGATTTCCGAGTGGCGTGAATAAAGCACCGACGAGTTGCCGATGTCGAGCACCAACGCGGCGCTCGAGCGCAGTGCCGGATCGGTCAGGGTGGGGCGGTTGCTGTACCTGAGATGCGCCCGCTGCGCAGTGGCGGTGCGAGCCGCTGCCTGCGAGAGCGGAGCAGCGAGCGACAGGCATAGCGCCGTCGTCATGGCAAACCAGCGGACCCGATTCATCGACCCCTGCGCCTCTCTCCCCGAGTTAGTTGAGTGTATCAGAGCATGCTTTATGTCATGCATTCGTGACGCACTCTTTAGTTTTCACGCGCTTTATATCACAGCTTTCGCGGCCCGATCGGCCGTGCGGTCATAACACGGACGCCGCGTGACGTACCGCTCGCGGGAAGCTCGCTGCGGCGTGCGCCAGTCAAGCATGCGGCCAGAGCCAGCCGAAGGTGCCGGCGGTGAGTGCTCCGTAAATCAATCCGTCGAGCGCCCCCTTCAGCGTCAGGCTCCAGGCGCGCCGATACCAGATGGAGAGCTCGCACAGCGCGAGTGCGTAGGCAATGAAGGCAGTCGCGCCCACGATCTGGAATACCCGCAGGTACGGCGTACCGGGCGGGAGTGTTCGTCCGGCGATGTAGGCGCAGAAGATGCTCACCACGATGAGGAACACGAACCACTGCGCCAGATTGCGTTGCATGGAGAACATGCCGTTAGGCATCACCGTCATGACCGCGACCGGGCCCTGATTCAATTTGTCCTTGAACTCCGGGGAACGCATCTCCAGAATCCCGCGCGCGCGTGGAATGAAGTAGTCCCCGGGCGGGATGGCGAGCGGGCGCAGCGCACCGAGCACCTCTGCCTCGCGCGGCATCTGCGGGTAGTCGCTCCGATGCCAGAACGGACCCATGTGTATGACGGAGCTCGCCACGAACACGAGCACCGCCGAGACCAGGATCGGCAGCCATAGCGATGCAATAGTGACCATCGGGCCTCCCGTTTCTGTTCTTCGCAGGCCTCGTGGAACCCGCGGCTTTTGCCCGACTCTACCGAGAAACCGCGCGGCGGTTAATGCGGCTCTGGACCCCACCTCATGGCTACGGTCACGGTTGTGGGTCGATTTCCACATCCGGCCTCTTCCGGGGGACCACAGGCACCCCGGAAGGGGGATTACACAGCCCGATTATCGCGTGCAAGCTATTGTTCAGTAAGGCCGCGGAGCGAGCCGGCCCGGGAACTTCCGGAGCGTTTAGCACTCTAACGAGGCGACTGCTAAAATGCCCATCCAAACCACGGGAGATCTAATGACTGCAGGTGCACTGGTTGCCCGCCCGGGCGATCTGGCCTTGGCCGGTCCGCTCGGAAGTCTTGACGCCTACCTGGAGCGCGTGAGCCGTATTCCGGTTCTCACCCGGGAGGATGAACGCGCACTCGCCGAGTGCTTTCGCTCGGAGGGAGACCTGCGGGCCGCTCGGGAGCTCGTGCTTTCCCATCTGCGTTTCGTGGTGCACATCGCGCGGGGTTACAGCGGCTATGGCCTTCCCATGGGCGATCTGATCCAGGAAGGCAACGTCGGGCTCATGAAAGCGGTGAAGCGCTTCGATCCATCGCTCAACGTGAGGCTGGTTTCGTTCGCAGTGCACTGGATCCGTGCCGAGATCCACGAGTACGTGCTGCGCAACTGGCGTCTGGTGAAGATCGCCACGACGAAGGCACAGCGTAAGCTGTTCTTCAACCTTCGCCGTCTGAAGAAGAACCTCAGTTGGCTGTCGGCCGAGGAGACGCTCGCCGTCGCACGGGACCTGGGAGTGTCCACGGGCGAGGTCACGGAGATGGAGAAGCGGTTGGCGGCGCGCGATCTGTCTTTCGATCCGGCTCCTGAGGCGGATGACGAGGAGCTCTACAGTCCGGCTGCCTACCTGCCGGCTCCCGAGGCCGATCCCGCCGAGCAGGTGGAGGATGCCGAGACCGCCGACGACTCCTCGCAGCGGCTACGCGGCGCGCTGAGCCGTCTCGACGCCCGTAGCCGCGACATCGTGCAGCGCCGCTGGATGTCGGAAGACAAGGCAACCCTGCACGAGCTGGCGGGCAAGTACGGTGTATCGGCGGAACGCATCCGTCAGATCGAATCGAGCGCACTCGGCAAGCTGCGCGGCATGATGGCGGCCTGATACGATCGCACCGCGTCCGGCCTCGGCCTTGCGAGCCGGGAGCCGGACGCGTAGCGTCGCGGCGCATGCGCACCGTGACGGAGTGGCTCGGCGAATACGGCGCAAGCCACCAGAACCCCACCAACAAACTGCTGCACTGGATCTGCGTCCCGCCGATCGTGCTTTCGGTGATCGGGCTGCTCTGGTCCGCGCCGGTGCCGGCGGAATTCTCCGCGCTCTCGCCCTGGCTCAACTGGGCGACGCTCGCCGCCGCTGCTGCGCTGATCTACTACTTCGCGCTCTCGCCGGCGCTGGCGCTTGGTATCCTGGTAGCGTTCGTGGTGCTGCTCGCGATCACTCGACTGCTCTCGCAGCTGCCCTGGCCACTGTGGCTGACCTCCATCGTGATCTTCGCGATCGCCTGGATCGGGCAGTTCATCGGGCACGCCCTCGAGGGTAAGCGCCCTTCCTTCTTCAAGGACCTGCAGTTTCTGCTGATCGGTCCGCTGTGGCTGCTCGCAGCCGCCTATCGGCGCTTCAGCCTGCCTTTTTGACTCACCTCACGGCAGCGCGCACCGCGGCTGCGACCTTCTCGTGCAGCTCCCGCTCGAGAGGCGAAGGGACGAGCTCATCGCCACGTGCCAACGCCGCGATCGCATGCGCGGCGGCCATGAGCATCGCATCTGAGAAGCACCCGGCGCGCGCTTCCAGCGCACCTTTGAACAGGCCGGGAAACGCCAGCACGTTGTTGATGCCCTTGCCATCGGCGGCGAAAGCGGCGCCCTGTGCGCGCGCCACGAGCGGCTCGATCTCCGGGTCCGGGTTCGACAACGCGAGAATGACCTGGCCCTTCCTCACCCACTCCGGCCGAATGAGGCCTTTGACGCCGGTACAGGCGATCACGATGTCGGCGCGCTGCATCAGCTTTTGCAGTGTGACGCCTTCACCTCCGCAGGCCGTAAGCCGCGCCACCGCACCCGGATTGGGATCGGTTCCGAGCACGTGATGCACGCCATACGCCTGCAGCAGGCGCACGATGCCGCTGCCCGCAGCACCCAGACCGATCTGCCCGATCACGCTGCCGCGCAGGTCGACGCCAGAGCGCTGCGCAGCGTTCAGCAGCGCCGCGAGCGTCACGACCGCGGTGCCGTGCTGGTCATCGTGCAACACCGGCTTCTGCAGGCGCGCGCGCAGCTGCTGCTCGATCTCGAAGCACTCGGGCGCGGCGAAGTCCTCAAGCTGGATGGCGCCGAAGGAGGTCGCGATGCCGCTGACGATCTCTACCACGCGTGCCGGCAGCGTCTCGTCGATGAGTATGGGCACGGCGCTGATGCCAACCAGGTCGGCGAATAGTGCAGCCTTGCCCTCCATCACTGGCAGTCCGGCGAGCGCACCGATGTTGCCGAGGCCGAGGATTGCAGTGCCGTTGGTGACCACCGCGACGGTGTTGCCGAGCGCGGTGAATTCGTAAGCAGCTTCCGGATTCTTGGCGATAGCCAGACACACCCGCGCGACTCCGGGCGTGTAGACATCGCGCAGCACCTCGCGCGTGTTGATCGGCAGCGTGGCGATCGTACGGATCTTGCCGCCGCGATGACGATTGAAAACGCGGTCTGATTTGCCGACGAAGCGCGCCGTGGGCAGCTGGCCGATGCGCTCATAGAGCGAGCGATCGGCCTCCTCGTCCATCTCGAGTGTGATCTCCCAGAGCGTGTGGCCCTGCTGCCGCCGTAGCGCGGTGAGGCCTTCGATGGCCAAGCCGGCGTCGGCGATGACCTGCAAGACCTTGGCGAGACTGCCAGGCTGATGGACCGTCTCGATGAGAATGATTTCCGGGATCTTCATGGCTCGAAGGGTGCCCCAAGGAGGAACGCGAATCCACTTGCCGGGCAAGACGCGCAATTTCCCGGGGACCCCGCTATCATGCGCGCCCCCCTTTGGATGCGCCTTTCCTGCAGGAGAGAGTCCCGTGGCCAAAGCCGCCGCTTCCAGCCCTGAGGCCGCCGGCACCGCGGCCGCCAGCGCGGTCGATCCCATGGATCTGTACGGCGTACGTGCCGCGCTCAGCGACGAGGAGCGCCTGGTGCAGGAGTCGGTGGCGCGGCTGGTCGACGCCGAAGTGCTGCCGATCATCCAGCGCTGCTTCGAGGAGCACCGCTTTCCGCACGAGCTGATCCCGAAACTCGCAGCGTTGGGCCTGCTCGGCTCCTCGATCCAAGGTTACGACTGCGCGGGATTGAACGCCGTCAGCTACGGGCTGATCTGCCAGGAGCTCGAGCGCGGCGACTCCGGCATCCGCAGCTTCGTATCCGTGCAGTCATCACTTTGCATGTACCCGATCTTCGCCTTCGGTTCCGCCGAGCAGAAGCAGCATTACCTGCCGCGCATGGCGCGCGGCGAGCTCATCGGCTGCTTTGGCCTCACTGAGCCGCACGGCGGCTCCGATCCCGCCAACATGAAGACCCACGCCAAGCGGCGCGGTGGGGACTGGGTGCTGCACGGCTCGAAGATGTGGATCACCAACGGCACGATCGCCGATGTTGCGGTGGTGTGGGCCATGACATCGGATGGCATCCGCGGCTTCCTCATCGACAAGGGGAGCCCCGGCTTCTCGGCGCCGGAGATCCAGCACAAGTTCTCGCTGCGCGCGTCGGTCACCGCGGCGCTGTTCTTCGACAATGTCGTGGTGCCCGAGAGCCGCGTGTTACCGGGGGTCGTGGGACTGAAGGGTCCGCTGTCCTGTCTCACTCAGGCGCGGTATGGGATCTGCTGGGGAGTCATCGGCGCCGCGCAGGCCTGTTTCAAGCAACTGCTCGAGTACACCGCGACACGCAAGCTCTTCGGACGGCCGTTGGCCGCTAATCAGACCATCCAGGTGCGGCTTGCCGATATGGCGCGGCGTATCACCAGCGCGCAGCTGCTCGCGCTGCAGCTCGGGAGGCTCAAGGACGCGGGCAGCATGCAGTCGGCGCAGGTCTCGCTCGCCAAGTGGAACAATTGCCGCATGGCACTCGATGTCGCCCGCGATTGCCGCGACATGCTCGGCGGCTCCGGCATCAGCGCCGAGTATGCCCCGATCCGCCACATGCTGAACCTCGAGAGCGTGACCACCTACGAGGGCACCGAGACCATTCATCAGCTCACGCTCGGCCGGGAGCTGACGGGAATCAACGCTTTCTGATGTTGCGGTCGCCGGCCGCGGCAGGCCGGCATACTTTGTCCATGCGGCGAGGTCGGGTACTTGCCCTGTCGTTGCTGATCCTGGCTGGCGCCGCGACGTTGGTGTACCTGCGGCTGCACTCCGGAGACCGCGCCGGCGCTTCCAGCGCTGCCCACACCCGGGCCACGGGGCAGGCCGTACAAAGGATTGCCGGCTCCTCGGCAGCAGCTCTGCCTTCAGGCAGTGAAGGCGCCACGCACCTCGCTCAGGCGTCGATGAGCTTCAACCAGCGCCTGCGCTGCACGCAGATCCGGGTCTTTCTCAAGCGGAAGATGCCGCCCGGGGAGCTCGCGCTGCTGTGCGCGCGCAAGCCCCTCGGGGTGTTGCAGCTCGAGGCACCGCTCGCGCAAGCCGGGGACCCGCACGCCATCGAGGTGATCGGATGGCTCGCCAACGGCGGACGGTGCGACTTCCTGACCGTGGCGGCAACTCTGGCAGGCCATCGCGCGAGGATGCTCGCCTTGGCTCAAAAAAACGCTGCGACCCCGCAGACCATGCAGAGGCTCGACGCGCTGCTGGCGGAGGAAGAACAGGGGCCGACGGCCGAAGAGCTCGAAGCCTGCAGACAAAGCGCTGAGGTGCTCAAGAAGCTGCAGCCCGGAATGATTCAGCAGCTCGTCGGCGTGCTCGGGCGGGGATCTGCTGGCGTTGCATATCCTCGCGGGCCCTGCTGTCCCGGAGTACCACGACTCCTATCCCGATCTGCCCGCCGCGGAGCGCTACGCCTGGGGCTGGTTCCTGCGACGCCTGCGCGAAGAGGGATGTTTCGGAGCGGCGGATTACGCCGCATGGGCCATATCTCCCCGTCAGCCGCCGGATCTCACGGCGATGTCCCCGGCAGACGCCGCGGCGGCGCAGGCCGGTGCCGCGGAGCTTCTCGGGAAGCCGCTGGATCGAACACGCGCGCTGCTCGGCTGTGATTGAGGCGGCAACGCAGCCGCCCTCTGAGCCGCTACGGCAGGTTCATCGCGTGCGGATGCAGCAGATAGCAGCCGATCGCGATCAGAATCAGATAGGCGAGCAGGATGAACGTCCAGCCCATGTTATGGCGGATGACATCGCCCTCCTTGCGCACGAATTTGCTGGTGGAAACCCCGACGCTCGCGGTCTGCGGGGCAACCGGCTTGCCGATTTCCGCGCCGACCGAGTTCAGCGACGGCAGCAGCAACGGCGGGAGTCCCAGCTGCGTCCCGACCAGCGCCTGGAACTTACCGAACATGGCGTTGGTGGAGGTATTCGAGCCCGACAGCGCGACGCCGATGAAGCCGAGAATCGGCGCCACCACGATGAAAGCGGTGCCCATCGAGGAGAAGCCTTTTGCGAGCGAGGCCGCCATGCCGGAATAGTTGAAGGTGTACGCCAGCCCGAAGATGAATACGCCGACCAGGCAGGCGCCCCACATCTGATGCCAGGTGCGGCGAAAGACTTCGCCGATCTGCGCGCCTTTGAGCCTTCCGGTCGCCAGCAGCAGCAGCGCTACGATGAGCCACGACACCAGAATGGCACTGCCGCCGATATACGGGGCGAAATTGAACACGGCGGTGACGTTGCCTTTCTCGGGACAGGTAGCGGCAAGCGCCGAGCAGGCCACTGCCTGAACCTTGAACCAGCTCACCTTCGGTAGCGGCGACCAGGGACCGGTCCAGGCCGCCACCACGATGAGCAGTACCAAGAACGGCATCCACGCCTGCAGCACTTCACCGGGACGAAGGCCATGTCCCTGGGTCTGCCGTGCGGCCGCCGCATCCACTGGCACGCCGCCATAGCCGAGCACGCTGCTCGGCTGCCACACCTTCAGCAGCAGCAGCAGCGCCGCGAAGCACACAATGGCGCCCGCTACATCCGGCAGGTACGGCCCGAGATGAACCGCGACCGGATACTGTCCGGCGATGTAGCCGAGCGAGCCGACCACAGCGAGTGGCCAGCCGCCCTTCAGTCCGTTCCAGCCGGACACCAGATAGAGCAGCACCCACGGCGGCAGCAGCGCGAGCACCGCGACGATCGTGCCGACCGAGCCCGAAAGTGCGAGCAGCGGATAGTTGGTGACCGCCGCGAGCGCGATGATCGGCGCACCGAGCGCGCCGTAGGAAACCGGCGCGTTGTTGGCGATCGCGGCGACGCGGATCGCGTTGAGGTCGGAAATGCCGAGCGAAATCAGAATCGGGGCCACGACCGCCCAGGGATAACCGAAGCCGACCAGGCCCTCGAGCAATGCGCCGAAGGCCCACGCGAACAGCATGGTCTGCACGCGCACATCGAGGCTACCTTGCGCGATCAGCCAGCGGCGGAAGTTCTCGAACACACCGCTGACCGCCAGCGTGTTGAACAGCACCATGCCCCAAAAAGTGATCCAGTCGACGTTCCACACCCCAGTCGCGGCGCCGAAAGCGTAGGCGTGCACGCCGTTGTCGAGCGGCATTTTCCAGATCCACAGCGCCAGCAGGAAGGTGAGCACCGAGCCGAGCAGCGTCGCCAGCCAGGCCGGCAGCCGCCATACAGCAAGCATGAGAAGGAGCGAGATAACCGGCACCAGGGCCACCAGGCAGGTAAGCGTCAGGTTGCCGAGCGGGTCGATGAGCTGCGTGAACATGATGGCTCCCCCCTGCGCAGTCCACTGGGTGATGTTGGCTGTCTAATCGCCGCGATTTGGTTCTTCTGTCATCGGCGCGCGGCAAACCTATCACGGGGAGCGGAAGCGGCTCAATCGGACGCGAGCCGACGGCAAAGCCGAGGCTGAACCGTCAACTCGCCTTGTGCATCTGCGCGAGGATCTGGTCGTTCTTCTCCATGAAGCGCTTGTAGGCTGGCCGCTGCTGCAGTCGGCCCAGATACTCCTGGAAGACCGGGCGCGCCTCGAGCGCCTTGGTCATGAGCCCGAACCCGATCTGAGAGCCGATGTAGACGTCGGCGGCGCTGAACTGGCGTCCGAGGAGAAAGGGGCCGGGCCTGAGCGCTCCCGCGAGCGTCGCAACGGCGTCCTCATAGCTTCCATAGCTGAGCGCACTCGGCCTGGAAACCGCCGGGCGTGAAAGCATGCGATCGATCACTGCGGGCTCGACGCAGCAGGCGCCGAAGAACATCCACCGGTAGTAGTTGCCGCGCAGCGGACTATCGAGCGGCGGAGCCAGCTGCGCGGCCGGAAAGGCGTCGGCGAGGTAGCAGCAGATTGCTCCGCACTCGGTGACCACCGCGTCACGGTGCACGATGGCCGGGACTTTTCCCATGGGATTCACCGTGAGATACGCGGGCTGTTTCTGCTCGCCTGCCTCGAGATTCACCATCTCGTACCGGTAGGGTGCCCCGGCTTCCTCGAGCAGCCAGTGCACCATGCGTCCGCGCGACATCGGGCTGCTGTAGAACACGACTGCGTCGTCCATGGTCGCTCCCTTTCACCGACTGCATCCGCCCGTCCAGCGATCGAAGTATGCGCCCTGGATGACCTTCGCCGGAGCGCCCGCCGGGCGCAGCATGTTAGCGCACCGCACGAAGACCGGGATGCGTTCCGCCCCGCAGGCCGCACTCGCCGGCGTTCCAATGGCGGCGGCCGGAAATGTCCGCTCAGTGCCACACGATGCCGAGCGCCAGCAGCGTGACGAGTGCCAGCCAGTTGGCCAGCCGCTCGCTGCGGCGCGCGGCTGCGCACCGTGGCACGAGGTATCGCCCAAACTCGGCTCGCGCGTTTGTTGCGCGCATGCAGCTCTCCCGCACACTTGGCTACCTCGCCATTACCGGGGCGCAGATGCGCGCTGTGCGGGATGCAATCGTGGCCGGACGCGGAAGAATTGTGGCGCAAAGTGGCAGGCGCGCCGCGCTTTCACGGCGCGCGCACAGCCTGTAGCCTTGGGTGCCGATGAAGCGCCTCATCGCCATCGTCGAGGACGAAGCGGCCATTCGCGACAACTACGCTGCCGCCTTCATGCGCGAGGGCTATGCGGTGCGCTGCTACGCCAACCGCGCTCAGGCCATGGCGGCTTGCAACGCGCGGCTGCCGGATCTTGCGGTCATCGACATCTCGCTCGAGGACGAGCCCGAGGGCGGCTTCGAGCTGTGCCGGCAGCTGCGGGCGCTTTCGGCGGAGCTGCCGATCATCTTTCTCACTGCACGCGACAGCGAGCTCGACGCCGTCTCGGGACTGCGACTCGGCGCGGATGACTTTCTCACCAAGGACCTGAGCCTCGCGCACCTCACCGCACGGGTGAACGCGCTTTTCCGCCGCGTGGATGCCTTGCGCCGCCCCGACGTCGCAAGCGACATCGTGCATCGTGGACCGCTCACGCTCGATGCCGAGCGCATGCAGGCGCAGTGGGATGGCAAGGTGGTGCTGCTCTCGCTTACCGAGTTCTGGATCGTGCACGCGCTCGCGCGCCATCCCGGTCACGTGCGCACTCGCCAGCAGCTCATGGACGCGGCCAACGTGGTCCTCGACGACAACACCATCACCTCGCACGTGAAGCGCATCCGGCGCAAGTTTCAGGGCAGCGACGCGAAGTTCGACTGCCTGCAGACCGTCTACGGCATGGGCTACCGCTGGGTCGAGTAATTCCCTCGAGCGATGTCGCTGCGCCTCAAGCTCCTCGCTCTCGGCCTCGCCACGCTCGGGCTGCCCTGGGCCGGCTGTCGCTACGCGCGCGAGATGGAGGCGGCACTGCGCGAGGGCGAGCAGACATCCCTCCAGGCGGTGGCGCAGACCATAGCCGCCTCACTCCAGGGGCGCACCGATCTGCTCTACCGCGAGGCGCTGCGGCCGGCCGAGAGCACACAGGATGCACCAGCGCCGCAGGCTAGCGGCGCCGACGGCGCGCGCAGTGCGCCGGAATGGACGGCGCCGGGGCCCTACGATCTGCGTCCGCTCGCTCTCAGCTCTGCACCACTCATCGATGGGTATCCGGACGACTGGCCGCGCGAGCCGGCTGCATGGAGATATTTCAGTCACGATGCGCAGCATCACTTCGGCATCCTGAGCGGTGTGTTCGAGCGCATGTTGTATGTGCTGCTCGAGGTGCATGATGAGCGAGCGCTGTTCGATGCTCCGGGCAGCAATTGGCTGGACCCGGCCACCTTCGGCGACCGCGTGTGGATCGGCTATGAGGACAACCACGGCGAGCAGCAGCAGCTGTTCCTCGCCGCTACCGGGCCCGGGGCGCTGAGCGCACGGCGCATCGAAGCGGGCGACTTCGGCGAGCAGCGGGTCATCATCGAGCCGCGCGTGCGTGCCGCCTGGCAAGGGATGAGCGGAGGCTACCGGGTGGAGATCCGCGTGCCGCTGTCCATGCTCGGTGAGCGCTTCGGTGTGCTGGTCGACGATCGCGATGCGCGCGGCGGCGCCCCGGTGAGCTACGGCACGTTGCGCAGCGAGGATCTGCGCACGCTCGGCCGTCTGATCGTCGCGGCTCCCGAGCTCACCTCCTACCTCGCGCAGTTCATGCAACCGGGCCTGAAGCTGGCGATCAGGGCGCCCGACGGCCAAATGCTCGCGCGCGCCGATGCGCTTGCCCAGGCGCGTATGCTCACCGCCGGCACCCCGCTCCTCGCCCGGCTGTACCGCCGTTTCATCGACCGACCGGGCGCACCCAGCCTCATCGAGGCGCGTGCGCCCATCTACGCGCGCGACAGCCGCGCGCAGATAGCCGCCCTCGAGGTGACGCAGACCCCTGATCGCTGGCTGCGGCTGCGTGATCGCGCGCTGACGCGGATGCTGAATTTCACACTCGGCACCAGCGTCGTCGCCGTGCTGCTGATGTTCGCCTTCGCGGCGTGGCTCGCGCTGCGGCTCGCGCGGCTGCGTCGGGCGAGCGAATCGGCGCTGACACGTACGGGCCTCGTGACCGCCTTTCCCGACACCACCGCGCGCGATGAGCTAGGCGATGTCGCGCGCAGCTTTTCGACGCTCCTGGGGCGGCTCAACGCGTACACCGACTATCTGCGCACCCTCGCCGGCAAGCTCGCTCACGAGATCCGTACGCCGCTCACCATCGTGCGTTCCTCGCTCGAGAATCTCGAAGCGGAGCCGGTGGACGAAGCGGCGCGCACCTATCTCGCGCGCGCCCGCCAGGGAAGCGAGCGGCTGAATGCGATCCTCATCGCGATGGGAGCCGCGAGCCGTGTCGAGGAGGCGATCGGCAGCGCCGAGCGGGTCGACTTCGACCTCGTAGCGCTGCTCGACTCGGCGGTCGCGGCTTACCGCACCGCCTTTCCCAGCCGCGCGTTCGCCATGGAGCTGCCCGCCGGTCCCATTATGTTGCATGGTGCTCCTGATCTGATCGTGCAGCTGCTCGATAAGCTCATCGACAATGCCGTCGACTTCAGCCCTGGCGGTGCCACGATCACCGTGCGGCTACGCCTCGAGCTCGTTGGGGCGTTCATCGAGGTCGACAATCCCGGCCCCCCGCTCCCTGTGCACCTGCAGGGGCGCTTGTTCGAGTCGCTCTGGCAATCGCGACCCGATCGGGACAGCCGGCCGCATTTCGGACTCGGCCTCTACATCGTCCGCCTCATCGCCGAGTTCCATGGCGGGGAGGCCACCGCGGTCAGCCTTGCGGGGGAGTCCGGGGTCCGCGTCAGCGTGCGTCTTCCCCGCTAAAGACCTCCCGGGACTGTTGCGTTCCTGCCACGGTCCTGTGGAATGTGTCGATAATCTGCGACATGGTAATCCCGGTAGGAATCAGTACAATTACTGCGGGAAGGCATTGTCCGCAAAAGAAATTCTGGTTTGAGCTCAACAGCCCTCTCGGCCGTTGATGCGTACAAGCCGCTCCCGTAGGAGGGAACTTACAACAGAAAGCTCGGGGATCGACGCGGGCACGGGTACGGCAGCCAACTAACTTGCTGTGGGTTGTCAGGAACGACAGAACGCGTGCATGAACACGCGGGCCTCGCGATAGAAGCCGGAGCTCACAGCTCCAAACGTTTCAGCCGCAAAGAGTAGATGCTCGTGATGACGCGACCAGCTAAGACGCTGCACACACTCTGTTTGAGTGGTTAGGGGCGTCCGGCCGGAGCTGACAGCGAACCACCGGGTCACTTGACGACGCGACCAAACCTTCCGGGCCCCGCACTTGCGGGGCCCTTTCTTTTCGCGGGTCTGATCGAGTCAACAGCGCACGCCGAGGTAGTGCAGGATCCCACGCGCGGCCTCGCGTCCCTCGAACACCGCGGTGACCACCAGATCCGAGCCGCGCACCATGTCACCGCCCGCAAACACTTGCGGGTTGGTCGTCTGAAAAGCGCAGTTCGCGCCAAGCGAGACGCGCACGCGCCCGCCATCGTGCACACGGATGCCATGTTGGGTGAGCCATGGCGGCGGGCTCGGCAGGAAGCCGAACGCGATGATCACCGCGTCCGCCGCTACGATCTGCTCGGAGCCGGCAAGCGGCTGCGGTACGCGCCGCCCGCGGGTATCGGGTGGGCCGAGGACCGTCTCCACGAGCTTTACTCCCTCCACGCGCTCCCCGCCGATGATCTCGATCGGCTGGCGGTTGAACAGGAACTCCACCCCTTCCTCGCGACTGTTGCGGTAGTCGCGCCGTGAGCCGGGCATGTTGCCTTCATCGCGTCGGTAGGTGCAGGTGACGCTCTGCGCTCCCTGCCTGATCGCCGTGCGATTGCAATCCATGGCGGTATCGCCGCCGCCCAACACCAGCACCCGTTGCCCGCGCATGCTGATCAGCGCGTGCCCGGCTCCCTCGAAGCCAAGCTGATACTTGATGTTGGAAATCAGATAGGGCAACGCCTCGTACACTCCCGCCAGATCCTCTCCGGGAAATCCGCCGCGGACATAGGTGTAGGTGCCCATGCCGAGAAACACCGCGTCGTAGTCGGCGAGCAGCCGCGCGAAGGCAAGATCGCGGCCGATCTCGCACCCGAGACGGAATTTGACTCCCATGCCCTGCAGCAGCTCGCAGCGCCTCTCCACCACTTCCTTCTCGAGCTTGAAGGGCGGGATGCCGAAGGTCAGCAGTCCTCCGACGCGTGCCTGGCGGTCGAACACCACGGGCTGCACGCCGTTGCGCACCAGCACATCCGCACAGGCGAGCCCGGCAGGTCCGGCACCGACGATCGCCACGCGCCGGTCGGTACCCCGCACGTGCGACATGTCGGGCGTCCATCCGCGCCGCAGGGCTTCGTCGGTGATGTACTTCTCGATGGCTCCGATCGTGACCGCGCCGAGTCCATCATTGAGAGTGCAGGCGCCTTCACACAGCCGGTCCTGCGGGCAGATACGGCCGCAAACCTCGGGCAGCGAGTTGGTCTTGTGCAAGAGCTCCGCCGCTTCGAGCAGATTGCCTTCCTCGATGAGCCGCAGCCAGTTGGGAATGTAGTTGTGGACCGGACACTTCCATTCGCAGAAGGGGTTGCCGCAGCCGAGGCAGCGGCCCGCCTGGGAAGCCGCACCGTCGGCATCGAAGCGCGCATAGATCTCGCGGAAGTTGCCGATGCGTGCTTCGGCCGCAGCCTTGGCGGGCTCGGTGCGCGGGATCTCGAGGAACTGCAGATTCCTGTCGGTCATGGACCTGCCCGCATCCTCACGCCGCGCGCCGCAGGTTCTCGATGAGGGAGTCGACCGAGGCGGCCTTCGGCTTCACCACCCAGAACTTCGGCAGGAAGGTGCGCAGGTCGGCGGCGATTTCCTCGGCCCAGCCGCTCATCGTCGCCGCCACGTGCCGCTCGAGCAGTGACTCCAGGTGCTGTACGTGGGACTGCATGGCCTCCGGGTGGATGCGGCTGATGTCGATGAGCTCGTGGTTGTAGCGGTCGACGAAGTTGCGCTCCAGATCGAGCACGTAGGCGAAGCCGCCGGTGAAGCCGGCGCCGAAATTCACCCCGGTGCGCCCGAGCACGCACACGGCGCCGCCGGTCATGTACTCGCAGCAGTGATCGCCTGCGCCCTCGATCACTGCCAGCGCGCCGGAGTTGCGCACCGCGAAACGCTCACCGGCCACTCCGGCGGCGTACAGCTCACCGCCGGTCGCCCCGTACAGGCAGGTGTTGCCCATGATGACGGTGTCGCGCGCGACGAAGCTTGCGCCGGGCGGATGGCGCAGCACCACCCTTCCGCCGGCCATGCCCTTGCCGACGTAATCGTTGGCATCGCCCTCGAGATACAGATGCAAACCGCCGGCATTCCACACACCGAAGCTCTGTCCGGCGTGGCCGCGGCAGCGCACGATGATGGGGGCGTCCTCCATGCCATGGTTGCCCCAGCGCCGCGCGATCTCTCCCGAGAGCCGTGCGCCGATCGAGCGATGGTAGTTGCGCAGCTCGTAGTGCCATTCCCCGCCGCTCTTGCTCGCGATCGCCGGCAACATATCGCGCACCATGCGCTCCGCCTGCGCGCCGCGATCGAACGGCGCGTTGCGGGTCGTGGTGCAGAACTGGGGCGCGTCGCTCCCCGCGCCGCCCGCCGACAGGATCGGCGCGAGATCGAGCTTGCGTTGCTTCGCGGTCGTGCCCGCCATCACCTGCAGACATTCGGTGCGGCCGATGATCTCGTCGAGGCTGCGCGCCCCGAGCGCGGCGAGGATCTCACGCACCTCCGCGGCTACGAAACGGAAGTAGTTGATCACCATTTCCGGCAGGCCCACGAAGTACTTCGCCCGCAGCAGCTGATGCTGCGTCGCCACTCCGGTCGCGCAGTTGTTGAGATGACAGATGCGCAGGTACTTGCAGCCGAGTGCCACCATGGGGGCAGTACCGAATCCGAAGCTCTCGGCGCCGATGATGGCGGCCTTCACTACATCGAGGCCGGTCTTCAGTCCGCCGTCGGCCTGCAGCCGCACGCGATGGCGCAGAGCATTCAGACGCAGCGTCTGGTGTGTCTCGGCGAGCCCGAGCTCCCACGGGGTGCCTGCGTACTTGATCGAGGATAGCGGGCTTGCACCGGTGCCGCCGTCATGGCCGGAGATGGTGATGAGGTCCGCATAGGCCTTGGCTACCCCGGCCGCGACCGTACCGACACCGGGCTCGGCCACCAGCTTCACCGACACGAGCGCCTCGGGGTTCACCTGCTTCAGGTCGAAGATCAGCTGCGCCAGATCCTCGATGGAGTAGATGTCATGGTGCGGCGGTGGCGAGATCAACCCGACACCCGGCCGCGCGAAGCGCAGCGTGGCAATCATGTCGTTGACCTTGTGGCCGGGCAGCTGGCCGCCCTCGCCGGGCTTGGCGCCCTGTGCGATCTTGATCTGCAGCACCTCGGCGTTGATCAGGTATTCGGGGGTGACACCGAAGCGCCCCGACGCCACCTGCTTGATCTTCGAATTCCGCTCGCTGCGGTAGCGCGCCGGGTCCTCACCGCCCTCGCCCGAGTTGGAGCGGGCACCGAGGCGGTTCATGGCGATAGCGAGCGCTTCATGCGCCTCGGGCGAGAGTGCACCAAGGGACATGCCGGCGCTGTCGAAACGCGCCAGTACCGCCTCGATGGGCTCGACCTCACTCAGCGGTACCGGCGGGCCGAATGGCCGCAGGGCGAGCAGGTCGCGGAAGGTCGACGGCGGACGGCTGTTCACCAGCTGCGCAAACTCGCGGTAATGCGCCGGGTCGCGCGCAACCACCGCCGCCTGCAGCGCCGCGATCACATCCGGGTTGTACATGTGGTACTCCCCGCCGTGCACGTACTTGAGCAAGCCTCCCTGCGGGATCGCCTCGCGCGGATCCCAGGCGAGCTTGGCGAGCGCATGCGCCTCGGCCTCGAGATCGCCGAAGTCCGCGCCCTGCACGCGGCTTTCGGTGCCGGTAAAGCACAGCTGCACTACCTCATCCGCGAGTCCCACGATCTCGAAGAGTTGCGAGCTGCGATAGCTCGAGATGGTGGAGATGCCCATCTTCGACATGATCTTGAACAGGCCCTTGCGCAGGCCGGCGCGGTAACTGCGCCCGAGCTCGAGCCGAGCCGCGAAGTCGAGCTTCACCCGGCCCTTGCGCATCATTTCGAACAGCACCTGATAAGCCATGTAGGGATACACGGCCGTGGCGCCATAGCCGATGAGGCAGGCGAAGTGATGCGGCTCGCGTGCGGTGCCGGTCTCGATGAGCAGGTTGCATTTACAGCGCAGCCCGGCCGCGACCAGGTGCTGGTGCACGGCACCGGTCACCAGCAGCGCGTGCGCGGGTATACGCCCCTTTACCAGGTAGCGGTCCGAAAGCAGCAGTACCAGCTTGCCCTCGCGCACCGCGCTCTCGGCCTGCGCGCACAGTCGTGCGATCGCGCCCTTCAGGCCCTCTGCGGGGTCGTACTGCAGATCGAGAAACTCGTGCGTCACCTCCTCGATCGCCAGGATCTGCCGCAGCTTGCGCTGCGACAGGATGGGCGAGCCGAGCACCACCTGGCGCGCATGTTCGGGCCGGGGGAGAAAGATGTTGCACTCGGGTCCGATCTGCGTCTGCAGCGACATCACCAGCGACTCGCGCAGCGGGTCGATCGGTGGATTGGTGACCTGGGCGAACTGCTGGCGGAAATAGTCGTAGAGCGAGCGCAGCTTGCTCGAGAGCACCGGCAACGGTGTGTCATCGCCCATCGAGCCCACCGCCTCGTTCTCATCCTGTGCCAGCACCCGAATGATGTCCTCGCGCTCCTCCTGGCTGACGTTGAACATCTTCTGATATAGCGCGAGCGTCGCGCTGTCCATCGGCTCGGCCGCGAGCCGCGGGTCCACGAGGTCGCTCTCGAGGTACCGCACGCCCTTCTTGAGCCAGACCTTGTAGGGATGGCGTGACTTCAGCAGCTGGTCGACCTCCTGCGAGGACATCAGCACGCCCTTTGCCAGGTCGAGGGCGAGCATGTCGCCCGGGCCGAGCTTGCCCTGCCTCACTACTTCTTCGGGCCGGTAATCCCACACGCCGCTCTCGGAGGCGACCGTCAGACAGCGGTTGGAGGTGATCACGTAGCGCGCCGGACGCAGTCCGTTGCGATCGAGTGTGCACAGTGCATAGCGGCCGTCGCTGAGCACCACTCCGGCGGGTCCATCCCAGGGTTCCATGTGCACGGAGTAGTACTCGTAAAACGCGCGCAGCTCCGGATCGATGGTGTCGAGACCGTGCCAGGCCGGCGGCATGAGCAGGCGCATCGCCTGCAGCGGATCGAGGCCGCCCATCAGCAACACCTCGAGCATGTTGTCGAGGCTCTGCGAATCCGAGCCGGTGAGCGACACCAATGGCAGCACCTCCTGCAGCTGCGGCAGGAGCGGGGAGCGCAGTAATGGCCCGCGTGCGCTAGCCCAGTTGCGGTTCCCCTGGATGGTATTGATCTCGCCGTTGTGAGCCAGATACCGGTAGGGATGCGCGAGGCGCCATTGCGGCAGAGTGTTGGTGGAGAAGCGTTGGTGGAACACGGCCACCGAGCTCTCGAGCCGCTCATCGTCGAGATCCGGGTAGAACTCCGCCAGGTGTTGCGGCATCACCATGCCCTTGTAGACGAAGGTGCTGGCGGACAGGCTCGGTACGTAGAAGGCCGCATCCTGCGCGCAGGCCAGCTCCGCGAGCCGCCGCGCCATGAACAGGCGCCGATTGAGCGCCGCTTCATCGAGCTCGGCGGGGGCATCGACGAACAACTGCTCGATGAGAGGCAGCGACTTCAGCGCCTCTGCACCACAAGCATCCGCGTGGGTCGGAACCGCGCGCCACCCGGCGACCTCCAACCCCTGTCGCGCAAGCTGCGCGCCGAGCGCCGCACGCGCCGCAGCCGCCAGCTGCTCATCGCGTGAGAGGAACACCAGCCCCGAAGCGAAGCGGGCGCCGAGCGGGATGCCGCGCTCGGCAGCGACGGCACGCAGGAAGCGCTCCGGGCGCTTCAGCAGCAGCCCACAGCCATCGCCGGTCTTGCCATCGGCGGCCACGGCGCCGCGGTGAGTGAGCCGAATGAGAGAGGTGATGGCGGTGCGGACCAGCCAGTGGCTCGCGGCGTCATCGAGGCTCGCGATCAGGCCGAATCCGCAGCTGTCGCGCTCGTAGCTGTCTTTGTAGAGTCCACGTGAAGGGGAATGCATGGTGAAGTCCCGGCTGCGCGTCGCATGAAGGCACGCACCCGCAGCACCGGCCCTCACGGCCAGCGCCTCGGGCGCACACGGCAATTCTTGCGCTCAGGAGATCCGCGGCACTCTCGAGCAGCTCGAGAGCTCGCGGACCAGCAGCCGCGCACGAAGGGCCTGCGGGCTCGCTCCGTGGACCGACTGTCTTACACCATCACTATGCATCCGATAATACCGGCCCGCAAAGCTCTTGCAAGCACCGCCGCGCATGACCGACCTCACGACGCCTCGACTTTGGCTGCGACAATGGCGCGCGACCGATCGCGAGCCCTTCGCTCGGCTCAACGCCGACCCGGTGGTGATGGAGTTCATGGCAGGCTGCCTCAGCCGCACCGACAGCGATGCGTTCGTCCGGAAAGCGACGGCGGAGATCGCGCGTCAGGGTTGGGGGCTGTGGGCGGTGGAGTCGCGCACCAGCGCCGCATTCATTGGCTTCGTGGGCTTGCGGGCTCCCTCGTTCGAGGCGCACTTCACTCCGTGCGTGGAGATTGGTTGGCGTCTCGAGCGGACCAGCTGGGGCAAGGGCTTCGCCACCGAAGCGGGACTCGAGTGTCTGCGATTCGCGTTCGAGGCACTGGCTCTGCCCGAGGTGATTTCCTTCACCGTGCCGGCAAACCTGCGCTCGCGAGCGGTGATGGAGCGGCTTGGGATGGCGCAGGTCGTCGATGGCGACTTCGATCACCCGCGTATGCCCACGGGGCACCGCTTGCGTCACCACGTGCTGTACCGCCTGCGGTGCGTGGACTGGCAGCGCGGCGTGCAGGGGCGGAGCCCGGAGTAGCAGGGATCCCCGGGCGGTGGTTCACCATTTGGTTACCCATTGAGGAAAACATCCTTCGACACGCTCCCTTGAACGGCAGCCCCGCGGGTTGACCCGCTTTCGCCCGCGATCAAGTGCCGGGCGGCTCGCGTGCGATGAGCCGCACGTCCAACAGCCGCGTGCGCCGTACCACTCGCAGCGTCAGCTCGCTCCCTGGAGGCACGCGGCTCAACAGGCGGTGCAGCGCGTCCATGCCGTCCACCGTTTCGCGGTTCACTGCCACGACGAGATCTCCCGGCCGCAGGTCGGAGCTCGCCGCCGGTCCTGCATCCTCGCGTGAGAGCACTTCGACCGCATGGCGCGTCCCCAGGCCGAGCGCGCGCACCAGGCGCAGATCGAGCGGCCGCTCACGCGCCGCGATGCCGAGCCAGGCGCGCCGCACCCGCCCCTGCGTCAGGATCTCCGTCAACACCCATTGCGCGGTGGATGCCGGAATGGCGAAGCCGATTCCCTGCGCCATGGCGATGATCGCCGTATTGATGCCGGCAACGCGTCCGAGCGAATCGACCAGCGGGCCGCCGGAGTTACCGGGGTTGAGCGCGGCGGTGTGCTGCACCACGCTCTCGATGAGCCGTCCCTGGCGGCTGCGCAGCGAGCGTCCCAGCGCGCTCACGACTCCGGCGGAGACCGTGGATTCGAAACCGAACGGATTGCCGACCGCGATCACGAGTTGGCCGGGGCGCAGCCGCTGCTCCGGGACGAGCCGCGCGTAAGGCAGCGCCGCTGCCTGGGCACGTAGTACGGCCAGATCGGTCGAGGGGTCACGGCCGGCGACGACGGCTGAGACCGTGCGTCCATCGACGAAGGTGACGCGCGCCTCGCTCACGCGCTGTACGACGTGCTCGTTGGTGAGCAGATAGCCATCGGGGGTCACCATGACACCCGAACCGGCGCCGCCGCGGGCACGCTCCGCCTCGAGCGCGCTCCCTACGTAGACACTGACCACCGCTGGCGCGACCTGCTCGAGGGCTCCGACGACAGCCGCCGAGTAGGCATCGAGGGGCTCACTGGCGCAGGCCGCTCGCGCGGCGGCAGGTTCGATCGGCTCTGCGGGTGCGCCGTGCGCGACGGGCGGTTCACTGTCGAGCATAAGCGCTGGATGGGGAGCGCCGGCATGAAACTCAAGAGCGCCTGGCGCGCCGATTCCTGCGAGAATCCTTGGACAGCCGGCATGATCACCCTCACGCAAACCGCCATACTGCTGGCAGCGGCCGTCGTCGCGGTGTCGCTGTTTCGCTTCGCGAGGCTGTCCTCGATCCTCGGTTATCTCGCCGCTGGCCTCGTGATCGGTCCCTGGGGCCTGAATCTCATCGGTGACATCGAGCGTATCACCCAGGTTGCCCAGTTCGGCATAGTGCTTCTGCTCTTCATCATCGGCCTCGAGCTGCAGCCGACGCGTCTATGGGTGATGCGCCGGACCGTGTTCGGGCTCGGTGCCGCGCAGGTGTTACTGTGCACGCTGCTCCTGGGGACCATCGTCTGGGCGCTGGGGCAACCGCTCGCTCCCGCGGCGGTCATCGGCTTCGGTCTGTCGCTTTCCTCGACACCGCTCGTGCTCCAGATACTCGCCGAGCGGCGCGAGCTGAAGAGCCAGCATGGGCGCGCTGCCTTCGGCATCCTGCTGTTTCAGGACCTAGCGGTACTGCCCGCGCTCGCGATCCTGCCCCTGCTCGAGCCGCTGCCGCCCAGTCATCCAAGTGCGGGCCCCTGGTGGCTGAGCCTGCTGAAGCTCTTCGCGGTCGGCGCAGGTGTGCTGATTGCTGGCGGCCGCGTGGTGCTGCGCCCGGCGCTGCGGCTGGTCGCGCGCGTGCAGGTGAGCGAGGTGTTCACGGCTGCGGCGCTGCTCACGGTCATATTGACCGCGCTGCTCGCTAACCGCCTGGGGCTCTCGAGCGCACTCGGAGCCTTCCTCGCTGGCGTGCTGCTCGCCGACAGCGAGTTCCGGCACGAGCTCGAGGCCGACCTCGAGCCGTTCAAGGGATTGCTGCTGGGGCTGTTCTTCATATCGGTCGGCATGGCGGCGAATCTGGGCCTGCTGCGTTCCGAGCCACTCACGCTGCTCGCGATCACCGCCGGTTTCCTGCTGGTGAAGATCTCTGCAATCACCGCCATCGGCAGGCTCGCGCGGCTGCGCGGGGACTCGCCGCTACGCCTGGGGTTGTCGCTGCCCATCGGAGGCGAGTTCGCTTTCGTGCTGTTCACGCTCGCCGAGCGGGGCAAGCTCATCGATTCGGCCACCGCGGACCTGCTCATCCTGGCCGTGACGCTTTCGATGATGCTCGGGCCGCTGCTGCTGATCGCCTACGAGGCGTTGAGCGTGCACTGGCGCAAGGCAGCGGAGGGTCCGTATGACGACATCGACGTGCACGACATCCCCGTAATCATCGCCGGCTTCGGCCGCTTCGGTCAGATCGTCGCGCGCGTGCTGCAGGCGAAGGGCATGCCTTTCACCGCCCTCGACAACAGCCAGACGCACGTCGATTTCGTCAGGCGCTTCGGCAACAAGGTCTACTACGGCGACGCATCGCGCCTCGACCTGCTGCGCGCAGCCGGTGCGCAGAGCGCCCGCGTGCTGGTGCTCGCAATCGATGACGTCGAGGCCTCAGTGCGCGCCGCGTCGGTGGTGCGGGAGCAGTTCCCGCACCTGCGCATCTTCGCGCGTGCCCGCAGCCGCCAGCACGCCTTCGCGCTCATGGATCTGGGCGTCACCGAGATCATCCGCGAGACCTATGCCTCGAGTCTGGAGATGGCCAGCGCGGTTCTGGAGGCATTGGGAGAGACGGCGGTGACCGCCCGCGAAGCGGTGCGCCGCTTCCGCCAGCACGACCAACAGACCCTGCAGGCGCAGTACCGCGTGAAGGAGGACGAGGAGAAGTTCCTCGCCACCACGCGCGCGGCCGCGCAGCAGCTCGAGGGCCTGTTCGAGGCCGATGAGGCGAGTGCCGAAGCGACCCGGCGACATGGATGAGGCACGCAGCGTACGTGACTTCTGGTTCGGTACGGTGCCCTTCACCGCGAGCGTTCTGAATCGGCGTATCCGCTTCTGGTTCGGGGATGGAGCGTGCGAGCTGCGCCAGCGGCGCGACGAGCACATCCGCGTCCGCTTCGGTGGGCTGCTCGAACGGGCAGCTCGCGGGGAGCTTGCCGCCTGGGCCGATGGGCCGCGGCGGCGCCTCAGCCTCATCATCCTGCTCGACCAGTTCCCACGCAGTATCTTCCGCGGCAGCGCACGCGCCTTTGCCTACGATCCGCAGGCGCTCGCGCTCACCCTCTCGGGCATGCAGTCCGCGGCTGATGCAGCGCTCACGGTAGTAGAGCGAACCTTTTTCTATATGCCACTGCAGCACGCGGAAAGGCGCGAGGTGCAGGAGGAATCGGTGGCCGCTCACCGGCGGCTGCTGGCCGAAGCTCCCGAGGAGTTGCGCGATTACTTCATGGGCGCGCTGCGCTCAGCCGAAAACCACCACTCGATCATCGAGCGCTTCGGCAGGTTTCCACACCGCAATCGCGCGCTTGGACGCGCCAGCACGCCCGCGGAGCTCGACTGGCTGCGCGCGGGGGGCTCGAGCTTCGGTCAGTAATTCGGCACGAGCCGCTCGAGTCGCCGCAGGCGCTTCTCGAGTTCGCGCTGCGCCTCGAGCAACTCCAGTGCGAGCGCCGCGCCGCTCACATTGACGCCGAGATCCTGGATCAGACGACCCGCAACGCGCAGCCGCGGAAGTGCCGTGGCCGCAACCTGCCACTCCCCCGGGGCACGCTCGCGCGATGACACGATGCCGAGTTGGGCGAGCTCCAGCACTGACTCGAGATCGAGCCGGCAGATCTGGCAGATCTCGCTGACGGCGATCCAGTCACCCTCTCCGAGTACATGCGCCTCGATCACCTGAGTCACTCGTACCATCGCTCACCTCGCCTCAGCCGCGCGCGGATCGAAGCTGAGTTTCGCGCGCATTTCCTCGTAGAGCGCCTTGGCCTGGGGAGAATCCGCCGGCGGCAGCACGACCTTCAGTTGCACGTATTGATCTCCCGGGGACGGCCCTGGAAGCCCGCGTCCGCGCAGTCGCAGCTTCTGGCCGGACTGCGCTCCTGGAGGAATGCGCATCTCGACCGGCCCTCCGAGAGTCGAAACCATGACGCTCGCTCCGAGCGCAGCCTCCCAGGGTGCCACCGGAAGTGTGATCGTCACATCGCGGTTGTCGAGCGCGAAGACCTTGTCGGGCAGGATATGTGTCTCGAGGTACAGATCGCCGGCGTTGCCTGGCCCTGTGGCCGGCTCGCCCTGACCGGCGAGCCTGATCAGCTGGCCTTCGCTGACCCCCGGTGGAATCGTGACGCGCACGGTGTGCGAGCGCAGCTCGACAGAGCCATCGGGCTTCACCTCGGGACGCTTCAGCTCCAGCATTCGCGTCGTGCCGCGATAGGCCTCCTCGAGAGTGATGTCGATGCGCGCATGATGATCGCGTCCCCCGCCGCGGCCCGCGGCACCTGCAAAGGGTGAACCGCCGCCGAACAGCGACGAGAAGAAGTCGCTGAAATCCTGCTCGCCTACCGTGCCGCCGGCGGCTCTGCCGGCATAGTACTGCCGTCCGCCGGCCGGGCGGCCGGAGAACTCGAAGCCCCTGCCCCAGTCCGGCGGCGGGTGGAACGATTGTCCTGACTTCCAGTCACTGCCGAGCTGGTCATATGCGGCGCGCTTCTCCGGATCGCGCAGCACTTCGTACGCTTCCTGCATTTCCTTGAAGCGCGCTTCGGCGTTTGGTTCCTTGCTGACATCGGGATGGTATTTCCGCGCGAGGCGCCGATACGCGGCCTTGATCTGGTCCGCGGTGGCCGAGCGCTCGACGCCCAAGATCTTGTAGTAATCCCGGAATTCCATCCAACACCCCGCCGCACCCGGCGGCTCGTCAGATTCTATCCGCAGCCTGCACCCGTCCGGGGCGGCGCCACGCCGCGGCTGCACCGCTTCAGGGCAGGCAGGCGTCGAGGCGACGCGACGCACCTCCGCTGCCCGAGCGGTACATGGGGCATGTAAGTTGCTTCCTCAAGCAGATGGCAAGGCCCCGGTAGCTTCCGCGATGCGTCTCTGCCGCGGCGCCACGAAGACCGTCAGACACTGTGAGGGCATGCTGCGATCGGGCTGTGGAAAAAAAAGCGCCGCGAGGCGGGGGAAGTCGCATCGCGGCGCGCAGGAGCGAACACGGGGAATTGTTCGCAACTAGGCTTTATTCAGCAAAGCCTGTGCCAACGCATAAAACCTAATAGAATCAATATATTAATAGCGCACTGGGTACGTCGTGCGGGTGACGCAAATTGTCAGTTTGAAGCCGGCGACAGCACTGTCTGGCGCCCTGCGGCCGTCAGGCTACACGGGGGCCGAGCTGCTGGAAGCTCAGCGAGTCACGACCGGCATGCAGGCCTGAGACTGCTCGCGGAGTGAATCGCATATGGCGCGTGCCTGCGCCTCCCCGGTAGCAGGGGCCTGCAGGCGGTAAAGCTGACGCGAATCGCTTTCGGCGATCACGATCCGCGGTGAGAGATTTCCGAGCTCAGGGCCGAAACGCTCCTGGAGACGCCGCCACTCGCGATCGGCGCTGGCTTCGCTGCCGAAGGCACCGAGCTGGATGCCATAACCCGCCGGGCCGACCTCGGTTACCGCCGGTGGTCCCGCCGCCGGTGGTCCCGCCGGCAATGGTGCCGCCGTCGGTGGTGCCGCCGTCAGTGCGGCTACTCGAGTGACCACTACGTCCGGGGCGGCCTGCGCCGCCTCGCCGGGGACGGCCCGGCCTGTTGCACTCTCCGCGAGCGGGATGTTCGCGGTCGGGGGCAACGTGTCGCCGGCGTCGGAGGAAGCAGCCGCTAGTGGAAGTGAGGCCAGTTGCACGGATGCAGTTTGCCCGGAAGCGGCAGGTGCCTGCGCTATTGCGGCCTTCGCGAGACGCAGCGCCCGTACACCGGAATCGCCGAAGCTGGCGGCCTCTTCGGGAGTCGGTGGCGCGATACGCGGCGCCGATCCGAGCGCGAAGGACTCGATGCGGATGCGAGCACGCTCCGACCACGTCCCGCTCGGGTGATGCGCAAGGAAGGCCCGGTAGGCCTCCACGGTCCCGATGGCATCGGCACGTTCGAAGTCGCGGTGGGTCTGGAGCTGCAGGATGCGCTCGCGCGCCTCGTTCACGAGCTCACTATCGGGATGCTGCTCGAGAAAAAGTTGCCAGGCCTCGGTCGTATCCGCGCCCTCGGCAGAGCGCCAGTCCTGTAGTTCCTGGCTACAGGCAGCCGTCATCCCCGCTACCAGAGCGCACAGGACGACTCTTCCTGCCCGGAATGTGACCATGGTCGGCATCCTTGAAGGACCAGCTCCGTATTATGACCCCGCATTATGACCCGGCGCAGGCCACGGAGCTGCGGATGGCCGAAACATTGAAACGCAGGCTGATGGATCAGATCGGCGACTCGCCGACCTTCGTCGCCGAAGGCTCCTGCGTGACCGGGGACCTGGAGACAGCGGGTCCGTTGGTGGTGTGCGGCGCGGTTCGCGGTGATGGGCGCGTCGCTGGGGCGCTGCGCATGGCCGTGACCGCGCAGTGGGAGGGAGAAATTCACGCGAGGGCAGCGGTGATTGCGGGCAAGATCACCGGCAAGCTCGTTGTCGAGGACAAGCTCGAGGTTGGGATGACGGCGGTAATCCGTGCCGACATCGTCGCGCGCAGCATCGCCGTGGCTCGGGGGGCGATCATCGACGGCGCCGTAACCGTCACCAGCGGCGAACCGGTGATGGAGTTCGAGGAGAAGCGCGCGGCGAGCTGAATTGCTCAGCCGGTCTCGCGCAGCTCCACACCGGCTCCCTCCCCGGGAGAGAGCGGTCGCGGCGCGTCCGCTCCGAGGAGCCCGAGGATGCGCCGCTCCAGCCACGTCGGCCCCCGCAGGCGCTCGAAGAATCCGCAGTGGCCGCCGTAGCGCGTGACGGTGAGGGACAGCGATGGCGGTCGGGCGAGCCGGCCCAGAGCGCTCGCCGGAATGATGGGGTCATCGAGTGATGTCAGGATGGTCGAGGGCGCCTCGAGGCCTGCCAGCCGCTCCCCGGTGATGGCGTAGCCGTTCAGGTAATCCTCCAGTGAGGCAAACTCGCTGTAGTGACGCACCAGCTCAGCCGTCATCAGCTTCAGATCGCGCAGGCGCGCGAGCCGCGCGAAGTCGTAGTAGTCGGGCCAGCACTCCTGCTTCCTGCGCAGGCTGCGCAGCCATTTGCGCACGAAGTAGGTTTCGTAGCCCGGCATCCCGCGCTGCAGCGCCGCCAGCGTCTCGACCGGCTCGAGCACGGGTGACACCGCAACGACCCGCGCCAGGTTGATGCCGGCAGCTCCGGCCTGGGCCGCGACGCGCAGCATGAAGTTGCCGCCGAGCGAGAAGCCCACGAGCTGCAGCGCCCGGCCTGCGCACAGACGCTGCAAGGCCGCGACCGCGCCAACGACCTCCGGCAAGCGGCAGGAGTGGAACAGCTCCCGGTTCAGATGGTGCGTGTCGCCGTGATCGCGCAGATTGAGCCGGACCACTTCGAAGCCGCGCTCGAACAGCTGTCGGGCCAGCGACAAGACGTACAACGAGGAGGCACTGCCTTCCCACCCGTGCAGCAGCACCACCGGCGTACCCCTGCCTTGCGCCGGTTTGGAGATGAAGCACTGCAGGCGTACGCCCGCGCCGCAGTCGAGCAGCACTTCGCGTGCGGCCGCAAGCAGCTGTGCGGACTCCTGCAGCAGCCGTCCGCGACGCCAGGCGGTGCTCGCCAGCATCGACTGCAGATGGTGGTTGCGCAGCCAGCGTGCCGGCCGGAAATCGTCATCAGCGGTCGGCACGGGCTGGATCGCCGGTTTCAATGCACGCGGATCTCGACCCTGTTGTTCGCGATCGCGGCGCGATTCCACTCAGCGGCAACGAGGTCCGTCGTCGCCGGCGGATAAGGTACGAGCACGTTAGCCGGGTCGCCGGCCGTGACCTGCACGTCGAGCGAGCCGTGCGTGACGCTGCGAATCTCGCCGATGAGATTGGCGAGCGCCAGAGGCGTGCGCTGGGCGGCGGTGAGGGCTTCCTCCGAAGGATTGCCCACCAGGTCGCAGCGCGCGAACAAGGTCTCATCGGGTGCGGGTGAATAGCCCTCGAGCGCCGAGCCGAGGAGACAGAAGCGTCCTGGAAAAGTCTTGATGTCCGCAACGCCCGTCACCTTCTGTCGTGCAAGCCGGTAGAGCTGCTGGCGGATGAGGTCCAAACGCGCTCCCGCGAGCGGCTCGGCTCCATAGGGTACTGGGACTACGAACGGCTTGCTCTCATCCGCCGCGGCCACGCCTGAGGCCGCCGACGGCGCCCGGGGCGTTGCGCTCGCGGCCGGCAGCACGGCGCTTGCCGCATTCGCGGATGGCGCCTGCAGGTGCGCCACTTCGACCTCGAGCCGCTCGAGGAGTTTCACGCTGCGCCACCAGAGCGCGCTGCTCGTAAACGCAACGAGGAGGGCAGCGCACGCAGCAATCCAGGCCCAGGGCACCGCGGCGGGACGCGGCGGCGGCTCGGGCGGTGGCAGTGGGGGCGGCGGCGGCAGTGACTCCAGCAGCAGCGCGCGCACCTCGGCGGTGATGCGGTCGGTCTGAGTATCGACGCCGGCGACCAGCGCGCGCCGCAGCTCCGCGAAATGCTCACGCAGCGTGCTGTCGGTGAGCACGCGCTGCCCGGGAGCCGGCGCCTCGGCAAATGCACGCTCAGGATGCATGTCGACTGCCGTGAAGCTCGACTGCTCGCTCGTCCTGCGATCGGGCACGAGGTGCAGCTGGTAGAGCACCTTGGAGACGTCGGCAGGCTTGATCTGCTTCGGCAGCACACCCAGCGCGCCGAGTGCGCGTGCCTGTCCGAGATACACCTCACCTTCCTGCGAGGTGTACATCATGATGGGAATCGTCGCGGTGCGCGGATCGTTCTTGATTGCGCGCACGGCCTGCAGCCCATCCATGCCCGGCATCAGATGATCCATGAAGATCACGTCCGGACGATTGCCGCTGAGATAGTCGATGGCAGCTTCGGCGCTCTCCGCGCTGTCGACATCGATGTCGTACTTTTCCAGCACGCGGGCGAGAAAGAGCCGCGCGGACTTGGAATCGTCCACGATCAACGCCCGCTTCGCGCCCATGCTCGCTCCCAACGGCTGCGGTTCGCTAGCGCAGGAGTGTAGCCGAGAACCGTCGGCGTTCAACTGCTCGGCGCGCGCAAATTCTGAGAAGCAGTCGACGATCCAACGCACCTTGCGGCGCGAAATTGCGCGCGAGCTCGATCGCCGATTCCTCAGCGGTCAGGTCGAGCCACTTTTAGGGGTGGCGATTGAGGCGGCTACGTCTATCCCGCGCGGCAGCGCGCGCACCTCGCGGTAGATGTCTGCGAGTCGCTGCGCCATGGCTGCCGCAGACCAGCGGCGCGCATGCGCGCGGCCGCGCTCGGCCATCTGTGCGCGCAGCCGTGCATCGCCAAGCACGCGCACGACTGCAGCTGCGAAGGCTGCGGGCTGCTCGGGCACAATCAGCGCTCCGCTGCCGGGCAGCAGCGCGCGTGTTCCGAGCTCGGCCGTCGATACTACGGGGACTCCCTGCGCCATGGCCTCGAGCAGCACCAGCCCCTGTGTTTCGGTACGCGAGGCAAACACGAACACATCCGCCGCTGCGTAGCAGTCGAGCAGCGCGCTGTCGCGTTCGAGATAGCCGGCGAAGTGCACGTGAGCCGTGAGGCCGAGGGCCGCCACCTGGGCGCGCAACGCAGTGCGCGCCGGACCTTCGCCCGCGATCATCAGCAGCGCCGCGGGCACAGATCGCAACACCTCGGGAAACATCTGCAGCAGGAAGCCGATGTTCTTCTCGTGTGCCACGCGGCCGATGTAGGTGATGAGTGGACGCTGGCCATCGATACCGACAGCGGCGCGGAAGGCACTGCCGTCGCCGCTGCGGAAGCGATCGGGCGCGAGTCCGGTCGGCAGCACGTGAATGGGAGTGCGTATGCCGTACGCCTCGAGCACCGTGCGCATCGGCTCCGAGGGTGCGATCAGCGCCTGCACCGAAGCGCACTGCGAGCGTGTGAAGCTGCGCGCCAGGAAACGACTGAGCGGCCGTGGCAGCGCCGGCACGTAGTGGTGCAGATACTCTGCAAAAAAGGTGTGAGTGGTCGCGACGCAGGGCACCCCGGCACGGCCTGCCGCGCGCACGCCGGCGTAGTGCGCAACGAACGGGGTATGGATGTGCACGAGGTCGAACGCCCGCTGGGGCAGCGCATCGAGTGTGCGCGTGAGTGCGCGCCAGGACATGCGCCGGTCCTCGGGGTCGCGGGGTACGCGAGCAGAGGGCACGCGCAGCACACCGGGCTCCTCGTGACACTCGACATTGCCTGCATAGCGCGGGGCTACCAGCAGCGTGTCCACCCCGCAGTGGGCCAGGTCCGCGCGAAAAGTCCGAATGGAGGTCGAGACACCGTTGACGCGCGGGAAGTAGACATCGGAAATGAACAGCACCTGCATGCGCTAGGCCCCGGCGCGCTCGAGGCGCGCGGCGCCCGCCTCGCGCAGGGGTCCTCGCCTCACCTCAGGCGAAGGCCAGACCCAGCGCGGCCAGAGCCGCGCCGATGGTCGCGCCGGCAAGCACGTCCGTTGGATAGTGCAGGCCCAGAACCACGCGTGAGGCAGCGATCAGCGCTGCGAGAGGCAGCAGTACCCAGCCGAGCTCGGGAAAATGGGCGGCAGCTTGCCAGGTGAATGACACGGCATGCAGCGTGTGGCCCGAAGGGAAGCTGTAACGGTCGAGCGGCGCTGCGGCCTGGCTGATTGTCTGGTGGGTGATGAAGGGTCGCTCGCGTACGAACAGCCGCTTGAGGAGCGAGTAGAGCAACACCCCGAGGAGGCCGGTGAGTGCCATGGCCATTGCGGGCTTCACCGCACCCACTCCGTACAGTATTGGCAGCGCGAGAATCAGCACGTACCACACGATGCCATCCCCGAGATGGCTCGCGATCTGGAACACTCGCCGTGGCAGAGCACGATGCGCGCCCCGGTTCAACCGGCAGCACAGCCCGTACTCGGCGGCATCGATCCGTGCCATGAAACCGTTCAGACCCGTCGCCTTCATGTGGCCCTCACCCTCCGTTGGATGGCCCATGAGTGGACGCTTACAGCCTCGCTGAGGCCCGCGTCATCGGCATGACGGATATGTGAAAGTTTTGTTTCTCCAGCGAGCGAGGAATGGTTTCGTGTACTCCAGCCTCACACAACTGCGGCGCCGCGGCTCCCCCGGTGTCCGGTTTTGGAGGAGGCGAGGCGGCCGAGCGCTGCGAAGGCAAAACACTGTGCGGAGCCGGGCTCAAACGCCAGGTACAGCGATGGCTCGGTGAGCTCGAGCTCGAGCACGCACGGCTTCCCCGCCTGGTCGCGAATCAAATCGACGCGCCCGTACAGCAGCGTCTCGAAGGGCAATCGGGCCATCACCCTCTCGGCCACCGCAATCTCATCTGCGCCAGCGACCCGCGGCTCGATGGTCTCCGGTGCGAACAGAGCCGCGGTCGCCGGAGCACCCGCAGGCAGTAGCGGTCCCTTGCGGATCGCGTGGCTGAAGCGGCCATCGATGAACATGAGCGCGGTCTCGCCCTCGCGATCGACGTTTGCGAGGTACGGCTGCAGCAGGACGCTGCGCCCGGCGTCAAGCAGGTGCTGCATGTGGGCAAGAATCCCGGCGGTGGCGCTGCGCGAGTGGCGGCGCGCATCACGCGAGCCTGCGCCGACGGCGGGTTTCACCACCAGCTCGGCACGGTCGTGCTGCGAGAGAAACCGCTCGAGCACCGGCGGCGCGGATGAGCCTGCTTCAGCGATGTGGGTTGCCACCACGGGCAGCTGCGCGCGCGCCAGCTCCAGCAGGTAGTGTTTGTCGGAATTCCAGCGTACGACCGGAACCGGGTTGAGAAGCAGCGTACGTGCCGCGGTACGCTCCACCCAGGCGAGGAATTGCGGCAATCGCTCGGTGTAATCCCACGCCGAGCGCAACAGCGCGAGATCGAAGCGCGCCCAGTCGATCTCGCCATCGTCCCAATCGACGATCTCGGCGGACGCGCCAGCCGCGGCGAACGCAGTCAGTAACGGAGGCAGATCTCCATCCAGCCCCCGCGCCGCGCGGCAGGTGACGAGCGCGACAGCCGGGGTTCCAGCGGAATCGCGCGTCTCGTTCGTCGAGGGGTGCTCATCCGTTGCGGCAGGCGCGATTTCGTGGGGCGGCGCGGTACTCACTCGCGGGTTCCCGTGCCGCGGTTCATCAGCACCACTGCCGCCGCGTACAGCAGCACTACCGCGACCGTCATCAGCGCGAAGGCGGCGCGGACGTCGACGTCGGAGACGCCGAGGAAGCCGAATCGGAAGGCGTTCACCATGTAGAGGATTGGGTTGGCGTAGGAGAGGCTGCGAGCCCAATCGGGCAGCAGGCTGACCGAGTAGAACACTCCGCCGAAGTAGTTGAGCGGGGTCAGTACGAAGGCCGGGATCCAGTTCACCTGGTCGAAGTTCTTGGCGAACAGCGCGTTGAGGAAGCCCGCGAGCGCAAAGGTGAGCGAGGTCAGCAGCAGCGCCCCCAGCACCACCAACACGTGGTGCACCTGCAGGTGCGTGAACACCAGCGAGACCACGGTCACCGCCGCCCCCACCAGGACACCCCGCAGCAGGCCACCCGCGGCGTAACCGCCGACGATCACCCAGTTCGGCAGTGGCGACACCAGCAGTTCCTCGACGTGCTTGCCGAACTTGGCGCCGAAGAACGAGGCCACGACGTTACCGTAGGAGTTGGTGATCACCGACATCATGATGAGCCCGGGCGCGATGTACTGCTTGTAGTCGAACCCGTCCACGGCGCCCACGCGGCGCCCGAATACACTGCCGAAGATCGCGAAATACAGTACCGCAGTCACGATCGACGGAACGATGGTCTGCCCCCAGATGCGGATGATGCGTCCATACTCGCGGATGACGATCGTCTTGAAGCCGATCCAGCGCACCACCTCGAGACGGATCGCTTCCGCGGCCGGCTGCACCACGCTGCTCATTACGGGGTTTCCACGCGCGCGCGACCCCGGGTGGTGGCCGACGGCGCACCGCCGTTGCGGACACCATCGCCCGTGCCGGCGCGGCCTTCGACCAATTGCATGAAGATCTCCTCCAGGCGATTCACCTTGTTACGCATGCTCAGCACCTCGATACCGAGAGCCGAAAGCCGCGCGAAGATGTCGTTCAGGTTCTCTTCCTTGGAAACCTCCACCTCGAGGGTGTGGTCATCGACCAGCGTTACCAGGTAGCCCGGCAGCGGCGGCGCCACCGCGAGCGGCTCGCGCAGGTTGAACACGAAGGTCGCGACGTGCAGGCGCCGCAGCAGGCGGCTCATGCGGTCGCGCTCGACGATGAGGCCGCCGTTGATGATGGCGATATTCCGACAAAGCGTCTCGGCCTCCTCCAGGTAATGCGTGGTGAGGATGATGGTGGTGCCGCGCGCATTGATCTCGCGCAGGAAATCCCACATCGAGCGGCGGATCTCGATGTCGACGCCGGCAGTGGGCTCATCGAGGATCAATAGCCGCGGCTCGTGCATCAGCGCCCGCGCAATCATCAGGCGGCGCTTCATGCCGCCGGACAGGCCGCGCGACATGCTATTGCGCTTGTCCCACAGCTGCAGCTGCCTGAGGTATTTCTCGGCCCGCTCGCGCGCCACCGCCCGCGCTATGCCGTAGAAGCCCGCCTGGTTCACGACGATGGTGGCGGGCGTCTCGAACATGTTGAAGTTGATTTCCTGCGGCACGACGCCGATGCAGGCCTTGGCGGCCTCGAGCTCGCGATCGATGTCATGGCCGAAGACGCTGGCGCTGCCGCCGCTCTTGTTCACGAGCGAGGTGATGATGCCGATGAGCGTGGTCTTGCCGGCGCCATTGGGCCCGAGCAGCGCGAAGAAGTCGCCGCGCTCGACGTCCAGATCGATGCCGCGCAGCGCCGGCACGCCATTGCGGTAAGTCTTGGTGAGTCCGCGAACCGAGAGGGCGTTCATAACCGGGAGGATCGGGGCTGGCGCGCGCCGGTGCAAGTGAGGGCCACGCACCGATCGCGGCGCGCGCAATTCCGCGGGGTGTTTCACTGCCTCCGGCGGGGTATTGACGGCGCGCGCTGCGACGCCCGCGGTGATCAACTCGCGGTCTTCAACAGCGCGGCCGCCTGGCTCTCATCGAGCGCCTGCGGCTCATCGAGGGAGCGCGGCACATCGCCGGTAGTCGCATCGGGTATACGGCCCTCGCTCGCCTGCCGCGCCGCGTTTGCAGTCACCGGCGCGTCATTCTCCGGCCCGTTGAAGGCCCAGCCATCGCGGCCGTGCGCCTTGGTGGCGTAGAGCGCCACATCAGCCAGCCGCACGCAACGTTGGTGGCAATAGTCGCCACCGGGCTCGACCGTGGTGACCCCGATACTTACCGTCACGTGGGCACGGGTGCTCGAGGCGCTGTGCGCGATGCCAAGCTCCGCCACCGCGCGCCGTACGCCCTCGGCCACGCCCGCCGCTTCGGCGCGTCCGCTGTCGATGAGGACGGCGATGATCTCCTCGCCGCCGTAGCGGGCCACCACATCCAGGGGACGGCGGCGCGCCGCGCCGCGCACCGCTGCGGCAACTTCACGCAGGCAACGATCGCCCTCCTGATGCCCGTAGCGGTCGTTGTAGGCTTTGAAGTGGTCGATATCTATCAGCAGCAGCGACACCGGCAGCTGCGCGAGCTGCGCGTGTTGCCACAGGTTGCGTGCCTGTTCCTCGAGCGCCGCGCGGTTGAGAAGGCCGGTGAGCCCGTCATGCGTGGCGACCTCAGCCAGCCTGCGGCGCTCGAGAAATGCCACGCGATTGGCGTATTCGAGCGCGTAGCAGCCCGCGCCGCCGATGAAGTTGGCGCACAACAGCACGAACAGCGAGTAGGTCGCCACGGGCACAGCGATCGCGCCGCCGAGCGCGGCGAGCGCGTACGCCAGCATGAGCGCGCCGTTGGTGCGCAGCGCGGCGTTGAAGGTGAGGCCGAGCATGAAATAGAAATAAAACGCTGCCAGCAGCAGCCGCGCCGCCACCAGCGGCAGCTGCGCCGGTGTTGCCTCGACTGCCATCAACACCGTGCCGACGCCGAACAGCGGCGCGGCGAGCTGGATCGCCGGCTGATACCAGCGCAGGTACAGACGCGGTGTCGTGAGCACCAGCATGATCAGCACGAGCGGCAGCTGCAGTCCGAAGCGCCAGATGTCCGGGCGCGCCAGGCGCGGTCCGACGAGCAGCCAGTGATCGATCACCGTGAAACCCAGCACCGTCGACAGAGCCACCACCAGGCTCATGCGAATCCACGGCCGCGCCGCCGTGCGGTAGCTCAGCAGAAAGTGACGTTCCAGTTCGACGTCCGGGAAGCGTAGCAGTGTGCGCCGCGCGCGAGTCGCGAGGGATGACGCGCCCTTGGTCTGCGTGGTGCGCAACCGCAGCCCCCCTGCGGCGATAGATTACGGAGTCAGCGCAACGGCTCGCGTCCGCGCTTCTCCTTCGCGGATGCCTTCACGCGCGTACGCCAGACCTCGTACGGATCCCAACCTGACCGCGGAGTCGCGAGTCTGTCCAGTTCGCGGCGGCCAATCTCGGGTCTGATCAGATCACTCACCGCTGCGGTGAATTCTTCGTTTGCCGCTGGTGCCAGCCGCTGAGGTGCGGGGATTCCTTCCACGCCTTTCCTTTTCATCTGCTCGCGCTCCTGCTTATGTCGACCGGACCTTTTATGTTGCTTCCTTGAGCCGTGCGCACAGTCCATAGTGCGACGCGGCTCACAGAGTCTATGTCGTCTGAGACCCAAAAGCTAACTCACGAAGTAACTGATTATGTTAAGGTTATGTCAGCAGTATTACAAGTTGTGTCAGCTGAATCCGATGGTTGTGTCAGCTGACCCGCACGCGCAGTTTTTTCAGTGTGGATTGAGTCAATCCGCAAAATAACGGGCGAGATACTGCGCGAAAGTTCCCTTGTCAGCGGCTTCGAGCGAATGCTGCGCTGCGAGTGATTCGCGGGCTTCACGCGAAAACTCGCGCAACTGTTCCCCGTTGGGGGGGTACAGGTCGAGCAAATAAGCCTTGTGCATCGCGGACATGCGCAGCGCCAGATCGAAGAAGGACTCGCCGGCGACGAGCTCGGACAGAAGCCGCGCCGAAGGAGTGAGCGCCACATCCTCGATCTTGGCCGCCTGAGTGGCGAGCGCTTGCCCGTAAGGCCTGGCCGGATCACCGTGATCCAGAACTTCGCAGATTCCGGTCATGCCATCGAGGAGCTCGCGTGCCCATTCGCGCATCGGCACGCTGCGTCCTTCGCGCCAGAGCGTGAGCCCCGGCTCGCGGCCGCGCCGCGCCACGGTGAGGTGATTCTCATCCAGCGTTCCCTGCTCGGCGGGTGCGATCGGCGCGCTCTCCTTCATCAGGCACAGGGCGAGAAACGCCTCGAGGAACCGCAGCTTGTTCTGGTTGACGCCGACCGGGTCGAAGGCGCTCACATCGAGCGCGCGCACCTCGACGTACTCGACTCCCGCACGGCGCAGCGCTTTGGTGGGACGCTCCCCCGAGCGAGCTACGCGCTTCGGCCGGATGAAGCTGTAGTACTCGTTCTCGATCTGCAGGATGTTGGCGTTCAGTTGGCGCCACTCCCCCTCCACCTCCACGCCGAGCGCCTCGTATGGCTGATACGGCGTCGTGATCGCACGCGTCAGGTCGTGCACGTACTCTTCGAGATTGTTCACCGACACCGACAGCCCGGCTTGGTTGCGATTGCGGTAACCGACATCGCTCATGCGCAGGCTGGTGGCGTACGGGGCGAAGGCGGTGCCCGCGCCGAAGTCTTCGAGCCCGAAGCGGCGGCCGCGCAGGAACGACTTGCACACCACCGGCGAGACTCCGAACAGGTATAGCACCAGCCAGCCGTAACGGCGGTAGTTGCGCAGCAGATCGAAATAGCACGCCGATACGAATGGCTGGCCGTATCCGGAGGCAGCGCGCGCGCCCGCCCAGGCTTCCCAGAAAGGCAGCGGAAAGGAGTAGTTGAAATGCACTCCCGAGATAGCCTGCATCATGCGTCCGTAACGCAGACCGAGGCCGTTGCGGTACACGGTCTTCATGCGGCCGACATGCGAGCTGCCATATTGCGCGAGCGGGATCTCGGTATCGCTCGTGATCGCACAGGGCATGCTGGTCGCCCACAGCAACTCATCTCCGAGGTGCCGATAGACGAACTGGTGGAGGTCGAGCAGGTACTGCAGCAGCTCCCAGCTGTGAGTGAACGCCGGCGTGACCAGCTCGATCAGCGACTCGGAGTAATCGGTGGTGATGTGCTCGTTGGTGAGCGCCGAGCCAAGCGCGACCGGGTGCGGAGTGTGCGCGAGATTCCCTGAAGGCAGGACACGCAGCGACTCCTTCTCCACGCCCTTCTGCCCGCCCTGCAGCCGTTGCGGTTCGCCGCCATTCAGCAGGGCGGCCAGACGCCGTTCGAATATGCGATCGATGCCGGGCCGGCTCATGGGTGTGCAACGCCGGTCGGGCTACCAGTCACGGCGGCCGCTGAGCACCTCGAGAAGCAGGTTGAAGTCAGCACGCAGACTGTAGAGCGGATGGCGCAACGTGGCCGGCGAATTGCGCTCGAACAGCACGTGCCCGATCCATGCCGGCAGATAGCCCGCGAGCGGCACCGCCAGCAACCACGGCCAGCGGCCCGTGGCGACGGCGCCGAGCGCCGCGGCAACAGCCAGCAGCGTGCCGCCGACATGCAGGCGGCGGGAGGTAGAGTTGGTGTGCTGCTGGAGATAATAAGGATAGAACTCGCGGAAGCTCGCAAACGGTGACGGCTGCATTGCTCGGGCATCTTGCCGTCTTGCCCGGTGTCCGCGCAATCAGTTGGCTAGCCGCCTGTCCAGTCGCCGCGCCGGCCCAGCGGGCGCGAGCAGCGGCAGCGTGCGCATCTAGAGCGCGGCGAGAAGATCGCCGCGCCATGCTGTGCCGCGCCGGTACTCCTCCAGCCGTTCAGCCATGGTGCGCGTGTCCCAGTGCAGGCCACGGGCCGTCTGTACGGCGAGCTGTTGCTGCGCGGCGGCGTTCTTGAAGTCGCCGTTGGCCGCGTAAGCAGCCGCCACCGTCTCGTACATCTGCGGGTCGACCTTGATCGCTCCGGCCGCCAGCTGCCGGGCGAGCTCGAGCGCCGCGTGAGGGTCGCGCACGACATCGAGCGGTGAGGTCGCGAGCAGGGCGACGACGTGCTTGCGGACGTAATAGCTGTCCGCGCGGGCCGCCTGCGCGAGCAGCGCCCGCGCTTGCGCGGTCTGCGAGGCGCTCGGGGTCCCGGCGAGCAGATCCTGAGCGAGCAGCAGTTGTGCCGCGGCGTTGCCGCCGTCGGCAGCGTGGCGCAACCACACTGCGCCGTCGGCGCGTGGATGACAGGCGGCGCTGGCACGCAGCTGGCTGCCGGTCCAGTACTGCGCATCCGCGTTGCCTTCGCGCGCCGCGCCGAGTAACAGCTCCTTCGCGCGCGCCTTGGAGATGCCGACCGAGGAGTCGTGTAGCGCCGTGAGCCCGACCAGGTACGCCGCCGCGGGGTCACCGGCCTCCGCTGCGGGGCGGGCTTTGCGAATGACCTCGGCGTCGGCGAGCGGCGCAGGATCAGCGAACAGCGTTTTCGCCTGCAGGCGCGCTGCCACTGCGCTGCCGGCGCGTTGCGCCGGAGTGAAGTAGGAATTCAGCCACGCCTCGACCGCCGCCGCTGCAAAGGGATCCCCCGGCAGCGCGAACAGTACCTCCGGATCGCGTGCACGCCCGTCGGCGCCGACGGTCAATGCGGTGATCACTATCGCCGGCTGCCGCCTCCCACGAGCCGCGACTGGCGTTTCCGCCGCCGTCGCCTCGACCGCGCTCGGCTGTGTGATGTCGCCACAGATGAACTCCGGGTTCACCACACCCTGCGCCTCGAGCGTCTGCGGACCGTAACGCGCCATGATGTCTGCGGCCGCGCGTGCCTCCTCCGGGCTGAGCTTCGCGGTGAGGCCCGCGAGGTGGCCGGCGACGAGATCACTGCAGCCGTTACCGGCGGCGGCCTGCAGCCAGCCGGCGCCGCTGCCGGGGTCCCTGGCTCCGCCCTGACCGTGCAGCGCCATGGCGGCGAGGTTGAATTGCGCGGAGCAGTTCCCGAGCTCCGCGAGCGACAGGAACTGCGTGCGCGCGGCATCGTAGCGGCCGGCTCGATAATCGCCGAGCGCGCTCTGGAAGTCCGTGGGTGCCGCACTCGCCGCCGCTGCGCGAGCGAGCCCGGCGGCCGCTATTGCAGCCGCGATGAGGGCGGCGCGCCTGTTTCCCGTATTCATGCTCAACGCTCCAAAATGGCGGTGACCCCCATGCCACCGGCCGTGCATACCGAGATCAGTCCACGTTTCGCCGTGGCATCGCTCGCGAGCAGCTTGGCGAGGGTGGCGACGATGCGCGTGCCGGTGGCGGCAAAGGGGTGCCCCAGTGCGACGCTGCCACCTTTCACGTTGAGCTTCGCACGATCGATGCCGCCGAGCGGCTCCGGCAGTCCCAACACGTCGCGACAATAGTCCGCCGATTCCCATGCCTTGAGCGTGCACAGCACCTGCGCTGCGAACGCTTCGTGTATCTCGTAATAATCGAAGTCCTGCAGTGTCACACCCGCATCGCGCAGCATGGCCGGCACGGCATAGGTGGGTGCCATCAACAGCCCCTCCTTGCCGCCGACAAAATCCACCGCCCAGACCTTGCCGTAGCCGAGATACGCGAGCACCGGCAGCCCGCGTTGCGCCGCCCACTCTGGGGTCGCGAGCAGGACAGCACTCGCACCATCGGTGAGCGGAGTGCTGTTGCCCGCGGTGAGCGTACCAGCGGTATCGAAGCTCGGACGCAGCCGGGCGAGCTTCTCGAGGGAGGTATCCGCGCGCACGTTGTTGTCGGTGTTGAGATCGAGATACGGCACGACCAGGTCGTCATAGAAGCCCGCGCGCCAGGCGCTGGCTGCCCTGAGGTGGCTGTCGTAGGCGAGCTGATCCTGCTCGGCACGCGTCACTTGCCACCGCTTGGCCATGAGCTCGGCGCTCTGACCCATGGAGAGGCCAGTGCGCGGCTCGACCACCGCCGGCAGGACGGGCTTGAAGTGCTTCGGCCGCAGCCCGAACCACGGCGCGATGCGCTGCCACGCGGTGCGCCCGCGGTAGCTCTGGAGCAGCAGCTGCTGATACGAGCGCGGGTACACGACCGGTGCATCGCTGATCGAGTCGGTGCCGCCGGCGATGCCGGCCTCGATCTGCCCGAGCGCGATCTTGTTGCCGATCCCGATGGTCGCTTCCAGGCTCGTGCCACAGGCACGCTGCATGTCGAGCCCCGGAGTGTGCGGGTCGAGGCCGCTCCCGAGCACGCACTCGCGCACCAGACTGTAGTCGCGCGAGTGCTTGATGACGGCACCGGCGGCCACATCGCCGAGCCGCTCGCCCTGGAGTCGGAAACGCTCCACCACGGCACGCAACGCGGCAGTGAGCATGTCCTGATTGCTGACCGTGGCGTAAGCGGAATAGGAGCGCGCGAATGGAATTCGTACGCCACCGACGATGGCGACCCGCTTTGTGACGGATCCGACGAGCATGAATCCCTCCGCTGGCGCGGCGCGTTAGAATGCCACCCTATGGGCGAATTCACCACCATCATGGCGCGCGATGGCCACGAGTTTCAGGCCTGGCTCGCAGCGGCGCCGCAGCGCCCGCGCGGCGCACTGCTGGTGATTCAGGAGATCTTCGGCGTCAATGGTCATATCCGCGCGCTGACCGATCAGTTTGCCGCGCAAGGGTACACCGCGATCGCGCCGGCGCTGTTCGATCGGGTGCGCCGCGGCATCGAGCTCGGCTACGCCCCGGCAGACCGGCAGCAGGGCGTCGGGTATGTCAAACAGCTCGATGCGGAGGCCACGAGGCGCGACCTCGCTGCGGCGCTTGCGGTGGTGAAACACTCGGGCCGCGCGGGCGCGGTGGGTT
Organism: Steroidobacteraceae bacterium; assembly: GCA_035639195.1. Taxonomy (GTDB): domain Bacteria; phylum Pseudomonadota; class Gammaproteobacteria; order Steroidobacterales; family Steroidobacteraceae; genus 13-2-20CM-66-19. The sequence goes on from DASQYM010000031.1 coordinate 77,941, forward strand.
ACTGCTGGGGCGGATCCCAGGCGTATCTCGCAGCGTCCGAGCTGCCGCTCGCATGCGCCGTTGTGTACTACGGGAAGGTCGTGGACTACCTGGACAGAAAGCCGCGCTGCCCGGTGATGTATCACTACGGCACCGAAGACCAGAGCATCCCACTCGCCGACGTCGCGCGGATTCGCGCCGCCTATCCGGAGGCGCCCGTGTACACCTACGAGGGCGCCGGCCACGGCTTCAACTGCGAGCAGCGCGCGAGCTACCACCCGCAGGCGGCGGCGCTGGCGCGCACGCGCACGCTCGAGTTCTTCGAGCGTCACGTGGTGCGTGCACCCGGCGATGCGCGCACCTCACCCGCGGGAGAGTCTGATTCATGAAACTGCGCGATCCGGATCTGCTGCGCACGCGCGCCTTCATCGGCGGCAAGTGGCTCGATGCGGTGAGCGGCGCCACTCATGCGATCGTCAATCCCGCGACCCGCGAGCCGCTCGGCACCGTGCCGGACATGGGCATCGCCGAGACGCGCAGCGCGATCGAAGCGGCGTCACGGGCTTTTCCGGCCTGGGCCGCGCTCACCGCCAGGGAACGGGCAGCCATGCTGCGCCGCTGGTACGAGCTGCTGATGGCGCACCAGGAAGACCTCGCCACGCTCATGACTGCCGAACAGGGCAAGCCGCTCGCGGAAGCCAAGGGCGAGATCGCCTACGGCGCTGCCTTCATCGAATGGTTCGCCGAGGAGGGCAAACGCCTGTATGGCGACATCATTCCCCCGCACCAGGGCGATCGGCGGCTGCTGGTACTGCGACAGCCGGTCGGCGTAGTCGCCGCGATCACGCCGTGGAATTTTCCGCTCGCGATGATCACGCGCAAAGCGGCTCCGGCGCTCGCCGCCGGCTGCACCATAGTCGTGAAGCCGGCAAGCCAGACCCCCTACTCGGCGCTCGCCGCGGCGGCGCTCGCCGCGCGCGCCGGGGTCCCGGCGGGCGTGCTCAATGTGATCACCGGCGTCGATGCCGCGGCCATCGGTGGCGAGCTCACCACCAACCCGGCGGTACGCAAAGTCACCTTCACCGGCTCGACCGCCGTCGGCAAGAAGCTCATGGCGCAATGCGCCGGTACGGTGAAGAGGCTCACCATGGAGCTCGGGGGCAATGCGCCGTTCATCGTTTTCGAGGACGCGGATCTCGACGCCGCGGTCGCCGGAGCCATCGCCAGCAAGTACCGCAACAGCGGTCAAACCTGCGTGTGCGCCAATCGCCTGCTGGTGCAGGCTCCGGTGTACGAAGCCTTCACGCACAAGCTCGTGCGCGCGGTCGCACAGCTGCGCGTGGGTGACGGACTCAAGGGCCCCACCGATCAGGGACCACTCATCGATGCCGCTGCCCTCGTCAAGGTGGAGCAGCACATAGCCGACGCCCTTGCCAAGGGTGCACGCGTGGCTCTCGGCGGGCGCCGCCACGCACTCGGCGGAACCTTCTTCGAGCCCACCGTGGTGACCGAGGTGACGCCGGCCATGCGCATGGCTCGCGAGGAAACCTTCGGACCGATCGCGCCGCTGTTCCGCTTCGAGACCGAGCAGGATGCCATCCGCATGGCCAACGACACGGAGTTCGGCCTGGCTGCTTACTTCTACACGCGCGATCTGGCGCGCTCGTGGCGTGTCGCGGAGGCGCTCGAGTACGGCATGGTCGGCCTCAACACCGGGATCTTCTCGACCGAGGTCGCACCTTTTGGCGGCGTCAAGGAGTCGGGTATCGGCCGCGAAGGCTCAAAGTACGGCATCCTCGACTACACGGAGCTGAAATTCGTGTGCGTCGGCCTGGGTTGAGCACCGAACGCATCGGCATCCTGCTGGTCAACTCCGGCACACCGGAGGCGCCGGAGCCTGCGGCGGTGCGCGCATTCCTAGCGCGCTTTCTCGCGGATCGGCGCGTCGTGGAGCTGCCGCGAGCGTTGTGGCTGCCACTGCTCTATGGCGTGATCCTCCCCTTCCGTCCACGCCGTGTGGCACGCAAGTACCAGCGCATCTGGACGCAGGCTGGGTCGCCGCTGCGCGAGCTGAGTTTGACACTGCGTGCCGAGCTCGCCGGCGTGTTGGCGCAGCGCATGCTCGCACCGCTGCAGGTCGAGGTGGGCATGCTATACAGCCGGCCGGACATCCTCGGCGCGCTCGCGCGGCTGCGTGACGGCGCTGCACAGCGGGTGCTGGTGCTGCCGCTGTTTCCGCAATACTGCGGCGCGACCACCGGAGCGGCATTCGACCAGGTGAGTGCCGCGCTGTACCGCCTCCGCTGGCTGCCCGACCTGCAACTGGTCGCCGACTATCACGATCACCCGGGCTACATCGAGGCACTGCGCGCGAGCATCGTGGCGCACTGGAAGGCGCACGGCCGCACGCCACACCTGCTGATGTCGTTTCACGGCATACCCGAGCGCTACGGACGGCGGGGCGACCCGTATCACAAGCGCTGCCACTCGACGTCGCGGTTGCTCGCTGACGAGCTGCTGTTGCAGGAAGGTGAGTGGAGCGTGAGCTTTCAGTCGCGCTTTGGATTTGCGCAATGGCTCAGGCCTTACACGCAGACCACGCTCACCGCCATGCCCGCACGCGGCGTGCGCGAACTCACCGTGGTCTGTCCTGGGTTTGCCGTCGACTGCCTGGAGACTCTCGAGGAGATCGCCATCGAGAACCGCGCGCTCTTCATGCAGGCTGGCGGCCAGCGCTTCGAGTACGTTCCGGCACTGAACGCCGGCACGGCGCACGCTCACTGCCTGGCAGATCTCGTTGCGCAGCGTTGCCAAAGCTGGACGCAGGGGCTGCGTTCACATCTGCCGGGCACCGCGCACGGCGCTCCTGTGTGATGTCGCCAGCTGCGCTGCCGCTCGCGGGAACCTTCCACGAGTTCAGTGTCGCGGTTGCCGAGGTACGCAGCGCCGTCGAGTTCTACGAGCGCCTTGGATTCAGCCAGGCGACGACCACCGACAGCTTCGCGCATCCTTACGGAGTGCTCACCGATGGGCGCTTGTTCATCGGGCTGCATCAACGCGTTGGCGGATCGCCCATCCTGACTTTCGTGCGCCCCGGGATCGCGGGCACCGTCGCCACCTTCGCCGTGGCCGGCATCCAGCTGACGCGCTGCCAGACGGGCGAGGAGGTTTTCAACGAGATCGGGTTCAACGATCCCTTCGGTCACGAGGTCGCCATACTCGAGGCCCGTACCTACTCGCCGGTGGCGCGTGACGCGACCGAGGTCTCGCTCTGTGGAGACTTCGCCGAAGTGAGCCTGCCGGCGGCGGATTTCTCCGTCGCGCAGGCCTTTTGGGAGCCGCTCGGATTCGTCGCGGCTGAGGAGGCGCAGTCGCCGTACCCGCACCTGACACTCACCAGTGACCACCTCGACCTGGCTTTCCACTCACCGCAGCTGTGCGCAGTACCGATGCTGGTGTTCCACGCCGCGGACATGTCGGCGCGTCTCGAGCGACTGCGGGCGCTCGGCTTCGAGCTTGCACCTGCACCGGCGCGAGTGCACGCGCTCGGCGGCAGTGCGCTGCTCGCAGGCCCCGGAAGTACACCGTTGCTGCTGCTGGAGGCTGCCGACTGAACCGCTTCCCGCGGCAGCGCCGCTAGCGAGAGCCCGAGGGCGCGGCGGCGCGCGTCGTGGCCTGCGCGATGATGTGAAAACTCACCCGCATCTCGTCCTGCACCTGCAGCGCCCCGAGCATGGCACTGAAGGGCGTCAGGCCGAGATCGCTCTGACGCAGCGCAAATTCCCCCGAGGCTTCCACGCCGCCGTTCCCGGTGAGCCGGTAACGCACCGGCGCCGTGAAGGTGCGCAGCTGCCCGCGCACGGAGCTCTGTACGTGCGCCAGTACCGTGGTGGAATCCGCCGCGCCGGCCGACGGCGTCAGCTGCAGTGACTGCAGCACGATCTCCGGGTTGCGCTGCCCATCGAGCAGTGCTTCACCGAGCATGTTGCGACGTGTCCCCTCCTTCGCTCCATCCGGGACCTCCGCAGGAAACTCTGCGGCGGGTTGCTGCGCCCGCAGCGCCGCCTCATCGACCGTGAGCGTGGCCACGGGGATGTGGATCTCGAAGCTGCTCTGCATGACCTGCTGCGGCAGGTAGATCGTGCCGCTCAGATCATGCGAGGCGATGACGTGGTTGTGACCGGCGCTCGCCAGGGCGCCGCCGCGGTACACCAGCACGGTGAGCAGTGACGACCGCGGCAGGATCTCGTGCGGGGTGCCCAGGTGCGGCGCCGGCACCGATGGAACGCCCGCTGCGGCACTTCCCGGGGGCGTCGTTTGCGGCGCAGGCGGCGCAATCCGCTCGGGACGTGGACAACCGCAGAGCACCGCCAGAAACAGCGCGGCGGCGAGCGGCAGTTTCCAACGCGCACTCACTTGCATAAGCTTGCCGGCATGCCACTGCGCAACACCAGCCATCGCTGGGGCGTGCTGTCCCAGCTGTTCCACTGGCTCATCGTCGCGCTGATCGTCCTCCAGGTCACGCTCGCGAGCCTGGCGGACGATCTGCCACCGGGCGCACGGAAGCTCGCACTGCTCGCGCGCCATAAATCCGTCGGCATCACTATCCTCATGCTGGTTATCCTGCGACTGTTGTGGCGCTCGCTCAATCTGACGCCGCTCTTGCCGACGACACTCAAGCCGTACGAGCGCTTCCTCGCACGCTGCACACACGCAGCGTTGTACGTGCTGCTGTTCGCCATGCCGCTCTCCGGCTGGACGATGTCGTCCGCTCGTGGGTTCCCAGTGAGCTGGTTCGGCTTCTTCACGCTGCCCGATCTGGTCCCCAAGAACAAATCCCTGTATGCCGCGCTGCTGACTACGCACGAGGCACTCGCCTGGATGTTGGCGGCGGTAGTGGTGCTGCACGTCGCCGCAGCGCTCAAGCATCACTTCATGCTACGCGATGATGTATTGCGCCGTATGCTGCCTTTCACCACTACGGGTCAGGGACCCAAAGCATGATAGTCAACAGCTCCGCGGGCGCCCTGTTGCTCGCGACCGCGTTGCTCGTCGCGCGCGCGGGGGCCGCCGATGCGCCCGGCGTGACGCATTACGTGCTCGATCCCGCCAGGAGCTCGCTCGAATTCAGCTTCCTGCAGGCCGGAGCGCAGAACAAGGGGCGCTTCAGGACCTTGCAGGTGAGCTTCGACTTTTCGCCCGAGAATCTCGCCGCAAGCCGCCTGGATGTCACCGTCGAGACCAATTCACTCGACACCGGTGATCAGGAGCGCGACGACACGCTGCGCAGCGCCGATCTGCTTGCCGTCTCGAAGTTCCCGCAGGCGCACTTCGCCGCGGCCAGGATAGAGCGCACCGCGGCGGGTTACGACGCCATCGGCAAGCTGACCATCCGCGGCGTGACGCGCGATGCACGCATACCCTTCACCTTCAAGGCCGCCACCGAGAACGGCGCACCCGTGGGCTACATGAGCGGCAAAACCAGCCTGCGCCGCCTGGACTACGGCGTGGGTCAGGGAGACTGGAAGGCGACCGATCAGGTAGGGAATGAGGTGGGCGTATCGTTTGCGTTACGCCTGGGCGCTCACTGAGCGTTGCCATCTCCGCTTTGCCGCCCACCGCGGTGCGACGCAGCGCGCGCCGACCTTCCGCCCTGCCACAGCAGCAGGACCGGCACACCGATGGCGATGTCACGTGCCCTCTTGAGCACGGATATCGCCAGTGAGAGGAGTTATCACCCGTTCGAGGTAGTCGGCCTGCACACTGACGTCGAGCGCGGCGGCGATGGCATAGCCCATTACCAACGCTGCGAGCGCGGTGCCGAGTCCGCTGAGCCAGAGCTGCGCGCCGCCCATCCTTGCACGGCCCCTGTTTGGAGTGTCGAAATTCGGAGGTATCATCACACCGAAACACGTGCGCTTCGCTCGTGCGGAGAGTGTCTCTTTGACGGATCAGTTTCGGCCCGCGCCAGCCAGCGCCAGCGACATCGTGCTCGATTCCGAAGCGCTCATACTCGTCGATGAAGCGGACCGCGAGATCGGCCATTTGGGCCGGGCCGACTGCCACGCCGGCAGCGGTGTTCTGCATCGCGCCTTCTCGCTGCTGATATTCAACGGCAACGGTGAGCTGCTCTTGCAGCAGCGCGCCGCGAGCAAGAGGCTCTGGCCGTTGTACTGGTCCAACAGCTGCTGCAGTCATCCGCGGCGCAGCGAGAGCATGGAGGGAGCCATTCACCGCCGCCTGATGGAGGAGCTCGGCCTGGATTGCCCGCTGCAGTTCCTGTTCAAGTTCCAGTATCAGGCCCAGTTCGATGCCGCTGCGGCCGAGCGCGAGCTGTGCTCGGTCTTCATCGGCCGCTGCCGCGGCCGCGTCAGGGCGAACCACGTCGAGGTTCACGCCTGGCGTTGGGTGAGTACGGCCGCGCTCCAGTCAGAGATGCGTGGACCCGGGGGCATCAGGTTTACCCCGTGGTTCAGGATCGAGTGGGAACAAATCTGCCGCGAGCACCGCACAGCAGTGTCGGCGCTGCAATAATGTTACCTTGCCACTGAGGAGGGCGTGTTTGGCCATTCCCCTGCTGCAAATGTACCGTGTCGGCCGCTACGTGCTCACCCGCAAGCTGCGGGGCGAGAAGCGTTACCCGCTGGTGCTCATGCTCGAGCCCCTGTTCCAGTGCAATCTCGCCTGCGCGGGCTGCGGCAAGATCGACTATCCGAAGGAAGTGCTGCAGCAACGTATGAGCGTTGCCGATGCGCTGCGTGCCGTCGATGAATGCGGCGCGCCGGTCGTGTCCATCGCCGGCGGCGAGCCGCTCATCCACCACGAGCTGCCGCAGATTGTTGCCGGCATCGTGGCGCGCAAGAAGTACGTCTACCTGTGCACCAACGCCATTCTGCTGCCGCGCCACATCGATGACTATCGCCCCTCGCCTTATCTGACGCTGTCGCTGCATCTCGATGGCAATCGCGACCGCCACGATGAGTCGGTGTGCCAGCAAGGAGTATTCGACAAGGTGATCGCAGCCATTCGGCTCGCGCGCAGCAAAGGCTTCCGCGTGACCGTCAACTGCACCCTGTTCAACGGCGCCGACCCGCAGGAGGTTGCGGAGTTCTTCGACACCGCCATGCAGCAGGGCATCGAGGGCATCACCGTTTCGCCCGGCTACAGCTACAGTCACGCGCCGCGGCAGGATGTATTCCTCGGCCGCACCGCGAGCAAATCGCTGTTCCGCGAGGTCTTCCGCCGCGGCCGGCAGCGCGCCGCCGGACGGCGATGGTCATTCAACCATTCGGCGCTGTATCTCGATTTCCTGGCCGGCAACCAGGCTTATCAGTGCACCCCGTGGAGCAATCCCACCTACAACATCTTCGGCTGGCAGCGCCCGTGCTACCTCCTCAGCGATGAGGGAAGTGCCCCGAGCTATCGCGCGCTGATGGAGGAGACCGATTGGGCGCGCTACGGTGTTGGACGCAACCCGCGCTGCGACAACTGCATGGCCCACTGCGGCTACGAAGGCACTGCAGTCGCGGACGCTCTGGCGCATCCGTTGAAGGCGCTCACTGTGGCAGTGCGCGGCCCACGCCTGAGCGGTGTCATGGCACCCGATCTGCCCATCTTGTACGCCGAGCACCAGCGCATCGACGGTGTCGCGGTCCCGCTCAGCGCCGTGAAGCGTGCCCGGGACGAGACGGCGCGGGCCGCGGAGCTGCAGTGATCGAGAGCGTGACGTGTTCGACGCGGGTGCAGGCGTGGCAGGCGCGCATGGAGCAGGCGCTCGCGCAGCGGATGCCGGCGAGCGATGCGGAGCCAACGCGCCTGCACGCAGCCATGCGCTATTGCGTGTTGAACGGCGGCGAGCGCGTGCGCCCCGTGCTGCTGTTCGGCACCGCCCGCGCTCTCGGGCTGACGGAAGCCGAGGTCGAGGCCGCGGCCTGCGCGATCGAGTTGATCCACGCCTACTCCCTCGTGCACGACGACCTGCCGGCTCTGGAGGACGATGAGGAGCATGGCGGTCGGCCAGCCTGTCACAAGGCCTACGACGAGGGGACCGCCGTGCTCGTCGGCGATGCACTGCAGTCGCTCGCTTTTCAGCTGCTGGCGGCCGATGCGGCATTGCCGCCCTCGGCGGACGTGCGTCTGCGGCTCATCGCGCTGCTCGCCGAGGCAATCGGAGCCAGCGGCCTGACCGGGGGGCAGTCGCTCGATGTCGCCTCACACGGTCAGCGTCTCGCGGTCTCCGATCTCGAGTCCATGTACGCCAGGCGCACCGGATCACTGATCCGCGCCAGTGTGCTCATGGCTGCCGCCTGCGTGCCGCAAGCTACTGCGCGGTTGCAGGAGTCGCTGGCGGAATTCGCCTCGACGCTGGCGCTCGCTTTCCAGATGCGCTGCGATTTGCTCGAGTCTCCGCTCGATCCGGAATCCGCCAGACCGAGCTATCCGGTGGCCATCGGAGCCGAGGCAACGCGCGAGCGGCTCGAGCGGCTGCATGCGCAGGCGCTCGAAGCGTTGCGCCCGCTCGGCCCCTCCGCTGAGCCGTTGCGAGAGTTGGCGGAGTGGCTGCTCGCTGACCGCCCCAGGGGATTGCGCCTCACCTGACTCAGCTCGCCCAACTTTCCGGGAGTTGGACGACAGCAGTAACATCCCGCACCGGTCATGAACCGCAGCCTGCCCGCAACGCTTGCCTTGAACTGCATCGTTGCGCAGACTGCACTGGTGCGAGGCGTTTTTGACGCGATCGCGATGCGAGCTTCCAGATGGACACCGGAAATCCCGCCGCCGACTTTCAGCACCGCATACTGCCCCACGTCTCACGCACTTTTGCGTTGACGATCCCGCAGTTGCCGATGCCATTGCGCATGGCCGTGACCAACGCCTACCTGCTGTGCCGCATTGCCGACACCATCGAGGACGAACCGGCGCTGCCGGCGGCGGAGACCCGGCTTTTCCTGCAGCGTTTTACCGCGGTGGTACGCGGCTCCGAGCCGGCGGCGCCGCTGGCACGGGAGCTCGTGCGCCGGTTATCCGAGCGCACGCTGCCGGCGGAACGGGAGCTGGTGACTGGCATGGAGCGTGTCATCGCCGTCACCGCGAGCCTCGGTGAGCAGCGTCCGGCCATCGAGCGTTGCATCGAGCTCATGTGCCTCGGCATGCATCACTTTCAGCAGACGGCGAGTCTCGCCGGTCTCGCCCGCTCCAGCGACCTCGACAGCTACTGTTATTACGTCGCCGGAGTCGTGGGTGAGATGCTCACGGAGCTGTTCTGCTGCCACTCATCCGCCATCGCAGCGCAGCGTGCCGCGCTGCAGGAGCTGTCCACCTCCTTTGGCGAGGGCCTGCAGCTCACCAACATCATCAAGGACTTCTGGGAGGATCGCAGTCGGGGTGCATGCTGGTTTCCGCGCGAAGTCTTCGCGCGTCACGGGGTCGAGCTCGGCGAGCTCACGCCGCAGCGCTCGGACGACCGTTTCCAGGCCGGAGTGCGCGAGCTGGTAGCGGTGGCGCACGGACATCTGCGCAATGCGCTCGCATATGCGCTGCTCCTGCCGGCGCAGGAGACGGGCGTGCGCCTCTTCTGCCTGTGGGCGATCGGACTTGCCGTGCTGACACTGCGCAGGATCGACGCGCATCCCGGCTACACCCGCGGCGAACAGGTGAAGGTGTCGCACTCGGCGGTGCTGCTGGTAAGGCTTTCCACTGCCGCGGTGGTGCGCAACGATCGCGTGCTGCGGGGGATGTTCGAGTACGCGGCCCGCGGGCTGCCGCTCGCGCCGCCGCTGGCGGTACGCCGCGCGGCGAGCCGCGCAGCGCTCACGGCACGCACGGCCTCCGGTGAGCAGGCCCCGCCGGCGCGCGCCGAGCGCCGCTCGGAGCTCAGCGAAAGCCGCGCGCAGTGAGCCGATCTGAGCCCGCACCGGAGCTGCTCATGCCCTCCGCAACCGCTCTCGAGGAGAGACCAGCCACGCGCGGCGCCGCCGATGCAACGCGGAAAGCGCCACTCGATCGTGCGATCGAGGCGGCCCGCGACGCACTGATCGCGCGGCAGTCCACGCAGGGATGCTGGCAGTTCCAGCTCGAGGCCGACTGCACGATTCCGGCCGAGTACATCATGATGATGCACTTCCTCGGCGAGATCGATGCACCGCTCGAGCAGAAAATAACCGTCTATCTGCGTGCCCACCAGCAGGAGCACGGCGGCTGGCCGCTTTATCACGGCGGCGCGTTCAACATCAGCTGCAGCGTCAAGGCGTATTTTGCGCTGAAGCTCGCGGGCGACAGCCCCGAGGCTCCGCACATGCAACGGGCGCGAGCCGCGATTCTGCGTCATGGCGGCGCGGCCGCCACCAATGTATTCACGCGCATTGCACTGGCGCTTTTCGGGCAGCTGCCCTGGCGCGGTGTGCCGTACATCCCGGCAGAGATCGTGCTGCTGCCGCGCTGGTTTCCGTTCAACCTCTACCGGGTGTCGTACTGGTCGCGTACGGTGATGGTGCCGCTCACCATGCTGTGCACACTCAAGCCGCGGGCCCGCAATCCCCGCGGGGTGCAGATCGCTGAATTGTTCACCGTACCGCCGGAGGAGGAGCGCGACTACTTCCGCCGGCCGCTGGGGCGCACGACGGTGCTCACCCGGGTGTTCCTGATCCTGGACCGGCTCGGCCGTCTCATCGACCCACTGATCCCGCGCGCGCTGCGCGCGCACGCGCTGCGGCGTGCGGAAGCCTGGACGCTCGAGCGACTCAATGGCGAAGATGGCCTCGGCGGCATTTTCCCCGCCATGGTGAACGCGCTCGAGGTGCTCACCATCCGCGGATACCCCCGTGAAGACGCGCGCGTGTGCGCCGCACGAAGCGCGCTCGAGCAGCTGCTGGTTCTCGAGGAGGCGAGCGCTTATTGCCAACCCTGCTTCTCGCCGGTGTGGGACACGGCGCTCGCGAGCGTGGCGTTGCTCGAGGAAAGCGGCGCCAACGCACTCGCGGCGACCGCGCGCGGGCTCGACTGGCTGCTGCCCCGCCAGCTCCTCGAGGCGCCGGGGGACTGGAGGCTGCGCCGCCCGCACCTGGCCGGCGGCGGCTGGGCGTTCCAGCGTGCCAACCCCCACTATCCCGACCTCGACGATACCGCCGTGGTCGCGTGGGCGATGCATCTTGCCGATCGCAAGCGCTACGCCTACGCGGTGGGTCGGGCACTCGACTGGCTCGTCGGCATGCAGAGCAGTAACGGCGGTTTTGCGTCGTTCGATGTGGATAACACCGACTATTACCTGAATGAGATTCCCTTCGCAGATCACGGTGCGCTGCTTGACCCGCCGACGAGCGATGTGACGGCGCGCGTCGTCACCGCCCTCGCCCTCGTCGGTCGCCCGCAGGATGCCGTGCCCCTCGCCCGCGCCCTGGCTTTCCTGCGCAAGGAGCAGGAAGCCGATGGCGCGTGGTTCGGCCGCTGGGGCACGAACTACGTGTACGGCACCTGGTCGGTGCTGACCGCGCTCGCGCAGGCAGGCGTACGTTCAGATGACCCCGCAGTGCGGCGCGCGGTCGGCTGGCTGATCTCACGACAGCATGCCGACGGCGGCTGGGGCGAGAGCAACGACAGCTACGCTCCCGGGCCCAGCGGCGAGTGCGCACCGAGCACTCCGTACCAGACCGCCTGGGCGTTGCTCGGACTCATCGCGGCCGGCGAGAGTGAATCGGATGCGGTGCGGCGCGGCGTTGCCCATCTGCTGCACACGCAGCAGCCCGATGGACTGTGGAGCGATGCGAGCTTCACGGCGCCCGGATTCCCGCGGGTCTTCTATCTGCGATATCACGGCTACTGCGCCTATTTCCCGCTTTGGGCGCTCGCCGCCTGCCGTGGGCGTGCGCGGGTCGGAACCCTGCATTGAATGGACTGGGAATCGTCGCCGCACTCGCTGCCGAATCCCGCCCCCTCGGTGCAGCGCCTCGAGGGCATGAGCGGCCGGCCCCGCTCGCCGACGGCACGCTGCTGATCCTCGCCGGCGTGGGACCGGCCGCGGCCACCGAGGGCGCGCGGCGCCTCGCCGCCGCGGGTGCAACAGCGCTGCTCAGTTGGGGAATGGCCGGGGGTCTGGACCCGCTTCTCGCGCCCGGCACACTGGTGCTCCCGGTGGAGGTCATGTCGCCGGAGGGGCGCCTGTTCCCGACGGCGCGCGACTGGCGCGAACGCGTGAGCGGCGCCATTGAGGCACATCGGCCCGTCTGCTCCGGCAGACTTCTCACCTGCCGCGAGGCGCTCGGCTCCCCTGCAGCCAAGTCGCTCGCCTTCCGGCGCACAGCGGCCATCGCCGTCGACATGGAGAGCTCCGCCGTGGCGGAAGTCGCGGCCGCGGCGCGACTGCCGTTTCTCGCGGTGCGCGCCATCGTGGACACGGCCGCGGATGAGGTGCCGCGGGCCGCGCTCTCCGCGGTCGGGACGGGTGGGCTGCGCGTCGGCCGACTGTTGGCCGCTGTCGCGCTTGCCCCAGGTGAGCTGCCGGCCCTCCTGCGTCTCAGCGCACGTTACCGCAGCGCGCGTCGCGCGCTTTTCGCCGTGGCCCGCAGCGGCGCCCTGGCGCCGGCCGGCCTGCGCTCCGCCGCGGGCCACGCCGTTCCATGAAAGCGCTGGTCACCGGTGCGACGGGCTTCGTCGGCTCCGCGGTGGCGCGCGCATTGTGTCAGCGGGGCTGTCAGGTCCGGGCGCTGGTGCGCAGCGGCTCCGATCGGAGCAATCTGCGCGATCTTCCGATCGAGCTCACGGTCGGTGACCTCAGCGACCCTCCATCGCTCTCACGCGCGCTCATCGGTTGCCAGGCGCTCTTTCACGTTGCGGCCGACTACCGGCTCGGAGTCGCCGACCCGCGTGCGCTCTATCGGTGCAATGTCGAGGGGACCCGCAACGTGCTCGAGGCTGCGCAGCGTGCCGCCGTGACGCGCATCGTCTATACGAGCAGCGTCGCCACGGTCGGTTTGCCCGCGGATGGCTCACCTGGCAAGGAAGACACTCCCGTGGCGCTCACCGACATGGTCGGTCACTACAAGCGCTCCAAGTTTCTGGCCGAAGAGCTGGTGCACGAGTTCGCGCGCTCCGGTGCACCCATCGTCGTCGTCAACCCGTCCACCCCCATCGGGCCCGGCGACATCAAGCCGACACCGACCGGACGGATGGTGATCGATGCCGCCTCGGGACGCACGCCGGCGTATGTCGATACGGGCCTCAACGTCGTCCACGTGGACGATGTGGCCGCGGGTCACCTGCAAGCCTTCGAGCGGGGGCGTATCGGCGAGCGGTACATCCTCGGCGGTGAGAACATGACCCTGCACGCGATCCTCATCGAGATCTGCCGTCTCGCAGGCCGCTCGCCACCGCGTATCCGTCTGCCGCACGCCGCACTGCTGCCGGTCGCCTACGCATCCGAGGCTCTCTCCCGGCTCACCGGAAGCAGCACGCGCGTTACGGTCGAAGCGGTGCGCCTCGCCCGCAAGCACATGTACTTCTCGAGCGAGAAGGCCGTGCACGAGCTCGGTTACCGCTGGCGGCCTCCGGTGAGCGCTTTCGAGGACGCGCTCCGCTGGTTCCGCGCGCAGGGATAAGGTGCCGCCCCTCCCCGCAGGCGCGCGCTGAAGGAGGCTGGTCCGCTAGAACGGCGTGCCGTCGCGGCGCGTGAAGCGCCCGGGGGCGTGCGGCGGGCTCCAGGCCAGATCGACTTCGGGATCGCTGTAGTGCGCCCCATCGGCGCGGTCGCGGTTGCTGATCTCGAGATACACCGCGTCACGGTCGCTGCGATTGATGAGCTGATGGCCATCCTCGCTGCCCGCCGGGAACCCTGCGCACATGCCGGCCGTGAGACGTTGCTCGCCGCTTTCCGTGCGCAGCACCAGCTCGCCTTCGAGCACGAACACGAATTCGTCCTCGTGCGTGTGCCAATGCCGCATGGAGGATTCCTTTCCAGGAGGCAGCAGCGTGTGGTTTATGCCGATGCGGGTGAGCCCGAGGGCATCCCCGATACGGCGTTTCGCTCTCGGCAACACCCGGGAGCGGTAGGGCTCGGGGTAACCGCTGGCGCTCACCGCTTCGACGGTGCGTGGATCGAGCGCCGGCTTGCGCAGTGACATGGCTGACTCCTGCTGGCATTTCACGGGTTGACGGACACCTAGCGCTCGGGGAGCATGCCACACGCTGCATGCCCGAGACATTCGCTGACGTCGGCCACTGCGTCGATGCCGTGCTGCGCCGTGTGGGGCCGCAGGTGGTGCTCGCACTGCCGCTCGGCATCGGCAAGCCGAACCCGTTCGCGAACGAGTTCTACCGGCGTGCCCGCAGCGATCCACGCCTCGAGCTCACCGTGCTCACCGCGCTCTCGCTGCTCAAGCCGCAGGCACGCTCGACGCTCGAGGCCCGGTTGCTGGATCCGCTCAGCGCGCGGGTGTTCGGCAGTTACGTGGAGCCGGACTATGCACGCGACCTGCGCGCCGACCGTCTGCCCGGCAACGTTCGCATCATCGAGTTCTACCTCGAGCCCGGCGCTTTACTCCATTCCGGCCATGCTCAGCGGCACTACCTGAGCGCCAACTACACGCACGTGGCCCGCGACGCGCTCGCGCGCGGCGTCAATGTGATCGCGCAGCTGCTCGCACGGCGCTTGGTGGATGGGGAGCTGCAGTTGAGCTTCGGCTCGAACCCGGACGTGAGCCTCGATCTGCTGCCGCTGCTCCCGCCCGCGCGGCGCGCCGGTCGCGAGATCGTGCTGGTGGGCGAGACGCACGCGCAGATGCCGTTCATGACCGGGCACGCGCAGGTCGACCCCATGCAGTTCGACTTCCTGATCGACGATCCGCGCTACGACTATGACCTATTCGGTCCGCCGCACGCGGCGATCGGCACGGTCGAGCATGCCATTGGCCTGCACGTGAGCGGCCTGGTGCGCGATGGCGGTACGCTGCAGGTCGGCATCGGCGAGCTCGGCGCTGCGGTAGTGTATGCGCTGCTGCTGCGCCATCAGCAGAACGGCAGCTGGCGCGGCGCGCGCGCGGCTCTCGCCGAGGCGGACACGGCGCTCCTCGAGGAAGAAGGCGGCGCTGAGCCCTTCGCGACCGGCCTGTTCGCCTCCTCGGAGATGTTCGTCGATTACCTGCTCGAGCTGTACCGCGCCGGCATCCTGCGTCGCCAGGTGTACGATTGCCTGCCTCTCGAGCGGCTGCTCGCCGGCGGCAGCATCGACGGGCGTTTCGATGAGCGCATTCTCGAGCGTCTCGCCGCAGCCGGTGCGGGCCCGCGCCTCGACGCGCGCGAGTTCGCCACGCTGCGGCACTACGGTGTATTTCGCGACGAGGTGCAGTTCGATGCCGGGCGTGTGCGCACACCGGGCGGGGAGTGGCTAGCGGCCGATCTCGGCGATGCAGCGAGCCGGACGCGGCTCGCCGCGTGCCTCGGCCGTGGCCTGCGCAACGGCCAGGTGCTGCACGCCGGCTTCTTCCTCGGCCCGCGCGGCTTCTACGCAGCGCTGCGCGACCTGCCGGAGAGCGAACGGGCGCGCTTCGGCATGCGCGGGGTCGGCTTCGTCAATCAGCTCTACGGCCAGGATCAGGAGCTGCGCATGCTGCAGCGACGCGCGGCGCGCTTCGTCAATACCAGCATGATGGTGACACTGCTCGGCGCGGCGGTGTCCGATACGCTCGCGGACGGGCGCGTGGTGAGCGGGGTAGGCGGCCAATACAACTTCGTCGCCATGGCGCATGCGCTGCCAGGCGCGCGCTCGATCCTGTGCGTGCGCGCGACGCGCACCCACCGCGGTCGCACTGCATCCAATATCGTCTGGAGCGAGGGTAACGAGACGATTCCGCGCCACCTGCGCGACGTCGTGGTGACCGAATACGGCGTCGCCGACCTGCGCGGTCGCACCGATGAGGAGTGCATCGCTGCGCTGCTGAACATCAGCGATTCGCGCTTTCAGGAGCCGCTGCTGGCCCGCGCCCGCGCCGCCGGCAAGCTCGGCGCTGGACATCGTATTCCGGAGGCCTTCCGCGACAACACTCCCGCACGGCTCGAGCGCGCGCTCGAGCCCCACCGCGCGAACGGTCATTTCACCGACTACCCCTTCGGCACCGATCTTACCGGCGAGGAGATCCTGCTCGCGCGCGCACTGTCCTTTCTTCAGAGCCATACAGCCACTGCGGGCGCCCGACTGCTCACCGCCGCGCGTGCTCTCGCGCTCGGCTCCGCGGCGCCAAGGCATCGGGCCGCACTCGAGCGCATGGGCCTCGCGCGGCCGCGCAGCGCCAGTGAATGGCTGCAGCAGCGCCTGGTGACGTTGGCGCTCGATGCTACGGCCTGAGCGCGCTTAGCGCCGACGGCCTTTCGACCGGCGAGCCGG
>DASQYM010000032.1:0-15591 GCA_035639195.1 Steroidobacteraceae bacterium
GGTGCGCGCCGGAGGACATTATTTTCTGGCACCCGACAACGGGCTGCTCGCGCCAGTGGCAGCCCGTGCACGCGATCCGTACATCGTGCGGCTCGGCGCGGCGCCGCTGGCACACCTCGGCATTCACCACCCGAGCGCGACTTTCCATGGCCGCGACATTTTCGCGCCGGTCGCGGCGGAGCTCGCCGCCGGGCGCTGCCGGATCGAGGATCTTGGCGATGTCGCGACGACGCTCGTCCCCTCCTGGGTGGAGGATCCGACGGTCGAGACGAGAAGCGTGAACGGCGTCGTGATCACCATCGATCACTTCGGAAATCTGATCACCAATATCGACGCGCCACTCATCGAGCGCTTCCGGCTACCCCTCGTGCATGCCGGGAACCATGCTGTTCCGCTTCTGCGCACCTATGGCGATACGCGTCCAGGGGAATATCTCGCGCTCATCAACTCCTTCGGAGTTCTAGAGATCGCACGTGCGGAGAACAGCGCCGCCGAAGGGCTCGGGCTGAGCCGCGGCGCGCCCGTTGTGGTCCGCGATCGCACGGATCAGCCGTAGCAGGCCGGTTGAAAGCAATGCCCGGGGTCCCGCCCTCGCTTCCAGGCATTGAAAGTCCGTCGCGGCCCCCAAAAGTTGATCGTGGGCGCGAATCGGCTATAGTTCGCAGCCTTATTGGTGCTGCCTTGGGCACTTTAGTTATTGAATTAGTTAAGGATTTGGCCGCCAGATGTCGGAACGGGACAACGAGAGCTTCGATCTCGACGACGAATTTCTGAGTGGACCCACAGAGGACGGCACCGATTACGACCGTCTGCTCGACCGCGTGGACAAGCGAGCCCGTAACCAGGGCAAGCGCGGCAAGGCGGCCTGGAGCCGGCTCGAAGAAGTGCTGGCGGACCGCAAGCTCGAGAAAGACCTGAAAGACTTCGACGACGAGCTCTAAGCACCCCGCAACATTTCGCTTGCCACGCTCCAAGAGCACTGACCGATCAGCGGGACGCGAAATTTGGCGGGACCCCGCCAGAACCCGACGCCCCCGCACGCACTCCAACCCTGAGCGCTGGCGGAGCCGTGGCTGTCGCAGGGACGCACCTCCGTCTCATTGGCCCGCGCGCGCAAGGACGTAAAGAGCAGTGAGCCGCACGCCTTCGGTCTGGGTGGTCCTGAAATTTGGCGGAACGAGCGTTTCGAGCGTCGCCAACTGGACCAACATCGCGCGGGTCGCCGCCGAGCGCTGCTCGGCGGGCGCGCGCGTGCTCATCGTCCACTCCGCGCTGAGCGGCATCACCGACCGGCTGGAAAGACTCCTTGACGCGGCCATCGCGCAGGCTCCGGAGGAGGAGCTGCGCAATATCGAGGAGTGTCATCATCGACTCGCCACCGAGCTGCAAGTGACACCGCCCGCGGAGGTCGCGCGACAGCTGGCGGAGTTGCGCGAGATCGCCGCCGGCATCGCGCTGGTGGGTGAGGTGAGCGATCGCACCCGTGCACGGGTCATGGCGGCAGGCGAGCTGCTCGTGACACCCATCGCGGTGCGCTTTCTCGAATCCCGAGGACTCGAAACCCGGGCGGTCGATGCCCGCCGGCTGCTGCGCGCCGAGCGTCCGGCCGGCGCGCTTCGGGGCAATGCGCTCTCGGGGGTATGTGGATTTGCCCCCGATGACACGTTGAGGGCCGAGCTCGAGCGAGGCGGGCCTCTCGTCATCACGCAAGGCTTCATCGCAAGCGATGAGGAGGGTCAGACCGTGCTTCTCGGTCGCGGTGGCTCCGACACCTCCGCCGCCTACCTTGCCGCCAAGCTCTCGGCACAGCGCCTCGAGATCTGGACCGACGTTCCGGGCCTTTTCAGCGCCAACCCACGCGCGACGCCCACCGCGCGCCTGCTGCGCACCCTCCACTACGATGAGGCGCAGGAGATCGCGACCAGCGGCGCGAAGGTGCTACACCCACGCTGCATTCTGCCGGCGCGCCAATATGGAATTCCGCTGCATGTGTATGCGACACAGGCTCCGGATCTCGAAGGCACGGTGCTCTCGGCCGCGGGCGGTGACGGAGGAGCGCAGGTGAAGGCCGTGTGCACCAAGAAAGGTCTCACCTTGATTTCCCTGGAGAGTCCGGGGATGTGGCACCAGGTCGGATTCCTCGCCGATGCCTTCCAGGTGTTCAAGCAGCACGGCATGTCGGTCGATCTGGTGTCGACCTCGGAAACCAACGTCACGGTCTCACTCGATCCCGCGGCGAACACCCTCAGCAATGCCCGTGTGGCGCAGCTGGTCGCCGAGCTCTCGCGGCTGTGCCGCGTGCAGGTCATCGGCCCCTGTGCCTCGGTGAGCCTCGTCGGGCGCAACATACGCGGCATACTCCATCAGCTCGGCGGCGCTTTCGAGTTCTTCGAGGAGCAGAAGATCTATCTCGTGAGCCAGGCGGCCAACGACCTCAACTTCACCTTCGTGGTCGATGAGAACCAGGGTGATCGGCTGGTCGAGCAGCTGCACGAGCTGCTGATTCGGCCAGTGGCGGGTGACAAGGTGCTGGGCCCCACCTGGCAGCAGCTGTTCTCGCGGCCGCCGGCCGCGGGGGTGCCCGCCGCGCCGTGGTGGCGGACGAAGCGCGCGGCGCTGCTCGCCGCACTCGGCGAGCGCGATGCCGCATTCATCTATGACCTCGATGTTGCGCGCAGCGCAGCCCGCGCGCTGCGCGCCCTCGGCTCGATCGCGCGCGTGCACTACTCCGTGAAGGCAAACCCACACCCGCAGCTGCTGCGGGCACTGCACGCGGAGGGAATCGAGTTCGAATGCGTGTCGCTCGGGGAGGTCGAGCGAGTGCTCGAGCTCTTCCCGCATCTCGAGAGACAGCGAGTTCTCTACACGCCGAACTTCGCGCCGCGCGCGGAATATGCTGCAGCGCTCGCCGCCGGCGTTCGTGTCACGGTCGACAACGGCTATGTGCTGAGCGCCTGGCCGCAGGTGTTTGCCGGACAGGAGATCTTCGTGCGCGTCGACACCGGTGTCGGCCGTGGGCACCACACCCACGTGCGCACCGCGGGCAGCCGCTCGAAATTCGGCATACCGATTGCCGAGCTCCCCGAGCTGGCGGGGGCGGCCGCAAAGGCCGGGGTGCAGATCGTCGGCCTCGAGGCGCACGTGGGCAGCGGTGTATTCGATGTCACGAGCTGGGAGCACACCGCGCGTTTGCTCGCAGGCGCCGCGGCTACCTTTGCGGGCGTGCGCGTCATCGATGTCGGTGGCGGCTTGGGCGTCCCCGAGCGCAGCGACCAGCCAGGTATCGATCTGGCCGCCCTCGATACGCTCCTGACCGCAGTGCGCGCCGAGTATCCGCAGTTCGAGCTGTGGCTCGAGCCGGGGCGTTACCTGGCGGCGAGCTGCGGTGTACTGCTCGCGCGCGTCACGCAACTGAAGGTCAAGGGCGGACTACGGTTCGCCGGGATTGCGACCGGCATGAACTCGCTCATCCGACCGGCACTCTATGGCGCATACCATGAAATCGCGAACCTCACACGGCTCAACGAGCCGGCGACCGAGCTCGTGAGCATCGTCGGCCCGATCTGCGAGAGCGCCGATGTGCTCGGTCACGATCGTCTGCTGCCGCCCACCGCCGAAGGCGATGTGTTGCTGATCGCCAATGCCG
This sequence comes from Steroidobacteraceae bacterium, assembly GCA_035639195.1. Classification (GTDB taxonomy): domain Bacteria; phylum Pseudomonadota; class Gammaproteobacteria; order Steroidobacterales; family Steroidobacteraceae; genus 13-2-20CM-66-19. The sequence goes on from DASQYM010000032.1 coordinate 3,647, forward strand.
GTGCCTATGGACGCACGATGAGCTCCGAATACAATCTGCGCCCGCCCGCGCAGGAGCTGTTCATCTGAAGCGCGCGCTGCTCTTGCTGCTCGGCGGAGCGCTGCTCGCCGCCGTGCTCTATGCGCTGTACCTCGACCACCTCGTGGTCCGCCAGTTCGAGGGTCGCCGCTGGACTCTACCGGCGCAGGTCTATGCGGCGCCACTGGAGCTGTATGCGGGTCTGCCGCTGACGGTGCCGGCAGTGGAGCATGAGTTGCAGCGCCTGCACTACCGCCGCACCGATCGGCCCGATCACCCCGGCACCTACCACGTAGCGGGCGAGCGGGTGGAGGTCGAGCTGCGCCCGGCCCGATTCGCCGACGAGACGCGCGCCGCGCAGCGCCTGCTGATCACGACCGACGGAGCGAAAGGCATCGATGGCCTGCGCGATGGCGCAGGAAACGAGCTGCCGGTGCTGCGGCTCGAGCCGCTGCTGATCGGCAGCATCTTTCCGATTCACGGCGAGGACCGGATCATCGTGACCCCCGAGGAGGTGCCGCCGCTGCTGCCGCTCGCGCTCAAGTCGGTGGAGGACCGCAAGTTCGATACGCACCACGGTGTCGATCCCGTCGCGATGCTGCGCGCCGCGTGGGTCAACGTGCGCGCTCGGCAGATCGAGCAGGGGGGCAGCACGCTGACACAACAGCTGGTACGCAGCTACTTCCTGAGCTCACGCCAGACGCTCTCGCGCAAGCTGCGCGAAGCCATCATGGCGATGGCGCTCGATGCACATTTCACCAAGGCCGATCTCATGAACGCCTATATCAATGAGATCTTCCTGGGACAGGACGGCGACCGTGCGATTCACGGCTTCGGGCTTGCCAGCCAGTTCTATTTCGGCAAACCCCTCTCCGAGCTCGAGCTGTCGGAGATATCGCTGCTGGTTGCCATCGTGCGCGGCCCGTCCTATTACGATCCGCGCCGCCATGCTGAGCGCGCCCTGGTGCGGCGCAACCTCGTGCTGCGTCAGATGGCCGAACAGGGCGTCATCGGGTCGGCGGACGCGACCGCCGCGGCGCACAGGCCTCTTGGGGTCACCAGCCGTCCCTCCGGCGCCTATTACCCGGCATACCTCGACTTCGTGCGGCGCACCCTGCGCCGCGACTACCGCGATCAGGATCTCACCGAGGCGGGGCTGCGCATCTACACCAGCCTCGAGCCGCGCGCGCAGGATGAGGCGGAGCGCGCGCTCGAGCACGAGCTTGCGCGTCTCGACCGCCAGCACAAGCATCCGCAGGGCCATCTGGAAGGGGCCGTGGTCATCACCTCTCCGCAGAGCGGCGATGTCATCGCGATCGTCGGCGGACGCAATGTCGGTTATGACGGCTTCGACCGCGCGCTCGATGCGCGCCGATCCATGGGATCTCTGGTGAAGCCCTTCATCTATCTGACGGCACTCGAGAGCGGCCGCTACAACGCCACGACCGTCGTGCAGGATGCGCCCATCGACGTGAAGCTCACCGGGGGGCGCCACTGGACACCGGATAACTTCACCCACCAGATCTACGGCCCGGTTCCAGTGGTGCGTGCGCTCGCCGAGTCGCTCAATCTCGCGACCGTCGGTGTCGGGCTCGACCTGGGCCTGCCCAAGATCGCAGCGACGCTGCAGCGCTTCGGCCTGCCGCAACCGCCCGTGCAGGTGCCGGCGATGCTCCTCGGCGCGATCGAAGTGACACCGCTCGAAGCGGCGCAACTCTTCAACGGGCTCGCGAATGGTGGCTTCCGCAACCCGCTGCGTGCGGTGCGCTCGGTCATCAGCACCGATGGAAAGCCGCTCAAGTCATTCCCGCTCGAGGTGACGCAGCTGGCATCACCCGAGGTCATGTACCAGCTCAATCGCATGCTGGTGCTCGTGATGGATCACGGCACGGGCCGCTCTGCGCGTGCGCTGCTGCCGCCCGATCTGGTCGTTGCCGGCAAGTCCGGTACATCTTCGGACTTTCGTGACAGCTGGTTCGCCGGGTTTTCCGGTAGCCACCTCGCTGTCGTATGGGTGGGCTACGACGATAACGAGCCGACGGGGTTCACCGGATCTGCAGGCGCGCTTCCGGTGTGGACACGCATCATGGCCGGACTCGGCACGAGCTCGTGGAGCGCGCCCATGCCGGAGTCGGTTGCCGAGGTCCACATCGAGTACCCGACCGGTCTGCGCGCGGTTCCGAGCTGCGCCTCCGACATCGTTGCCGTGGCCGTCCCGGCCGATGCTGTCATCCCGCCGCGTCCCGGCTGCAGTTTGCCGGGGAGCACGGCGGCAACGACCTTACTCGACCGTGCACAGCAGTGGGTGCGGAGCATCGTGCACTGAACCGCGGAGGACCCGGGAGATATCATCTCAGGTATGCGTTCGCTGCTTCCCACGCTCATCGCCTTTACAGCGCTCACAGGGTGCACGCTCTTCCGGGCCCCGCCCGCACCGCCTGCTCCGCAGAATCCGGGTACCGCCTCCGCTGGATCTACCGGCACCGTCCAGCCCGGCCCGCAGACGCCGGCTCCAGTCACGCCAGTTCCTCCCGCGCCAGCCGCGCCAGCCGTACCCCCGAAACAGTTCCACCTCGGTCCGGCGGCGAGCGCGCTCGTGACTCAGGCTCACCAACAGGCCGCCGGCGGCGACACGGCACAGGCCGCGGCAACACTCGAGCGGGCCTTGCGCATCGAGCCGGAGAATCCGCTCGTTTGGATCGAGCTCGGGCGGGTACGGCTCACCGAGAACAACGCCGCGCAGGCCGACGCCATGGGGCGCAAGGCGCTCTCGCTGGCGAGCGGCGATGCCGCAGCCCAGTCCTCCGCTTGGCGGCTGATTGCCGATTCACTGCGCGCACGTGGCAATAACGGCGGAGCCGCGGATGCCGAGCGCCGTGCTGCGAGCCTCGCGCCGCAGTGACGGCTTGCACCGCCCCCGGCCGCCCCCGTAAACTCCCGGCTACTCATCGAGACCGGCTGAGGGATAGGCCCTTAGACGCCGGGGCAACCGCCAGAACTAACCACTCTGGAAAGGTGCCAACTCCTGCGATACCGCCTGTGGGTATCGACAGATGAGCGGTCAGCGTGGCCTCTGGCGTCCTCACAGGACGGGAGGGGATGGACGCGACAAAGCCTAGCCGCTTCGCGGCAGGCACGCTCCGCGGGAGACCGGTGAGACCGGATTGGACCGAAGCGGAGCATCCAGTGAGTCTCATCTCTGATCCCTTAGCGCCCTGGCCGGCCGCTGCCGCTGCCAACGGTGGTGCCAGTCAGGTCACGCAGACCGTGCGCGCCGGCATCGAGTGCGATGATGTCACCGGCTGCGTCGTGCCCCCGTTGCACCTGAGTTCGACCTTCGCCTTTCGCGGCTTTGGCGAGAAGCGCGCCTATGACTACACGCGCTCGGGTAACCCGACACGCGATCTGCTGGCAGCGGCGCTCGCCGAGCTCGAGCAGGGGTGCGGCGCGGTCGTCACCGCGAGCGGCATGGCAGCCATCACGCTCACCGGCTATCTCGTTCCGGCCGGCGCGCGCGTCATCGCGCCTCACGATTGCTACGGCGGCACCTATCGACTCTTCGACGCCTGGGGCCGGCGCGGGGAGCGACAGGTGGAGTTCATCGACTTCGGTGATGTGGCCGCGTTGCGCGCGGCGCTCGGCTCACCCGCGGCGCTCGTGTGGATCGAGACACCGAGCAACCCGCTGCTGCGCATCACCGACATCGAGGCCATCGCCGCACTCGCTCATGCGCAGGGTGCGCTCGTCGCCGTCGACAATACCTTCCTCTCGCCAGCCTGGCAGCAGCCGCTCACGCTCGGCGCAGATCTCGTCGTGCATTCGACCACCAAGTACCTGAACGGGCACAGCGATGTCGTCGGCGGCGCGGTCGTCGCGCGTGAGCCTGGCCTCCACGAACAGCTCATCTGGTGGGCGAACTGTCTCGGGCTGACCGGCGCCCCGTTCGACAGCTTCCTCACCCTGCGCGGACTGCGGACACTGCACGCGCGGCTCGAGCACCACGGGCGCAATGCCGCGGCGCTCGCTCACTGGCTCGAGGCTCAGCCGAACGTGCGCCGCGTCTGGTATCCGGGACTGCCGCGCCACCCCGGTCATGAGCTGGCGAAGCGCCAGCAGCGCGGCTTCGGGGCGATGGTTACCCTCGAGCTCGCCGGTGGACACGAGGCGGTGCGCGAATTCTTGAACGGACTCGAGTGCTTCTCGCTGGCGGAGTCGCTCGGGGGCGTCGAGAGTCTCGTGGCGCACCCGGCCACCATGACGCACGCTGCCATGGATCCGGCGGCGCGCGAGCGCGCTGGACTCACCGATGGGTTGATTCGGCTCTCGATCGGGATCGAAGCACTCGAGGATCTGCGGGCGGATCTGGCGCTTGCACTCGCGCGTGCGGCGCGGGTGCTGCCGCAGCCGCTTCTCAGACAGGCGGTCGCAGCCGGCTGAGCACGGCCTCGCCGGCTTCGCGCGTCGTGCAGGCGCGCTCACCCGGGCCTACCAGATCGGCCGTGCGCGCGCCGTCCGCAAGCGCGTCCGCCACAGCCGTCTCGAGCGCCGTTGCCTCCGCGTGCAGGCCAAGCGAGTGGCGCAGGAGCAGCGTTACCGAGAGGATGGTGCCGTAGGGATTGGCGATGCCGCGTCCCGCGATGTCGGGCGCCGATCCGTGAATCGGCTCGTAGATGCCGCGGCGTCCCTCGCCGAGTGAGGCCGAGGGCAGGAGGCCGAGCGACCCGGCGAGCATGGAGGCCTCATCGGTGAGGATGTCGCCGAACATGTTCTCGGTGACCAGCACGTCGAAATCACGCGGCCGGCGGATGAGGTGCATCGCTGCCGCATCGACCAGCATGTGCTCGAGCCGCACGCCAGAAAATTCCTGCTCGATGACGCGCTGCGCAACCTCGCGCCATAGACGCGAGGTCTCGAGCACGTTCGACTTGTCGATCGAGGTGAGCCGTCCGCTTCGTCCGCTCGCCAGCAGCGCGGCCACGCGCACGATGCGCTCGATCTCCGTCGTGCTATAGCTGCACACATCGCTCGCGTGCCGGGCATCCCGCTGCTTCTCGCCGAAATAGATGCCGCCTGTCAGCTCACGCACGAACACCAGGTCGACTCCGGCGATGACCTCCGCTTTCAGCGTCGAGGCATCTGCGAGCTGCGGGTGCACGCGCACCGGGCGCAGATTCGCGAAGGTGCCGAGCTCGCGGCGCAGCCGCAGCAGCCCCGCCTCGGGCCGCAGCGATGCGGCCGCTGCCGACCACTTGGGTCCTCCGATGGCGCCGAGCAGCACCGCATCGGCTTCGAGACAGCCGCGCAGCGTGGCAGGCGGCAACGGGTCGTTGTGTGCATCGATCGCCGCGCCGCCGAAGGGCAGGGCGCTGAGCTCGATCTGGTGGTCGTGAAGCCGGGCCACGGCGCTGAGGCAACGGGTACCTTCTGCGATCACCTCCGGGCCGATGCCGTCCCCGGCGAGCACCGCGATGCGTGCTCTCATGTGCGGCGTTCGAAAGCGTCGATTTCGGCCGCGCGCGACAGCAGAAACCCGAGCCCATCGAGTCCTTCGAGCAGGCAATGCCGCGCAAAAGGCTCGAGCGGGAAGCTGACGATCTCGCCCGCGGGCAGCGTGAGCGTGCCGTGCTCCACGTCGATGGTCAGCGCAGCGCCCGGATGCGCGAGCAGCCACGCCGCAGTGGGCTCCGCCACGGTGAGCGGCAGCAGACCGTTCTTCAACGCATTGTTGCGGAAGATATCGGCGATCTCGGTGCTGATGACCGCACGAAAGCCGTGGTCGATCAGCGCCCAGGCGGCGTGCTCGCGCGAAGAGCCACAGCCGAAGTTGGCACCCGCGACCAGAATCCGGCAGCCGGCGGCGGCGGGTTGATTGAGCACGAACTGCGCGCGGCGCGCGCCGTGCTCGTCGTAGCGCCAGTCGGCGAACAGCCGCTCGCCGAGCCCGGCGCGAGTCGTCGTGGTGAGAAAGCGTGCCGGAATGATCTGGTCGGTGTCGATGTTGGCCGCCGGCAGCACCACGGTGCGCGAGGTGAGCCTGGTGAAGGGTTCCATGGCGGTGACGCTCCCTTCAGCCGAGCTCGCGCGGGTCCGTCACGCGACCGCGCACGGCGCTCGCGGCGGCGGTGAGCGGACTGGCCAGGAGAGTGCGGGCACCGGCTCCCTGGCGGCCCTCGAAGTTACGGTTGCTGGTGCTGATGGCGTACTGCCCGCGGCCGACCACGTCTCCATTCATGCCGAGGCACATCGAGCAGCCCGACTCGCGCCATTCGGCGCCGGCCTCGAGGAATACCCGATCGAGTCCCTCGGCCTCGGCGGCGCGCTTCACCTGCTGCGAGCCGGGCACGACCAGCATGGTGAGGCCGCTGGCAATGCGGCGGCCGCGTAGTACCGCGGCGGCGGTGCGCAGGTCCGAGAGGCGCGAGTTGGTGCAGCTGCCGATGAACACGACGTTCACGGGGTGGTCCTTGATTGGCTCGCCGGCGCTCAGTCCCATGTACTCGAGTGCGCGCGCGAACACCGCATCACCCGGTCGTTGCGGGATCTGTCCCCCGATCGGAATCACCATGCCGGGGTTCGTGCCATAGGTGATCATCGGCTCGATCGCGGCCGCATCCATCGCTACCTCGCGATCGAAGCTCGCCCCGGGGTCGGTGCGTAGCTCGCGCCAGCAGGCGAGCGCGCGCTCCCAGTCCTCGCCCGCGGGGGCGCGCGGCCGTCCGGCGAGATAGGCGAAGGTGGTCTCATCCGGCGCAATCATCCCCGCGCGCGCGCCGGCCTCGATCGACATGTTGCACACCGTCATGCGCTCTTCCATATCGAGTGCGTCGATCGTCTCGCCGCGATACTCGAGCACGTGGCCGGTGCCGCCCGAGATACCGAGGCGAGCGATGATTGCGAGGATCAGATCCTTGGCGGTGACGCCGGTCGCGAGCCGTCCGGAGAGGTTCACCGCCAGCCGGCGCGGCTTGCGCTGCAACAGACACTGCGTCGCGAGCACGTGCGCGACCTCGGTGCTGCCGATACCGAAGGCGAGAGCGCCGAGCGCACCATGGGTGCTCGTGTGACTGTCGCCGCAGACGATGGTCTCGCCGGGTTGAGTGAGACCGAGCTCGGGACCGATGACGTGCACGATGCCGCGCTGTCCGTGCGTTAGGCCGAGCAGCTCGATGCCGTAGCGCGCGCAGTTCTGCTCGAGCTCGTGTATCTGCGCGGCGGCGTCGATCGCGATGGGAGCGCCGCCGAAGACCTGCGCAGTCCTGGTCGGCGTCGAGTGATCCATGGTGGCGAGAGTGCGCTCCGCCCGGCGCACGGTGAGTCCGCGTTCGCGCAGCAGCGCGAACGCCTGCGGCGATGTGACCTCATGAATGAGGTGCAGATCGACGTATAGCACGGCCGGGGTGGCCGTGCTCTCGGGGCACACCTCGTGCCGCTGCCAGACCTTGTCGAAGAGAGTTTGCGGCGCTCGCGCCATCAGCCGGATGCCGCAACGCGCGGTGCAGACATGTCGACGTAGTCGAGCCAGCCCCACCTGTCGGGTGTCTTTCCCGAGAACAGGCCATAGAACGCATTCTGCAGCGACTCGGTAATGGGTCCCGCCCGGCCGGCACCGATCTGGATGCCATCCACGGAGCGAATGGCCGTCACCTCCACCGCGGTACCGGTGAAGAAGGCCTCATCGGCGAGGTACAACAGTTCGCGCGGGAGCGCGCACTCACGCACCTCGAGCCCGCGCTCGCGCGCGAGGCGCATCACCGTGTCGCGCGTCAGCCCACCGAGCACCGAGTGCGCGAGCGCCGGCGTGAGCAGCACGCCATCCTTCACGAGGAACAGATTCTCCCCCGAGCCTTCGCTCAGGTTGCCTTCGGTGGTAAGGCCGATGCCCTCCGCGAAGCCGAGCCGCCGCGCCTCGGCGGCGATCAGCTGACTCGAGAGATAGTTGCCCGCTGCCTTGGCGAGTGCCGGCAGCGTGTTGGGAGCGACCCGGTTCCAGGAGGAGATGCAGACATCGACGCCGGCTTCCTCCTCCTCGTGCGAAGCGAGATACCGGCCCCACTCCCAGGCGGCCACCGCGACGTCGGTGGGCGGATCGTGCTTCGGGCTCACTCCGATCTCGCCATATCCCTTGAAGACCACCGGCCGCAGGTACGCGCCGCGCTTCAGGCCATTCGCGGCGATCACCTGGCGGCAGGCGTCGTTCAAGCTCTCGGCCGAGTAGGGCATATGGATGCGATAGATCTTCGCCGACTCGAACAGCCGCCGCGTGTGGTCGCGCAGGCGGAAGATGGCGACGCCACGCGGCGTCTCATAGGCGCGCACGCCTTCGAACACCGAGGAGCCGTAGTGCAGCGCGTGCGAGAGCACGTGCACCGTGGCTTTCTCCCAGGGCACGAGCTTGCCGTTGAACCAGATGAACTGCGTGGCGGGAATGGGCATGGAGACTCCTTACTCCCTCAGGCGGAGGTTGCCGCGGCGCGCTCATCGCGGGTACGCGCTCCGGTCTGGGCTAGCTCGATGCGATTGATCACCTCGAGAAACGCGCGCGTGCCCGACTCGACGATGTTGGTGCTCACGCTGGCGCCCCGGTAGCTGCGCCGATTGTACTCCACGTATACGCGCGCCTCGCCCTGCGCGTCTTCGCCCTCGGACACTGCCTGCACCTCGAATTTGCGCAACACAACGGCAATGCCGGTGGCCGCCTCGATGGCCTTGAAAGCGGCATCGACCGGGCCATCGCCGGTCGCAGTGCGGGAGGCGGCACGGCCATCGCTGTGGCGAAGCTGAACGTTGGCGCGCGCCACGCCTCCGCTGCGGGTCTCGGTGCTGAGCTCGATCAGCTGCCACGGACCTGCGGCCGAGCCCTCGGCGCGCAGCACCAGCGCCTCGATGTCACCGTCGAACAGCTCCTTCTTCTTGTCCGCGAGCGCCTTGAACTCCTCGAACACCCGGTTGAACTCCGCCTCTTCGAGCTCGAAGCCGAGCGCCTGCACACGCTCGCGGAACGCATGCCGGCCGCTGTGCTTGCCGAGCACGAGGTGGCTGCGCGAAAGGCCCACATCCTCCGGACGCAGGATCTCATACGTGCTCGGATTCTTGAGCATGCCGTGCTGATGGATGCCACTCTCGTGCGCGAAGGCGTTCTCTCCGACCACCGCCTTGTTGCGCGGAATCGGCATGCCGGTGATGCTCGAGACCAGGCGCGAAGTCGGATACAGGCGGCTGGTGTGTACTCCGGTCGCGACGTTGAAGAAGGCGGCGCGCGTCTTGAGCGCCATCACCACCTCTTCCAGCGCGCAGTTGCCGGCGCGCTCGCCAATGCCATTGACGGTACACTCGATCTGGCGTGCACCCGCGACCACAGCGGTGAGGCTGTTGGCCACCGCCATGCCGAGGTCATCGTGGCAGTGCACCGAGAGCCGCACGCCCTCGATGCCGCGCACGTTCTTGCGCAGGTAGCGGAAAAGCTCGGCGAACTCATCCGGCACCGTGTACCCGACCGTGTCGGGGATGTTCACGGTCGTGGCGCCGGCGGCGATCGCCACCTCCACCACCTGGGCGAGGAACTCGAGCTCGGTGCGCGAGGCGTCCTCGGGGGAAAACTCCACGTCCGCGCATAGCTCGCGCGCGCGCCCCACGCCGGCGGCGGCCAGGCGCAGGATCTCCTCTTGCGCCATGTTGAGCTTGTACTCGCGATGGATGGCGCTCGTCGCGAGGAACACGTGCAATCGGCGGTGCTCCGCCGCAGCGAGGGCGCGGGCAGCCAGCTCGATATCCTCACCATGGCAGCGCGCCAGCGCGCACACGGTCGGCCCCTGCACCTCGCGCGCCACCGCAGCGACCGCCTCGAAGTCCCCGCGTGAAGCCGCCGGGAAGCCCGCTTCGATGACATCGACCCCGAGCTCGGCGAGCGCCCGCGCGACGCGCAGCTTCTCGGGCTGCGTCATGCTGCACCCCGGGGACTGCTCGCCATCGCGCAGCGTGGTATCGAAGATCAGCACACGGTCGGGATCGCAGATCATGGCGTTGGCCTCGCTTCGTAATGCGCACACCCGGCCGGGCGGTGCGGGGCAGCGTTCCTCACGCCGCGTGCCGCACGGCGCCCGCGCCCTCGGCGCGCGCGCGTTTCAAGGACTTGCGTTTCGGCAGCTTCGCCGCGCGCCGCGCGGGTGCGGCGCGCTTGGCCGCTGCGGCGGCGCGGCCGTGCTTTTCCTGCAGCCAGGGCATGCGCGCGCGCAGCCCGGCGCCCACGCGCTCGATCTGTCGGTCGATATCCGCGGCGAGCAGCTTCTGGTAGTTGGGCCGGCCCTGCTCGTTCTCGCGGATCCATTGCCGTGCGAAGCGGCCGCTGCGCACCTCCTTCAGCACCTTGCGCATCTCGTTTTTGACGCGCTCGTTGATGATGCGCGGACCGCGCGTGAGATCCCCGTACTTGGCCGTCTCGCTGATGAATTGGTGCATCTTGGCGAGCCCGCCTTCGTGCAGCAGGTCGACGATGAGCTTGAGCTCATGCAGACACTCGTAGTAAGCGACCTCCGGCTGATAACCCGCTTCGACGAGCGTCTCGAAGCCCTTCACCACGAGCTCCGTGGCTCCGCCGCAGAGCACCGCCTGCTCCCCGAAGAGGTCCGTCTCGGTCTCCTCGCCGAAGGTCGTCTCGATCACTCCGCCGCGCGTGCCCCCGATGCCGTGCGCGTAGGCGAGGGCGCGAGCGTGCGCCTTGCCGGTTGCGTCCTGGGCCACCGCGAGCAGGCAGGGAACTCCGCGCCCCTCCTGATATTGGCGGCGCACCAGATCGCCAGGCCCCTTGGGCGCAATCAGCACCACATCGAGATTCTTCGCCGGCTTGACCTGGCGGAAGTGAATGTTGAAACCGTGCGCGAACAAGACCGTCGCGCCCGGCTTGAGTCCCTTGCGGATGGCCTTGTAGAACTCCTTCTGCGCAGGATCGGGAATGAGGATCGCGACGAGATCCGCTCCCCGCACCGCCTCGGCCGGTTCAGCGACCTGAAGTCCTTCCCGCCGCGCCTGCTTCCAGCCGGCACCGCCGCGGCGCACGCCGACGACGACATCGAAACCGGAGTCTGTCAGGTTGAGCGCGTGCGCACGTCCCTGGCTGCCAAAACCGAGCACCGCGATACGCGCGCCCTTGAGCGCCTTGCGGTCGACGTCTTTCTGCGAATAGAGCTTCATCGCCTCACTCCTCGAAGGTCCCCGGGGCCGTTGCCGGCCATAAAAAACCCCGCAGCGGCTTTTGCCGGTGCGGGGTCCTGTGTCTTTCTCGCTCGTGCCTGTGTGGATCAGGCGTTCGCGAGTGCCCCGCACTGCGCTCCAATAAGGAGCCGCAGCAGGGGCAGTACCGACAGCAGCACCCGCGCTGCGCCTGCGGGCGCAGTCTCGATGCGGGCGATCGTCGCGTCGGTAGCCATGTCGTGCGAACCAAGCCTGATGAACCGATGGAAGCATATCGGCGACGAGATTTCAACGAACGATTAAGCTGCGCGCCGTGCCCGAAACCCACCCTGTCCGACCCAGTGCGCTCGCGGAGGGAATTTTCCGCCGCGAGATCGTGCCCTGGGGTTTGCTTGGTCTGGCGCTCGGGCTGGTGGAGGGAGCTACCGCCGCGGTGCTCGTGAAGCAGCACTTCACGGGAGCCGCCCCGGTATTCGCCGTGAATCTCGCCGTGGCGCTGGTTTCCGGGGCCCCGGCCTTCTCCAACGTGCTGAGCTTCGTCTGGGCGAACCTCGCCCACGGGCGCGCGCGGGTGCAGCTGATTGTCGCCCTGCAGGCAGGCTTCGCGCTGCTCGTCGGCTGCGTGTCCTTCGCCTCGCGTGCCGCCGGGGGGCTCGTGTTGACGGTGCTATCGGTGGTCGCCGCTCGGGTGGTGTGGGCCGGCGTCCTGACGATGCGGGCGGCCGTGTGGACTGCGAACT
>DASQYM010000033.1:0-96309 GCA_035639195.1 Steroidobacteraceae bacterium
CCACTGCCACCGATACCGGAAGTTGCGACGCCACTGCCACCGATACCGGAAGTTGCAACGCCACTGCCACCGATACCGGAAGTTGCGACGCCACTGCCACCGATACCGGAAGTTGCGACGCCACTGCCGCCGATACCGGAAGTTGCGACGCCACTTCCGCCGATACCGGAGGTGGCTTCATGGGGGTCAGCCCAGGCAACTCCACCGCTTAACAAGCAGAGAATGCCAGCGAGCGTAAACACTGGTTGCGCGCTGCGCAGACGATTTTGCGTTTTCATTTCTTCGGTCCCCGATAATTTAGAACGTCGATGACGCCCTCATCAGCGTCACCCGAGTTTTCCGTTGATTTTTCTTTTGTTGAGCTTTCCAACGGCCCCATGAAGTAAGGCCCGACTACTTGCGTGCCAGTACCTGCGGGGTCTTCTCGTACGAGGTCGACTCTCCGTTGCAGACCTTCGAGGCTCGCGTTTTCTACGTATTGGAAAACAACGACCCCGACGCGTTTGCCGTTTTCTTCCGTCGGCTTCTGCTGTTGCAGCCAACTGTCCAGAGATTCGAGTAAGGCCTGACCTTCCTGGCGGGCCTTGAGGCGAAATTCGTTCTCGGCTTCAGGACTGATTGCAAAGTCCGCACTTACATGGCGATCTACTCGACGCGACTCCGGATCGACTGTCTGGAAGTTGCAGTCGAGTGTCTCAGTGAAGTTCCTAACCATCCGTCCAAGGCGCTCGGTTGCTGCACGAGACAAAGGCTCCGGCAGATATGCGCGCGCGACAGGTCGGGCGCGCTTGCTGTCCTCCGACAGCTGAACTGCGCCTAGGTCTACAAGCTCCTTCAGAAGTTCACTTGGATTGAGGGTGGGCGCACATTCCTTCGCCAAAGTGGCAAACGTGTATTCATCGCGAGCCCCTGAAATCTTCAGTTCTCGCGGCGTTCCTCCGAACTGAAGGCTGTAGCGATCATCCAAGTGCCACGTTGTGAGCAGCCCCGTAACTTGGTCGAGTGTGCTCGGCTCAACGGGCGGACCGGACTCCAACTGACCCCGAAGACGCTCTACTTCTCGTTCAGGGAAACCGGTAAAGATTCTTAGGCGTGCGGCAGTGATCGGCTGCTCACGTTCCTTGAGGACGTTGATGGTGGCCGCTACGTAAGCTCGCTTAATGATCTCAACGGCACTGTTGCCGCCGATTCCTTGGCGCACGAGCATCCGAGCGATAGGCTCCAACAGAAACTCGACCGCACGCGGTAGCGGCGACTTATCGAGGTCGACATCCAGGGCGCTATTCTGATTATTGAGACCCATGTCACATAATCATCGCTTGAGCTGGAGCTTATGACAAGTGACTGTTGCAAAAAGGAATCTTGACGTCTGCTTGACACAATGAGTTGATGCTGCAGCGCAGCATTGACTTAGTCTGTGATTGCTAGTCGGTAGTCGCGAGGAACGTGAGTGACTGAGGACAGGAATCAGTTGTTAAACAGAGACTTAGGCCTGCTCATTACTACCGCTGGGCGGCCCTGGGAAGGAGCCGGCTAAGCAGCGTCTTCATGAGAGATGCATGGCCGATCTCGTGCAGGTCAGCTGTCAGGGCAACTCTCGACTGTAGACTCGATTCCCGACAGTTCGTGAATACCCAACCCCGCGGCGTTTCGGCGCATCAGGCCAACCCCTCGTTGAGCTGCTCCTCTTCAGAAAATTGGGTGGTTTACGCCAAGCCACTCGAAGTTCAGAAATCAGGAGCGATTGCTGGCTGAACTCAGGAGACGCGTTTCAACCCAAATGTTAGGCGTGCGAAGATTGGTCTTCTTGGCATCTCAACGTAGATAGAACCGTGTCACTTGTAGGAAATCAGCCAAGTTTGTACTTGAAGCTGGACGCTTGTGCGCACCAATCGTAAGCCGACGCACTCGAAAAGTCGGCCAAGAGCCGGCTCGTCGAAGACGACCGCTTTGAGGGTGGCTCAGGCCGCATTCGAAGGACTCGCTCCGCTTTTCATTGAGCACGGACTCACCAGTCCAGAAGTAGAAGCGTTACTGCGCACAGTATTTGTCCATGCCGCGGCAAAGGCTCAAAGCAACTTGCGTCGCCCGAACGTTTCACGGGTCTCGGTCAAAACTGGAGTGGATCGTCACAGGGTGGCAGCTCTTTTGAGGGGCCGTCCGGATGTGGAGCGGGGCGCCACTTCACGCCGCGATGCTATAAGTCGGGTAATAGATGGGTGGTTGTCGGATCCTGAGTACAGTAACAGAGACGCTCCAAGGGATCTGGACATTGGGGATCCCGGCTCCAAGGGCCGCAGCATTTGGAGTCTCGCCCAGCGCTACGCGCCCGGCGTATGGCCACGCCTAATAGTCGATGAGCTGATCAGGGTCGACTATGTCGACACGCTCCCCAATGGACAATTGCGATGTAAACCAACACCAAGTGCCAAATTGTCTCCGAGACGCTCAAGTCAAGAAAGCTCTGTCCAGCTGATACGCGACGCAGTACAAGCACTCTTCAGAGACGCTATTCGGCCGGATGCGAAACCCAGTTGGTGCACTGCTCGCAGCCTCGATATAGATAGGCAAGACCTACCATTGGTGCGGAAGATGCTGCGGGAACGTTTGAATACGATGTTCGCGTGGATTACGGACGAACTAAATAGCACACGGTGGCAGCACGATGGCTTAAGCGAGGGCGCCAAAGTCCGCGTTGGTCTGAGCGGATTCACATTCGAAGAGGTACTCCCGAGGGACTCGGCCAATGAAAAAGTCAGTAAGCCCCGTCGGCCAAAGCCCTAAACGACATCACCGAATAAGCAAGACTACGAGGCTGCCCTCGCGCGCAGCACTCGATGTCCTCCTCAGCGAAACAATTAGCTTTCTCCTGGCTGCCGGCCTGCCAAGACAAAGTGTAGCGGCTGAATTACGGAGAGAAGCGCGTCGCTTGGGAGCAAATGGACGACTGGTCCGCCGAAGAGCGACACGAGTCGTAAAACGGGGTCACGAGAGTCTCGGGGAGATCGCGGGAGTTGTGCATGACTGGCACCGCCAAGCGGCCTACACAAACCGACGAGATGGGGAACCGCGCGCCTTGCACCCGACGGAACTGAGGGCCTTAGTGTCGAAACGACTTTCGCATGCCCGCATCGCTGGGGCGATGCGATGGATGGAACTCAATGCGATTGTTCGGCGACGCAAGGACGGGCGATTTGAGCTTTCGATGGGGCGACAAATTGTGCTCAAAGGTCGAAGGCTTGCAATGGAACGAGCCGCGGCCCTCGTCCCGCAATATCTCAGAGTTTCGCTGCGTAACGCCGACACTCCTAATCCACACACACGCGATATTGATCGCGACGCACGGGTCTTTTTCCTTCCCGAAAAGTGGGTGGGCCTTTGGCGTGTTATTGCACGCGAACGAACCGAGGCATTGCTCGAAGGAATAGATAATTGGCTCGAGGACCATACTCGATCCGACGATTCGGGGCCTGTGAGAGAGGTTGCTCTGCACTGTTATGCGTTCACCGGAGAACCACGCCCAGTAACAAGCGCGACCGTCAATGAACGCCGCACTCAGAGGGAAGCGTAAATGATTCGCATCGACGCCGCTGTTCAGCAACTATTGCAGGGCAACGTGAAGCTTGAGATGGAGACTCCAATCTTGACTCCGCGACTAGAGTTGCGGCCCTTCAAGACATCCGACGTCGATGGGATAGCTGAGCTGCTCGCTGATGGCGAGGCGACCAAATTTATCGGTAACGTAAAGCCTCGCCATGCAGCTGCTGAGTCGGTATTTGTCATGCGTGACGCGTTTGCTACGAGGGGGTGGGGCACACTTGCAGTCATTCCTCGCGATAAACAAAACTGTGTGGGGTACTGCGGCGTGCGACCGCTTCCGCACACTTCCGAGATCGAAATTGCGTTTGCTCTGCAGCGACAGTGCTGGAACCAGGGTTACGCTACTGAAGCCGCAAGGGCATCGGTTGATGCTGCTTTCAGAACGCTCCAAATTAAGTCTATCGTTGCAACGGTCTACCCAGCGAACAAGCCGAGTCTTCGTGTGCTCGAGAAACTCGGGATGACATTGGAGTGCGAGGTGTTTGGTCACTGGCCAATGACCCTCGCGCTGCTATTCAGATTAGAGGCGGAAAGGTGGCTCAAGCTGGGTGGGTGTTAGCGCACGTGCGGTAGAGCTCAAGTCCTCTCCCCAGGCTCGTACAGCCGTCGGTGCTCCAGGATGGCGTACCGATCGGTCATTCCCGCGATGTAATCCGCCACCATCCGTGCGCGGCCGGCGCCCCCGTGTGCCGTCTCGGCCTGGAGAGCGAGATCCCGATGCTCTGTCGGCATGAGGCTGACGTCCTTGAAAAACCCCTCGAACAGCTGCTGCACCACGCGCCGCGCCTTGGAGGTCATCCGCAGCACCTTGTAGTGACGATAGACGTGCTCGCGCAGGAATGTCTTCAGCTCGAGATGCTCCTCGTAGCAGGCATCGCTTAGCCTGGCGAGCGGCGCTGAGTGCACGCGTACCTCCTCGATCGAGCCCGGTTGCACCTGGGCCAGGTGCGCCTGGGTGGTGCGGATGAAGTCGACCACCAGGTGGTTGATCATTCGACGGATGATCTCGTGCACCAGCCGTCGCTCGCTGAGCTCCGGATAGTGCGCGGTCACAGCCTCATACTGACGGCGGAACATGCGTACGTCGCGAAGCGCAGTGAGGTCAAGCAGCTGCGCGCGTATACCATCGTCGACGTCGTGGTTGTTGTAGGCGATCTCATCGGCGAGATTCGCGATCTGTGCCTCGAGGCCCGCCTGCCGGCGCTTGATGAATCGCTCACCGAGCTCGCCGAGCTCGCGTGCATTGCGGAGTGAGCAGTGCTTGAGGATCCCTTCGCGGCACTCGAATGTCAGGTTGAGTCCGCGAAAGGCGGCGTAGCGTTCCTCGAGCTCGTCCACGACTCGTAACGACTGCAGGTTGTGCTCGAACCCGCCGTACTCGCGCATGCACTCGTTCAGTGCATCCTGGCCGGCATGACCGAACGGGGTGTGCCCGAGATCGTGCGCGAGGCAGATCGCCTCGGTGAGCGACTCGTTCAGCCGCAGCGCGAGCGCGACCGAGCGCGCGATCTGCGCAACTTCGATGGAGTGTGTGACACGGGTGCGGTACAGGTCCCCTTCGTGATTGACGAACACCTGCGTCTTGTAGACGAGGCGCCGGAAGGCATTGGAGTGAATGATGCGGTCACGGTCGCGCTGGAACTCACCTCTACACTCCGGCTTGGGCTCGGGATAGCGCCGACCGCGCGAGTGCTCGTCGTGCGCTGCGTAAGGGGCGAGCGCCCCCGTCGCAGTGACATCATTCATGGGCCGCCTCCACAGTGCGCCGCCAGCGTCCGCGTCAACGCGTCGGGTGGATAGTCGGCGCTCACGAACGCCTCGCCGATCCTCCGCAGCAGCACCAGACGCAAGCGTCCGCCCAGTACCTTCTTGTCGATCTTCATGTGCTCGAGCGCCACCGCAGCACTCACCGAATCGATGCGGCTGGGGAGACCTGCCCGCGTGATCAGTTGCCGCACCCGCGCGGCGTCGGCATCGTGCAGGAGTCCGCAGCCGCTGGACATGGCGGCCGCCATGACGAGTCCGGCACCTACCGCCTCGCCGTGCAACCATTGGCGGTACCCGGTCGCTGACTCGAGCGCGTGTCCGAAGGTGTGCCCGAGATTCAGCAGTGCGCGCTCGCCCTGCTCGCGCTCATCGCGCCCGACTACCGCGGCCTTGATCTCGCAAGAGCGGCGGATGATGTGTGCGAGAGCCGTGGGCTCTGCGGCCAGAAGTTCATCGAGGTGCTCCTCCAGCCATTCGAACAGCCCCGCATCGGCAATCAGTCCGTACTTGATCACCTCAGCGAGCCCGGCGCGTAACTCGCGGCCGGGCAGGGTGGCAAGTGTCGCCGTGTCGTTGACTACGAGCACCGGCTGGTGGAACGCGCCGATCAAGTTCTTGCCACCGGCGTGGTTCACCCCGGTCTTACCGCCCACCGCGGAGTCCACCTGTGCCAGTAGCGTGGTGGGCAGCTGCACGAAGTCGACCCCGCGCTGGTAGCAGGCCGCGGCAAAGCCGGCGAGGTCGCCGACCACCCCACCGCCGAGTGCCAGCACGGCACAGTCGCGCGCCAGGCGATTGGCGATGAGCACATCGAACACCCGCGAGGCGTTGGCGAGAGTCTTGTGGACCTCACCGTCCGGAAGGATGACCTCGACCATGCGACGCTTGCCGAGACTCGAAGTGAGCGTTGGCAGGTAGAGCGGCGCTACGCTGGTGTTGCTGACGATGAGCAGCTCCCGTGCCTGCAGGTGCTGCTCGAAGATCTGCGGACGACCGAGCAGTCCGGCGCCGATCAGGATGGGGTAACTGCGAGGCCCGAGTTCGACCTTCAGGGTATCCACGCTCACGTCGCGCTCACGTTGCGGCATGCAACAGCGGCGCGCTCAGTATACGTGAGCGCCAATCCGGTAACGCGCTGCGGCTGGCGGTGTTCGGGGCGCACTCCACCTCTTGCTGACCGATTAGGGCTGAGCACGCGTGGCGCGCTGCTCAACGGCGGCGTGTGGCAGCCAGCTCGCGCAGCACCTGCTCGGCTACGCTGTTGACCCGGCGGCCGTCGGTCGGGACTACGATATCGGCGATCTCGCTGTAGAGCGGCGCACGCGCATCCATCAGATGCCCGAGCCGCGTGGCAGGGTCACCGTCCGCGAGCAGCGGACGGTTGCGGCCGTGGCGCACGCGCTCCGCCTGTTGTGCCACCGAGGTCTGCAGATACACCACGCAGCCGCGCTCACCCAGCAGACGGCGATTGTCCGCCAGCAGTACTGCGCCGCCGCCGGTAGCGAGCACGATGGGCTCGAGCGCCGTGAGCGCCTCGATCGCTTCCCGCTCGCGCTGGCGAAAGCCCGCCTCGCCTTCCTTCTCGAATATGAACGAGATGTCTACGCCGGTGCGCCGCTCGATCTCGCTGTCGCTGTCATGGAAGGGCAGGTGCAGCACCCGGGCAAGCTGCCGGCCGACCGCGCTCTTGCCCGAGCCCATCGGCCCGACCAGGAATACACTTCTCTTTCCGATCATCCCGGCCGACAGGATACCCAAAAAAGTGCGGCCGCCCGAAGGCGGCCGCACTCAGCTCCCTGATGACCCAGTCGTTCAGTTATATACGTTCACGCCCTCGTGCACGATCTTTGGCGTGATGAAGATCATCAGCTCGTCCTTGTTGTCCTGGTGGCTGGTTTGCTTGAACAGGTGGCCGAGCACCGGGATGTCGCCCAGGTACGGCACCTTGTTGTCGTCCTCGCGCTGGGTCGTCTCGAGGATGCCGCCAAGCACGACCGTCTGTCCGTCGTTCACCAGCACCTGCGTGGCGATCTCGCGGGTGTTGATGGAGGGCACGTTCACGCCGCCGGAGGCCACCACTACGTTGCCGACGCTGTCATCGCGCACGTTCAGGTCCATGATGATGCGGTTGTCGGGGGTGATCTGCGGGGTCACCTTCAGCAGCAGCACCGCGTCCTTGAACTGAATGGTGGTGGCGCCGCTCGAGGCAGACTGCTGGTACGGGATCTCGACGCCCTGCTTGATGGTCGCCTCCTTCTGGTTGGCGGTCACCACGCGCGGCGAGGAGATGATGTTCGCCTGTGTTTCCGCCTGGGCGGCACTCAGCTCCAGATCGACGATGAAGTTGTTGCCGAGAATGCCCAGGGCGAAAGTGCCGGCGGGGTTGCTCACCGGCAGATTCACGTTATAGCGGTTGGCCGCGGCCGGAATACCGTAGGTCGGCAGCGGTACCGGGGTCGTGCCGGAGTTGATCGCGTTATTGATCGCGTTCTGTCCGGTGATGAAGGTGTTCGTCATCGTATCGATGCCGGCAGCCGTGCCGGTCGTGCTGACGAGCCCGTTCTGGCCGTTTTTCTGCCAATTGGTGAACCCGAAGATCACACCGAGGTCGCGCTTGAAGTCGTTGCTGACGATGACTATGCGCGCCTCGATCTGCACCTGGCGTATTGGGATGTCGAGCGTCGCCACCAGGCGGCGGATGTCCGACAGTCGATCGGAGGTGTCCTGCAGCAGCAGGGTGTTGGTGCGCTCATCCACCGTCACGCTGCCGCGCGGCGAGAGCAGGGAGTTGCTCTGCGTCTTGATGAGCGCCTCCATGTCCTTTGCCTTGGCGTAGTTCACCTGCAGGTACTCGGAGCGCAGCGGCGCGAGCTCCTGCACGTCCTTGCGTGCGGCGAGCTCGGCTTTCTCGCGAGCGGCGAGCTCGGCCTGCGGAGCCACGATGATGACGTTGTCCTGTTTGCGCTTGTCGAGTCCCTTGGTGCGCAGCACGATGTCGAGCGCCTGATCCCACGGTACGTTCTGTAGGCGCAGCGTGACGTTGCCGCTCACCGAGTCGCTCACCACGATGTTCTGCCCGCTGGCATCGGCAAGCAGCTGCAGCACCGCGCGTGTCTCGATGTCCTGGAAATTGAGCGTGAGCCGCTCGCCCGAGTACACCGGCTTGTCCTCCTGTGCGTTCGCGACGCGGCGCTTGGGGGATACCTCCACCACGTACTGGTCATCGGACTGATAGGCGAGCTGCTCGAAGTCGCCGTTGGCTGAGATCGAGATGCGCGAGCCGTTGCCGACGCGGGTGACGTCGAAGCCGCTGACCGGGGTGCCATAGTCGGTGGCGTCGTAACGGCGCATGAGGTTGGCGGGCACGCTCGCATCACTGAAGTCGACCACCACCTGGCTGCCGACCTGGTGCAGGTTGATATGGATGTGCGGGTCCGAGAGCTTCACCATCACGCGACCTGCGCCATCGGCACTGCGGCGGAAGTCGATGGCACGCAGCTCACGCGCGCCGTTTGCGAGCGGCGCTGCGGCGGCCGGCGCCACCGTAGCGGTCGCGGCACTGCTGCCGCCGAGCATCACTACGATGTTGTTGCCGACCACGCGCGTGTCGTACGGCACGAGCTTGTCGAGGTTCAGCACCAGGCGCGTGCGATCCTTGGTCTCGGCCGCGACGATGGTATCGACCCCCCCGGCATGCACATCGATACGCTTCGATGCCATTGCCAGCGTGGTGTTCGGCAGGTCAAAGGAGATGCGCGCCGGATTGTCGATGGTGAACGACAGTGGCTGCGGCGCGGGTGCCGACAGGCGCATGGTGACCTGCACCTGTTGTCCCGGCAGGGGCTGCACGTCAACCGACTGCAGCGCGGGTTGATCCGCGGCGCAGGCCGGAACTGGCGCTGTCAGGCCGAGTCCCGCAGCGAGCACCACCGCCGCGGCGGCGCCGAAGAGACGATTCATCAGGCTGGACGAGTGCATTCTGAGAACTCCCTGCTGGACCTTATTCGTTCAGGCCGAGCGCAGCGGGGCGTTCCATGTACCCGCCGAGACTGTCCGGAACGATTTCAATGAGACTGATTTTCGATGGGCTGATATCGGTGATCTTGCCTTCCGCCTGCCCCAGGTGGTTGCCG
Organism: Steroidobacteraceae bacterium; assembly: GCA_035639195.1. Taxonomy (GTDB): domain Bacteria; phylum Pseudomonadota; class Gammaproteobacteria; order Steroidobacterales; family Steroidobacteraceae; genus 13-2-20CM-66-19. The sequence continues at coordinate 9,501 of DASQYM010000033.1, forward strand.
GCGCTGACGCGATGCACGAGTCCATCCTTGGTCTCCACCAGCCCGTACATCTGTCCACCGAGACGCAGCGTGCCGACCATCCTCAGCGTGTCGAGTGAGTACTGCTCGAGGAACTCGCGGCTGCGCTTCTGATCGGGCCGCACACCGGCAAGCCCGGCTCCCGAGCCGGGGCTGCTCGGCAGGAAGGGCGAGCGCAGATCCTGCGCCGCATAAACGAAGGTCTCGTACGGCTTGATCTCCGGCAGCGGCTCGACGCGACCGCCGGGCTCTTTCTTCGTGTCCGCGATGAAACGCGTGAGCTCGTCATCGGCACTCGAGCAGGCCGTAAGCGCAGCGTAAAGGCAGGCGAGCGCGACGCTCAGCAGCCGCCATCCGCATCGGTAGGTGTGGTCATTCATGGCCCGGCCCCACGATCGCAACATTCATTTGTCTCAACCCGCCCCCGCCGGCTTCGGCCGGTGGGTCACGTCCTTCTTTTTGTCCTCGCCCGCAGCGATCTCGTCCTCGTCCATGTAGCGGTAGGTCTTCGCCGTGAGCTCGAGGGACAACTGGTCGTACGCATCCTTGTTGTCGGATTTGATGTCGATATCGTGCAGCGTCACGATGCGCGGCAGCGCCGCGATGCCGCTCACGAACTCACCGAACTGGTGGTAGCTGCCGCTCAGGCGGATCTTGATGGGCAGCTCCGCATAGAAGTCCTTTTTCTGCTCCGGCTCGGGCTGGAAGAGCTTCTCCTGCAGCCCCGCGGCGAGTCCGGTCTGCGAGATGTCCACCAGCAGGCTCGGCACCTCGGTCTTGCCCGGCAGCTGACGCAACAGCGCGCCGAATGAGCGCTCGATGTCCTTCAGCTGCTGCTTATAGAGCTCGAGATTGACCGCCTTGGCGTGCTTGTCGCGGAACTCCTGACGCAGCTTCTGTTCCTCTTCCTGCCGGCGCTGCAGCTCCGGACGCTGCTCATTCCACACCAGCATGTAGATTCCGAGCACCGACAGCGCGACGAACGCCACCGCCACGGCGCCGGCGCGCACCACCAGCGGCCAGCGGCCCGGTTCGCGCGGATCGAGCGAGCGCAACTCCTCGAGCAGGTTCATTGCCGCGCCCCCTGACCACCGGCACTGGCCTTTCTGATCTTGCCCTTGGCGGCGCTGCCGCCGGCGTTATCCGGACCCGCAGCGGTCACCTGGTCCGCGGTCAGCGTGAAGCTCGAGCCCGGACCTGCGCCCTTGCTGGTCTGCACTACCTCGAGCTCGGGATTGCGCAGCCACTGCGAGCCATCGAGGTTGCGCATGAAGGAGGAAACGCGCGTCGAGGACTGCGCGATACCCTCGAACTTCAGCCGCATGCCGTTCTGTTTCACGGAAGTGAGGTACACGCCCTCGGGCAGCGTACGCACGATCTCTTCGAACACGTGCACGATCTCCGGACGCGAGCGCTGCAGCTTCTCGATGATCTCCATGCGCGCGATGAACTTCTGCTTGGCGCTCTCCAGGCTGTTGATCTCTTCGATCTCCTTGTCGAGCGTCTTGATCGCAGCGCGCAGACTGGTGTTGCGCCGCTCCTGCGCCTCGATCATCGAGCCGTACAGCAGGTAGGCGGCGAACGCAGTGACGCCGGCGGCGAGCGCCGCTACGCCGAGGGCCACGAGGAACGCGAGCTTGCGATCCTTGCGTTGCGCATCGCGCCAGGGAAGTAGGTTTATACGAGGCATGTCAGTCGAAACTCCGGAGTGCCAGACCGCAGGCGGTGAGTAACGCCGTGGCGTCGCGTTGGACTGCCTGCGCCTTGGCGCGTGAGGACAGCTTCATCTGACCGAGCGGGTCGCCCTTCTCGGCAGCGATGCCCACGCGGCTGGAGATCACTTCAGCGACGCCGGATATGTTGGCGCAGCCGCCGCACACCAGGATCTTCTCGGGCTGCTCGCGTCCGGAACCTGAGGCGAGATAGAACTGCAGTGAGCGGCTCACCTGCTGCGTCATGTCGTCGATGAACGGATCGAGCACTTCCGACTGGTAGTTGCCGGGCAAGCCGCCTTCTTTCTTGGCCCGGCCCGCCTCCTCCATGGAAAGACCGTAGGTGCGCATGATCTCTTCGGTGAGCTGCTGCCCACCGAAAGCAAAATCGCGCGTGTACACCACCTTGAGATTGCGCAGCACGCTGAAGGTGGTGCTGCTCGCACCGAAGTCCACCACCGCGATGGTGCGATCGATGCCGCCGTCGGGCATCTGATGGGTCATGAGCTTGCAGGCATTCTCGAGCGCGAAGGCCTCGACGTCGACGATGCGCGCGGCAAGGCCCGCAGACTTCACTGCCGCCTGGCGCTGCTCGACGTTCTCGGTGCGCGTGGCGACGAGCAGTACATCGTTGCTCTCGGGATCCTTGTCGTTCGGCCCGAGCACCTCGAAGTCGTAGCTCACCTCATCCATCGGAAAGGGGATGTACTGGTCGGCCTGCATTTCGACCTGTGCCTCGAGATCGCCGGTGCGCAGCGCGCGCGGCATCTGAATCACCTTGGTGATCGCAGCGTCGCCCGAGATGGCCACCGCCACCTCGCTGCTCTTCGCGCCCGCGCGCTTCACGGCGCGGCGGATCGCCTCACCCACGGCCTCGGCATCGACGATCGCCTTCTCGTTGATGGCGTTCTGGGGCGTGGGCTCCGCCGCATAGGCCTCGACGCGGTACTGACCCCCCGCCATGGCGAGCTCGATGAGCTTCACCGAGGAGGTCGTTATATCAAGTCCCAGGAGGGGGCGGTATTTGCGCTGCAGAAGGAACATTTTTGTTTCCTTTTCAGGATATTACGCCTGAAAATGACCGCCCTGTTTTAAAGCCCGGCGCACTATATATCAGTGCACTGTCAAATTTCACGTGAGGAGCCTCACGGAACCGCGTGCTTGTCTGCAGGCCACGACGCCGGCTGTCGGGACTGCCGAGAGCGTCACGCGCGGCGCACGAAGCGTTGCCAAACCACAACGAATGTAATTTCGCTCTGTCCAAGTGTCCTGCATGGGGACGAAGGACCTTGGCCGACGGGAGTCGAGCGCCAGGTGCTGCGCGGGATGGGTCGGTCGGAGCGTCACTCCCGAGAAGTTGCGCGTGGCCCGCGCAATCGGAGTGCGTTAACGTTCGGACCGGCAACCCCGCTGTCATAGGCACGTACGTCCCGTAGACCGGAGGCTTTGCGTCCCCACCTTTCGGTGAGTTTGCCCAAGAATCGGCGGCTACTATGCAGTCCCCCCGCAGGGAGCGCAAGCAGAGGTAGAGGGTTTCTGTGAAATGGAATTGGTTTCGACTGCTCGTCATTCTCCTTGGCAGTGTGACGGTGGTCACACTCCTTGGCGCCTACGCACTCGCGTGCAGCTATGTTTACTTGGTGCCGTCGTTGCCCTCGCTAGAGGTGATGCGCAACGTCGAATTGCAGGTGCCGCTGCGCGTCTACACGCGCAGCGGTGCACTCATCGCGCAGATCGGTGAGCAGCGGCGTATCCCGGTCACATACGACCAGATTCCCGACCTCGTCAAGCACGCGTTCATCGCGGCCGAGGACGAGCGCTTTTTCGAGCACCACGGCATCGATTACTTCGGCGTCGTGCGCGCTGTGCTGGTTGACTTCATCTCCGGCGACAAGACGCAGGGCGCGAGCACCATCACCATGCAAGCCGCGCGCAACATGTTCCTCAACCTCGACAAGACCTATCGCAGAAAGCTGCAGGAGACTTTCGTCACCTACCGCATGGAGCACGAGTTCACCAAACAGGAGATCTTCGGGCTCTACCTCAACGTCATCTTCTTCGGCCAGCGCGCCTACGGCGTCGCGGCGGCCGCCGAGGCGTTCTTCGGCAAACCGCTCGATAAGCTCGATGTCGCCGAGGCGGCCACCATCGCCGGAGTACCCAAGGCGCCCTCGCGCTACAACCCGATCGTGGACCCCGAGCTTGCCACGCAGCGGCGCGCCTACGTGCTACGGCGCATGCGTGAGCTCGCTTTTATCGACAGCGCGACCGCCGAAGCCGCCAACAAGGAGCCGATGGCTGCGCGCACTCACGCGCCGCTCTATCAGGTGGAAGCACCTTACGTCGCGGAGATGGCACGCCTCGAGCTGCGGCAGCGCTTCGGGCCGACCGCCGAGAGCACTGGCTACAAGGTCTACACGACCATCGATGGACGGCTGCAGACGGCCGCCAACCGCGCAGTACGCATCGGCCTGATCGAGTACGACCGCCGGCACGGCTGGCGCGGGCCCGCAGGCCATGTCGAGCTGCCCACGCACGGTGAACCGGATTACGACGATCTGGTCGATGAATACTCCGCGATCGGCAATCTCTCCCCCGCGGTCGTGACCACGGTCGCGGAGAAGAGCGTCCGCGCCTGGGTGAAGTCCCTCGGAATCGTGCAGATCGACTGGGACGGTTTGTCCTGGGCGCGCCGGGAGCTCAAGAGTGCCGCGATCGGGCCGGCCCCGAAGGACGCGAGTCAGGTGCTGAGCCGCGGCGATGTCATCTACGTCGTGGCCGATACCGCCGGTCACGCTCAGCTCGCGCAGATCCCCGAGGCGCAAAGCGCGCTCGTGGCGCTCGACCCGAACGACGGCAGCATCGTGGCGCTCGTCGGCGGCTTCGACTACTTCACGAACAAGTACAACCGCGTTACCCAGGCACGGCGGCTGCCGGGTTCGGGGTTCAAGCCGTTCCTGTACTCGGCAGCGCTCGAGCACGGCCTCACGCCGGCCTCGGTGCTGCTCGATGCACCCATCGTGCTCGAGGGCGGCGCGCGCGAGGACGAGTGGCGCCCGGAGAATTCGACCCGCGAGTTCGGTGGCCCGACACGCCTGAGGGAAGCGCTGGTGCGCTCGCGCAACCTGGTGTCGATCCGCGTCCTGAAAGACATCGGCATCCCGACGGCAATCGACTACATCAGCCGCTTCGGCTTCGACCCGAAGACCATGCCGCACGATCTCACCCTTGCCCTCGGCACCCTCGAGGCGACGCCGCTCGATGTCGCCGACGGGTATGCCGTCTTCGCCAACGGAGGCTACAAGGTCTCGCCATATTTCATCGACCGCATCGAAGATGCCAGCGGCAAGGTGGTGTGGCGCGCCGCCCCGCGCATGGCCTGTCCGCAGTGCGATGACGGTAATGTGAGTGGAAGCACACCGGCACAAGCGGTGCGCGTGTCCGATAGCGGCCGCGCGCCGGCAGGCGCCGATAACACGCACGGAGCGGTCACGCGCGGCGAGCCCGCGCCGTTGCCGGAATCGGAGGCCGCACCGCGGGTGATCAGCGCTCAGAATGCCTACGTCATGACCGACATGATGGCGGATGTCATCAAGCGCGGCACCGGCCGCCGCGCGCTCGCTCTGAATCGCAGCGACATCGCCGGCAAGACCGGCACCACCAACGAGGCCAAGGACACCTGGTTCAACGGCTTTACCCGCAATCTCGTCGCCACGGTGTGGGTAGGCTTCGATCAGGAGCGCACGCTCGGCGAAGCCGAGGAGGGCGCACGTACCGCCTTGCCGATCTGGATGCAGTTCATGCGTGAGGCTCTGCAGGGCGTCCCCGAGCAGCACCGCACCATGCCCGATGGACTCGTGACCTTGCGCATCTCGGCGGCGACCGGCACGCTGGTAAGCGCCGAGAACCCCGACGGCATCCCGGAGCTCTTCATGGTGGACCACCTGCCCTCGGCAGATCAGGCCGGCAGCCTCGTGCAGGGACCGGAAGCGCAGGCGAGCAGCGAGCCGATCTTTTAGGGCGATAGAGTCGTGAAGCGACACCCGACGCGCGGCGACAACCTGCGGCGTGCGCTGGCGCAGGAAGCTGCGCGCATCATGGCCGAGCACGGCATCCGCGACTTCCTGGTGGCCAAGCGCAAGGCCGCCGAGCGCTTCGGGGTGGCCGATGGCGTGGCGCTGCTGCCGAAAAACAGCGAAATCGAGAGCGCACTCGCCGAATATCAGCGCCTCTTCGGGGGTGAATCGCACCTCAGTGCGCTGCACGCGCAACGGGTCGCCGCGCTCTCGGCAATGCGCTACCTGCGCGAGTTCTCACCCAGGCTCGTCGGCGCGGTGCTCTCGGGCACCACGACCGTGCACTCGGAGGTGCAGCTGCACCTGTTCGCCGACCGCGCCGAGTCCGTGACGCTGAAGCTGCTCGATGAGGGCATTCCGCATGAGGTCACGGAGAAACGCGTGCGCTTCAACGCCGAGCACGTGCGCGCCTTTCCGGGGGTGCGCTTCGAGATCGACGCCCAGCCGATCGAAGTGACGGTATTTCCGCCCGATGGCATCCGCCAGGCACCGGTGAGCCCGGTGGACGGGCGGCCGATGCGCCGCGCCAGCACCTTCGAGGTGGAGGCGCTGCTCGAGCAGCCATGAGCATTGGCCTTCGACCGGTGTAAGAATAACGCCCCAGCCAGGTGCGCGGGGAGCGCGCTGCATGAAAACTTACTCGGGGTATCTCGCCATCGTCGCTACGGCATCCCTGACCGCTGCAGTACTCGCTGGTGCTGCGGCGAGCGCGCAGGAGCATGCGGCGCACTGGAGCTACTCCGGAGCGCATGGTCCCGAGCACTGGGGGGCCGAGGACCCGGCCTTCGCAGCCTGCAACGGCGGCAGCCGGCAGTCACCGATCGATATCGAGACGGCCGCCAGCGCGGACCTGCCGTCCATCAACTTCTCTTACAAGCCCTTCCCGCTCACGGTTACCGACACTCACCACAGCTTCCAGGTGAACGTGCCGCAAGGGAGCGGTGGCATCACGGTCGGAGCAGACCACTACCAGCTCGTGCAGTTTCACTTCCACCGCCCGAGTGAGGAGCGCGTCCACGGCAAACGCTACGCGATGGTGGCGCATCTGGTGCACAAGAACGACAAGGGCGAGCTCGCGGTCGTCGCAGTGATGATTCATAAGGGTGCGAGCAACCAGTTCCTCAAGCCGATTTTCGACAACTTCCCGGCGCAGGGCTCCGAGTCCAAGGTCGTCGGAACCAACGCCGACCTCATGCAGCTGCTGCCGGCCAAGCGCGGCTACTACAGCTTCGAAGGGTCGCTCACCACGCCACCATGCAGCGAGCACGTCCACTGGTTCGAGCTGAAGGAGCCGGTGCAGGCCTCGGCAGAGCAGATCGATCAGTTCGCGGCGCGCTATCCGCACAATGCGCGTCCGACCCAGCCGCTCAACGCCCGCAGCGTCCAGCAGTCGCGCGACTAGTCAGGTGCGCTTGGCGATCGGCAGGTAGTCGCGCCGCGGCGCGCCGGTGTACAGCTGGCGTGGCCGGCCGATGCGCATGTGGGGATCCGAGATCATCTCCTGCCAGTGGGCCACCCACCCCACGGTGCGCGCCACAGCGAACATCACGGTGAACATCGAGCGCGGAATGCCGATGGCGCTGTAGATGACGCCTGAATAGAAGTCGACGTTCGGGTAGAGCTTGCGGCTGATGAAATACTCGTCCTTGAGGGCAATCTCCTCGAGGCGCAGCGCGAGCTCGAGGAGCGGGTTGTCATCGCGCCCGAGCGCAGCTAGCACCTTATGGCACATCTCGCGGATGATCTTGGCGCGCGGGTCGAAATTCTTGTAGACGCGATGGCCGAATCCCATCAGTCGGAAGTGGCTGGATTTGTCCTTGGCCATCGCCAGGTACTTCGAAATGTTATCCACCGTGCCGATCTGCTCGAGCATGGCCAGCACTGCTTCGTTGGCGCCGCCGTGTGCCGGCCCCCAAAGCGCCGAGACCCCCGCAGAGATGGCTGCGTACGGATTCGCGCCGGTGCTGCCGGCGAGCCGCACGGTCGAGGTGCTGGCATTCTGTTCGTGATCGGCATGCAGTACGAACAGCAGATCGAGCGCCTTCGCCGCGATCGGGTCGAGCTTGTACGGCTCACAGGGCACGGCGAACAGCATGCTGAGCAGATTGGCGGAGTAGTCGAGATCGTTGCGCGGATAGATGAAGGGCTGCCCGAGCGAGTGCTTGTGAGCAGCAGCGGCAATGGTCGGGATCTTGGCGATGATCCGGTGCGAGAAGATCTCGCGGTGACGCGGGTTATGGATGTCCATGGTGTCGTGATAAAACGCCGACATCGACGCCACGACCGCTGACACCATCGCCATGGGATGGGCGTTGTGGTGGAAGCCGTTGAAGAAGCGCAGCAACGTCTCGTTGATCATCGTGTGATAACGGATGTTGCCGGTGAACTCGGTCAGCTGCTTCGCGGTCGGCAGCTCACCGATGAGCAGCAGATACGCGACCTCCATGAAAGAGCTCTTTTCCGCGAGCTGCTCGATCGGATAACCGCGGTACAGCAGCACGCCCGCGTCACCATCGATATAAGTGATGCGACTCTCGGTCGCGGCGGTCATGCCGTAGCCGGGGTCGTAGGTGAAGACATCGAGCTCCGGCTGGAGGTGGCTGATATCGAGCCCGGCGGGGCCGATCGTGCCCGCGCGCACCGGCAGGCTGGCGCTGCGGCCAGTGGCACTGTCGGTGAGCTCGAAGGTCTTGCCGGGCTTGTCGTTCATCGCTGCGGATGCTGTGTGGGTCGGCCGCAACGCCATGTGCGGCGCGCGCAGATGCATCGGAGACTTACATGGTCCGCGCGCCGAATCAAGGCGCGGCTCGAGCCTACTCGCCGGTAAAAAGGCGCAACGTCGGGGGCTGCGCCATGCAGCGCCGAGTACTGCTCACGCGCTGAGCGCGGCGGCCTTCTCGATCTTTATCTTCGCGGTGGCGCGCTCGCGCGAGCGGGCGGCTTACTTCGCGATGGCAGCGCTGCCGTACTTGCGGCGGAATTTGTCGACGCGCCCGGCCGTGTCGACGATCTTCTGCTTGCCGGTATAGAAAGGATGGCAGTTCGAGCAGACCTCGATCTGCAGATCGTGTCCGAGAGTCGAGCTCGTCTTGAACGAGTTGCCGCAGCTGCAGGTGACCGTGATTTCTTTGTACTCGGGGTGAATCGACGCTTTCATGGCAGACTCGCTGTTTCGCGTGGGGCTCACACTTAATGGGGCGGCAAGCAGGACAGTTAAAGGGCGCGGGAGTTTAGCGGCAGCCCTGCACGGGCTCAAGCGCACAGCCTGGGGCGCGCTCGGCGGCGTAGTTCCTTATCCACAGAACCTGTGGACAACTCTGTGGACTGACCCTCGCGCAGGCGTGCGATTTGCGGGTCAGATTGCATAATTGTTACGTTGATCAAAAAATAACCAGGTAATTTTCACCTGTGAGCTCAAGGGCTTATCGACACCACATGCGGCGGCTTAGCTGATATGCCGCGTAATTTGCTCATTCTCAAACGTAGCCTCGACCGCCTGTGAATAAAGCTGTTTCAGGAGCTGGCGACAACCTCGGGCGTGGCCATTGACAACGCGCAAGCACCGGACTTTTTAGGTGTTTCCGGCAAAAAATAAAGCAGCAGATCGTTGAGGAAACGCAGCCCGTGCTCGCTCGGCCGATAGCCGCGAGCGGTGGCGAGGAGCAATCCCGCATCGAGCGCGGCGCGCAACGGGCCGGCGATCGCTTCCATGCCAAGACCGGTACGCGCGGTGAAGGTCGTCATCTCGAAACCAGCGTGGAGACGCAGGGCATTCAACATGAATTCGAATGGCAGCTCCGGCATCGGGATCGTCCGCTGCGCGAGCGCCACATCAGGCGCCGCGAGATAGCGGCGCGGCTCGCGCAGCTGCGTCGTGCGTACGACGCGCGCCGGCGCAGCGAAGCTCAGCTTGCCGTGCGCGCCCGCCCCGACGCCGAGATAGTCGCCGAAGGTCCAGTAGTTGAGGTTGTGCCGGCACTGTGCGCCCGCGCGCGCGTAGGCAGAGACCTCGTATTGCGCAAAGCCCCGCGCGCCGAGCAGTGAGCGACCCTCTTCCAGCATCGCGGCGCAGGCGTCCTCATCGGGCAGCGGCGGCGGACGCGCCGCGAACGGCGTTCCACTCTCGAGCGTGAGGTGGTAGTGCGAGAGGTGCGCCGGATATAGCGCGAGCGCCTCCTCGATGTCCCGTACCGCCCCCGCGAGTTCCTGCCCGGGCAGACCGTACATGAGATCGACATTGAAGTTGCCGATGCCGGCTGCGTGCAGCTCCGCGGCCGCGCGCTGGGTGTCCTCGGGCGAGTGGATGCGCCCCAGAGCACGGAGTGCACGCGCCTCGAAGCTTTGCGCGCCGAGTGAAACGCGCGTGACGCCTGCCGCGCGATATTCGCGGAACGCACCGCGTTCGATGGCGCCTGGATTCGCTTCCAGCGTCACCTCCGCATCCGGCGCCACATGCAGGTGCCGGCGCGCAGATTCCAGCACCCGCCCGATGGCCTCGGGCGCAAAGAGACTCGGCGTGCCGCCGCCGAAGAAAACGCTCCCCACCTCGCGACCCGCCACCTGCGGCGCCTGCGCTTCGATGTCGCGCATCAGCCGCGCCACGTAGGCTGCCGGGGCGAGCTCACCGTGCAGCGTGTAGGAGTTGAAGTCGCAATACGGGCACTTGCGCACGCACCAGGGGAAGTGCACATACAGAGCGAGAGGCGGTGCGCGCAGGGAAGCCATGTGCTCGGATCCAGCCTGAGGGCTGGTGATTTTAGTCCGTTCGGGAACGTCCGGGTTCCGAACCGGCGCGGTACGCCGTCGGCGTGGCCAGGTCCCCCAAAGAAAAGCTCAGGCCCTGCTGTGCGCCCGGGTCATCGCCGCAAGAGCGAGCTGCAGAACAGAACCCCATGTGCTGCGCATCCACCCCCTCTCTGTATCGATTCTTAGCCCTCACTCTGGAGAGGTGGGCCGGGGATAAGGGAGGCGGAAGTCGTTCTGTGATCTGGGTTCACAGACCCACGCGGGACTGGGAGCGCTCGGCATCCCCACGGCCGCCCGATCCACAGAGGAAGGCAGGCTCGGTGGGAGTATCAACATGTTGATACCGCTGCTTATCAACATGTTTATGCAGAAGCCGCCCGGGGCACAACCGCGGGCGGCTCTCCACCGCTTCTGGGAACACTTCGACCTCGGAACGGGCTAGATGGCGCTGGACGCTATTCCGCGTTCTGCACCTGCTCGCGCATCTGCTCGATGATCACCTTCATATCCACCGCGGCGCGCGTGGTCTCGAGATCCTGAGATTTCGAAGACAGTGTGTTGGCTTCGCGATTGAGCTCCTGCATGAGGAAATCCAGGCGCCGGCCGGCGGGCTCGCTGCCGGCGATCACGCGCCGCACCTCCTCGATATGTCCGTCGAGGCGTTCGAGCTCCTCGTCCACATCGAGCCGCTGCAGCAGCAGCGCGAGCTCCTGCTCGATGCGCTCGCGCTCGACGCTCGCGGCGAGCTCGGCGAGGCGCTCATCGAGCCGGGCGCGTACCCGCGCCTGCACTTCCGGCAGCCGCGCGCGCACTCCGGTCACGAGCGCCTCGAGTGTGGTACAGCGCTGCTCGAGAAGCTCGCGCAGCCGCGCGCCTTCACGCGCGCGGGCGGCCACCAGCTCTTCGAGCGTCGCGCCAAATACCGCATAGGCCACGGCGAGCAGCTGTTCGCCGCTGGCGCTGTCCTCGCGCAGCACTCCCGGCCAGCGCAGCACATCCAGTGCGTCCACGTTCGCGGGTTCGCGCAGCGAGCCGCTCACCACCTCGACCGCAGCGAGCAGGCGCTCGAGGGCGGCCGCGTCCACCTCGAGCGGTGCAGCCGCGCCCTGCGGGCGGCGGTAGCTCAGCGTGCAGTCGACCTTACCGCGGCGCAGCTGACGCGTGAGGCGCGTGCGCAGCTCGCCTTCGGCGGCGCGCAGCTCATCGGGAAGTCGGAAGCCGGCCTCGAGAAAGCGGTGGTTGACGCTGCGCAGCTCGCACACCAGCGTACCCCACGTGCCGGTGCTCTCGCGGCGTGCGAAGCCGGTCATGCTTGCGATCATGCTGGCATTCGTCACAGGTGATATAAAGCGCCAACAAGTCTAACAGAGGCACGGAATTTCTCTTGCGGGTCGAATACGCGGAGATCAGCCTGCTCGGCGGGCGCGAGGAGAACCAGGATCGGGTCGCCGCAGTGGTGGCCGAGCACGCGGCGCTGCTGCTCGTAGTCGATGGCATGGGCGGACATGCCGATGGCGCCAAGGCCGCGCACGTGACGCAGCAGGTGATCCTGGAAGCCTTCGCGCATTCGCAGCAACCGCTCATCGACCCGCTTGGCTTCCTGCACCTGACGCTCGGGCGGGCGCACGAGGAGGTCGTGCGGCTCGGGCGCAAGCTGCCGCTCGAGCAGCGACCGCGCGCGACCTGTGCGGTGTGTCTGATCCAGCAACGCGCGAGCTGGTGGGCGCACGTGGGCGACAGCCGCCTCTATCACGTGCGGCGCGGCGCGCTGGTGACACGCAGCCGCGATCACAGTCACGTCGAGCTGCTGCTGCGCGAAGGACTCATCAGCGCCGAGCAGGCGCAGACGCACCCGATGCGCAACTTCGTCGAGTGTTGCCTCGGTGGCGATCCGATCCTGCCGGACATGTCGCTCGGCCGGCGCCGACCGCTCGAGGCGAACGACGTGCTGCTCGTGTGCACGGATGGCTTGTGGGGCTCGCTCAAGGATGCGGAAATCGTCGCCGAGTTGAGCAGCAGCGGTGCGCTGCGCGAGAAATTGCTGACTCTCGGCGAGCGCGCGGTGAAGCGCGCCGGCAGCGCGAGCGACAACACCTCGGCTGCGGCGCTGCGCTGGCTCGGAGACTAGGAGAGCTGCCCATGGCGAGGCCCTCAGGACGCGCTCCCGATGCGCTGCGGCGCGTGAGCTTCGAACGTCGCCATGCCAAGCATGCCGAAGGCGCGGTGCTCATCGGGTTCGGCGACACACAGGTGCTGTGCACCGCGAGCGTCGAGGACTCGGTGCCCGCGTTCCTGCGCGGTAAGGGTCAGGGCTGGATCACCGCCGAGTACGGCATGCTGCCGCGCGCCACGCACACCCGCACGGCGCGCGAGGCGGCGCGCGGCCGTCAGAGCGGACGCACGCAGGAGATCCAGCGTCTGATCGGCCGCTCGTTACGCGCGGTCGCGGACCTGCGCGCGCTCGGTGAGCGCACCATCACGCTCGACTGCGATGTGCTGCAGGCGGATGGCGGTACGCGTACCGCTGCCATCACCGGGGGCTACGTCGCGCTGTGGCAGGCCTGCGAGCAGCTGGTGAAGGCTCAGCTCATCGCCGCAAGTCCGCTGCACGGCCAGGTCGCGGCCGTGTCCGTGGGCATCGTGGCAGGTGTACCGGTGCTCGACCTCGATTACGCGGAAGATTCGCAGGCGGAAACCGACATGAACGTGGTCATGAACAACGGCGGGGCATTCATCGAGGTCCAGGGCACCGCCGAGGGTCACGCGTTCAGACGCCACGAGCTCGATGCGCTGCTCAACCTTGCTGCGGCGGGTATCGCCGAGCTCTTCGCCCTGCAGAGCGAGGCGTTGCTCGCGCCGTGACGCGCGCGGTTCTTGCCAGCGCCAATCCGGGCAAGCTGCGCGAGTTCGCCGCGCTGCTCGCGCCGTTGCGCTTGGAGCTGATTCCGCAGGCGCAGTTCGGCATCCGCCCGGCCATCGAGAGCGGCACGACGTTCCTCGAGAATGCGCTGCTCAAGGCGCGCCACGCGGCGCACCATGCGCACCTGGCAGCACTCGCCGACGACTCGGGGATCGAGGTGGACGCGCTCGGTGGGCGTCCCGGCGTACGTTCGGCGCGCTTTGCGGCGCAGGGGGCGAGCGATGAAGAGAACCTCAGGCACCTGCTCGCGGAGCTGCATGATGTGCCCGATGGCTTTCGCCAGGCCAGCTACCAGTGCGTCATCGTGTTCCTGCGCCATGCAGGGGATCGCGTGCCGCTCATTGCACAGGGAACCTGGCAGGGCGCCATCGCGCATGCACCGCGTGGTCACGGTGGCTTTGGCTACGACCCGGTGTTCGTTCCCGCCGGCGAGCAGCGCACCGCCGCAGAGCTGTCGAGCGCACAGAAGAATGCCGTGAGCCACCGCGGCCAGGCATTGCGTACGCTCGTCGCGATGCTCGATTCGGGCGGTTATATTCGCGAGCCATGAAGCGCGGACGGCTGTTCGTCATCGCAGCGCCCTCGGGCGCTGGCAAGACCTCGCTGGTGAAGGCACTGCTCGACAGTGATCCATCGCTGCGCCTCTCGGTGTCGCACACCACACGCAAGCGGCGCGAGACCGAACAGGAAGGACGCGAGTACCATTTCGTCTCGGTAGCGGATTTCGAGCGCCTACGAGCGGCGGGTGAATTCCTCGAGCATGCGCAGGTGTTCGGCAACCTCTACGGCACCTCGCGCGCCTACGTCGAGCGGCAGCTCGCCGCGGGCCACGATGTGGTGCTGGAGATCGACTGGCAGGGTGCTCAGCAGGTGCGGCGTGCCCTGCCACGGTGCGTGAGCGTCTTCATCCTGCCGCCCTCGCGTGCCGCGCTCCGCGAGCGGCTCGCACGGCGCGCGACCGATACGGCGGAGGTGATCGCGCGACGCCTCGCCGAGGCCGCGGGCGATATGGGCCATTACCTCGAGTTCGATTACGTGGTGGTGAACGATGATTTCGCGCGCGCGGTCGCGGATCTGAAGCGCATCCTCGCCGGCCGGGCGGCGGGCCTCAGGAGCGACAGGCCGCAGCTCGCACCGCTCCTCAAAGAGCTGCTGGCATCCGCTGAGGCTGGCCCGTAAGGCGGGTTTTATCTTATAGTTGACAGTCCTATGTACCCCAGGCGGGGTACGTTCAATCAAGCGGATACCGATGGCCCGAATCACTGTAGAAGACTGCCTGGAGAACGTCGACAACCTGTTCCAGCTGGTGCTGCTCGCCGCGCAGCGTGCGCGGCGCCTCGCGAACGGCGCCGAAGCCACGCTGCCGCTCGAGAACGACAAGCCGACGGTGCTCGCGCTGCGCGAGATCGCCGCCGGCAACATCACCGCCGAGATGCTGCGCGAGCCCGAGCCGGCGCCCGAGCCGGTGGTCCCCGACGCAGATAATCAGTCGACCTTCCGCGCGCCGCAGTTCGGCCTCGGAGACTGACGCGGCGGCTTGAGTGGAGTACGCGTCTTCTCTCCTGGGATTACTGCCCGGCGGAAGACGCACTCCGGGACTGAAGGAGCTGCTCGGCACGGTGGGCGGCTATCTGCCGCCCGAGCAGGTGGGCCGCATCCGCGAGGCTGCCGAATTCGGCACTTCGGTACATCAGGGCCAGAAGCGCCTTTCCGGTGAGCCGTTCATTGCGCACCCGGTCGCAGCGGCCTCGATCCTCGCCGACCTGCACCTCGATGCCGATACCATCGTGGCGGCCATCCTGCACGATGTCATCGAGGACACTCCCACACCGAAAGACCAGCTGGCAGCCCGCTTCGGCGCGGTAGTGGCCGAGATCGTCGACGGCGTCACCAAGCTCGATCAGATCAAGTTCAAGAGCCGCGAGGAGGCGCAGGCGGAGTCGTTCCGCAAGATGCTGCTCGCCATGGTGCGCGACCTGCGGGTGATCCTGGTGAAGCTCGCCGACCGCACCCACAACATGCGCACTATCGAGGCCATGGCCCCGGCGCGGCGGCGGGCGATCGCGCGCGAGACGCTCGATATCTACGCACCGATCGCCGAAAGGCTCGGCCTCTACAACATGAAGCTCGAGCTCGAGGATCTCGGGTTCAAGGCGCTCTACCCGCGCCGCTACCAGGTGCTCGAGCGCGCGCTGCGCCGCGCACGCGGCAACCAGAAGGAGTTCCTGAAGAAAATCGATCAGCAGCTGAACGCCGCGCTGCTGAAGGCGGAGATCGCCGCCCACGTCGAGACGCGCGAGAAGCACCTGTACAGCATCTACCGCAAGATGCGGCGCAAGCGCGCGCTGCTCGGCGAGATCGTGGACGTCTACGGCCTGCGCATCATCGTCGACCGCCCCGACACCTGCTACCGCGCGCTCGGGGTCGTGCATTCGGTGTTCAAGCCCATGCCCGGGCGCTTCAAGGATTACATCGCCATCCCGCGCGCCAACGGCTACCAGTCGCTCCACACCACGCTGTTCGGTCCGAACGGTGTGCCGATCGAGGCGCAGATCCGCACCGGCGACATGCACCGCGTGGCGGAGGCCGGCATCGCCGCGCACTGGAAATACAAGGCGGGCGGGGATTCCGGCTCCATGCAGCAGGAGCGCACGCGCGAGTGGCTCTCGAACCTCGTATCGTTGCAGGAGGCCGGCAGCTCGGAGGAGTTTCTCGAGAGCGTCAAGGTCGACCTGTTCCCCGACAAGGTGTACGTCTTCACTCCGAAAGGACAGATCCTGCGGCTGCCCTCGGGGGCGACGGTGGTGGACTTCGCCTATGCCGTGCATACCGACATCGGTAACCGCTGCGTCGCCGCCAAGGTCGACCGGCGGCTGACGCCGCTGCGCACCGTGCTGCGCAACGGCCAGACAGTCGAGATCATCACCGCCAAGGGTGCGGCTCCGAATCCTTCCTGGGTCAACTTCGTCGTTACCGCCAAGGCCCGCAGCGCCATTCGCCACTATCTGAAGGGGCTGCGCCGCACCGAGGCGATCGCGCTCGGTGCGAAGCTGCTCGCGCAGGCGCTCGGGGAGTTCTCGCTGTCGCTCGAGGACGTGAGCGAGGAAGTGCGCCGCGCCGCGCTCGGCGAGCTCGGCCTCAAGGACCTCGATGAGCTGTATGAAAAGATCGGCCTCGGCGAACGGCTGGCACCGCTGGTGGCACGGCGGCTGCTGCCGGCCGCGCCGGCCGGCAGTGGTCCGGGCGGACTCGCGCCGCTTGCCATCGCGGGCACCGAGGGGCTGCTCGTGACCTACGCGCGCTGCTGCTTCCCGATTCCCTATGACCCGATCTTCGCCTTCCTGTCCGCGGGGCGCGGCGTCGTGATCCACCGCGAGAACTGCGTGAACGTCGAGGACTACCGCAAGCACCCGGAGAAGTGGCTGCCGGTGAGCTGGCAGACGGCGCCCGATCGGCTGTTCTCCTCCGAGATCCGCATCTATGTGGTCAATCGCACCGGCGTGCTCGCGGCGGTGGCGGCCGCGATCGCCAGCACCGAGACCAACATCGATCACGTCTCCATCGACGAGCAGGACAGCGACACCGCAGTGCTCACCTTCGAGCTGCGCGTGCGCGAGCGCCGTCACCTCGCCCGCCTGGTGCGCGTCATCCGCCGCATGCCGGATGTGACGCGCGTCACCCGCACCATCGCCGCCCACGCCCGCAGCGACGGTCATGTGACCCGCACGGATCCCGACGGGGATGGCGAGGATGCGGGCGATGACGGCACCTGACGAACCGGACCACCACCTCCACAGGAGCGCGCCATGAGCCGCCAGAGCATCCACACCGAACGCGCACCGCAGGCAATCGGCACCTATTCGCAGGCCGTGCGTGCCGGGGACACCGTGTACCTTTCCGGCCAGGTGCCGTTCGACCCGGCAACGATGCAGCTCGTGAGCGGCGACTTCGAGGCGCAGGTGCGGCGCGTGTTCGAGAATCTCAAGGCGGTCGCGGAGGCAGCCGGAGGATCGTTGGCACAGGCGGCGAAGTTCACGATCTTCCTCACCGACCTTGCCAACTTCGCCAAGGTGAACGAGATCATGGCGCTCTACTGCGAGAAGCCCTACCCCGCGCGCTCGACCATTGGTGTGGCTTCGCTGCCGCGCGGGGCGCAGGTCGAGATCGAGTGCGTCCTGCACCTCGGCTGAAACGCTCGTCTCGCCCTCCCGCTCCCGCGAGCACACCAGCGCTCGGGGAGCGGCCGGTGACCGCGCTCCGTGGCGTCGGTGCGGCACTCGCCGAGCGCCTGTCCCGGCTCGGCATCACGCGCGTCGCCGATCTCTTGTTCCTCCTGCCGCTGCGCTACGAGGATCGCACGCAGATCACTCCGATCGGCGCGCTGCTACCTGGCGCGCGCGCGGCGGTGGAGGGCGAGATCCAGCTGACCGAGGTCGCTTACCGTGGCCGGCGACAGCTGCTGACGCGCATCTCCGATGGCTCCGGGATGCTGACACTGCGCTTCTTCTACTTCTCCGCGAGTCAGCAGCACAACCTCGCGCGCGGCATTCGGCTGCGCTGCTTCGGCGAGGTGCGGCGCGGGCCGCTGGGACTCGAGATGGTGCACCCGGAGTACCGCCGGCTGCGCGAGCCGAGCACGGCGCTCGAGGAGACGCTCACGCCGATCTATCCGCTGACCGAGGGAGTGCCCCAGGGACGGCTGCGCGCGCTCATCGCAGAGGCGCTGCGCGTCCTCGAGCACACTGGCCCCGCGGACCTGCTGGCAGAGCTGCAGCTGGCACCCGGAATGCCGGCACTGCGGGCAGCACTCGAGTACCTGCATGCGCCACCGCGCGGGGCGCGGCTCGCCGAACTCGCCGCCGGGCGCCATCCCGCGCAGCGCCGGCTCGCCTTCGAGGAGCTGCTCGCCCATCACCTCGCGCTGAAACTGCGCAAGCGCGCGTTGCGCACCGATCCCGCGCCGCCGCTGGCGGATTCGGCGCGCCTGGCGCAGCGCTTCCTCGCGGCATTGCCCTTCACGCTCACCCGCGCACAGTCGCGCGCGCTAGCCGATGCCGAGACGGATCTCGCGGCAAACGCTCCGATGGTGCGCCTGCTGCAGGGCGATGTAGGCTGCGGCAAGACCGTGGTGGCGGCGGCGGCCGCAGCCCGCGCCGCCGGCAGCGGGGCGCAGGCCGCGCTCATGGCGCCGACCGAGCTACTCGCCGAGCAGCACTGGCGCAACTTCCGCGACTGGTTCGGCCCGCTGGGGGAAGATGTGGCCCTGGTGTCGGGGACGCTGCCCGCGCGCACCCGGCGCAGCGCGCTCGCAGCCATCGCCGCGGGCCACATCCGCGTGGTGGTAGGAACCCATGCGCTGTTCCAGGAAGGCATCGAGTTCGCCAACCTGGCGCTCGTCATCGTGGATGAGCAGCACCGCTTCGGCGTGCAGCAGCGCCTGCGGCTCTCCGAGAAGGGCCAACGCGGCGGTCAGCTGCCGCACCAGCTCATCATGACCGCGACTCCCATTCCTCGCACGCTCGCGATGACCGCGTACGCCGATCTAGATATCTCGGTGATCGATGAGCTGCCACCGGGCCGCACCCCCGTGCACACCGTGGTGGTGCCGGAGCAGCGCCGCACGGAGGTCGTGACGCGCATCGTCGAGGCCTGCCGAGTCGGCCGGCAGGCGTACTGGGTGTGTCCGCTGATCGATGTGTCCGAGGAGCTGCGCGCACAGGCCGCGGAGGAGACCGCGGCACGGCTCGCGGCCGCGCTCCCCGGTGTCAAGGTGGGCCTGGTGCACGGCCGCATGCCCGCCGCGGCGCGTGATGCTGCCATGCTCGCCTTCAAAGCCGCGCGGCTGCAGTTGCTGGTGGCGACGACCGTGATCGAGGTGGGCGTGGACGTGCCGAACGCGACCCTGATGGTCATCGAGAACGCCGAGCGCATGGGACTCGCACAGCTGCATCAGCTGCGCGGACGAGTCGGCCGTGGAAGCGGTGCGAGCAGCTGCGTGCTGCTGTACCGTGCGCCGCTTGCGGCGCTGGCGCGCGAGCGGCTGAAGGTGATCCGCGAGAGCGCCGATGGGTTCGAGATCGCGCGTCGTGATCTGGAGTTGCGCGGACCGGGCGAGCTCCTCGGCACCCGCCAGACCGGTCTTGCGCAGCTGCGCGTCGCCGATCTGATGCGCGATGCCGACTTGCTGCCGCGCGTGCAGCAAAGCGCCGAGCGGCTCCTCGAGCGGCACCCCGAGCGCGTCGCGGCGCTCGCGGCCCGCTGGGTCGGCGCGGGCGAGCGCTACGGTCGCGTCGGTTGAGCCAAGCGCCCCACGAAATTGCGCTCGACGCAATCGCCGACTACACACCAGCCGGCAAGAGGCGCAATTTCGCGGTGACGGCGGCGGGGAGCGGCGGCGCGTATGCTAACGTTCCGTACATGGTTGCAGTCTCGCCGGAGTTGGGAGCGGCGCCCCGAGATCCCGAGGCTCCGCTGTCGCATCGCCTCGCGCGGCGGCTCACCGAGTACGCGCGCCTCATGCGGCTCGACCGGCCGATCGGTACGTGGCTGCTGCTGTGGCCGGCGCTGTGGGCGCTGTGGGTCGCAGGCGAGGGACGTCCGGAACCGCGCGTGCTCATCGTATTCGTGGTCGGCGTCGCCGTGATGCGCGCCGCGGGTTGCGTCATCAACGACTTCGCCGATCGCGATATCGATCCGCACGTGCGCCGCACGCGCGACCGGCCGCTCGCTGCGCGACGCGTATCGCCGAGCGAGGCGCTGGCGCTGTTTGCGCTGCTCATCGTCATTGCGCTCTGGCTCGTCACGCGTCTCAACGCACTCACGGTGAAGCTCGCCGTCATCGGCGCGCTGCTCACCGTCTCCTACCCCTTCGTGAAGCGCTTCTTCCCGATGCCGCAGCTGTATCTGGGCATCTCCTTCGGCGGCTGGAGCGTTCCCATGGCGTTCGCGGCGCAGACCGAGGTGCTGCCGCGGGTGTGCTGGCTGCTGTACATCGCCGCGGTCATCTGGGCGGCGATTTACGACACGATCTACGCCATGATCGATCGCGAGGACGATCTGCGGGTCGGCGTGAAGTCGAGCGCCATCCTGTTCGCCGACATGGACCGCTTCCTCATCGGCGCCATGCAGCTGATGATGCTGGGCGCGCTGGTACTCGCCGGCCGCAGCATGCACTTCGGCAGCTGGTATCAGGGTGGAGTGCTCGCTGCGGCGCTGCTGTTTATCTGGCAGCAGTGGCTGATCCGCAAGCGCGAGCCGGCCGGCTGCCTGCGCGCCTTCCTCAACAACCAGTACGTGGGACTCGCGGTGTTCGTGGGCATTCTTCTCGAGTACACCTACGCTGCCTGAAGCGCAGCCCATGGACACCCACAAGAACCAGCGCTTTGCCGCGCGCCTGCGCTTTGCCGTGCGGGGTTTCGCCCATGCGATGCGCAGCGAGGCGAGCCTGCGGCTGCAGGCACTGGCAGGCGCCGCGGCGCTGCTCGCGCTGCTCGCGCTGCGTCCCGCCGCGGTGTGGTGGGCGCTGGTGCTGCTCGCGAGCGCGGCGGTCGTGGCGGCGGAGCTCTTCAATACCGCCATCGAGCACCTCGCGGATGTGCTGCATCCGCAGCAGAGCCCGGGGGTGCGTGTGGTGAAGGACTGCGCCGCCGCTGGCGTGCTGGTAGCGGTGCTCGGCGCTCTTGGGGTGGCGGCAGCGTTGCTGGTGCACCTGCTGTGGCCCGCGCCGTGAGGCTCCCTTGGACAACTACTGAGCAATTGTCGACTTATCCAGATGCCCGTCGTTGACAGGCTTTGCGCCTCTCGGGCATGGTCGCGCCGGGAGAGGAAGGCATAAAGCATGGCGAGACCCATGGCAGCGGTCGCGGCCGCTGCGGCTGCAATCCGGCACGACTGGTCGCTCGAGGAGGTGCGTGCGCTCTTCGCGCTGCCCTTCATGGATCTCATCCTGCATGCGCAGCGCGTGCACCGTGCCCACCACCTGCCGAATGCGGTGCAGATGAGCACGCTGCTCTCCATCAAGACCGGCGCCTGTCCCGAGGACTGCGCCTACTGCCCGCAGAGCGTGCATTACCAGACCGGTGTCGGCCGCGAGGCGCTCATGGAGGTGGCGGCGGTGCGTGAGTGCGCGGCGCGTGCGAAGGCAGCGGGGGCGACGCGCTTCTGCATGGGCGCCGCCTACCGAGCCCCGAAGGCACGCGATCTGGCAGCGATCGTGCAGATGATCCGCGCGGTGCGCGAGCTGGGACTGGAAAGCTGCGCGACGCTCGGCATGCTGAGCCCGCAGCAGGCGCGACAGCTGAAACAGGCCGGACTCGACTACTACAACCACAACCTCGACACTTCGGCGGAG
Organism: Steroidobacteraceae bacterium; assembly: GCA_035639195.1. GTDB lineage: Bacteria > Pseudomonadota > Gammaproteobacteria > Steroidobacterales > Steroidobacteraceae > 13-2-20CM-66-19. The sequence continues at coordinate 31,323 of DASQYM010000033.1, forward strand.
TTCTACGGCGAGATCATCGGTACGCGGACCTATCAGCAGCGGCTCGACACGCTCGCTGCCGTGCGCGCGGCGGGGCTCAAGGTGTGCTGCGGCGGCATCATCGGCATGGGCGAATCCGCGGACGACCGCGCCGAGTTGCTGCGTACGCTCGCCAACCTGCCCGAACATCCCGAGAGCGTGCCCATCAACCGCCTGGTGAAGGTTCCAGGCACACCGCTCGCCGATGCGCCCGAGGTGGATGCCTTCGACTTCGTGCGCACCTGTGCCGTGGCGCGGGTGCTGATGCCAGGCGCACACGTGCGACTCTCCGCCGGGCGCGAAGATATGAGCGATGAGCTGCAGGCGCTGTGCTTCCTCGCCGGCGTCAACTCCATCTTCTACGGGGAGAGGCTGCTCACCACCGGTAACCCCGATGTGGCGCGCGACCAGGCGCTGCTCAAACGGCTCGGGCTCACACCGCTTCCCCATGAAGCGGCAAGCGTCGGCGCTTGAGGCGGCGCTCGCGCAGCTGGAAGCGGCACAGCTGCGCCGCGCGCGGGTCACGGTCGCACACCGTGCAGCGGCCGGACGCAGCCTGAGGCTCGCGAGCGGCCGCGAGCTCATCGACTTCAGCAGCAACGATTACCTCGGCCTCGCGCGCCACCCGGCGCTCGCCGACGCCATGGCGAGGTGCGCGGCCGAGAACGGTGCCGGCAGCGGCGCCTCGCACCTCGTCACCGGCCACGGCGCGGAGCACGAGCGCCTCGAGGAGGAGCTCGCCGCCTTCACTGGACGCGAGCGGGCACTGCTGTTCTCGACCGGCTACATGGCGAACCTCGCGGTCATCGCCTCGCTCGCCGGCCGCAGCGAGCGGGTACTGCTCGACCGACTCTCGCATGCCTCGCTCATCGATGGCGCGCGGCTCTCGGGCGCTACACTGGTGCGCTACGCGCACGCCGATGCGGGCGCGGCAACGAGGCTGCTCGGCGCCGCTCCGGGCCGGACCGCGCTGCTCGCCACCGATGGGGTATTCAGCATGGACGGCGATCTCGCGCCGTTGCCGGAGCTCGCGCGCTGCGCCCGGGCGCACGATGCCTGGCTGCTCCTCGACGACGCGCATGGACTCGGAGTTCTCGGAACGCACGGCGGCGGGGTGCTCGAGCACTTTGCGCTCGGCAGCGAGGAGGTGCCGATCCTCGTCGGCACGCTCGGCAAGGCCTTCGGCTGCTTCGGTGCCTTCGTCGCCGGCAATGCCGCACTCATCGAGTTCCTCATCCAGAAGGCGCGCACCTACCTCTACACGACGGCTCTGCCGCAGCCGATCGCCGCGGCAGCACGCGCGGCACTGGCGCTCATCAGACAAGAGCGCGGGCGGCGCGCGCGTCTGCTCGCGCTCGTGCGCCGCTTTCGCGACGCCGCGCACGCGGCCGGCGTGCCGCTCGCCACCTCGGCGACTCCCATACAGCCAGTCCTTCTCGGCAGCGCCGGGGCGGCGCTCGCGGCACAGCGCGCGCTCAGCGCCGCGGGATACTGGGTGGTCGCGATCCGTCCGCCGACGGTGCCGGCCGGAAGCGCACGGCTGCGCGTCACGCTGTGTGCGTCGCACACCGAAGCGGAGGTCGATGGGCTCGCAGAGCAGCTCGGCCGCATTTGTGCCGTCGCGCGCGGCGCCTGAGCCATGGGCGGCGCGCTCTATCACGAAATCTGTGGCAGCGGTGCAGCGGGCGATCTTGTGCTGCTGCATGGCTGGAGTCTGAACCTCAGGGTGTGGGATGACCTCGTGCGCCTGCTCGCGCCGCGCTTCCGTGTCATCGCCATCGACCTGCCGGGCCACGGCCGCAGCGACTGGGATCCGCGCGCGAGCACACCCGCGGCGCAAGCCTGGCGGGTGCACGAGACGCTCGCTCCCCTCACCGAGCGCTATGCGCTCCTCGGCTGGTCTCTCGGCGGTCAGCTGGCGCTCGATCTCGCCGCAGCGCTCCCGGCCAGCGTCGAGCGGCTCGCGCTCATCGCCACGACTCCGAAATTCCTCAAATCTCCCAACTGGCGCTGCGGCACTCCGCGGCCGCTCCTCGCGCGGCTCGTTCACCGCCTCCACTCCGAGGGCGAACGCGCCGTCAGTGATTTTCTTGCGCTGCTGGCGAGCGGCAGCGCCCCGCGCACCGCGGCGCACGTGCTCGCGAAACTGCGCGCAGCGCTGCGTACGCACGGCGCCGCCTGCCCGGAGGCCCTCACCGCCGGACTCGCGCGGCTGCGGGATGGGGATCTGCGACGCGCGCTGCCGATGGTGCGGGTGCCGGCGCTCGTGGTCGCCGGCCAGCGAGACCGCATCATCCGCCCCGCCGCGGTGCGCGCGCTCGCGCATTCGCTTCCCGATGCCCGATACGTGGAGGTCGCCGGTGCCGCGCACGCGCCTTTCCTTTCGCATCCGGTGCAGTTCGCGCGTGAGCTGAGTGGGTTTCTGCATGCTTGAGGCACCGGGTGCTTTCCGGCTAGACCGCACGCGGCTGCGCGCATCCTTCGAGCGCGCGAGCACGAGCTACGACGCCTCCTCGAGTCTGCAGGCGCGCATCGCCGGCGAGCTGCTCGAGCGGCTCGAGGTTTTCCGCTTCACGCCCGGCCGGGTGCTCGATCTCGGCAGCGGCACGGGCCGCGTCACGCGTGAGCTCAAGCGCCGCTACCCGCGGGCACGCGTAATCGCGCTCGACATCGCCGCCGGCATGTTACGCGAGGCGCGCCGGCACCAGTGGCCATGGCGGCGCTTCGATCGGGTGTGCGGCGACGCGTCGCGCCTTCCGCTGAAGGACGGCAGCATCGATCTGATCTACAGCAATCTGATGCTGCAGTGGTGCGAGCCGCTCGCCGTCACGCTCGCCGAGGTGCGGCGCGTGCTGAAGTCGAGCGGCTTCTTCGCTTTCAGCACCTTCGGCCCCGGCACGCTGAATGAGCTGCGCAGCGCCTGGGCCGAGGCCGATGGTTACAACCACGTCAATCATTTCTCCGACATTCATGAGGTCGGGGACGCCCTCGTGCGCGCGGGACTCATGGAGCCGGTGCTCGATGTGGACCACATCGAGGTCGGCTATCCGGACGTGCTCACTCTGATGCGCGACCTGAAGGCCATCGGTGCACACAACGTCACCGCAGGACGTCCGCGTTCGCTGTCAGGCCGCGCCCGACTCGCGCGCGTCGAGCGCGCCTACGAGAGCTTCCGCCGCGAGCAGCGCCTGCCGGCCACCTACGAGGTCATCTACGGCGCGAGCTGGGGCGCGGCGGGACGCCCGACCGCGGCCGCCATCGAGGGGATCGCGCGCATCGCTCCCGGATCCATTCGCCGCAATCGACGAGCATGAGCGCTCAGGGGATCTTCATCACGGGCACGGACACGGGTGTCGGCAAGACCGTCATCGCCTGCGCGCTCGTGCGCGCGCTGCGCCGGGAGGGCCGGCGCGTGGGTGTCATGAAGCCGGTGGCGTCCGGGTCCTTTCAGACGAGTGAGGGCCTGCGAAACCCCGACGCACTCGCTCTAATGGAGGCAGCCGGCCTCCCGACGGAAGACTACGCCAGGGTGAACCCTTATTGCTTCCAGCCCCCAATTTCCCCGCATATCGCAGCAGAAGCCGTCAAGATAGCGGTAGATACGAACCTGATTCGCGAGAATTTCGACCGGCTTACCGCCGATGCCGACTGGATAGTGGTCGAAGGCGCGGGGGGCTGGCTCGCGCCGATCAACGAGCGCGAGACGATGGCCGACCTCGCGAGGGCTCTCTCCCTTCCAGTCCTCCTCGTGGTGGGGCTGAAGCTCGGCTGTCTCAACCACGCGCAGCTCAGCTGGCGTGCCGTGCGCTCGGACGGTGCGCGACTTGCCGGCTGGATCGCGAGCGCGATCGATCCGCAGATGTCGCATGTCGCTGAGAATCTCGAGTCCCTGGAGCGGCGACTCGGGGAGCCACCGCTCGCGGTCGTCCCGCACCTCGCGGATGGCGGCGCGCAACTCGTCCTCGCACCGGTCGCACCCGAGCTCGGTTCGCTGAGCGATAAGCTCCTGAAACGGCTTGAATAAAGATGTCTGCGCGCTACCATCGACCGCGCGTGGAAGCCGAGCCCCTGCGCATCGAGATCTGCCCCAACTGCTCACTCAGTGTGAGCGGTGCGCGGCTTTTCTTCGGCATCGCCTGCATCGCGCCCTGCGGCATCGCCGCGATTCTCGCCCTCAAGGGATTCTGGCCCGTGCTGCCCTTTGCGGGATTGGAGATGGCGTTGCTCGGCTGGGCACTCGGGGTCGGCCTCGAGCGGCGCTTCCACAGCCAGACGATCACCGTGACCGATGCCGATGTCAGCATCGACACACGCGTGCGGGCGCGCTGCGAGCACGTAGTGTTCCCGAGGCATTGGGCGCAGGTTAAACTGCGCCGCCCTGCGGCACGCTTGCACCCGAGCCGGCTCACCATCGAGTCGCATGGCCGCCGGTGTGAGCTCGGCAGCTTCCTCACGGAAGAGGAACGACGCGGACTGGCGCTACGACTGCAGCGCGTAATCGGCCGCGTGAACGAATCGCCCTCCTGGCGCTAGGGGCAGCGCACGGCGATGCGGATTGGCTCCTGAAAAAGAACGCGCATCGCCTTGGAGTGGTGCGCTGCAAGGCACATTAACGATGATTCGCGAAAAGCTCGCTCATTTGGTCTTCGCGCTCGCCGCAAGCGTCGCCACGCTCACCGCGCACGCCGAGTCCGGCTGGAATCAGCTCAACATGACGCAGGGGGTCACGCACATCAGCCGCGAGATCTACCACCTGCACATGAGGATCTTCTGGATCTGCGTGGCGATCGGCGTAGTGGTGTTCGGCGTGATGATCTGGTCGATCGTCAATTACCGCAAATCCAAGGGTGCGGTGCCGGATGTCACGGTGGTACACAACACCAAGGTGGAGATCATCTGGACGATCGTGCCGGTCATCATCCTGGTCGTCATGGCGGTGCCGGCGGCGAAGACGCTGGTCGAGATCGAGGACACCACCAAGACCGAGCTCACCGTGAAAGTCACCGGTTTCCAGTGGGGCTGGCAGTACGACTACCTCGATGATGGAGTGATGTACTTCTCGCGTCTCGATCACCACTCCGACGCCGCGCGCGAGCTGCTCTCCGGGATCGATCCCGAGAGCGTCGAGCACTATCTGCTGAACGTCGATCACCCCTTCGTCGTGCCGGTCGACACCAAGGTGCGACTGCTCGTGACCGGTGCGGACGTCATCCACTCCTGGTGGCTGCCGGCCTTCGGGGTAAAGAAGGACGCGATCCCCGGGTTCGTCAACGAGGCCTGGTTCAAGATCGACAAGGACAAGCCCGGGTTATATCGCGGGCAGTGCGCGGAGCTCTGTGGGCGCGACCACGGTTTCATGCCGATCGTCGTCGATGCGCGCTCCAAGGAAGACTTTGCCGCGTGGCTGAAGCAGAAGGCCGCCGAGCAGAAGCAGGCAGCCGCGCCGGGCGCGGCGCCTGCCACCGCTGCCCCCACCGCCGCAACTGAAGAGAGAGCGCCATGGCCGAAGTCCTGACCCACGCCGAGCCGCACGACGAGCACGACCACAAGCCGCACGGCTGGCGGCGCTGGGTGTACTCCACCAACCACAAGGACATCGGCACGATGTACCTGGTGTTCGCCTGCCTGATGTTCTTCATCGGCGGCGGCGCGGCGATGCTGATCCGGCTCGAGCTCTTCAAGCCGGGGCTGCAGTTCTTCGATCCGCAGTTCTTCAACTCGCTCACCACCATGCATGCGCTCATCATGATCTTCGGAGCGATCATGCCAGCGTGGACGGGACTGGCGAACTGGATGATTCCGATGCAGCTCGGCGCGCCCGACATGGCGCTGCCGCGCCTCAACAATCTCAGCTTCTGGATCCTGCCGTTCGCATTCACGCTGCTGATCGGCTCGTTCTTCGTGCCCGGGGGCGCCCCGGCGGGCGGCTGGACCATGTATCCGCCGCTCATCCTGCAGACCGGTGCCGCCTTCCCCATGCTCATCTTCGCGGTTCATCTGATGGGCGCCTCCTCGATCCTCGGCGCCATCAACGTCATCGTCACCATCATGAACATGCGTGCGCCCGGCATATCGCTGCTGCGCATGCCGCTGTTCGTGTGGACCTGGCTAATCACCGCGTACCTGCTGATCGCCGTGATGCCGGTGCTCGCCGGCGCGGTCACCATGCTGCTCACCGATCATTTCTTCGGCACCACGTTTTTCACCGCCGCGGGCGGCGGCGATCCGGTGATGTTCCAGCACATCTTCTGGTTCTTCGGCCACCCCGAGGTGTACATCCTCATCCTGCCGGCGTTCGGCATCGTCTCCGAGGTGATCCCCACCTTCTCGCGCAAGCCGCTGTTCGGCTACGAGACCATGGTGTACGCGACCGCCTCGATCGCCTTCCTGTCGTTCATCGTCTGGGCGCATCACATGTTCACGGTCGGCATGCCGCTCGCCGCGCAGCTGTTCTTCATGCTCTCGACCATGCTGATCGCGGTGCCGACCGGTGTGAAGGTGTTCAACTGGACGGCGACCATGTGGAAGGGGTCGCTGTCCTTCGAGCCGCCGATGCTGTTCGCGCTCGCGTTCCTGTTCCTGTTCACCATCGGCGGCTTCTCGGGACTGATGCTCGCGATCGTACCGGCGGACTACCAGTACCAGGACACCTACTTCGTGGTGGCGCACTTCCACTACGTGCTGGTGCCTGGGACCATCTTCGGCATCATGGCCGGGGTGTACTACTGGCTGCCGAAATGGACCGGCAGGATGTATGACCTGAAACTCGCCACGTGGCACTTCTGGCTGTCGACCATCTTCGTGAACGTGCTGTTCTTCCCGCAGCACTTCCTCGGGCTCGCCGGCATGCCACGCCGCATCCCCGACTATGCGGTGCAGTTCACCGACTGGAACATGGTGTCATCGCTCGGCGGCTTCGGCTTCGGACTGTCGCAGCTGCTGTTCCCGTACCTCATCTGGAAGTGCGTGCGCGGCGGTGTCCCGATCGGTAACCGGGCTTGGGAGGGCGCGCACGGACTCGAGTGGGAGCTGCCCTCGCCCCCGCCGTTTCACTCCTGGACCACGCCTCCCTCGGATGCGGTGATCGCGCGCGGGGCGGCACACTGATGAGCACCACTGGCCTCGCGGCGAGCGAGCAGCAGCGCCGGCGCGTGCGCCGCAGTGCGCTGCTGTGGGCGCTGATCGCCGCCGCGTTCTATCTCGGCTTCATAGTAATGGCGCTCCTGCGCGGCGCGAAATGAGCGATCTGCGGCGCGCCAACCTCGCCATGACCTGGAAGCTGCTGGCCATCGCCGCCGGCAGCTTCGCGTTCGGCTTTGCGCTCGTGCCGCTCTACAACGTGCTGTGCTCGGTCACCGGCTACGGTGACCAGGCCAAGCTGCGCGAGCGTGTCACCGCGGTCGAGCACCCGCAGCTCGACCGCACCGTGACGGTGGAATTTCTGGCGGACGTCGCCAGCGCCGGCACCTTCGAGTTCCGCCCGGTGGTGCGCACCGTCGAGGTGCACCCGGGGCAGCTATTCACCGCGCAGTTCTATGCGCACAACCTGAGCGGTCGCGCCACGACCGCGCAGGCGGTGCCCAACATCGCCCCCTCGGAGGTCGCGGCCTACTTCCACAAAACCGAGTGCTTCTGCTTCTCGCCGCAGCACTTCGCGCTGAATGAGGGGCGCGACATGCCAGTGCGCTTCATCATCGATCCATCGCTCCCGCGACACATCGACCTGATCACTCTCGCCTACACCTTCTACGACGAATCCGCGCGCGTCACGGCACGCCGCTAGAAAGCACATCGACCATGGCCAACGCACACGCAACCGACAGCAACGCCTACTACATCCCGCACGGCAGTCCCTGGCCGATCCGCGCCTCCGTGGCGCTCTTCGCCATGATGCTCGGCGGAGTCGGGTATCTGAACGACTGGGCGGGCGGCTGGATCTTCCTGCCGGGCGTGGTGCTGCTCGCCTACATGTTCTTCGGGTGGTTCTCGACCGTCATCGGCGAGAACCAGCACGGCACCTACAACCTGCAGGTCGACCGCAGCTTCCGCATGGGGATGATGTGGTTCATCTTCTCCGAGGTCATGTTCTTCGGCGCCTTCTTCGGCGCGCTCTTCTACGCGCGGGTGCTCGCCGTGCCGTGGCTCGGCGGGGAGGGCGTGAAGGTGTTCACCAACTTCATCCTCTGGCCGCAGTTCGAGGCGGTGTGGCCGACCAACGGGCCGGCGCACGTCGGCGGTCTCGCCAACGGTGTCTTCACCCCCATGGCGCCGACGCCCATCCCCGCGATCAACACCGCCATCCTGCTCACCAGCGGCCTCACCGTCACCATCGCGCATCACGCCCTGCGCTCCGGTCACCGCGGCCGCCTCGCGGTATTCCTCGCGCTCACCTTCCTTCTCGGCTTCACCTTCGTGGGACTACAGGCGCACGAGTATGGCGAGGCCTACCGGGATCTGGGCCTGCGGCTCACGACGGGCATCTACGGCTCGACCTTCTTCATGCTCACCGGTTTCCACGGCCTGCACGTCAGCATCGGCGCGATCATGCTGACGGTCATTTGGCTGCGCGTGCTGCGCGGGCATTTCACTCCCAACCGCCACTTCGCCTTCGAGGCGGTCGCCTGGTACTGGCACTTCGTCGATGTGGTGTGGCTGGGGCTCTTCATCTTCGTCTACTGGCTGTAGAGCACCGCCGCGCACCTGGCGAAGGCACCGGCAGCATGCAGCCCCTGGCCAGTGGCTAGGGCGGCGCGCCGGCGCCCTGCAGCGGGTGTGGCGAGATGAGACCGAAGTACCAGGCGAGCATCAACAACGCAAACAGCAGCAGCGATACGCCGATGCGCACGGTGAGCGCACGCACGAGCCGAGCGGAATCCTGCGGAGTGCCGCGCGAGAGATGGTACAGGCCGAGACCCAGGCTGACGAAAATGCCGAGGAGGCACGCCAGCACCAGCAGCCAGACGAGATGTTCCATGTGTGCCGGTCAGTGTAGCGTGCGCAGGGCGCGGAGCAATTTGCCGTGACGGCGCCGCCAAGCCCGGGCCGGCGCGTATTCGCGCCCACACTGCGCCTGACGCTGCTGGCGGTGCTGCTCGGCGCGCTCTTCGTGCGCTTGGGTCTGTGGCAATGGCAGCGGGGCGAGCAGCGCCAAGCGGCGGCGGCGCACTTTGCGCGCGGCGCCGATCAGGTTCTCGAGCTCGGCACCGGCACCGGGCGCGAGCTGCCGCTCTACCAGCGCGTCCGCGTCGAGGGTGAATTCGATGGCGCGCACCAATTCCTGCTCGATAACCGCAGCTTCGCGGGCCACCCGGGCTACGAGGTACTCACTCCGCTCAGCCGTGCGCACGCGGCGGCGCTGCTCGTCGACCGGGGCTGGGTGCCTTTCGCCGGGAGCCGCGCCCAGCTCCCGGACGTGAGCCTCAAGGTGAGCGGCCCGGTGCAGCTCACCGGCCGCATGGCGCAGCTGCCCACGCCGGGGCTGGCACTCGGACGTGCCGCCCCATCGGCTCGCAGTCCGTGGCCCAAGGTCACGAGCTACCCCGACATGGTGCAGCTCGCCGCTGCGCTCGGCGCGCCGCTGGCACCGCGCATTCTGCTGCTCGATCCCGCTGGCCCACTGGGTTATGTGCGTGCCTGGCAGCCTCCCGGGCTTCCCCCGCTGCGGCATTTCTCGTACGCGATCCAGTGGTGGGTCTTCGCGCTGCTGACATTCGCACTGTGGGTGTTCGTGAGCCGACGCCCGCGGCAGGCAGCTGCCTCATGAGCGTCATCACTCCGCGCGAGGTGCGCGCGCAAAACCTGCGCACCTTGACGGTGCTCGCGGCGCTTTTCCTGCTGCCGCTCGCCCTGGCTTTCTTCATCTACTACGGCACCGGCTGGCGGCCGAGTGCGCACGTCAACCATGGGCAACTCATCGCGCCTGCCCGAGCGCTGCCCGCGGTGGCGCTGCCACACGTCGACCTTGAAACCCCGGGTGATACGGGCACCGAGCGCGATGTGCGTATCCCGGCCGCCGCCGCCCCGGCATTCGGCAAAAACTGGGCGCTGGTCTACATCGGCGCCGGCGACTGCGACGCCTCATGCCGCGAGTCGCTGTACGTGATGCGCCAGACCCGTCTCGCCCTCAACAACGACATGACACGCGTCGCTCGGGTGTTGCTCGTAAGCGGCGCCTGTTGCGACCGCGCGTTTCTCGCTCGCGAGCATGCGGGACTCCAGGTCCTCGATGCGAGTGGCCCAGCCGCGCGGCCGCTGCTTGCGCAGTTCCCCAGCGCGAACCGCGAGCACTCCCTGTTCATCGTCGACCCGCTCGGCAATCTCGTGATGAGCTACGATGCACGCGGAAATCCGCGCGGACTGCTCGAGGACCTGAAGAAGCTCCTCGCGCTCTCGCACATCGGCTGAGCGCCGATGACCGCCGCCCGCTGGATCCGCCGGCTGTGCATCCTTGGCGTACTGCTGTGTTTTGGGGTCGTGGTGCTCGGTGCCTACGTACGATTGACAGCGGCGGGCCTGGGCTGCCCCGATTGGCCGGGGTGCTACGGTCACCTGACACCGGCCGCGGCGCAGACCGCCGACACTGCGGGGGCGTTTCCCGACCGGCCGCTCGAGCCCGGCAAGGCGTGGCGCGAAATGATCCATCGCTACGCGGTCGGCACGCTCAGCGTCATCATCATCCTCGTGACTGCGCTGACGATCGCTGCCCGGCGCCAGGCGGTCGTGAGTATGCCGCTCGCATTGGCGCTCTTCGCGACCCTCGTGATGCAGGCGCTGCTCGGCATGCTGACCGTGACCTGGCGGCTCAATCCGCTCATTGTCACGCTGCATCTGCTGTTCGGCCTGACGACGCTCGCGCTGTTATGGTGGCTGCTGCTCTCGCCGCCCCGAGGCTCCTGGGGAAGGAGTACGCTGCATTACGCGCATATCGGAAGCGGCGGCCCGGCGACGAAGTTGGCGCTCGCGCGACGCCTCGCGCTCCTTGGACTCATTGCGCTCATCATCCAGATCGCGCTCGGCGGCTGGACCAGCAGCAACTACGCGGCGGTCGCCTGTCCCGACTTCCCCACCTGCCAGGGCGCCTGGTGGCCGCACAGTGATTACCGCAATGCGTTCGTGCTCTGGCGCGGCCTCCGCATCAATTACGAAGGCGGGGTGCTCGCTAACCCGGCTCGCGTCGCCATTCACCTGACGCATCGCCTCGGCGCCGCGGTCACCACCGCCGCGCTCGCGCTCGCCGCGCTGTTCGTGCTGCGGCAGCGCGCTCTGGCGGGGGATCGCCGATGGGCCTGGGCCGTGCTCGGCGCGCTCGCCCTGCAGCTCACCATCGGCATCACCATGGTGCTCGAGACCTTCCCGCTGTGGCTCGCCAGCGCACACACCGCGGGTGCGGCGCTGCTGCTGCTCGCGACGCTTGCGCTGCTGCGGACGCTGACTTATTCCCGCCGCACGTGAGACGCGCGCCGTGAGGTAAACACTCACTGCCAAGCAAGGACGCGGCTTCGCGCGGGCAGCGGTTTCGCGGTGTTGCGGGTGAGGGTCCCGGCACGATCTGCTAGGCTGCCCATCGTTCAGGACGACTGCCCTCCTGCCGGCGATCACCCGTGGCAACGACATCGGAACCGAGCAAGACGCGCGATTTTCTGGCCGCGGAGGAACCGCAGAGGCTTGCGCCGCGCGCGCCGGCGCTGTGGCGACGCTACCTGGAGCTCACCAAACCGAAGGTCGTCGCGCTCATCACCTTCACCGCGATCGTCGGCACGTTGCTCGCGAGTCCCGGGCTTCCGCCGCCGGGGGCGCTGCTGTGGGGCAACCTCGGCATCGCGCTCGCTGCGGCATGCGCCGCCACCTTGAACCACGTGCTCGACCGGCGTATCGATGAGCAGATGGCGCGCACGCGCGCGCGGCCGCTGCCGAGCGGCCAGCTCACCGAGCGTCAGGCGCTGCAGTTCGCCGCGCTGCTCGGTGTGAGCGCCATGGCGATACTCGCCTTCCTCGTGAACCTGCTCACCGCGATGCTCACCTTCCTGTCGCTCATCGGCTACGCGGTGATCTACACCGTGTGGCTCAAGCGCGCGACCTCGCAAAACATCGTCATCGGTGGCGCCGCGGGAGCTGCGCCACCGGTGCTCGGCTGGGCAGCGGTGACCGACAGCATCGACCCGAACGCGTTGCTGCTCTTCCTCATCATCTTCGTGTGGACGCCACCGCACTTCTGGGCACTCGCGATCGCGCGCCGCGACGACTATGCGCGCGCCGGAATCCCGATGCTGCCGGTGACTCATGGGGTGGCTCACACCCGCCTGCAGGTACTGCTGTATACGGTGCTGCTCACCGTGGTGACGCTCATGCCCTACCTCACGCGCATGAGCGGTCTGCTGTATCTAGCGGCCGCCCTCGTACTGGACGCCGGCTTCCTCTATTACGCGCTGGCGCTGAAGATCACGGCACGGGTGGAGTTGCCGATGCGCGTGTTCCGCTTCTCGGTGAACTACCTCATGTGGCTGTTCGCTGCGCTGCTCATCGATCACTACCTGCCGGCGTTCCGCGGCAGCGCCTGACGCGCTGCAACGGCGAGGGGCCGAGTTCAGGCCAGCGGTTGCCGCCATCGCGCGACGAGCGCACGATTACGCGCCCGCGAAAGTGCACTGAGCGCGGATCGGGACAACAGTTGTACGGAGCTCGCAGGGAGCAACTCATGAGCATTAGACGACAGAGCGTCCTCTCAGCTCTGGGGTCCGGGCTGCTGGCGGCGGTCGTGGGTTCCGTCGCATGGCCCGCGCCTGCGCCCGTGACGCCCGGCGCGAGCAACGTGGCGATCCCGACGTTCAGTGGCAGCACGCCGATGGTGAGTGTGCTGTTCGACACCGGTCCACAAACCGACACCGCGGGTGGCGTCACGGTGAATTTCGAGGAGGTGGCGGTGCTCACGAGCCTCAACCCCACGGGGGTTAGCTTCGGCTTCATGATCACTGCTTCCAACGCGCCGACCTCCCTCGGTGCATCGCTTCCGGGCTTTGGCGGCTTCATGACGGGGGTCGAAGCGTGCGACCCGTTCACCTCCGGACCCGCGGTCTGCGGCACTGCCACCGGCACGGCCTCGCGCAGCAGCGGCAGCGGCGATGTGCTGACATTCGCCGCTCTCGGCACGACGCCGGTGATGGTCCCCAGTGGACCGACCCTCAACGCCAGCAACCTCTACGGCATTTTCACCGACGCGTCGGGCTTCATGCACCCGACGATGGTGACCGTGACCGACGACGGCACGAGCTTCAGCTTCAAGGGCATCGGGGCTACATCGTCCACCAGTGTTCCGGAGCCCGCGACGCTCGCGCTTTTCGGCATGGGGCTGTTAGGGCTCGGGTTGCAGCGGCGTCGACGCGCGTAGCACGCGCTGCGCACTGCCGGCGTCACGGCAGATCGAACAGCAGCATCTCGGCATCCGCGCCATCGCACAGCAGGAGGTCGGCTGGGCCTGCCGTGCGCGCGCCATCTCCGGCGGAGACTCGGGTGCCATCGATGGATAGACTTCCGCGCGCCACCTGCAGCCATGCGCGCCTTCCCTCCGCCACGCGCAACTCGGTACGTTCGGCGCCATCGAACAGGCCCGCGTAGATGCGCGCGTCCTGATGGATGAGCACGGCGCCGTCCTCACCGCCGTGCGCGGCGATCAGCCGCAGACGGCCGCGCTTGTCGGCGGCGGTGAAGTGCTTTTGCTCGTAACCCGGTGCCAGCCGCAGCGCCTCAGGCAGGACCCAGATCTGCAGGAAGTGGACTTCCTCGGTGGCGGAAGGGTTGAACTCGCTGTGCGTCACGCCAGTGCCGGCACTCATGCGCTGCACGTCGCCGACGCGCATCACCGCGCCGTTGCCCATTGAATCCTTGTGCTCGAGCCGACCGGCGAGGATGTAGGTAAGGATCTCCATGTCGCGGTGGCCGTGCTTGCCGAAGCCCTGCCCCGGAGCGACGCGATCGTCATTGATGACGCGCAGCGGGCCGTAGCCCACCCAGTTCGGATCGTAGTAGTCGGCGAACGAGAAAGTATGGAAGCTCTTGAGCCAACCGTGATCGGCACGACCGCGGTCTGCGCTGCGACGGATCTCCAGCATGCTGCGCTCCCTGTCAGCCGCCGCGTTTCAGCATCATCTGCCAGGAGTACATGATCCGATCCTTCAGCAGCAGCAGTCCCGTTGAACGATAGTTGTCCGCGTCGAGCTGTGCCAGGTGCTCGGCGCCGTGGTAACCGGACTCCTCGCAGCCATACACCGAGAGGATTGAAGGTCCGATTACCGAGTAGCGCCCCTGGAGTTTCCCGAACATCTCGTTCTCGAACGTCCAGCGCACGCTTCCGCCTTGCGGGCCCGGCGGCTCGATCCAGTAGGCGTGCACGAACTCCACCGGAGGTGAGCTCAGCACTTTGAGCGTCCCCGACAGCAGCCAGCATTCCGGGCGATGCGCGATCTCGGTGCGTCCCAAGGCCTGGAGCTCGTGACCGTCGGCCCGCCAGAACGTGCCGGACACTCCCCATACGCCGGGCTCGAACAGATAGGTGTGCTTCACGAGGCCATTATGGCGCGCGTTGGGTTTTGGGGGTACGTTGCCGGGAAAGCGCGGATGGAGACAGCCGCTTATGCTCGTGGAACGCATCTGGTCAGGGAATTCCCTGCGCAACTTTCATTATCTGATCGCCTGTCCGCAGACGGGCGAAGCCCTCGCCGTAGACCCGCTCGAGTGGCGCATGTGCCTCACTGCGGCAGCGCGGCAGGGCTGGGAGATCACCCAGATTCTAAACACCCACGAGCACAGCGATCACACCGGCGGCAATGCGGGCCTCAAGGGCGCCACGCAGGCGAAGGTGCTGGCGCATGCCGGCGCCGCCGCGCGCATCGGTGGAGTCGATCGCGGTCTAGCCAAGGGCGATGTGATCAAGGTGGGCCGGACGGTCGAGCTCGAATGCCTCGACACGCCCGGGCATACCCTGGCTCACATCTGTCTGCTGTCGCGCACCGAGGAGCCGGCACTGTTCTGCGGCGACACGCTCTTCAACGCCGGGGCCGGCAACTGCTACAACGGCGGGCGGCCAGAGGCGCTCTACGACACCTTCGTGAACCAGCTGGCGCGGCTGCCCGAGAGCACCCGTGTGTACCCGGGGCACGAATACCTGGCGCGAAATCTCGAGTTCACCCTCGATCGCGAGCCGGGCAACCCAGATGCCGAGGCGCTGCTCGGCGCGGCGCGGCATCACGATCCGGCCGCAGCGGCGGTGACGAGCCTCGCGCAGGAAAAGCTCATCAACACCTTCTTACGGCTGCAGAATCCGCGGATCATTGCGCGGCTGCGCGAGGCGTTTCCCGACCTCGGCGAGCAGCCTGATGCACGCACCGTGTTCGTGAAGTTGCGCGAGCTGCGTAATCGCTGGTGAACCATCGCTGGGAACGGCGTCGGCGCCCGCGCAGTTGCCGCTCGCCGGATGCGTCGCGGAAGTTTGCATGCGCCTCGCTATTGTCCTGGTCTCCGCCGAGCTGGGCTTCGACGCAACGCGCGAGTGCTTCGGTGAGCGTAGCCACCAATCTGGATGAGCTCGACAAGTGGATCGAGGAGCGCGCGCAGATCGCCTCACAAACCGCGGCGCTGACACGCGAGGGCGCGGCAGCGAGCTGGCGTTGAGCGCCTGCGGCGCCGTCCGGGTGGGCGCTGCCGCGGCGGCCGCTGGCTCCGGCCGAGCGTGCCGAGCTCATCGCCTTTCTCATGAGCCTGACGGATGAGTCCTTCGTGCAGCGCTTCGCCGCAAGCAGCCGCGCCGAGATGCCCGGCGATCCGCCGGACCGCCGGGGCACACCCGGCAGCTGAAAAGCAACGCAGGAATCGCGCTGGACGCTGCTTCCCGCTACGCTTGGGCCTCATGCACTCCACCTTCTACCGGCGCTGCTTCCAGATCCTGACGGCGGCGCTGCTGGGCTATGGGCTCTACAAGCTCCTCAGCCCGCTGTTCGGCATGATCGGGTGGGCCGTGGTGCTCGCCTTCACCCTTCATCCGCTGCAGGTGAGGTTGACGCGGCGCCTCAAGGGGCGGCGCTCGCTCGCCGCGGGCGTCCTCACGGTACTCACGCCTTTTCTGGTGCTCGTGCCCATCTCAGTGCTCGGGGTGGTGTTCGCGGGGCAGGTTGCGCGACTCCTCCAGTACATGCGCGACCACAGCTCTCTGTTCTCCTACGCGGAAATCCTCGACGGCGCCGCCCGTGTTCCGCTCATCGGGCGCGCGGTGGACTGGGCGCGCGAGAACGCCTCGGTCAGCGCCACGCAGGTTCAGGAATGGATCACCGAGAGCGTCCAGTCGGCGCTGAAGACCGCGGCGACCATGGGTGGCGATGTCGCCCTCGGTGTGTTCGGCACCCTGGTCGGATTTTTCATGATGCTGTTCATGCTGTTCTTCTTCCTGCGTGACGGCCGCAGCATCGTCATGGGCCTCACACGCCTGATCCCGGCCGAGCCGCAGCGGCGCGCCCTGCTGCTCAAGTACCTCGGCGAGGTGACGCGCGCGGTGGTATTCGGCTCGGTGACGACTGCGCTGATCCAGGGGGTCATCGTGGGCATCGGGTTCGCGCTGGTCGGGCTGCCCTCGGCGGTCGTCTGGGGTGTCCTCGCGACCCTCGCCGCTTTCCTGCCGGCGGGCGCATCCATCGTCGTCATCCCCGCGGTGGTGTACCTGGCCTTTCAGGGACGCTGGGGCGCCACCATATTCCTTGCCTGCTGGATCGCCGTGGTGTGGATCGCCGAAAATCTGCTGCGTCCCATCCTCACCGCGCACCACGCCGAGGTATCCACGCTCGCGCTCTTCATCGGTGCGATCGGGGGCGCGGCGGCCTGGGGAATTCTCGGGCTGTTCATCGGGCCGGTGCTCCTGAGCTTCGTCATCGCGCTCGTGCGCTTTGCGCAGGAGAGCGTGCCGGCAAACGCCTGAAAGGGCCTCAGCGACCGAGCCCGCGCAGTCGGAGGGC
The DNA here is from genome assembly GCA_035639195.1 of Steroidobacteraceae bacterium. GTDB lineage: Bacteria > Pseudomonadota > Gammaproteobacteria > Steroidobacterales > Steroidobacteraceae > 13-2-20CM-66-19. Next base: position 48,335 of record DASQYM010000033.1, read on the forward strand.
CACGCCGACCTGGCCCTAGACGCGGGTCTTTACCGTATAGAATTCGCCCCCCATGGATTTGTCGCCGATCCTCAATCCCCTGAACGAAGCGCAGCGGGCCGCCGTCACGGCCCCGCTCGGGCCGGTGCTGGTGCTGGCGGGCGCAGGCAGCGGCAAGACGCGCGTGCTCACGCACCGCATCGCTTGGCTCATCCAGGCCGAGGGTGTTTCGCCACACGGGATCCTGGCCGTCACCTTCACCAACAAGGCGGCCGGAGAGATGCGCGGGCGTGTGGAGCGGCTGCTCGGCGTTCCGGGCGGTGGCTTGTGGATCGGCACGTTCCACGGCATCGCCCACCGGCTGCTGCGCATCCACTGGCGCGAGGCGAAGCTCACCCAGGGCTTCCAGATCCTCGATTCCGAGGATCAGCAGCGTCTCATCCGTAAGGTCCTCAAGGCCGCCGAGCTCGATGAGAGCCGCTGGGTGCCGCGCGAGGTGCAGTGGTTCATCAACAACAGCAAGGACGAGGGGCGCCGGCCACAGCACCTCAAGGATGGCAACGACCCGAGCCGCGCGCAGCTGATCAAGCTGTATGCAGCGTACGAGGAAGCCTGCGCCCGCAACGGTGTCGTCGACTTTGCGGAGCTGCTGCTGCGGGCTTTCGAGCTGTGGCGCGATGATCCGCAGCTGCTCGAGCACTACCGCAGGCGCTTCAGGCACGTGCTGGTGGATGAATTCCAGGATACCAACGCCATCCAGTACGCCTGGATGCGACTGCTGGCGCCGCCGGCACCGGCCGCGAGCGATGCGGAGCGCGCACGCGTGAGCCATCCGTTCGTGGTGGGTGATGATGATCAGTCCATCTACCGCTTCCGCGGCGCTCGTGCCGAGAATCTCCAGCAGTTCCGCCGCGATTACTCCGGGGCACAGCTCTTCCGCCTCGAACAGAACTATCGCTCCACCTCCAACATTCTCGAAGCCGCCAACGGCCTGATTGCTCACAACGCCACACGCCTCGGCAAGAACCTGTGGACGAGCGGTGCGCGCGGCGAGCCCATTCGTCTCTACACCGCCTTCAACGAGCGCGACGAGGCGGAGTTCGTCACCCATCGCATCGGCGAGTACGTGTCACAAGGCGGGGCGCGGCGCGAGATCGCCATTCTCTACCGCTCCAATGCGCAGTCGCGCGTGTTCGAAGAGGCGTTCCTCTCCTCGCGCGTGCCGTACCGCGTGTACGGTGGTTTGCGCTTCTTCGAGCGCGCCGAGATCAAGGACGCGCTCGCCTATTTGCGCCTCATCGCCAACCGGCGCGATGACGCCTCCTTCGAGCGCGTGGTGAATCTGCCGACGCGCGGCATCGGTGCGAAGAGTCTGGAGGTGCTGCGCGAGGCGGCGCGCGGCGCCGGCAGCTCGTTGTGGGAAGCCGCCGCAGCCTGTATCGGCGGTAGCGCCCTCGGTCCCAAGGCCGCCGCGGCGGTGCACGGCTTCATGGGGCTCATCGAGCGGCTCGCCCGGGACACCGCAACGCTCGCGCTGCACGAGCAGGTCGATAGAGTGCTCAAGGCAAGCGGGCTGCTCGAGCACTACCGACGCGAGAAAGCCGACCGAGGCGAGGCGCGGGTGGAGAACCTCGATGAGCTGGTGAGCGCCGCACGCGGGTTTGCGCCCGAGGTCAGCGAACTTGCGCCGCTCGAGGCTTTTCTCGCGCACGCCGCGCTCGAGTCCGGCGAAGGCCAGGCGCAGGAGTGGGAAGACTGCGTGCAGATGATGACGCTGCATACCGCCAAGGGGCTCGAGTTTCCCGTGGTGTTCCTGGCGGGGCTCGAGGAGGGGCTGTTTCCGCACCAGCGCTCGCTCGGCGACCTCGATGGTCTCGAGGAGGAGCGGCGCCTGTGTTATGTCGGTATGACGCGCGCCATGCGCCAGTTGTACCTGAGCTACGCCGAGCAGCGCCGGCTGCACGGCATCGACAGCTACGGGCAGGCGTCGCGCTTCGTGCGCGAGATCCCGAAAGACCTGATCGAGGAGGTGCGCCCGCGCGTGCAGGTATCGCGGCCCATCGCGGTCGGCCGCTTCCGCGCCGAAGAGCCGGAAACGGCTGGCGTGCGCCTCGGCGCACGCGTGCGCCATGGCAAGTTCGGCGATGGCGTGATCCTGAATGTGGAAGGCTCGGGGGCACACGCGCGCGTGCAGGTGAATTTCGAGCGCCAGGGCACCAAATGGCTGATGGTGCAGTATGCCAATCTGCAACCGCTTTAAGACATGAAGATCCTCATACTCGGCGCCGGCCAGGTCGGGCGCACCGCGGCGGATCACCTCTCGCGCGAAGAGGCGAACGAGGTGACCGTGGTGGACAGCAACGAGGACACCCTGCGCGATGTGCAGGACCGTTTCGACGTACGCACCGTGGCGGGTAATGCCGCCCACCCGAGCGTGCTCGAGGCCGCGGGCGCCGCCGAGGCGGAGATCATCGTCGCGCTCACCTCGAGCGATGAGGTGAATCTCGTGGCGTGCGAGGTGGCCTTCACGCTGTTCCGCACACCTACCAAGATCGCACGCATCCGCGCCGCCGAGTACACGAGCCGTGCGGGCCTGTTCGGCGTCGACGGCCTCTCGGTCGATGTATTCATCAGCCCCGAGCAGCTCGTCACCGAATACGTCGAGCGCCTGATCCATCACCCCGGCACGCTGCAGGTGCTCGACTTCGCCGACGGCCGCGTCCGCCTCATCGGGGTACGCATACGCAGCGGCGGTCTGCTCGCCGGCCGCAGCCTGCGCGAGTTGCCGCAGCACCTGCCAAAGACCGAGGTGCGCGTGGTGGCCATCTACCGCGACGGACGCAGCGTGCCGGCCGAGGGGGACACGCTGCTGGCCGATGGCGATGAGGTGTTCTTCCTCGCCGCGCGTGATGACATCCGTCGCATCATGAGCCAGCTGCGGGTCGATGACACCGCTGCGCGGCGCATCGTGATCGCCGGCGGCGGCAACATCGGCTTTCATCTCGCGCGCACACTCGAGAAGCACAACCAGGTCAAGCTCATCGAGCGCGACGCGCGGCGCGCCCGCAAGGTCTCCGAGCTGCTCGCGAGCGCCATCGTGCTGCACGGCGATGCGGCCGACGAAGAGCTGCTGATCGAGGAGAATATCGACAGCGCGGACGTGTTCGCCGCCATGACCAACGCCGAAGAGGCCAATATCCTCGCGGCGATGCTCGCCAAGCGCCTCGGTGCGCACAAGGTCATGGCGCTCATCAACAGGCCTTCGTACAGCGAACTGGTGGAGTCCTCCAGCATCGACATCGCCATTTCCCCGCAAACCATCACCATCGGCTCGCTGCTCGCGCACGTGCGCCGCGGCGATGTGGTGCGGGTGCACGCGCTCAAGACCGGCGCGGCCGAGGCGCTCGAGGCGGTGGCGCGCGGCGATGAGCGCACCTCGCGCATCGTCGGACGCACGGTGGCGCAGATCGCGCTGCCCGAGGGCGCCTCCATCGGTGCGCTGGTGCGCGGCGATCAGGTGATCATGGCGCATCACGACACGCTCGTGCTCGCCGACGACCACGTCATCCTCTTCCTGGCCGATCGCCGCCACCTCGAAGCGGTCGAGCGGCTGTTCGTGCGCTCGCCACGTTAGCGCGCCGGTGCTCGCGGTCGCGCACGTTCTCGGCTGGCTGCTCGCGAGCTTCGCGCTCAGCTACGTGCTGCCGATCGGCTGCGCGCTGCTGCTGGAGGACGGACTGTGGACGCGCTTCCTGCTGAGCGCTGCCATCACGGCAGCGGTGGGCCTCGCGCTCGTGGCCGCCAGCGCCCACGTCCGACGCGAGCTCAAGCCGCGTGATGGTTTTCTGCTCGTCACGCTCGGCTGGCTGCTGCTGTCGGCGGCCGCGGCGCTGCCGCTGCTGTTGGCGTTGCCGGGACTCAGCTTCAGCGGCGCATTCTTCGAAGCGATGTCGGGCCTTACGACCACCGGCTCCACGGTCCTCAACGGACTCGATGAGCTGCCGCCCTCGCTCAACCTGTGGCGCCACACCCTGCACTGGATCGGAGGCCTCGGCATCATCGTCATGGCGCTCGCAGTGCTGCCGCTGCTCGGGGTGGGCGGCATGCAGCTCTACAAGGGCCAGGCACCGGGCGCGGTGAAGGACGAGCGGCTCGCCCCACGCATCACTGAGACCGCGAAGCAGCTGTGGCTGGTGTACACGCTCATTACCGCCGCGGGCATCGTGGCGCTGCGCATCTGCCACATGTCATGGTTCGACGCCATCTGCCACGCCTTTTCCGCGGTGGGCCTCGGTGGCTTCTCGACCCACGACCGCAGCATCGCCTACTTCAACTCACCCGCCATCGAGCTCGTGCTGATGGCACTCATGCTCATCGCCGCACTCAACTTCGGCCGCCACATCATTGCGCTGCGGCGGTTGTCCCTTTCGACCTACCGGCAGGACCCGGAGGCCAAGGCCATCTTCGCCATCCTCGCGTTGAGCGTCATCGGCATCGCGACGCTGCTGAGCGCACACCACGTGTACGCGGATTTTCTGCCGGCGCTGCGCGCCGCGGCGTTCAACGTCATTTCGCAGGCCACGACCAGCGGGCTCACGACCGTGGATTTTCAGCAATGGCCGGTGTTCGCCCCCTGGTGGATGCTGTTCCTCTCCTGCATCGTGTGCAGCACCGGCTCCACCGGCGGCGGCATCAAAATGTTCCGCACGCTGCTGCTCGCGCGCCAGGCGGGACGCGAGATGCAGCTGCTGATCCATCCAGCAGCGGTCGCGCCACTGCGCATCGGCGGCCGGCCGATACCGGACGGCGTCGGCGCCTCGGTGCTCGCCTTCATCTTCGTCTACTTCATGACCGTGACACTGCTCACCTTCGCGATGTTGCTCACCGGCATGAGCTTCGCGGACGCCGCGGGCGCAGTGGTCGCCTCCATCAACAACACCGCGCACGGTTTCGGGGCGCCCGGCGCGGTACACAACTTCCACTCACTGAGCACGGTGCAGATCTGGCTGTGCACCGCGGCGATGCTTCTCGGACGTCTCGAGATCTTCAGCGTGATCGTGCTGTTCCGGCCGGCCTACTGGCAGAGGTGACAGGGGCAATGCCTGCGATCAGGTCGGAGTGCGGCCGGATGACACGACGCTGGCCGTTGCTGTGCGGCGCGCTTGCGCTGGCGGCGTGCGCGCGGCAGGCGCCGGACGCAGCGGCGCGCATCGATGCACTCATGCTCGCCTACAGCGGCGCCGTGCCCGGCGCGGCGGTGCTGGTGCTGCGCGATGGCGCGCCGCTCATCCGCCGGGCGTACGGACTCGCCGAGCTCGAGCAGCGCATTGCGGCCACGCCCGCCACCAATTACCGCCTCGCCTCCATGACCAAGCCTTTCACCGCAGCGGCGGTGCTCGCGCTCGTGGATGAGGGGCGGCTGTCGCTCGATGACGCGGTGCGCAGGTGGCTGCCTTCGCTCCCGCCGGCCGCGGACGCGGTCACGATACGGCAGCTGCTCACGCACACCTCCGGCCTCCTCGACTACGAGGAGCTGATTCCGGCCGGAGAGACGCAACAGGTGCACGATGCGGACGTGCTGCGGCTGCTCGAGTCGCAGAACCGCACTTACTTCGTCCCCGGCACGAGCTACCGTTACAGCAACACCGGCTATGCGCTGCTGGCGTTGATCGTGGCGCGCGCGTCCGGTAAGGACTTTGCCAGGTTTCTGCGTGAGCGCATCTTCGTGCCGCTCGGCATGAAAGGTACGGTCGCCTACGAGGCGGGCGTGTCCAGCATCGCCCACCGAGCCTTCGGCTACACCTTCGAGCAGGGAGCATGGCAGCGCACCGACCAGAGCGTGACGAGCGCGGTGCTCGGCGATGGGGGGGTGTACTCCTCCATCGACGATCTGGCGAAGTGGGACGCGGCACTCTACGACACCCGGGTGCTCTCGGCGCGCAGCCTGCGCCTGGCATTTACCCCGGCGACATCGACCGACGACCCGGCGGTGCGTTACGGCTTTGGCTGGCGCATCACCGGCGAGAGCGTATGGCACTCCGGTGAGACAGTGGGATTTCGCAATGTGATCATTCGCTATCCGCGGCGGCATTTCACGGTCATCGTGCTCACCAACCGCGACGCCCCGGAGCCTTATGCGCTCGCGCTCGCAATCGCCAAACTCTATCTACCCGACGCGGATGCGCAGCGCGCGGCCGGCAGCGCTACGGGCCCGGACCCGCTCGCGCGACCGCTGCCGCCGCGGAGCCGATGAGCCCGAAGGGTCGGTTGTAACAGCATGACGCCGCCGGGAGCACACCCCCGGCGGCGTCGGCGTTACCTAGTCCACTCAGATCACTCGTCGGCTTTGACGACCAGCGAGTTGTGCACGCCCCGGACACCATCGGTGTCACGGGCGATCTCCAGCGCACGCGTGATCTCGTCCTTCGAGTGCGCCGTGCCGCTCAGGTACACCACGCCGTTGGCATCCGTGTCGACCCGTATGTGCCCGAGGCTGGTGAGGTGATCGGCCGCGAGTTTGGACTTGACCTTCGTGGTGATCACCGAGTCCTTGACGAACGCCTTCGGCTGCGACCGATCGGCGTCCACGTCCTGCGCGTACACCGCCGTGCCGGCAAGCGTGCATGCCGCCGCAAGTGCCGCGGTAACGACTTTCAGTTTCATCATCAGCTCCTCCGTGGGCCAATTCCCAACGTCAATAACAACACGTGCAACGAGTACAACAGGTGCGGCAGCCGAGCGGTGTAGGCGCGCGCCTGCAGATGCCGTGGGCCGGCGCCCAAGCACGTGCCGAGGGGGCAGCACGCGCCGCATCCGGTTCAGGTGGCCTTCAGGTTCACAGCTCGCGGTCGATGGGAAACAGCTCGAGGAGATGCACTTCGAACTTCTGCCACGCGCTGCGCGCGGGCTCGGAGTGCAGCGTCACCGGCTCGCCCGACTTCTGCGTGCTCCAGGTGAGCTCCGGGGCGTCCCCGGGCACTTTCTCCTGCAAGCGAACCGCATAGGCATTCTCCGGCTGCGTCATGAGGTCGAAGCGCCGTGCGGCCTGCCCGGCGAGGTCGTCGCTATGAATGATCAGCCCGTCCTCAGTGTTGAGATGGCGCGAGCGCTGGTCGTAGTTCATCGAGCCGACGTACATGACACTGCGGTCGAACACCAGCAGCTTGGCGTGCAGGCTGTAATGACCGTAGCGCGAGAGCTTTTCCGTCTGGCCAGTGCCGCGCGGATTCTCGGGGCGGGCGCGAATCTCGTGCAGCTGCACGCCTGACTCGAGCAGCCGCGTTCGATAGTGCATATACCCAGCCTGCGCCGCGTGGCTGCTTTCGGCCTCGAGCGAGCTGGTGAGAATGCGCACGGCGCACTGGCGCGAGCGCAGCTCCTCGAGCAGCTTCATCTCATGAGGCGAGGGGACCAGATACGGAGTGACCATCACCAACTCCGAGCGCGTGTCGTGGATCGCATCGGCCACCGGCGCGAACAGCAGGCTGCTGATGTGCGGCACGTTCTTCGCCTGCTCCTTGCCCTTGTAGGGGCTGTCGACGACCACCTCGGCGCCGGCCCAATCGAGTGGTACGCGACCGGCGAGCACACTGGCGAGGGGCTCCTTGGCGGAGAGCTTCTGCTCGTAGTCCGCACCGGCGCTGGCGGCTTTCTGCGGCGCGGTTACCCGCTGCGCCAGGGTCGCGGCCGCCGCAGCATCGGTCGCCTTCGCCGGCAGCAGCGCCTGCACCGGGATCGCGAGCTCGCTCTGCCAGTACTCTTCGAACGAGACGGCAAACTCCTGCACGGCGTGGCCGGTGGTGAGCACGTCATCATCGGCGAACTGCCAACTGGGATCGACCTGGAAGTACTCATCGCCGATGTTGCGGCCGCCGACAAGCGCAACGGCTCGGTCGGCGATAAAGAGCTTGTTGTGCATGCGAAAGTCGAGACGTCGGTGGCTGAAGAGATACTCGATGTCGCGCAGGAAGGCGTTGTGACCGCGGTAGCGCCAGGGATTGAAGACACGGATCTCCACGTTCTTCTCACCCGCGAGCGCGTACAGCTGCTCATCGCCGCGGATCGTCTCGCCGTCATCGACCAGGATGCGCACACGCACGCCACGGGCGGCCGCCCGCAGCAGTGCCTCGGTGACGAGCTTGCCCGACTCATCCCCGTGGAAGACGTAGTACTGCAGATCGAGCGAGCTGTGAGCGGCGTCGATGAGCTCGAGCCGCAGCAGCAGGCCGTCGATGCCGAGCGAGTAGAGCCGGAAACCCGACTCGGCCTCGTGAGCCCGCGCGGCGCCGGAGACAGGTTGCAGCAGCTCGGAATTGGGCGCCACGGTCGCGAGCGGCGAAGGCTGCCGCGGATAGTCCCGGCCGGGGAGTGTCGTGCACCCACACAACAGCAGGGCGCAGTAGAAGATTATGAGACGGGGCATCCGTGCCGAGTCGACTGGTGGCTGAGCGACGACTGTAGCTCTTGTTATATGAATCAGCTATGAATATAACTCTCGAGCTGCTCGATCTGTTGTTGCTGCTCTGCGATCACCGCCTTCACCAGATCGCCGATCGACACCATGCCGACCACGCGTCCGCCTTCGGCGACAGGCAGGTGCCGCACGCGGTGCTCGGTCATGATCTGCATGCACTTTTCCACCGTGGTCTCGGGCTGCACCGTCAGCACCGGCGCGCTCATGATGTCGCGCACCGGAGTGTCGGCGGAGGAGCGGCCCATCAGGATGACCTTGCGGGCGTAGTCGCGCTCGGAAATGATGCCGCTGAGAGTGTCGGCCTGCATCACGAGCAGCGCGCCCACGTGACGATCCGCCATCATGCGGATCGCGTCGAGCACCGCCGCAGCGGGCTCGATGGAGAACACCTCCCGCCCCTTGCGGTCGAGCAATTGGCGCACGCTCATCATCGCTCTCGCCCTCGCACGAGCTTAGCCTAACGCGGCGCGGGTCCCACTTCCACGCTGAGCGTGACGTCGGCAGTAATATCGAGCGTCCCGGCTTCCACGGGTGTCGGCGCGGCGTCGGCGGCCGCGGCGCGCGCCGCGCCGTTATAGACGCGCAGCGGCATGATGCGGGGACTGCTCTCCTCGACGGTGAGCACTCGCAGCACCTTCAAGCCGAGCGCGGCGGCGAGCACGTCGACCTCCGCGCGTGCGCGCGTGGCTGCCTCGCGCAGCGCCTGGGCGCGCAGCGTGTCCTGGTCGCGCAAGGTGAACTGGATTCCCTGAATGCGATTGGCTCCGGCCTGCGTGGCCGCATCGATCACCGCGCCGATCCTGGCGAGGTCATCGAGCGTCACCTCGACGACGTTCAGCGCCGTGTAGCCGTCAATGGTCGGCTCGCCTTCCTTCGGGTGATAACGATAGTTGGGATTGAGCGTGTAGCTGATGGTCTTCAGGACCGCGGTGGGCCCTGCGACCTTGCGCACTGCAGCGAGCACAGCGTCCACGGCGCGCGCATTCTGCGACGCCGCATCCTGCGACAAGGCTGCACGGTTCGTGACGCCGATGTCGATCTGCACCCGGTCGGGCTTGGCGGTGACGCGGGCATCGCCGGTGACGCGGATCGACGACAGCGGCGGCTGCTGCGCCAGTGCCGCCGCCGCCGCCCCGCAGGTGAGCACAGTCAGCAACAATTCGCGCAAGTGTCGCAATCCGCCGGAACGCATTCGCATATTCTACGCATGCGGCGTGCGGCAGTTCATAGTTTGACCAGTAGGCCGAGCCGGCGGCGCTGGCGGGCAGGTATACAGTCGTGCATGGAGAGTCGGGAAATTCGTGTCGATGCCGATCGCTTCGAGATCTCCTCGGACGAGGCGCTGCTCGTCGCGGAATTGTCCTCGGCCATCGCCGTCTGCCTGTACGATGCGGCCGAGGAGGCGGGTGCGCTGCTGCACCTGCGCTGCATCGTGAAAAGCTCCAAGCCCGCCGATGCCACCGACACTACGCTCGCCACGGAGCTGCTATTGCTCGATCGCTGCCTGCAGTCGCTGCGCGAGACCGCTCCCGCCGCACGCGATCTGCAGGCGCGCATCGTGGCGCACCTCGCCGAGACCCCGCAGGCACGTGCGGTCTATGACAGCGTGATCTCGCTGGTGAAGCGCTTTCTCGAGGACCAGAAGGTGACGCTGCTGCCGGAGGATGTCGCCACCGGCCAGCCACGCCGCCTGCGCTTCCGCCCGTGCATGGGGTGGGTGCACACGCAGGCCTGAGGTGCGGATGCGCGCCGGACGCGAAGCCGCGGTGCCGGAGGCCGTCAGCGGCGCCCTCGAGCGGCTGCTCGGGGAGCGGATCGCACACGTGAAAGTGATCGAGCACTCCTGGTTCGCCCGGCTGCACGGCGCCTGCGCGACCACACGCCTCGAGCGCATCTACCTGCGCGGCAGCGCCGCCGACTTCTTCAGCAACCCCTGGCTCATGTTGCACGAGTACTGCCACGTGCTGCACCAGTGGCAGAGCGGATCGCTAACCGTGCGCCGTTATGCGCTCGAGTGTCTCAGGCGCGGCTATTGGAACAATCGCTTCGAGGTCGAGGCACGGACGTTCGCCGACCGGAACGCACCGCAGCTGCACGCGCTGCTCGCGGGCGCACCTTCCGCACCGCCCACGGTGGCTCAGCCGAGCAGCGCCTCGCGCCGGTAGAGGCCTCCGGCCGCGGCGATGAGCAGCACGGCGACCGCGAGCGTTACCCCCACGGAAAGCGCGACCCAGCCTGCCGGCAACGATTCCGCGCGCAAGAGGCTCGTGATGAGGAAGTGCTGGCTGAGCGAGGGAATCGCCATGAGCGCAAGGTGCGGGCGCAGACCCATGAGCCCGGCGAAGGCAAGCGGTAGAGTCGGCACGAGCAGCATCAGTGCCAGATAGGTCTGCGCCTCGCGATAGCTGCGGGTATAAGCGGCAACCAGCGTCATCAGCGCCGCACCGAGCGGCACGAGCGGCAATGTGAGCAGGATCACCTGCAGCGCCACATGCGGCCCGAAGTTCACGCTCATGCCGAAGCGCTCGAGGCCCATGAAGCGCAGCACGATCGCGAACGCGGTCACGGTGAGCGTCAGCGACAGCAACATGTAGGCGCAGGCCGCCAGGATCTTGCCGTAGATCAGCTGCTCGCGCGGCACCGGCAGGGTGAGCAGGGGCTCGAGCGAGCCGCGCTCGCGCTCCCCGGCGGTCGCATCGATGGCCAGATACATGCCGCCCATCAGCATGGTGAGCAGTACCAGGTAGCTGAGCGTGCCGAGGATGAGCACGGAACGCGTCGTGGGCGTGGAAACATCGATATCCTGCATCGCAATCGCGGTGACCAGCAGCGGATCGATGCCCCGTGCGGCGAGGCGCATCCGGCCGAGCAGGGCCGAGTACTGAATGATGAGGGCGCGCACGCGCGCGCTGTCGCCCGACCCGGCAAGATCCGAGGCATCGGCATAGAGCTCGAGCGGCGCGGGCAGGCCTGCGGCCAGGCGGCGAGCAAAGTCCACATCGACAGCGAGCACCTGCTGCTTGCGGCCGGCACGCACCGCCAGGCGCGCCGCCACCTCGTCGTAGTCGACCGGCGTGATCACCACCCCGTGGGCCCGCAGATACGCCAGCAGGTTCGGCGCACGCTCACCATGGGACACAGCGAGCTCGAGTGGGCGGTCGTTCTCACCGATGCCGCGCTCGAGTCGCAGCGCGAGGCCGCCGGCGAACAGTAACGGCCCGAGCACCGGCCCCAGGATGAGGGCCGAAAGCAGCGTGCGGCGCTCGCGCAGGTTCTCGCGAAACTCCTTGGCAAAGACCGTGAGTATCGCGCGCATGCTGCTAGCGCGGGCCGATGAGACGTACGAAGGCCTCCTCGAGGCTGCCGGCACCGGTGCGCACGCGGATCTCCTCCGGCGTGCCCTGCTCGAGCACCACGCCCTGGGCGATCACCACGACTTCATCGCACAGCGCGCTCACCTCCTGCATCACGTGGCTGGAGAAGAGCACACAGTGGCCCGCATCGCGCAGCTGCTGCAGCAGCCGCCGCAGCGCGCGCACCGCCATGACGTCGAGACCGTTCGTGGGCTCATCGAGCAGCAGATTGCGCGGGCGATGAATGAGGGCTCGCGCGAGCGCGGTGCGCAGCCGCTCGCCCTGGGAGAAGCCGCGCGCCGGCCGGTCGGCGAATTCCTCCATCTCGAGCAGCTGCAGGAGCTCGGCGGTGCGAGCCCGGCGCGCCGCGCGCGTGAGGCCCTGCAGCGCGCCGAAGTAGAGGATGTTCTCGCGCGCGGTGAGATTCGGGTACACGCCGGCGGCGTGCGGCAATACCCCGAGCTGCGCGCGGGCAGCAAGCGGCGCATGCACGGCGCTGTGTCCATCGATCAGCGCATCGCCGCGATCGGGACGCAGCACGGTATAGAGCATGCGCAGGGTGGTCGACTTGCCGGCGCCATTGGGGCCAAGCAGCCCGGTGATGCGCCCATCGGCAGCGCGCAGGCTCACCTCGCGTACCGCCGTCACCGGCCCAAAATGCTTCGCGAGCCTGTGCGCCTCGATCACGGCGGCGGCCCGTTCAACGAGGTGAAGAAGGCGAGTGGCCGGGCCGCGCGCACGCAGCTCACATCGAGCGACTCCACGCTCGCGTGCGCGATGAACTGCGCCATGATCCGGTCGACACATGGGGAGGTGAGCTGGCCGTGGCCGAACCCTTCGAGGACTAGATCGAGCTTATGGGTGTAGTCGCCCGCGACCGCGCGCGCATACGCCGGCGGCGTCGCCGGGTCATCGCTCCCGGAGAGCAGCAGCGCCGGCACGTCACTGTGCAGGGGTGCATGCAGATCCTCATCCGCCGCTCCCCGCGGCCACACACGGCACACCGCCTCGAGGCCGTCGAGCTGTCGCGTGCCGAGATAGGTCGCCGCAAGATGAGCGCGCTCGATGGGGTGTGCGGCGAAGAAGGGCACGTCCTCGGCGCATACCACGCTGTTGTGCATGCCGGTCGCGATCGTCTCGGCATAAGCGCGCTCGACCATGAGGTATTGCGAGGCAAGCGGCGCGTAGTCCTGCTGGGCGCCGGCATGCAGCAGAAGTGGCAGCAACGCGGCGTACTCCGGAACGTAACTCAGAAGACGTAGAACGCTCGCGAGCGTCTCGGCCGTGAACGACAGGCGCCGCGCCTCACCGCTTGCGGGGTCGACGATGCTCACCGCGACCGCGCGGTTACCGGCGAGCGCGGCACGCACGGCGCGATAGTCGGCCGCAGGATCACCGAAGCGGCCGCGGCAGTAAGCCTCCTGCGCGCAACGCCGCAGGATGTCCTGCAGCGCCGCCTCCGCATCGATCGCGCTGGTGGCGCCCATGGGCTCTGCGATGGGCACCACCCCATCGAGGATCATGCTGCGCACGCGCGCCGGAAATCGGCGCAGATACTGCTGCGCGACCCGCGTTCCGTAGGAGGCCGCGTAGAGGTTGATGCGGTCTACACCGAGCGCGACGCGCACCCGCTCGAGGTCCTGAACGGCCAGGCTCGTCGTGTAGTAGGCCGGGTCGGCGCGGCCGGCGAGCGAAGCAAGGCAGGCGCGGGTAGCGGCGACGATCTCGTCCTCGCTGGCACGCTCGGCGAGATCGGCGGGCTCGGTGCACTCGAGCGGATTGGAGCCGCCGGTGCCGCGCTGATCGAGGAGCACGATGTCCCGATCGCGCTGGATGCGCGCGAAAGCGGGCGCTACCGAGGCATAGAACGCGCCCGCCGCCGCGCCGGGACCGCCCGCCAGCACGAACAGCGGGTCCGGCTGCTTGCGGCGGCTGATGGCGCCGACCCGCGCGACGTGCAGCCCGAGCTGCCGCCCGTGGGGCTCGGCAGGATTCTCGGGCACTTCGAGCACGCCGCACTCGGCCGGGATGACCGACAGGCGCAGCGGATGCTCGATCTCACAGGGCGTGAGAGTCAGAGTCGCGGCCGCGAGCGCCGCGCGTGCGGCGCCGGCTGCGAGCAGGCTGCCGAGCGCGACAGCCTTACGCGCGCGTCGCATGCGCCGATCGTGAGCCGGGGACTGGGACCATCGGCGGGCAAGGATAAGGCAAGTTTGTCCTACAATACGCGTCCCCGCGCACTGGTCGGTACTCCCCGCAACATCGATGAAGCATCCCAAGCCGACTGCCACCTGCGACGTGATCGTCATCGGAGGCGGTCACGCCGGCACCGAGGCCGCGCTCGCCGCGGCGCGCATGGGCGTGCGCACCCTGCTCCTCACACAGAGCATCGAGACGCTCGGGCAGATGAGCTGCAATCCCGCCATCGGCGGCATCGGCAAGGGTCACCTGGTGCGCGAGATCGATGCGCTCGGGGGCGCGATGGCGCGGGCAGCGGACCAGGCCGGCATCCAGTTCCGCACACTGAATGCGAGCAAGGGGCCGGCGGTGCGCGCGACCCGCGCGCAGGCGGACCGCCAGCTCTACCGCCAGGCGATCCGCCGCATGCTCGAGAACCAGCCGAACCTGAGACTGTTTCAGCAGGAGGCGGCAGACCTGATCGTCGAGGGCGGCCGGGTGCAAGGGGTCGTCACGGTGACGGGCATCGCCTTCGAGGCGTCCGCGGTCGTGCTGACCGTCGGCACCTTCCTGGGTGGGCGCATGCATGTCGGGCTCGATAGCTACGCGGGTGGGCGTGCCGGGGACGCTCCCTCGAACCATCTGGCCGCACGGCTGCGCGAGCTGCCGCTGCGCGTTGCGCGACTGAAGACGGGTACGCCCCCCCGGATCGATGGCCGCACGGTCGATTGGTCTCGCCTCACTCGACAACCGGGAGATCGGCCGACTCCGGTGTTTTCATTCCTCGGGAGATCCAATGATCACCCGAGACAGATAGATTGTTTCATTACGAGTACAAACGAGGAGACGCACGACATCATCCGAGCGGCGACCGACCGCTCGCCCATGTTCACTGGCGCCATCGAGGGCATCGGCCCGCGCTACTGTCCCTCGGTCGAGGACAAGGTCGTGCGCTTCGCCGACAAGACCTCGCATCAGATCTTCGTCGAGCCTGAAGGCCTGACCACGCACGAGATCTACCCGAACGGCATCTCGACGAGCCTCCCCTTCGATGTGCAGTGCGAGTTCGTACACACGATCCGCGGCTTCGAGAAGGCGCATCTCACTCGTCCCGGCTACGCGATCGAGTATGACTTCTTCGACCCGCGCGACCTCGAGGACTCGCTCGAGACGCGCGCGCTCCCGGGCCTGTACTTCGCCGGACAGATCAACGGCACCACCGGCTACGAGGAGGCCGCCGCCCAGGGGCTGATTGCTGGAATCAATGCGGCGCTCAGCCTGCGCGACCGTGAGCCCTGGACTCCAAAGCGCAGCGAGGCTTATCTCGGGGTACTGATCGATGACCTCGTGACCCGAGGGACGCGGGAGCCCTATCGGATGTTCACGAGCCGTGCCGAGCATCGCCTGCTCCTGCGCGAGGACAATGCCGACGCCCGGCTGACCCCCAGCGGACGCGAGCTGGGGCTCGTCCCGGATGAGCGCTGGGCGCTGTTCTTGGCCAAGCAGCGTGCCTGCACCGAGGAAAAAGCTCGACTGGAGGCGCTGCGGCTCCGCCCGGTGGATGTGCCGAAGGAGTGGGCGGCGCGCGTATTGGGGGCGCCGCTGTCGCGTGAGACGACGGCGTTCGAGCTCCTGAGGCGCCCGGAAGTCACCTACGATGCGCTCCTCGAGCTCACCGGCCCGCCCGAGTGGCCCGACCTCGATGACCGCCTGCCGCCGCAGGTCCGTACCGATATCGAGGTGCACGCACGCTATGCCGGCTACATTGAGCGGGCGCACGAGGAGATCGCACGTGCGCGGCGCAATGAGGAGACGAGACTTCCGTCCGATCTCGACTACGGCCGCCTCGCCGGGCTCTCGCACGAGGTGCGCCAGCGACTCACGGAGGCGCGCCCGGCCACGCTCGGACAGGCAGCCCGCATTCCAGGCGTCACCCCAGCAGCGGTCTCGATCCTGCTCGTGCACCTGAAGAAGCGCGCGCTCGCATCGCCCCCCAAGGTCGCATGAGCGCGTTCCTGCAGCAGCTCGAGCACGCCTGGGAAAAGAACAACTCGCTGGTGTGTGTCGGCCTCGATCCGGAGATCGAGCGCTTTCCCGCCCACATGCGCGCCATGCCCTCGCCGATCTTCCAGTTCAACCGCAGCATCATCGATGCCACGGCCGATCTCGTGTGCGCCTATAAGCCGCAGTTCGCCCACTACGCGGCGTACGAGGCGGAAGACCAGCTCGAGCGCACCATCGAGTACATCCACCGGGTCCACCCGGGCGTGCCGGTGATTTTCGATGCCAAGCGCGGCGACATCGGCAACACCGCCGAGCGCTACGCCATCGAGGCGTTCGAGCGCTACGGCGCCGATGCCATTACGGTGAATCCGTATCTGGGGGGAGATTCGCTCGAGCCGTTCCTGCGCCACACCGAGCGCGGCGTGATCATCCTCTGCCGAACCTCCAACCCGGGTGCGGTCGACCTGCAGGATCTCCCGGTCGGGGGCCGCCCCCTCTACCAGGTCGTCGCCGAGCTCGCCGCACGCCGCTGGAACGCGCGCGGCAACTGCCTGCTCGTGGTCGGCGCCACCTACCCGAGGGAGCTGGCCGAAGTGCGGGCGATCGTCGGCGACATGCCGCTGCTCGTGCCAGGTATCGGCGCCCAGGGGGGCGATGTGGAGCAGGTAGTCGCGAGCGGTTGTACACGCTCGGGTACCGGACTCATCGTCAGCTCCTCGCGCGCCATCCTGTACGCCTCTGAGGGTGAGGACTTCGTGCAAGCGGCACGCGCCGCCACGGCGAGTCTGCGCGAGAAGATCAACGCGGGCCGCCGCCGCCCCGCATGAGCCGGCGAGGAGCCGCGCCGCTTCACATCGCGAGCGTTCTCGCCGCCCTGTGCCTGGCGGCGCTGCTTTTCGGCGGCTGTTCCTCCCCGAAGGAGGCGAGCGCTGCCAACGCGATCCTGGTGCGTGGCGGAGGCCCGGAACCTGATTCGCTCGATCCACAGAAGGCGCGCGGCTTCGAGGCGCAGAGCATCCTGCGCGACCTGTGCGAGGGACTGACGACGCTCGACAAGAAGGGACGCGTCGCCCCCGGGGTGGCCCGCAGCTGGCATGGAAGCCTCGACGGGCTCACCTACACTTTCGATCTTCGCAACGACGCGCGCTGGTCGAACGGGGACCGGGTAGTCGGCGCCGATTTCGTCGCGGCGCTGGGGCGTCTGGTGGATCCGGCAACCGGCTCGGCCTACGCGCAATACATCGATGTGCTCGCCAACGCCAGCGACATCGTCTCCGGAGCCAAGAGTGTCGACACACTCGGTATCGCCGCGCCCGATGACTCGACCGTGGTCATCACGCTGGCAACGCCTGCCCCCTACCTGCCGACGCTGCTCTCACATCCGGCCACCTGCCCGGTGCACCGCCCGACGTTGCAACGGCAGCCGCAAGCCATCGCACGCCCCGGCACCATGATCGGCAACGGTGCCTTCGTGCTCAAGGAATGGGTTCCGGCGGCCTACATCCTCCTCGGGCGCAACCACCATTACTGGAACGACCAGGCGACGAGGCTCGAGGGGGTGCGGTACCTCCTCATCAGCGATGAGAATGCCGAGCTCGCCCGCTACCGCGGCGGGGAGCTGCAGGTGACCTACGTGGTGCCGCGGGGCCAGTTCGACTGGATCCGAGCCCATCTCGCCGACCAGTTGCACATCTCGCCGCAGCTCAGCACCTACTACTACGGCTTCAATCTGCTCCGCTACCCTTTCAAGGACCAGCCGAAACTGCGCCGCGCGCTCTCGCTGGTGATCGATCGCGAGAAGCTCACGCGGCTCGTGCTGCGTGTGGGGGAGCTGCCCGCCTACGGCTGGGTGCCACCGGGAGTCGACAATTACACCTCGCAGTCCTTCGACTATGCCGAGCTGCCGATGTCGGCGCGCATCGCCGAGGCGCAGCGCCTGTACCGCGAGGCGGGCTACTCGCGCGAGAAGCCGCTACGCTTCGAGCTGCGCTACAACGCCGGTGAGGTGCACACCAAACTCGCCGTCGCGATCGCCTCGATGTGGAACGAAGCGCTCGGCGTCGACGTTCGCCTCACGCAGGTGGAGTTCAAATCGCTGCTGCAGGATATCGACCGGGGCGATGTGGAGATGTTTCGCTCGAGCTGGGTAGGCGACTACAACGACGCATACACCTTCGCCCAGGTCCTGAAGAGCAATTTCGGTGTGAATCTCACTCACTACAGCAGTCCGCGCTATGACGCGCTGCTCGACAGCGCGGCGCGGCAACAGGATTCGCTGCTGCGCGGCGCGCTGCTGGAAGAGGCCGAGCGCGACATGCTCGCCGACCATCCGCTGCTGCCGCTCTATTTCTTTGTCAACAAGCACCTCGTGAAGCCCGAGGTCCTCGGCTGGTACGACAACGTAATGAACGTCGTATACAGCCGCGATCTGGCACTGGCGCGGCGCTGAAGGCGCAATGAGCCCAGTCGGTGCCCAGCCGCGCGGTTTTTAAGGTGATCAGCGGCGGCTCAAGCTCACTGCCAACCCGCGCTCGACCGCACGCGCAAAGCGCGTGATGATCTCCTCGAGCTCGGCGTCGCTCGCGATGAAAGGCGGAGCGAGCAGAATGATGTCGCCCTCAGTGCCATCGACATTGCCGCCCGCGGCGTAGCAGATGAGTCCGTCCTCGAACGCGCACTGGCCGATGGTCTCGGCGAGCGCGAGTCTGGCAGGAAAGGGAGCGCGCGTCGCACGGTCGGCGACCAGCTCGACTCCGATCAGGAAGCCCCGGCCACGGACATCACCCACCGCCTCGTAGCGAGCGAGCGCCGCTCGCAACGCAGGTTGGAATCCGGCGCCTGCCGTGCGCACCCGCTCGAGCAGCCCATCGCGCGCGATGATGCTCTGCACGGCCACCCCCGCAGCACAGGCCGCGGTATGACCGCTGAAGGTGTGCCCCGTGAGCGGTCCGCCGTCGGCCGTCTCGAGCGCCGCCGCGACATCACTTGAATAGAGGGTCGCACCGAGCGGCAGGTAGCCTCCGGCGAGACCCTTGGCGACGGCCATGATGTCGGGCGCTACCCCGTCCTGCTCGAGAGCGCGCCACGTCCCGGTGCGGCCCGAACCGCACATCACCTCATCCGCAATGAGCAGCACCCCGTGGCGCTTGCAGATCTCGCGCACCTGCTGAGCGTAGCGCGGCGGCGGCGGCACGGCGCCGCCCGCGGCGCCCACCACGGGCTCGAAGATGAAGCCCGCCACGTGCTCAGGTCCGACCCGCAGGATCTCCGCTTCGAGCTGCGCAGCGGCGTGGGCGCCGAGAGCCTCGGGCGCGACGCCCGGCGGCGGTCGATACAGCGACACCTGTGGCAGGAAGGAAGCCTCGACGAGGGCGCCTTCGAAGGGCGCGCGGCGGTCGAGGAAGTCCGAGACCGCGAGCGCCCCGAGAGTGTTGCCGTGCCAGGAGCGGCAGCGCGCGATGAAGCGCCGGCGCGTCATCTCGCCGCGCGCGCTGTGATACTGCAGCGCCACTTTGAGGGCCGACTCGACCGCTTCCGAGCCCCCCGAGACGAAGACCATGGAGTCGAGTCGACTCTCGCGGCCGCAAGCGCGGGTGATGAGCTCGCGCAGCTGCTCGAGTGGATCGCTCGTGAAGGTGTAGCGGTAGCCGTGCGCAATGCGCTCGAGCTGGCGCACGATGGCTGCGGTGACTTCCGGATGCCCGTGACCGAGACAATAGACCGCAGGACCGCCCGAGGCATCGAGGTAGCGCTTGCCTGCGCTGTCAAACACATAGATCCCGGAGCCGTGCGACACCTTGGGAAGACCGCGGCTGCCGGTCCAGCTTCTCGCTCTCGATCCGCCTCGCGCCTGCGCCATACCGATCCTGACTCGACTGCCCGCGCCGCTATAGTAGAGGCCCATGAGCAACGAGGTCATCGTCACGTGCGCGGTCACGGGCGCCGGCGACACGGTGGCACGGAGCGACCGCGTACCGGTCACACCCGCGGCCATCGCGGCCGCATGCATCGAGGCGGCGCGCGAGGGCGCGGCGATCGCCCACGTTCACGTGCGCGATCCGCGCACCGGACAGGGCTCGCGTGAGCTCGCTCTCTACCGCGAAGTGGTCGAGCGCGTACGCGACGCCGGCACGGATGTGATCCTCAACCTCACGACCGGCATGGGCGGCGACTACGTGCCCGATGAGACCGATCCGGCGCGGCCAGGAGCGGGCAGTGATCTGGTGCCACCTGCCGAGCGCCTCGCCCACATCGAGGTGCTGCGGCCCGAGCTCTGCAGCCTCGACTGCGGCACCATGAATTTCGGCACCAGCGTCTTCATGAATACGCCCGCGCACCTCGAGCACATGGCGGCACGCATCCGCGCGCTGCGCGTAAAGCCCGAGCTCGAAGTCTTCGAGCTCGGGCACATTCGCTTCGCCAAGGAGCTCATCGCGCGCGGGCTGATCGAGCCACCGCCACTGTTTCAACTGTGTCTCGGCATCCCCTGGGGCGCGCCGGCGGATCTGCGCACTCTGATGGCCATGCACGAGGCGCTGCCTGCCGAGGCGCTGTGGAGCGCGTTCGGGATCGGCCGCGAGCAGCTCCCGATGGTGGCACAGGCGGTGCTGCTCGGCGGCAACGTCCGCGTCGGCCTCGAGGACAACCTTTATCTCGCGCGCGGGCAGCTCGCCACCAACGGCGAGCTCGTGGCGCGCGCGGTCGAGCTCATCGGCCGGCTCGGCCGCGGCGTCGCCAGCGCGGCGAGCGCGCGGCAGATGCTGCAGCTCACCTGCCGCATTCCATCACAATGCCGCTAACGGATCGCGTGCCCGATCTCACAAGCGCTCGTGTCATTCGACCAGATGCTCTGCATCGCAAAGCTGCCCGTACCCAGTTTGATGTTCTTCGCGTGCCCCGGACCTGAGCTGATCCAGGCGCAGGGATCCGCGGCCTCCTCGCCCGAGACCGGGTTGGTCCAGCCACCGGGCGGGAACTGATCGGTCAGGGTCTCGGCATACTCGTGGCCGGCGACGAGCGAGAACGCATCAAGCTGGCCTTGCGAGCCGGAGTTGATGAATTTCGCGCCGCAGCTACGGCCGGCATCGCTCACGTAGGGCAGGTTGGAATACGCGACGTCACCGAAGGGGGTGCGAACGTAGTAGTGCCAGCCGCAGAAATTCTCGCCCGTGAGGCCGAACCCGTCCGGATGAGTGCCGGTCGGCGAGACGATGAAATACTGCGCATAGCGATTGGCTTCCGGAGTCGTGTTGCCGAAATGAGCCGCCGCATTGACCGCCTCCTGCGAGAGTTCGGAGGCGGTGGCGTTGGCCGGGGCCGGCCGCGCGGTGTCGAACCACACGCCAGCGAGCGTGCCCTGCTTCGGATAGCCGACGTGGGGCGTCGCGGCAGGATCGCAGCGGGTCGCGCCCTTCTGCACGCTCGGCCCATCGCAGTACTGCGTCATGGTGCCTGACCAGCGTTCCTCATCGGAGCCGAGTCCGGTAAACAGGGCCTGCAGGAACGTTGAGGCGCCGAGCGGATCCCCGCCACCGCCCTGCGCCCACTGGCTGCCGTAGAACACGAGGTATACGCGCGGAACGCCGCTCGTGACGCCGACACCATCGACCCCACCGCCATAGGCCAAGGTGTCGCTGGTCGGAGCGGCATAAGGATGTGCGCTCTCCCACGTACTCATTTGATCGGCGCACTCGCGTGTGGGCATGACGCCGTAGCGGTACTGGTGCCCGGATTGGGGCGAGTAAGGATTCTCGTAGCGTGTCGGCTCGGTACTGCAGGCCACCAGAGAGAGGGCGAGAAGCAGAGCCGTGTTGCGCACCGTTTTCCCTGAGATGGACATGGCGTTCTCCTTGGTCATCGATCCGTTTCGTAGGTAACGCTGAACCTCACTTTCCGATGCAGCTCACTTTCCGATGCAGAATCCCGCGAAAATTCTGCCGAGCAGGTCCTCGCTGGTGAACTCGCCGGTGATCTCGTTAAGAGCCTGCTGCGCCAGGCGCAGTTCCTCGGCGACGAGCTCGCCGGCACGCCGCTCCGTCAGCAGGCGCTCGGCTTCCTCGGCGTGCGTGCGCGCCCGAGCGAGCGAGTCGAGGTGACGGCGGCGCGCGCTGATCGCTCCACCATCCACGCTCTGATAGCCCATGCAGCTCTTCAAGTGCGATCGCAGTTCCGCGAGTCCTGCGCCGGTGAGTGCCGAGATGGCGAAGCGTGGCGGCCCATCGAGGCCGTTGGCAACCGCAAGCCCAGGCGCGAGATCGCACTTGTTGAAGAGGAGCGTGAGCGGGACGTCTGCAGGCAGCCGCTCGCGTTCCCGCCGCACGGCGCTCCCCTCAGGATCCGCGGCGGCATCGATCACGAAGAGCACGCGGTCGGCACGCTGCATTTCCGCCTGCGCCCGCCGGATGCCCTCCTCCTCGACGATGTCGCCTCCCTCGCGCAGACCCGCTGTGTCGAGAATGTGCAGCGGCATGCCATCGAGGTGAATGCGCTCGCGCAGCACATCGCGAGTCGTTCCGGGAATGGGCGTGACGATCGCGGCATCGTAGCCCGTGAGGCGATTGAGCAGGCTCGACTTGCCCGCGTTCGGCGGCCCGGCGATCACCACCGTCATGCCTTCCCGCAGCAGCCTTCCGACACGCGCACTCTCCAACACCCCCGCCAGGTGCTTGCGCACCGCCTGGAAACGCTCGCCGAGCTCGCGATCGGCCAGAAAGTCGATCTCTTCCTCGGGAAAGTCGATCGCCGCCTCCACGTAGGTACGCAGCTCGATCACGGCCTCGGTAAGCCCGCGCACCATGGCGGAGAATTCTCCCTGCAGCGAGCGCATGGCCGCGCGTGCGGCGGCGCGCGAGCCGGCATCGATGAGATCGGCGACGGCTTCAGCCTGCGCCAGGTCGAGCTTGTCGTTGAGAAACGCGCGCTGCGTGAACTCTCCGGGCAGTGCACGGCGTGCCCCGAGCTCGAGCACGCGATCGACGAGCGTCTCCATCACGAGTGGCCCGCCGTGACCGTGCAGCTCGAGCACATGCTCGCCCGTATAGGAGTGCGGCGCCGGGAAAAAGAGCGCGAGTCCGGCATCGATCGGGTCCTGCTGCGCATCGAGGAAGCGCGCGAAGGTCGCGTAGCGCGCCGCCGGCAGCTCTCCCAGCAGGATTGCCGCGAGCTCGGGGGTCTTCGGCCCCGAGATACGTACGATGCCGACGCCCCCGCGTCCCGGTGGCGTTGCCGCGGCCACGATGGTCTCCTTGCGCGTCATCTGGGGGCGGCTGCGCGTCGTCTGTGCCCAGCGGCAAGGCTACCGCCGCAGGGCGGTGCAAACCAAGCGCTCAGTTCTTCTTCATCGGCTGCGCACCGATGCGCCGGTTGATGTTCCACTGCTGTGCAATCGAGAGGATCGTGTTGGTGACCCAATAGAGCACCAGCCCGGCGGGGAAGAAAGCGAAAGTGGCCGACATCACCAGCGGCATGATCATGAACACGCGCGCCTGCACCGGATCGGGCGGCGCGGGATTGAGTTTGTACTGCACGAACATCGCGCCGGCCATGATGAGCGGCAGAATGAAATAGGGATCGCGCGAGGACAGATCGTGAATCCAGAACGCGAACGGCGCCTGGCGCATCTCCACGCTCTCGAGCAGCACCCAGTAGAAGGCGAGAAACACCGGAATCTGGATGATGATGGGCAGACAGCCTGCGACGGGGTTGATCTTCTCGCGCTTGTAGAGCTCCATCATGGCGCGGCCGAGCTTCTCGCGATCGTCGGCGTAGGTTTCCTGCAGATTCTTGATGCGCGGCTGCAGGGTTTTCATCTTCCCCATCGAGCGGCCGCTCGCTTCCGAGAGCGGGTAGAACAGCAGCTTCAGGAGAAAGGTGACCAGGATGATCGCGACGCCCCAGTTGCCGGTCAGGCTGTGCACCCAGCTGAGCGCCACGAAAAGCGGCCGCGCCAGGAACCACAGCCGACCGTAGTCCGTCACGCGCCCGAGCTGCGGTGAGGTCGCTTCGAGCTGCCCCTGGAGCTTCGGCCCCGCGAACAGCGACACGTCGAATTCCCCGGTGGCCCCGGGGGCGATGGTCTGCTCGGGGCCGGTGGCGCTCAGCAGGTATTCCGCTCCCTGCGCGCTCAGCCCGAAGTGCCACGGTGCTCCGCGCGGGGGCACGATCGCGCTCACGAAGTGGTGCTGCAGCGCCGCCACCCAGCCATCGTGCACATCGAGCGAGAGGTGGCTGTCCTGTACATCGGTCGTGTCGAGCCGGCGGAACTTGGTGCCGTCCCAGATGGCGGGCCCGTGGAATGCGTAGCTCTCCACGTTGAAGTAGGAGCGCTTGGTCGGCGGATCGTTGCGCAGAATCTGCGCATACTCGCGCGCGGGCCAGGGCGCGTGGCTGCCGTTCTGCACGAGGTAGTCGAGGTCGATGCGGTACTGCCCGCGGCGGAACACGAAGGTCTTGGTGACGGTGACGCCGCCCTCGCTCCAGCTGAGCGGGACGCGCAGCTCGTTCCCACCATCGAGCGTGTAGGTGGATTGCGGGCTGCTGTAGGTAGCGAGATGTGTCGGATAGGCAGCGCCTCCCTCGGGTCCGGTGAGACCCGACTGCAGCTCGTAGAGCGTCTGCGGATCGTCGCGATTCTGCAGCCGCACCGGCGTCGCCTCGCCCTTCACCTTGGGATAGGCGAGCAGATCCACCCGCTCGAGCGTCCCGCCGCGCGTGCTGATATCAACATCGAGGACATCGGTGCGCACATGCACGATCGGTGCAGAGGCCGCAGGCTCCGGGCTGGCGGTGGTGCCGGCCGCACTTTGTGGCACGCCCGCGGAGCTCGGCGCTGCCGCGCTCGGAGGCGCCGCCTCGGGGACGCGGTTGCCAAGGTCTGCGCTTCCTGGCGCGCTTGATGGCGCAGCCGCTGCGGGAGCGGATGCCGGGGCGGGCAGTGGCGCGTAGTCGCGCACCCACAGCTGGTAGTCGTAGAGCAGCAGCATGGCGAGCCCTGCCCACAGATAGATGCGCAGGTTTCCCAGCCGATTACCGTTCATGCGTGTGAGGGGCGCGCCCGGCGGCCGGCGGGGGGTCGAAGCCACCAGGGTGCCAGGGATGGCAACGCCCGAGGCGCGCCAGCGCGAAAGCGCTGCCCCGGAGTACTCCAAATCGCAGCACCACCTCGAGCGCATATTGCGAGCAACTCGGGTAGAAGCGGCAGGTGGGGCCAAGGAACGGGCTTACCGTCCACTGGTAGAGACGAATGAGGAAAGCTAGGAGGCGGCGCACTGCTCACCCACTCTCTTCCACAGCGCGGCGAGGCTCGCGCGCAGCGCCTCGGCGGTGGCGGTCCTCGAGGGCGTCCGCGCGCTCACCACCAGGTCCACCGCTGGCAGCTCTCGCTGATGCAGGCGGAAGGACTCGCGGATGATGCGCCGCAGACGGTTGCGCGCGACGGAGCTCCCTGCGACCTTGACAGCCACTGCCATACCTAAGCGCGGCCCGCCGGCATCGTTCACTTTTACCGTCACCGAGAAGATTCCATCGCTCATGCGCCGCCCACGCGCGTAGGCAGCATCGAAATCACCCTTGCGCCGCAGGCGAAGCCGTGCCGGCAGGGTCAACCGCCCGGACTTCGCGCTGGCAATCAAGATCGGAAGGAGGGGCAGCGGTGCCGCTGCTGGAGCGCGCGCCACCCTGAGGCTTTCAGGGTATCAGCTTGCGCCGTCCCTTGGCGCGGCGACGCGCGAGCACCTTGCGGCCGTTCTTGGTCGCCATGCGTGCACGGAACCCGTGGGTGCGCTTGCGGCGCACTTTGCTCGGCTGGTAGGTCCGCTTCATGGCGTCGGCTCCGGGGAACGATCGCGGCCGTCAAAAAAGGGCGGCAAGGCTAAGCCGTTGAGCTCCAAGGTGTCAATACGGGTGCGCTGTGGATAACTCTTCAGCGCGGTGCGCGATCGGTATAGACTTCGCGACCTTTTCCTCAACGTTCACCAGAAACACTCGCGGAGGCCACGCGCGGTGGAAGCGTCGCTTTGGACCCGCTGCATGGGCGCGTTGGAAGCGGAGCTTCCGGAGCAGCAATTCAATACCTGGGTGCGGCCGCTGCAGGCCATGGAAGGCAATGGGGCGCTGAAGCTCCTCGCGCCGAACCGCTTCGTCGTCGATTGGGTGAACTCCAATCTGCTGCCGCGCATCGGTGAGCTGCTGCGCGATGAGAGCACTGGCGATGCGCCCATCGTGACGGTAGAGGTCGGCTCGCGCAGCGTGCCGCTGCGCGGCCCACCGGTCGTGATCGGCGCCGCCCCGCGGCGTGCCGAGGGCCTGGTGGTCGGCGCGCGACTCAATCCCGATTTCACTTTCGCATCCTTCGTCGAAGGCAAGAGCAACCAGCTCGCCAAAGCCGCGGCGCTCCAGGTGGCCGAGAACCCGGGCCGCGCGTACAACCCGCTGTTCCTGTACGGAGGCGTCGGCCTCGGCAAGACGCATCTGATGCACTCGATCGCGCACCTGATCAAGGACAACGATGCGGGAGCGCGCATCGCCTACGTGCACTCCGAGCGCTTCGTGGGCGACATGGTGCGTGCCCTTCAACACAACTCGATGAACGAGTTCAAAACCGCGTACCGCTCTCTCGATGCCCTGCTGATCGATGACATCCAGTTCTTCGCCGGCAAGGAACGCTCGCAAGAGGAGTTCTTCCACACTTTCAACGAGCTGCTGGAAGGCCAGCACCAGGTGATCCTCAGCTGCGACCGCTACCCGAAAGAGGTCGAGGGCCTGGAGGAGCGTTTGAAATCGCGTTTCGGCTGGGGTCTCACGGTCGCGATCGAGCCGCCGGAGCTGGAGACCTGCGTCGCGATCCTCATGACCAAGGCGCAGGGAGCCGGCGTCACGCTGCCCGAGGAAGTCGCGTTCTTCATCGGCAAGCGCATCCGCTCGAACGTGCGTGAGCTCGAAGGAGCACTGCGGCGCGTGATCGCCAACTCGCGCTTCACCGGGCGCGCGATCACGGTCGAATTCACCAAGGAAGCGCTGAAGGACCTGCTTTCGCTGCAGGCGAAACTGGTCACCGTCGAGAACATCCAGAAGACCGTCGCCGATTATTACAAGGTCCGCATGGCGGACCTGCTCTCCAAGCGACGCAGCCGCTCAGTCGCGCGTCCGCGGCAAGTCGCGATGGCGCTCGCCAAGGAACTCACGAGTCACAGTCTGCCGGAGATCGGTGATGCCTTCGGCGGCCGCGACCACACCACCGTGCTGCACGC
Organism: Steroidobacteraceae bacterium; assembly: GCA_035639195.1. Classification (GTDB taxonomy): domain Bacteria; phylum Pseudomonadota; class Gammaproteobacteria; order Steroidobacterales; family Steroidobacteraceae; genus 13-2-20CM-66-19. Next base: position 75,568 of record DASQYM010000033.1, read on the forward strand.
CTGCAAGCGCATCAAGCAGCTGCGCGACAGCGAACAGCGTATGAAAGAGGATTACTCAAACCTGTTGAGAACCCTGGCAGGTTGATGTGTGCGAGGTTGTGGATTTGCTGTGTGCGCAGCCCTGGATAAAGTTACGCACAGGCGGCACACAGCAGTTCTGCAGCTCATGCGTGAGCTTGTGCTGTGGAAAAGGTACCGCAGTGAACTGATTGTGCAGGAAAAGTGTTCTTATGCCCGTTATGAGCGCGCTCTATAGTCTCAATAACAAATTCTCATAGACATACAAGATTTTGAAGAGAGATAAATTCCCATGAAGCTGACCACTACGCGCGAGGATTTTCTCGCCCCCCTGCAAAGTGTCATCGGTGTGGTGGAGCGGCGGCAGACCATGCCGGTGCTCGCCAACGTGCTGCTCGCAGCACGGGACGGCCGGCTTCACATCACCGGCACCGATCTGGAAGTGGAGCTCGTCGCGGCGAGTGCAGTGAACGTGCAGCAGCCGGGAGACATCACGGTGCCCGGACGCAAGCTGCTCGATATCTTCCGTTCGTTGCCGGAGAAAACGACGGTCACCTTATCGACCGAAGGCGAGCGGGTCTCGGTGCGTGGCGGCCGCAGCCGTTTCACGCTTTCGAGTCTTCCTGCAGCAGAATTTCCGCTCGTCGAAGAGATCAATGCTCAACAAACGTTGAGTGTTGCGCAGGGCGAGTTCCGGCGGCTCATCGACAAGACACATTTTTCCATGGCACAGCAGGATGTGCGTTATTACCTCAACGGTCTGCTCCTCGAGACCGATGGCAAGGCGCTGCGGGCAGTTGCGACCGATGGACACCGGCTCGCGCTTTGCGAGATGGAGCTCGCGGGTAAAGCGAAGACGACCCATCAGGTGATCGTGCCCCGTAAGGGTGTACTCGAGCTCCAGCGGATTCTCGGCACCGAGGGCGATATCGAGCTCGCCGTCGGAACTAATCACGTTCGCGCCCAGATCGGCGATATTCGCTTCACTTCGAAGCTGATCGACGGTCGTTTCCCGGAGTACGCCCGGGTCATTCCCGCGAATCCCCCCAGGCCGGTGGAGGCGGATCGAGAGACGCTCCGGCAGGCATTGCAACGCACGGCCATCCTTTCAAACGAGAAGTACCGCGGCATCCGGCTTACCGTTCGGCCGGACCTGATGACTCTCCAGGCGCATAACCCCGAGCAGGAGGAAGCGGAGGATCAGGTGGAGGTTGGGTATAAAGGAGAAGAAGTCGAGATCGGCTTCAACGTCAATTATCTCCTCGATGCCCTTAGCGCGATCGAGAGCGATCGGGTGGAGATCGGACTTACCGATTCAAATAGCAGCTGCCTGATTCACGCGCCAGGTGTGCTCGATACCCGGTATGTCGTGATGCCGATGCGGCTGTAATGTGAAGATCGTCTGCCGCCGGGTCACGGGCTATTGAGTTCGGACCTACGCACAGTCAGCTGTCGCTAGGCCTCCATGGGAGCGCTGAGACTCCGCAACAGCTAAAGCCGATTTCACGGCGTTTCGCTGGTCGGCTGCACTTCCTCGGCGATTTACCTGCTTCCCTGATCGCACTGGGGGTGGTGGCTCGTGGCTGCCAGCCTTGTCGCGGGCCATTCCCGCGGCTAGAGACGCTTCCAACGATCTCGGGGTCGGCTGTTCATAGGGCACGGGTAGTGCTTGATCGCTGCCCGGCTGACGCTACGAGAACACCACATTCCGGGCTTTGGAGACCCGTGCGCATGGCCTATGCATATGGCCTATGCGCATGACCTATGCGCATCGCGTGCGAGACACGCGCCAGTGCTCGACGTATCGCACGCGGATCCGCCCGCGCGCCGTGCGGCCCCTAGTCCGGGCCGCGCTGCAGTCGCACGTTTGATGAGCTCGATATGGGCGCGGCATGTGGCGGACCGGACCGGAATCGAACCAAGCACGTTCCACGTGGAACGTTCATCATGTGTATGGGGCGTCCGCTAGCAGCCCGATAGGACGGCGGAGGACAGTGCCCTAGTAGCCGGAGTCAAGCTTGGCCAGGCGCGGCCGTCCGAATGGCGCCGAGGTCCTTCTGGATTCACGCGGTCCGGAGTCAACAGCCGACGCACCGGCATACTCGTCCCGGCGAGTCCGATAAGCGCAGCGCCGTTGGGCGATTGACCCGCCAAACGGTTCCACGTGGAACATAACCGCGATGGCCTCACTAGCGAGTCGGCTGCATGCCATGGACGCGAGTGGCCTGCTGCAAAGATAGACCGGAACCAGAAGCCAGTCGGCGTTCGACGGGGCCCGATTGTGTCCCGTGTACGGTGGAGATTGATCTCGATCGCCCGAAGGGGCGATGGCGCCTCAGCCCCACACGCAGCCGTGGTGTGTCATCCTCATCGGTACTCGCCCGTAGTCGCACCTCACCGATGAGTCTTTTCGAAATAGCTGTAAGCAATCTGCGCTGCATTGAGCATGCAGAGCTACGGCTGTCACCAGGTCTAACACTCATCCATGGTGGGAACGGCTCCGGGAAGACGTCGCTTCTCGAGGGCATGTTTATCCTTGGCCGCGGTAGATCGTTTCGCACACGCAACACTGAACGGCTAATTCGACGTGGACAGAATCAAATGCGAGTCACTGGAGCGGTCTCAAGTGACGCAGCCGGTACGGTGCGAGTCGGGTTTGAGGTTACGCGAGCCGGCACGACAGCGCGAATCGGCGGTCGCCCGGCCGAGACCTTGGCCGAACTGTCGCAGGTTTTCGCGGTGCAAGTCGTAGAGCCGGGCATTCATCGTCTCGTCGAGGAAGGCGGGTACCGCAGGCGGCGTTGGCTCGACTGGGCGGTGTTCCACGTGGAACCGCAATTCGTCGACCTCTGGTTGCGCTATACGCGCGTGCTCAAGCAGCGGAACGCAGCGCTCAAGACCCAGTCAGCCGCCGTCAACGCGTGGGATGCAGATCTGGCACGGACTGGCGAGGCGATCACGGCAGCTCGACAACGACTCTTGGACCGACTGCAGCCTTACTGGCGGGGCGCAGTGATGGCGCTGAGCGGTCTGGATCTGGAGCTGCATTATCTGCGTGGCTGGAGTCAGGAGCACTCGTTGACGGAGGCGCTGGCGGCTTCGCGGGCACCCGATCAACTGCGGCGGCAGACACAGACCGGGCCTCATCGGGCTGACGTCGCCGTTCGGCTTCACGGCCGGGCAGCGCGTGATGTGCTCTCGCGCGGACAACAGAAGCTCGTTGCGGTTGCGATGACCATTTCGCAAATACGGCTCCTGCAGGATCTGACACAGACCACTCCAACATTGTTGCTCGATGACCCCGCAGCGGAGCTCGATGCTGAGCGATTGCAGCGTTTTATCGACGAAGTGGCGAGTCTGCGATGTCAGCTCGTTGTCACTTCGTTGCAGTCGGAATCGCGACTTTTCGGAGCACCAGAAAGCACGTTCTACATGGATGCGGGGACGGTCCAACCGATATAATGCCGCGTCTCAAAATCGAGCGTGTTCATGGCCACTGACGACGTCTACGATTCCAGTAAAATCAAAGTCTTAAAGGGTCTTGATGCGGTGCGGAAACGCCCCGGCATGTACATCGGTGATACCGATGACGGGACGGGCCTTCACCACATGGTTTTTGAGGTCGTCGACAACTCCATCGACGAGTCACTTGCCGGTCATTGCGACCGCATCGTGGTCACCATCCACGCCGATGAATCGGTGACCGTTTCCGATAACGGTCGAGGCATCCCTGTGGATATCCACCCCGAGGAGGGGCGCTCTGCAGCGGAAGTCATCATGACGGTGCTGCATTCGGGGGGGAAATTCGACGACAGCTCGTACAAGGTATCAGGTGGGCTCCATGGGGTAGGGGTCTCGGTGGTGAATGCGCTCTCGGACTACCTACAGCTGACGATTGCGCGCGAGGGCAAGCTGCACCGCCAGGAGTACCACCTCGGTGAGCCCGCGGCTCCGCTCGCGGCGGTGGGCGAGACGCATGACCGTGGAACCACGATCCGCTTCAGGCCGAGCGCCCGGATCTTCACCAACATCAGCTTCAACTACGACATTCTGGCAAAACGCCTGCGCGAGTTGTCCTTCCTGAATTCGGGCGTGCGCATCGAGCTCATCGATGAGCGCGAGAACAAGCACGACGTGTTCGCCCACGCCGGTGGACTCCAGGCGTTCGTGAAGTACCTCAACCGCACCCGCACGCCGATTCATGAGTCGGTGTTTCACTTCCGTACGCACGATGGGACGATGACGGTCGAGGTCGCGATGCAGTGGAACGACTCCTACCAGGAGAGCATGTTCTGCTACACCAACAACATTCCCCAGAAGGACGGCGGGACGCACCTCGCCGGATTCCGTAGCGCTCTTACCCGCACGCTGAACGACTACGTCGAAAAGGAGCTTTCGAACAAAGACCGCGTCCCCATGACGGGCGATGACGCGCGCGAGGGACTGACGGCCATCCTCTCGGTGAAGCTGCCGGATCCGAAGTTCTCCTCGCAGACCAAGGACAAGCTCGTCTCCTCCGAGGTCAAGGGTGTCGTCGAGAACGCGGTCGGCTCCAAGCTGCAGGAATTTCTGCTCGAGCACCCGCAGGAGGCGCGCCTCATCGTCGCGAAGATGGTCGAGGCGGCTCGCGCACGTGAGGCCGCGCGCAAGGCGCGCGAGATGACCCGGCGCAAGGGCGCGCTCGATGTGGCCGGACTTCCGGGAAAACTGGCCGACTGTCAGGAGAAGGACCCGGCGCTTTCGGAGATCTTCATCGTCGAGGGCGACTCGGCCGGGGGCTCGGCCAAGCAGGGGCGCGACCGGCGTACTCAGGCGATCCTACCGCTCAAGGGCAAGATTCTGAATGTGGAGAAAGCGCGGTTCGACAAAATGCTGTCATCGGCCGAGGTGGGCACGCTCATCACCGCGCTCGGCACTGGCATCGGCAAGGAAGAGTTCGACATCAACAAGCTCCGCTACCACCGCGTCATCATCATGTGCGATGCGGACGTGGACGGGAGCCACATCCGCACGCTGCTGCTCACCTTCTTCTACCGGCAGATTCCCGAGCTCATCGAGCGCGGCCACATCTATATCGCGCAGCCACCGCTCTACAAGATCAAGCGCGGCAAGCAAGAGAGCTACGTCAAGGACGACAACGAGCTCAATCAGCTGCTGCTCAATGCGGCACTGGAAGAGGCGCAGCTGCACGTAAATGCCGGTGCGCCCGCGCTCTCGGGCTCGGCGCTCGAGGCACTCGCGCGCAAGTACATGGAGGTGCAGGCGATCATCCGGCGCTGGGCGCGCCGCTACGACGATCGTCTCCTCGAGCAGCTCGTGTACATGCCCGAGGTCAGCCCGGCGGACTTCGACCGGCAGGAATGGCTGCGCGGCTGGGCGCGCGATCTCGATCAGCGTCTGAACGCGCTCGCCGATGGCACGCGCACCTACCGGGTCGAACTGCGCGCGGCGAGCGACGGGCATGCGGCGCGCATCATCATTCACAAGACCGAGCACGGCACGCCGAGCTACAAATATCTGCCGCGCGAGTTTTTCGAGTCGGCCGAGTACCAGCGCATCGCGGATTTGGCCCGCACCCTCGCGGGGCTCATCGGGGAGGGTGCCTATACCACGCGCGGCAACGAGCGCCAGGAGATCGGCTCCTTCAAGGAAGCGATGAAGTGGTTGCTCGATCAGGCGAAGAAAGGCCAGACGATCCAGCGCTACAAGGGGCTTGGGGAGATGAATCCGGAGCAGCTGTGGGAGACCACCATCAATCCGCAAAGCCGCCGCCTGCTGCAGGTGAAGATCGAGGACGCCGTAGCGGCCGATGACATCTTCACGACGCTGATGGGGGACCAGGTCGAGCCCCGGCGCGAGTTCATCGAGAAGAACGCCCTGTCGGTCACTAACCTCGATATCTGATCGATTGGTTCAGATATGAATCGAGATACGGCGTACCAATCAAGATTGAATCGAATATGAGCTATACTTGGGCCTCGGACTGCGGAGCCAGGCGGCGCACCGTGGCTTCAACCCACGCCTGAACTTCCTCGTTGAGCTCACGCACCTCGCGTCCGGCGGTCGCGAAAGGTGGACCGATGACCACGCGCACGACGCCGGGCTTCTTGAGCAGTCCGCGCCGCGGCCAGTAATAGCCGGCGTTGTGCGCCACCGGCACGATGAGGTGGCCGGTCTCGATCGCGAGCAGCGTGCCGCTCACTCCATAGCGCCGCGTTTCACCGGGCGGCATGCGGGTGCCCTCCGGATAGATCATGACCCAGTCACCCTCTTCGAGACAGGTCTTGCCCTGCTCGATGACCTGCGCGACGGCGGAGTGCCCGGCGGCGCGATCGATGGCGATGGCATGCATCTGCCGCACAGCAATACCGACCACCGGGATCCACAGGAGCTCGCGCTTCAGCACCCACACCTGGCGTGGAAACACCACCATCATCGCCATGGTTTCCCAGGAGGAAGAGTGCTTCCACAGAGCGACGTGTGAGCCCTCGGGGAGCGGTGCGCCTTCGATGCGGTAGGTGAGCCCGCAGCTCCACTTCAGCACCCACAGCCCCACCGCGGCGTAAGCGCGCGCGAGCGCGAAGCGGCGCCGGAAGGGCAGGAAGGCGCAGACGAACACAAAGGGGATTGCGTAGAGAAAAGTCCAGGCGAACCAGAAGCCGGTGAAGAAAAGCGAGCCGATCAGCTGCACCGGCGGCCGGCGCCAGCCTGCGGCGCCGGCGTTGGTTTCGCTCGCCGTGCTCAACCGGGCAATCGCGACAGGTCCGCGATACCGGCAAAGAGCCCTTGCAGCTGAGCGAGGAGGCTCAGCCGATTCGCCCGTAGCTGCGGGTTCTCATCCATCACCATCACCTTGTCGAAGAAGGTGTCCACGGCCGGCCGCAGGAGTGCGAGCCGTCCGAGTGCATCGGTGTAGAGCCGCCGCGCGGTGTGGGCTGAGACCGCATCGCGCAGCCCGCGCATGGCGTCATAGAGCCGCACCTCCGCGTCTTCGCGCAGCTGCGTCACATCGACCTCGCCGGAGGGTGTGGAGTTGGCCTTGCGAAGGATATTGCTGATGCGCTTGTTGGCGGCGGTGAGGCTTGCGGCCTCCGGGAGCTCGAGGAAGGTGCTGAGCGCTCGCAGCCGCGCATCGAAGTCCACGCTCGATGCGGGGCGTGTTGCGAGCACCGCATCGAACATCTCCGTGGTCACCGCGGCCCGACCGGGCCCGGCGGCCGCGCCCGCCCCCTCGAGATAGTAGGCTCGCAGCCGCTCCATGAGGAAATCGTAGATCTCATCCACGAGCGCCGTCGCCGCGCGCGGCGCCTTAGCAGCAGAGATCGGCGCAGCGCGCGCATCGGGAGAGCTGGCGCTCGTGCTGCTACTTGGTGCCGTGCTCCTGAGCCGCTCGATGTCCGCGCGCACGCCAGCGACCGCCCGCTCGATGGTGGCGCGCAGATCGAGATCCAGTCCTTTCTCGATGAGTATCCGCTGCACACCGAGCGCCGCGCGGCGCAGCGCAAAGGGATCCTTGGTGCCGGAGGGCTTCTCGCCGATCGCGAAGATCCCCGCGATGGTGTCGAGTTTGTCCGCGATGGCGAGCGCGAGACCCGTGCCGCTCGCGGGCAGATCGTCTCCCGCCGAGCGCGGCAGGTATTGCTCGCGCACGCTGAGCGCCACTTCCGGCGGCTCGCCATCCGCCTGCGCGTAGTAGGCGCCCATGATGCCCTGCAGCTCCGGAAACTCTGCGACCATCGCGGTGAGCAGATCACATTTGGCGAGATCCGCCGCACGCAGCGCCTCATCCGCCGGCGCACCGGCCGCGGCGTTGATGTGCGGAATGAGCGCCCGCACGCGGCGCGTCTTATCGCCGAGTGAGCCGAGCTTTGCCTGGAAGGTCACACTCTCGAGCGCAGTGCGGCGCGCCGCGAGCGGCTCGCGCCGGTCCTGCTCCCAGAAGAAGGCGGCGTCGGACAAGCGCGCGCGCACGACGCGCTCATTGCCGGCCCTCACTTGCGGCGGATCGCGGCTCGCGATGTTGCTCACGGTGACGAAAGCCGGCAGCAGGCGGCCCGCACCGTCCTCTACGGGGAAGTAGCGCTGGTGCTCCTCGAGCGTGCAAATCAGCACTTCGCGCGGCAGAGCGAGGAACCGCTCCTCGAAGCGCCCCGCGAGCGCCACTGGCCACTCGGTGAGCGCGGTCACCTCATCGAGCAGCGCTTCGCGAATGAGCGCGCGGCCTGCGACGGCCGCCGCGGCGGTGGTGACCTCGGTGCGGATGCGCTCGCGGCGCGCGCTGAAATCTGCAAGCACGTGACCCTTCTCGCGCAGGGTGCGCTCGTAAGCCGTGGGGCTCGCGAGGGACAGCGGCCGCGGCGCCAGGAAGCGATGGCCGTGCGTATGGCGGCCGGTTTCGGTCTCAAGAAGCGTCGCGGGCACGACATCGCGGCCAAAGAGCATCACGATCCAGTGCACCGGCCGCACGAACATCGCCTGGCCCTCACCCCAGTGCATGCGTCGCGGAATCGGTAGTTGGTCGAGTGCGCTCTGGATGAGCGCCGGAAGCAGCTGCACGGTGCGCTCGCCGGCGCGCGTGCCGGAGAAGAAAAGGAAGCTGCCCTTGCCCTCCTCGATGCGCCCGAGCGCCTCGACGGTAGAACCGCAGCTCGCGGCGAAGGCGAGCGCCGCCCGGGTGGGTGCCCCGGCACCATCGAATGCCGCGGAGAGCGGCGGGCCGCGGCGGCGGACCTGCTGCTCCGGCTGCCGCTCGGCGAGGTGCGACACCTTGACCGCAAGGCGCCGAGGGGTGGCGAAGCCTGCGATGTCGCCGTGGGCGAGTCCGGATTTCTCGAGCCCGGCAGTGACTGCGGCGACGAACGCCTCCGAGAGCGTGCTCAGTGCCTTCGGCGGCAACTCCTCGGTACCGACTTCGATGAGGAAATCGCGCGCCGCACTCATGGGCGCGCCCGCGGGGTCGCGGCATGCGCCGTTGCAACGGTGCGGGCGGGCGCCGCGGGCGCGACGCGAACCGCGTGCGCCGCTTGCGCCTTGAGGAGCGGAAAGCCGAGCGCCTCGCGGCTCGCCAGATAGGCGCGGGCCACCGCGCTCGCGAGCGCGCGCATCCGGAGGATGTAGCGCTGCCGCTCGGTGACCGAGATGGCGCGCCGCGCATCGAGAAGGTTGAAAGTGTGTGAAGCCTTCAGCACCTGCTCATAGGCCGGCAGGGCGAGCTTCGCCTGCAGCAGGCTCTGGCAGGCGCGCTCGTAATCCTCGAAATGGGTGAGGAGCGTTGCCACATCCGCCTGCTCGAAGTTGTAGGCCGACTGCTCGAGCTCGTTCTGGTGAAACACGTCTCCGTAGGTGATCTGACCGTCGATTCCTTCGCTCCAGAGAATGTCATAGATGCTTTCGACGCCCTGCAGATACATCGCCAACCGCTCGAGCCCATAGGTGATCTCACCGGTCACCGGCCGGCAGTCGAGACCGCCGACCTGCTGGAAGTATGTGAACTGCGTGATCTCCATGCCGTTCAGCCACACTTCCCAACCCAGACCCCAGGCACCGAGCGTCGGCGATTCCCAGTTGTCCTCGACGAAGCGCACATCGTGCACCAGCGGGTCCAGGCCGAGCGCGGCGAGACTTCCCAGGTAGAGATCGAGGATCGGCAGTGGCGAGGGTTTGATCACCACCTGGTACTGATAGTAGTGCTGCAGTCGAAAGGGATTCTCTCCGTAACGGCCGTCGGTGGGCCGCCGCGAGGGCTGCACATAGGCGGCGCGCCAGGGCTCAGGTCCGATCGCGCGCAGGAAAGTTGCGGTGTGGAAGGTGCCGGCGCCGACTTCCATGTCGTAGGGCTCGAGCAGCACACATCCCTGCTGCGACCAGTAGTGCTGCAGGGCGAAGATGAGCTGCTGGAAGGTGCGCGGCGCGTGGCCGATTTTCATGCTGCGTGAATCAGGACCCAAAGAGCGCGCGAGTATACGGCGCTCGCAATCGGCACGGTGCCGACGCACCAAAAACGCACAATTGCACTGCCATGGGCCTCCGATGTGGAAGCTGAGTGCGCCAAGACTGCAGCGTCGCTGACGAGCGCACCTCTCTGGTGCAATAATGGTCGGGATATGCACCAACCTGGTGCATACACAGGTCACGGCAGGTCTCTAACTCCTTGATTGTGTGTGTATCTCGGCTGGCACAGCCCCTGCAAAGCCCCCGGGCACTTCCCGCAGGACCCGCCTGAGCACCGACTGATGAGGCCGCGGGCCGCAAGTGCGGAGAGCTACCCCCCCTTCCCGGAGGCGATATGACACCGACCGATGTTCTGAAACTCATAAAAGAAAAGCAGGTGAAGTTCGCGGACCTGCGCTTCACCGATACGCGCGGCAAGGAGCAGCACGTGACGATCCCGGCGCGCCTGGTCGATGAGGACCTGTTCCGCGACGGCAAGATGTTCGATGGCTCCTCCATCGCCGGATGGAAGGGCATCAACGAGTCCGACATGATCCTGATGCCCGAGGCATCGACCGCGGTCATCGATCCTTTCTTCGAAGAGACGACCATCGACATCCGCTGCGATGTGATCGAGCCGACCACGATGCAGGGCTACGAGCGCGATCCGCGCTCGCTTGCCAAGCGCGCCGAGGCCTACCTCAAGTCCACCGGTATCGCCGACAGCGCGCTCTTCGGGCCGGAGAACGAATTCTTCATATTCGACAGCGTGCGCTTCAGCAGCGCGATCAACGGCGCCTTCTACCGCATCGATTCCGTGCAGGGGTCGTGGAACTCCGAGAAGGATTACGAGGAGGGCAACCGCGGCCACCGCCCGACCGTCAAGGGCGGTTATTTCCCGGTGCCACCCGTGGATGCGTACCAGGACATCCGCTCGGCGATGTGCCTCGCGTGCGAGGAGATGGGACTGAAGGTCGAGGTGCACCATCACGAAGTCGCCACCGGCGGGCAGTCGGAGATCGGCATCGGCGCGGGCACCCTCGTGCAGAAGGCAGATCAAGTACAGATCCTCAAGTACGCCGTGCACAACGTCGCGCACGGCTACGGCAAGACCGCCACCTTCATGCCAAAGCCGCTGGTGGGCGATAACGGCAACGGCATGCACGTACACCAGTCGCTGCAGAAGGAAGGCCGCGCGCTCTTTGCGGGCGACAAGTACGGCGGGCTCTCAGATCTGGCGCTCTATTACATCGGCGGCATCATCAAGCACGCCAAGGCGCTGAATGCCATCACCAACCCCGGCACCAACAGCTACAAGCGACTCGTACCGGGATTCGAGGCACCTACGCTGCTCGCCTACTCGGCGCGTAACCGCTCCGCCTCGATCCGTATCCCGTGGGTCTCGAGCCCGAAAGCACGGCGCATCGAGGTGCGCTTCCCGGATTCCTGCGCCAATCCGTACTTCGCTTTCGCGGCGATGATGCTCGCGGGACTGGACGGCATCCAGAACAAGATCCACCCGGGCGACCCCGCCGACAAGGATCTCTACGATCTCGAGCCCGAGGAAGCGAAGCACATCCAGACGGTGTGCCACTCGCTCGACATGGCGCTCGAGCACCTCGACGACGACCGCGAGTTCCTCACCCGCGGGAGCGTCTTCACCAACGACGTGATCGACGCCTACATGGCGCTGAAGCTCCAGGAGATCACCCGCTTCCGCATGTCGACGCACCCGGTGGAGATGGAGCTGTATTACAGCTGCTGAGATGGGGTGCGTGAGTTCCCTGCGGGCGAGCCTTGCGCACGGCAGCCGCCGTGCGCGTTGCGCGCAGCCTCGAGGGGAAGGGGTGCGGGTGGCGGCGTTCACAGAATGCCGCTACTCGCTTTTGTGGCGCGCCCCGCGCAGCGCTATGCTGGAGCCCGATGCGCGCACTCGCATTTACCTTAATGTCTCTGCTCTGCTCGCTGGCGCTCGCCGGGGCGACGGTGTACCGCTGGGTCGACGAGAACGGCGTGGTGCATTACTCCGATCAGCCGCACGCCAATGCGGAGAAGCTCCACGTGAACGCGGCCCAGAGCTACAAGCCGGCAGCACTCGAGAGCTCACCGGCGGGCGGCGGTGGCCAGGCTGCCACCGCGTCAGCGGCTCCCTATCGCGGCTGCGCTATCGTACAGCCGCAGGACGATCAGACCTTCGCCAACATCGACTCGCTCACGGTCGTAGTGCAGACCGACCCGCAGCTGCACAGCGGCGACCGGGTCTACGTGACCGTCGATGGGCAGGCGCTGAATGCCGGCAACCCCACCGGCGCGCAATTCGTGCTCTCACCGGTCGAGCGCGGTACGCACACGGCACAAGCACAGGTGAAGGACTCAGGCGGCGCCGTGCAGTGCCAGACTCCGCCCGTTACCTTCCACGTGCAGCAGAACTCGGTCCTCAACCCCAACAACAACAGAGTCACGCCGCACTGAGTCTCGCGCGCGGGGCTTACGCCGCAGCCAAGCGCGCCGGCCAACCGACCCTTCGATGCGGGAGCGGCCGTGGCCGCTGAATACGCGCTTCCTTCCGCGCTTGCGCACTTCGATCCAGCGGACCTGCTCGATGCGCTCGCCACCGGAATCGTCATGCTCGATGCGCAGCTGTGCCCGGTGTACGCGAACGTCGCCGCACAGGACCTGCTCGCCTTCAGTCTGAAGATGGCGCGCGGCCGTCCCTTCAGCGAACTGCTGCACGAGCCGGAGGGACTCGCCGCCATCCTGCGCCGCTCGCTCGCGAACGGCGAGATCATCGCGGACCGCGAGCTCACGGTGCGTCCCGCGGCGTCCCCGCGCGAAGCGCGCACCCTCGATGTGACGCTGACGCCGCTCGATGGAGTGACCGGGCGCCACCTGCTGCTCGAGCTCGCCGACACCACGCAGCGCCAGCGTATTTCCCGCGAGAACGACCTGCTGGCGCGGCTCGACAGCAGCCGCCTCATGGTCCGGCAGCTCGCGCACGAAATCAAAAATCCGCTCGGCGGACTGCGCGGCGCGGCGCAGCTGCTCGAGCGCGAGCTGCCCGCCGCAGCGCTCAAGGAATACACGCGCGTGATCATCGGTGAGGCCGACCGCCTGACGGCGCTCGTCGACTCCATGGCGCGACCCAGCCAGTCGCCGAGCCAGGCCATCCTCAACGTGCACGAGATCTGCGAGCACGTTTATCACCTGCTGCGCGCCGAGGCGCCGCCGACACTCGCCATCGAGCGCGACTATGACCCGAGCCTCCCCAACGCGCGCCTCGACCGGCACCAGATGATCCAGGCGCTGCTCAACGTCGCGCGCAATGCGCTGCAGGCGCAGGGCGACAAGGGCCGCATCGTGTTGCGCACGCGCGCGCGCTCGAATGTCAGCATCGGCTCCGCCATGCATCGCCTGGTAGCGAGCGTGCAGGTCGAGGACTCGGGGCCGGGAGTGCCGGCGCATCTGCGCAGCTCGATTTTCTATCCACTCGTCACCGGGCGCGCCAACGGCACCGGGCTGGGACTCGCCGTGGCGCAGGAGCTGGTGACGCGCAACGGCGGCATCATCGAGTTCGAGAGTGAGTTCGGGCACACGGTGTTCACGCTGCTGCTGCCACTCGGAGAAGACACATGAATGCGCTGCGGGTATGGCTCGTCGATGACGATGCCTCGATCAGGTGGGTGCTCGAGCGGGCACTGCGCAACGAGGGCATGGCGCCACGAGCCTTCGAGGCTGCGGAAGGCGCGCTCGATGCGCTGCGGCGCGATGCCCCGGATGTCCTCATCACCGATATCCGCATGCCGGGCGCTTCGGGGCTCGAGCTCCTGCGGCGCATCCGCGACGCGCGTCCCGCGCTACCGGTCATCGTCATGACGGCGCATTCGGACCTGGGAAGCGCGGTCTCGGCATACGAGGGCGGTGCGTTCGAGTACCTGCCGAAGCCCTTCGACATCGATGAGGCGGTGGCGCTGGTGCGGCGCGCCGCGAGCGGCGCCTTCGGCGGTAGCAGCGATACCGGGGTGGCGCCGCAGATGCCGGAGCTCCTCGGCAAGGCGCCGGCGATGCAGCAGGTGTTTCGCGCCATCGGGCGACTGTCGCGCTCCTCGGTCACGGTGCTCATCACCGGCGAGTCCGGCACCGGCAAGGAACTCGTGGCCCGTGCGCTGCACGAGCACAGCCCGCGCAGCGGACGCCCCTTCATCGCGCTCAACACCGCTGCCATCCCGGCCGATCTTCTCGAGTCCGAGCTCTTCGGACACGAGCGCGGAGCTTTCACCGGGGCGGATGCGCAGCGGCGCGGTCGCTTCGAGCAGGCCGACGGCGGCACGCTCTTTCTCGATGAGATCGGCGACATGTCGCTGGCACTCCAGACGCGGCTGCTGCGCGTGCTGGCGGAAGGGGAGTTCTATCGCGTCGGCGGCCAGACCCCGATCCACGTCGATGTGCGCGTCATCGCCGCGAGCAACCAGAACCTGCAGGAGCGGGTCGCCCGCGGGCTCTTTCGCGAGGATCTCTACCATCGCCTCAACGTGATCGGCATCGAGTTGCCGCCGCTGTCCGCGCGCGCCGAGGACATTCCGGCACTTCTCACGCACTACATGCTCATTGCCGCACACGAGCTCGGCGTCGAGCCCAAGGTGCTCGCCCCAGACGCGCAGGCAAGACTCACCGCCTACCAATGGCCCGGCAACGTGCGCGAGCTCGTCAACCTGTGCCGGCGGCTCTCGGTGCTTGCGCCGGGGAGCGAGGTGCACCTCGCAGATCTTCCGCCCGAGATCACCGGCGCTGCTGCGGCCGCACCGAGGGAGGCCGACTGGGCGGCCGCGCTCGCCGACTGGGCCGAGCGCCATGTGCGCAACGGCGGTTCGCCGCTTCTCGATACGGCGCAGCCGCAATTCGAGCGGGTGCTGATTCGCGCGGCGCTGCGTCGCACCCAGGGACATCGCCAGGACGCGGCGAAGCTGCTCGGCTGGGGACGCAACACCCTTACCCGCAAGCTCCGCGAGCTCGGCATGAACGGCGCCGCGGAGGCCGACGAATAGTCGCGGCGCTCCTAACCCGGTAAGGTTCCCTCTCGAAGGGAGGGTCGATGTCGGGCTGGAGTGGGCTGTGGCATTCCGTGTTTCTGGGCAACGAGCTCGGTGAATGGGCGGTCGCACTCGCGATCTTCTTCGTCACCTTCACCGCCCTGCCGCTCATCCGCAGCTTCATCAGCGCGCAGCGCCGACGTCTGCACCTGAAGGACCGGCAGGGTGGTTACCTGGCGCTCGATCTGGCGGCGGCGCTGGTCGAACACACCAACCGGCTGTTCCTCTTTGGCCTCGCCGTCTGGCTGGGTTCCCGCGACCTCAGCTTCCCGCCGCGGCTCGAGCGTTGGCTGACGAGCGTGCTCGTGCTGCTCTTGTGGATGCAGATCGCGATCTGGGCGATGACCGCCGTGCGCCACGCCATCGACCTGCGCCGCCAACGCTCGATGTCCCCGGATGCCGTCCTCAAGAGCTCGATGGAGGTCATCCTGTTCGCGGTTGGGATCCTCATCTGGGGGTTCGCCGCGCTGCTGGCGCTCGATTCGCTCGGCATCCAGGTGCGGCCGCTGCTCGCGGGTTTGGGGATCACCGGCATTGCGCTGGCGCTGGCCGTGCAGACCGTGCTCGGGGATCTGCTGGCATCGATGTCCATTGCCTTCGACAAGCCATTCATGCCGGGCGATTTCCTGGCGATCGATGACTGTCAGGGTACGGTGGAGCACATCGGCGTGAAGAGCACACGGCTGCGCAGCGTCAACGGCGAGCAGATCATCCTCGGCAACGCCGACATCCTGAAGTCACGGGTGCGCAACTTCGGCCGCATGTTCGAGCGGCGTGCGCTGTTCGTGCTCGACGTGCATTACGAGACGCCGGTGGCGGCGCTCGCGGCAGTCCCTGGAGCGGTGCGCGAGATCATCGAGGCGACCCCGGACGTGCGCTTCGACCGCTGTCACCTCCTGCGGTGCATGCCGCTGACGCTGCAGTTTGAGGTGGTGTTCTTCGTCACCAGGCCCGACTACCAGGCGTACGCCGCCGCGCAGCAGAGCATCAATCTGCGCATTCTCGAGCGCTTCCGCACTCTCGGGGTCGTGTTTGCTGCCGTCGCACCTACGCCGGTGCGGCTCCAGCGGCAGGCGAGCACCGCGGGGGCGGACGACAGCGGTCAGCGGCGGCTGCTTTAGCACCCCAAAAAAGTCATGCTCAAGGCGGCCAGCGAGATCCTGATCGTCGAGCCAGATGCATGATTTCCTGGGGGCCTCGGGGGAAGGCGGAAGGCTTCGGCAGCTCCTGGCGTCAGCCCGAGAGGGCACAGTCGGCGATGTCCCTGGCGGCACGCAACGTGCCGACGAGCTCGGTGATGCTCTTCAAACCGCGCGCCGTGAGATAGGCCGCGATGCCCGCGTTGATGCGCCGACACACGAGCGGATCATAGAAGAGCGCAGTGCCCACCCCGACCGCGGTCGCGCCAGCGACGATGAATTCGAGCGCATCATGCGCAGTGGTGATGCCGCCCTGGCCGATGATCGGAATGCGGTGGGGATGTGCGACTTCGTAGACCTGGTGGACCTTCAGCAGCGCGATCGGCTTGATGGCGGGGCCGGAAAGCCCTCCCTGCACGTTGCCGATCACCGGCCGACGCGTCTCGACATCGATCGCCATCCCCATCACCGTGTTGATCACCGCAAGTGCATCGGTACCCGCTTCGATGCAGCGGCGCGCGTTCTCGCGGATGTCGGTCTGGTTCGGCGAGAGTTTGGTGATGAGCGGTTTCTTGGTCACGCGGCGGCAGGCGGCGACCACCTGCGCCGACATGTCCGGATAGTTGCCGAAAGCCACCCCGCCTTCCTTCACGTTGGGGCAGGAGATGTTGATCTCGATAGCATCGATCGGGGAGGCATCGAAGCGCCGCGTGACCTCGACGTACTCCTCGATAGTCGAACCGCAGGCATTGGCGATAAAGCGCGTCTCGGTGAAATCGAGCTGCGGCAGGATGACGCTCACGACATGAGCGACGCCCGGGTTCTGCAGACCGATCGCATTCAGCATCCCGGCGGGGGTTTCGTAGACGCGGTGCGGCGGGTTGCCGAGCCGCGCCGCGCCGGTCGTGCCCTTCAGCACCACAGCCCCCGCATCGCGGTTCGAGAACCCCTCGATGCGCGTGTACTCCTCGCCGAAGCCGACGCATCCCGAGAGGAGCACGATGGGGGAAGCGAATTCCAGCCCGCAGAAATTCAGGGCGAGCGGGGATGCGGCCGCCGCGGCAGGCCGCACCGATGCATCTGGTTCGAAGCTCGCCACGAGAGGCATTATCGCACAGGCGTCAATTCCACCGCGGTGAGGCCATGTTCCACATTGTGCTGATCCAGCCCGAGATACCGCCAAACACGGGCAACATCATCCGCCTCGCCGCCAACACGGGGGCGACGCTCCATCTGGTGAAGCCGCTCGGCTTCGAGCTCACGGCACGGGCGGTGCGCCGCGCGGGACTCGACTACGAGGAGCTCGCCCCGGTGCGCGTGCACGCGAGCATCGACGCCTGCCTCGGGGCCCTCGGCGGCGCGCGCCTTTTCAGCATCGAGACAGGCGGCGAGACGCCCTACAGCGAGGCACGCTTTCAGCGCGGCGACGCGCTGCTCTTCGGCGCCGAGACCCGCGGTCTCACTGCCGCGGCGCTCGCCCTGGTGCCACCCGAGCGGCAGCTCATGATCCCCATGCGACCCGGCAATCGCAGTCTCAACCTCTCCAACGCCGTCGCGCTGGTGGTCTATGAGGCCTGGCGGCAGAACGGGTTCACCGGCGGCGAGCCGACCGCGCGCACGGATCTGCCCTGAACCGCCGCGCGATTACTGAGCTGAGGTGCCGGAGGGAGCCTGGCGATCGAGCGGGCTGCGCACCCCGCGCGCGCCCTTCGCCATGACGTGCGTGTAGATCATGGTGGTCTTGAGATCGGAGTGCCCGAGCAGCTCCTGCACGGTGCGGATGTCGTAACCGTCCTCCAGCAGGTGCGTGGCAAAGCAGTGCCGCAGTGTGTGGCAACTAGCCGGCTGAGTGAGCTCGGCCTTGCGCACCGCGCCCTGCACAGCACGCTGGACGATCTTCTCGTGCAGATGATGTCGCACAGCGAGCCCGGAGTAAGGATCGCGGCACAGCCCCGAGGCGGGAAACAGGTACTGCCAGCCCCAGCGCGTACCCGCCTCCGGGTACTTGCGCGCGAGCGCGAAGGGCAGCGAGACCCCGGGGCGGGCACGGCGTCGCTCCTCCTCGTACCAGGCGCGCAAGCGATCGAGATGCGCGCATAACGAGTTGTTGAGGGCGGCCGGCAGCATCGTGACCCGGTCCCTGCCGCCCTTGCCCTGGCGCACGATGAGTTCACCACGCTCGAGCGCGAGGTCCTTCACCCGCAGTCGCATCGCTTCCATCAGGCGCAGCCCGCTGCCATAGAGCAGGCTCGCTATGAGCCATGGAGTGCCCTGCACCTGCGCAAGCAGCGCGCGCACCTCAGTTCGGCTCAGTACCACGGGCAGCTTGCGCGCCGGCGCAGCGCGGGTGATGCCATCGAGCCACGGCAGCTCAATCTCGAGCACGTGGCGATAGAGAAAGAGGAGAGCCTGCAGCGCCTGGTTCTGCGTGGCGGAGCTCACCTTGCGATGCACCGCGAGATGCGTCAGGAACTGCTCGAGATCGGGGGCGCCGAGCTCTTCGGGATGCCGCCCGCCGTGGAAGTCGACATAACGCTGCAGCCATTGGAGATACGCCTGCTCGGTGCGCAGCGCGAGATGGCGCGTACGCATGCGCTCGCGCGCCAGCGCCAGGAGTCCCGCGGCCCGGAGGTGGGTTTCTGACACGATCGGTGTGCCTCGACGGTGCAGATGGAAGCAAAACGCGGGCCGCGAAGCGAGTCGCAAATGCCACGTGTTCGCCGTGTTTCAGCAGGCGGGCTGTATACTGCGCAGCGCCGCAGTCGAGCATTCGTGCAGAGATGTAACGAGGGGCGGGCGCATGAGCTGGTGGGGCTGGATCATCGCGGGCGCGATACTTCTCGGCGCAGAGCTCTCCTTCGTGAGCGCGCAGTTCTACCTCGTGTTCGTCGGCAGTGCCGCGATCCTCGTAGGCCTCGCTGCATTGCTCGCGCCGCTCGCGCCCTGGTTGCAGTGGGCACTCTTCGGGGTGCTCGCGATCGTGTCCATGGTGACCTTTCGCAGCCGCGTCTACCAACGCTTCAATCGTGCCCTGCCGCAGGTTCACACCGGCCCCGCGGGCGGCCTGATCACACTCCAGGTGGCACTCGGCGCAGGCGAGAGCTGCCAGGCCGAGTACGGCGGCACCTTCTGGACGGTGCGCAACGACAGCGACACGCCGATCCCCTCCGGCAGCCGGGCGCGCATCGCGCGGGTGCAGAACCTGACACTTCTCGTGAGACCTGAAAAGTAGAGCCATGTACACCTCGTACGTTTTCATTGCGCTCGCGATCATCGTGGTGATCCTGGTGTTCCGCACGGCGACCGTGGTACCCCAGCAAAGCGCCTACGTGGTCGAGAACCTGGGCAAGTACAGCCGCACGCTCCAGGCCGGCTTCCACATCCTCATCCCCTTCGTCGAACGCGTCGCCTACCGACACAGCCTCAAGGAGCAGGCGCTGGATGTTCCCGAACAGGTGTGCATCACCCGCGATAACGTGCAGGTTGGCGTCGATGCGGTGCTCTACATGCAGGTGCTCGATCCGCATCTCGCCTCCTATGGCATCACCAACTACGCGTTCGCCATCGCGCAGCTCGCCCAGACCACGCTGCGCAGCGAGATCGGCAAGATCGAGCTCGATCGCACCTTCGAGGCGCGCGCCACCATCAACGCCAACGTCGTGGCCGAGCTCGACAAGGCGTCTGCGACCTGGGGCGTGAAGGTGATGCGCTACGAGATCAAGAACATCCAGCCGCCGAAGGATGTGCTGTCGGCGATGGAGAAGCAGATGCGCGCCGAGCGCGAGAAGCGCGCGGTGGTGCTGACTTCCGAAGGCGAGCGCGACGCCAAGATCAACCAGGCGGAAGGCGACAAGCAGCGCGTCATCAAGGCCTCGGAGGCGAGCAAGCAGCAGCAGATCAACGAGGCCGACGGCCAGGCCGCGGCCATCCTCGCCGTCGCCACCGCCACCGCCGAGGGTCTGCGGCGGGTCGGCGGCGCCCTGAACGAACGCGGCGGCATCGAAGCCATGCAACTGCGCATCGGCGAGGAGTACGTACGCCAATTCGGCAAGCTGGCGAAGGAGAGCACGACGCTCGTGGTACCCGGAAACCTCTCCGATCTCGCCGCCGTGGTCAGCATGGCGACCAGCATCATCCACAAGCCGCCTGCGGCCCCGCCCGATGGAACAGCCCGCCCGGGAAGCGGCGCGCGCACCTAGCGGCTGCCGTCGTTACGACGCCCGAGAGCCGGAACGGAGGGCTCCCCAATGCCTGGCGTGTTAGATGACCCAACTGCCGTATTACAGCCCGGCAGTTAGATCATCTAAAAGTAGTTAGAAGTCACTTTAGGAAAATAGACGTCGCGAAGAATTTGGAACGAACCGGCTTCGCTCGGCTCGGTGGAATGCGAATTGTGGTGGACCTTGCTCCTCTTGCAGGCGTCTTCGATCAGCGCATCCATGTGCGCGCGCGGCTGGCGGCGACGTCGCTCGACGGCGGGGCGCGCGCCCGGAGCGGACTTGCCACGCAGCAGTCGCGCCTGCGGCGCTGCGCGCCAGGCGCGGATTGCCTTCGTTCCCAGCGCTAAG